>CAWBOZ010000029.1:0-20168 GCA_963790535.1 uncultured Alphaproteobacteria bacterium | reverse complement strand
GGTTGTCGTCCGTGGACGGGAGAAGCGTGTCCACCCTCGCCCGCCATTGCTCCTCGGTCAGCAGCTTGCCCTCGGCATCGGCCTTGATGCCCGAGAACTCGCCGATGTGGCGGTTGAAGGCCACGTGCGGCAGGGCGAGCTGGAACTTCACCCCGCCCGCTCGATCACCTTGTTCCACCGACCGACACCGTGGCTCGCGTCCGTCACGTAGTCGTCGCGCAACCGCATGTTCAGGGCCGACAGCGCCGGCACAGCTTCCTCGACGATATCCCCGTCCTTGAGGCGCAGCACCGGGTAGGTCTCGTTCAGCAACTGATGGTCGTCCGCCAGCTTGTCCTCACGGTAGCGGCCCTTCAGCCCGGCGTTGAAGGCGTTGGCGGCGTTCGTGCTGATCTCGTTGCCGAACAGGTCGAGCGTCAGCGAGAAATGCAGGTTCACCTTCTTCTGGATCGTCGGCAGGTCGATCACGCCCAGCCGGCGCACGGCCTCGACGTCCGAGGGGTCCTCGATGCCCGCCTCCTTCATGGCCTGGCAGGTGCGCTCGATGACGCGCGCCACCCCTGACTTGCCCACGAACATGTGGTGGGCCTCCTCGGTCAGCATGAACCGGCACGTCCGCGAGAGCGGGTCGAAGCCCGACTGGGCGAGGGCCGCGAGCTGCATCTTGCCGTCGCGGTCGGTGAAGGTGGTGAACATGAAGAAGCTCAGCCAGTCCGGCGTCGCCTCGTTGAAGGCGCCGAGCATCCGCGGCGTGTCCTCGTGGCCGGAGCGGCGGCGCAGCAAATCGTCCGCTTCCTCGCGGCCTTCCTTGCCGAAATACTTCTGCAGCAGATAGACCATCGCCCAGAGGTGCCGGCCCTCCTCGACGTTGACCTGGAACAGGTTGCGCATGTCGTAGAGCGACGGCGCGGTCTTGCCGAGATGGCGCTGCTGCTCGACCGAGGCCGGCTCCGTGTCGCCCTGGATCACGAGCAGGCGGCGCAGCATGGCGCGATACTCGCCCGGCACTTCCTGCCATGCCGGCTCGCCCTTGTGCGCCCCGAACGGGATCGTTCGCCCCTCGACGGCCGGGGCGAGCAGGATGCCCCACTTGTATTCGGGCATCCGAACGTAGTCGAACTTGGCCCAGCCCGTCGGGTCCACGCCGACCGCGGTCCGCAGATAGACCAGGCTCTCCTGGAACCCGTCCGGTCCCATGTCCTTCCACCAATCAATGTAGCCGGGGTGCCAGGTCTCCAGCGCCTTGCGCACGCGGGCGTCCGCGTTCAGGCCCACGTTGTTCGGGATCAGCCCATCGTAGTCCACTTGCACGTAGCCGTCCGGCATGGTCGCCTCCTTCTGTCCTTAAATGCGCGCCCGGTCGAACTCGGGCTTCACGCCGCTCCCGTATCGCTTCAGTGCACCCTGCTCGCCGACCGCGTTCGGGCGCTGGAAGATCCAGTTCTGCCAGGCGGTGAGCCGGCCGAAAATGCGCGTCTCCATCGTCTCCGGCCCAGGGAAGCGCAAATTCGCCTCCATGCCCGTCAGCGCGTCCGGCGAGAAGGACGCGCGCTCCTCCAGCATCAGGCGCACCTCGTCGTCCCAGTCCACCTCGTCGTAGGCGAAGGTGACGAGGCCGAGCGATTCCGCATTTTCCGCCTCTAGCGCCTGGCCGATGCGCGCACGGGCCGCGTCCACGCTCGCCGGCTCGCCGTAGAAGCGCGTCTGCAAGCGGGTCAGGCCGTTGCCCATCGGATAGGCGCCGAAATTGAGCGCGGAGAGCCGCAGCGCCGCTGCCGGGCGGTTGTCGCCGGCGCGGCTGCCCACGAGGATGGCCGAGCGGTCGGCGGCGAACGCCAGCTCGGCGAGCGTGCCCGGCGAAGCAGCTCCCCGGCTCGATCAAGGCGAGCAGGCTGCGCGAGGTCATGTCCACGCGCTTGAGCACGCGCTTGAGGTAGTGCCAAATCTCGCGCACCAGCCAATCGTCGGCATGGGCGACCAACAGCGCATCGGCCGCCAATACCGCTTCCGGGTCGCCCTCCGTGCGCAGCACGAGCAGGCCCAGTTCCGGCTCGTTGAGGCGGAGGTGGAGGATCGCGTCGTCCAGCTCCCGCGCCAGCGCGAGCGGGTAGAACCCGGCCCCGGCGGCGTGGATGCCCGCGAGGTCCTCTGGAAGCGTCCCTTGGGGCCCGAGCACCGTGACCGTTACCCGGCCCCCGGCGCGATCCAGCTCGACGCGCACGTGCGGGTAGGTCACGCCGTCCTCGGTGATGCTGCGGTCGAGCGGCGTCAGCGCGATGCCCTTGGCGTCCGCCGGGCGGTCGCTCCCAGCGGCGAGGGCGAGCGCGCGCTCGCGCACTTTCGCCTCCCACTGCGACGGCGGCACCACCTCGTCCACCAGCCGCCACTCGACGGCGCGCTTGCCCCTGATGCCCTCCTCGACCGAGCAGAACACGTCGGCCCGGTCACGGCGTACCCGGCGCTTGTCGGTAACGCGCGTGAGGCCCCCCGTGCCGGGCAGCACGGCGAGCAGCGCGGTCTCGGGTAGCGAGACGCTGGAGCGGCGGTCGTCCACGAGCATGATGTGCCCGGCGGTCAGCGCCAGCTCGTAGCCACCACCCGCCGCGGTGCCGTTGACGGCGCAGAGATAAGCTTGGCCGCTGCTCTCGGTCGCGTCCTCGATGGCGAGCCGCGTCTCGTTGGTGAACTTGCAGAAATTGACCTTGTGGCCGTGGCTGGCTTTGCCGAGCATCCGGATGTTCGCGCCGGCGCAGAACACGCCCTCCTTGGCGGAGCGCAGCACCACCGCACGTACCTCCGGGTGCTCGAAACGCAGCCGCTGCACGGCATCCGCAAGCTCGATGTCCACCCCGAGGTCGTACGAGTTCATCTTGAGCTCGTAGCCCTCGAACAGCCCGCCCTGCGGGTCCACGTCCATGGTGAGGAACGCCACGGGGCCGTCAAAGGACAGGCGCCAGTGACGGTAGCGGGCCGGGTCCGTCTGGAAATCTATGCGGATCATCGCGGCGCGTTTCCCTTCCTTACTGCACTATAATGCATAAGCCTCGCCGCGCAAGTCGGAATTATAATGCAGGACCGAACAGCCGGCGCGTGAACCCTGCCACGGCTGTCACTACGCTGTCAGCCGTTTCCAAATGCGGGGCGTGCTGGGCACCCTCGATCATCAGGGTCTCGACCAGACGACCCGCCCCTTGCTGGCAAGCGCGCACCTGCAGCGCGGTGCCGTAGGGATCATCCGTGCCCTGTAGGACCAGCACGGGCACCCTGACGCGCGCCATGCTGCCCGTGATGTCGAACGCCCGGAAGCGTGGATCGAGCCAGGCGGCGTTCCAGCCGCGGAAGGCGAAGTCCACGTCTCGGTGATAGCGGGAGAGCCGATCGCGCAGGCCGCCCATGTCGTAGGCGACGCCGATCTCGGCGATGCTGGCGACGGACACGTCCTCGACGAAGAGGTGCGGCGCGATCAGCACGAGGCCGCGCACGCGCTCGTCCTGTACCTCGCCGCCGTTGATGATCGCGATGGAGGCGCCGTCGGAGTGGCCGACGAGAGCGCAGCGCCCGATGCCGGCGAGGTCGAGCACGCGCGGCAGCACCTCCACGGCCTCCTCGTGCATGTAGGTCATGGGCCGCGGCAGGGGGGTCGGGTCGGACGCGCCGTAGCCGAAGCGCGACCAGGCGAACACGCCCAGCCCCGTTGCCTCGGCGAGCCGGGCCGGGAAGTCCCGCCACAGGTCCACCGACCCTAACCCCTCGTGCAGCAGCACCAGCGTCGGCGCCTCGCCCGGCGCCTTCCCCCACCACGCCGCCTCCAGCGCCCGGCCGTCGAGGTGCAGCACGGTGCGCCGCGGCTGCAGCGTCTCACTAAACATCGAGGAACGTGGCGAAGCTCGCCACCGGCTCGCGCTCCGTCACGAGCCTGTTCGCGGGTTCGTCCGGGTCGGCGTAGCCCAGCGCCATGCCGCAGACGACGAGCTGGTCATCGCCGAGGCCGAGCTGTGCGCGGATGATCGGCGCATACTCGATGAAGGCCGCCTGGGGGCAGGTGTCGAGGCCGTGCGCGCGGGCGGCCGTCATCAGCGCCTGCAGGAACATCCCGCTCTCCACGAACGCGCCCTGGCTCAGGTCGCGGTCGAAGGTGAGGATCAGGCCGACCGGAGCGCCGAAGAAGGTGTAGTTGCGGCCGTGCTGCCGGTGTGCCGCCTCCTGGTCGCCCTTGGCGATGCCGAGCAGGCCGTAGAGGTCCCAGCCCACCTTGCGCCGCCGGGCGAGGTAAGGATCCCGCCACTGCGCGGGATAGTAGCGGTAGTCCGGCGCACTCGGCTGGGGGTCGGCGTCGTGCGCGGCCACCAGCGCCTCGCCGAGCCGGCGCAGCGCGTCACCTTGCAGGACGTGGACGCGCCAAGGCTGGACGTTGGTGCCGCTGGGCGCACGGGCAGCAAGCGTGAGCAGGCGCTCGATCAGCGCCCGCGGCACCGGGCGCGGCAGGAAGCCGCGCACGCTGCGGCGGGTCAAGAGTGCTGCTTCGATGGCGTCGGGACTATTCATTGTGCTCCTCTGGGTGCTCCTCTGGCATGGGCACGGCGGGAGGGATTAAACGCTGATGCCGCGCACGGCGGATCGGGGGAGACGAGCATGGACGTGCTGAAGGTGGAGCCGGCGGCGGCCGCGGGCAACGCCGTGCACCATTTCCTCTGCCGTCACGTCGCCGCGGGCCGCGGCGCAGCCGTGGCCTTCACCGATCCCTGGCGCAGCCTGAGCTATGCCGAACTTGCAGAAGCGGCAGCGCGCTTCGCGGGTGGCTTGCGCGCGGCCGGGATCGGGCGGGAGCGGCGGCTCGCCATGGTGATGCTCGACACCGTGGACTTCCCGGTCGCGTTCTGGGGTGCGCTCTGGGCCGGGGTGGTGCCGGTCCCGATCAACACGCTGCTGCCCTCGGACCAGATCGCCTACATCCTGGCCGACAGCCGAGCCGAGGCGGTGGTGATCTCGGCGCCGCTGCTGCCCGGTTTGCTTCCCGTGCTGGGACAGGTGCCCGGCCTGCGCCTCGTCCTCGTCGCCGCCCCGGATGGCGGTCCGGCGGAAGACCTGCCGCTGTTCGGGCAAGACTTCGCGCGCTTCGTCGCCGAGGCGCCGCCGGAGCCGGAGCCTGTCCCGTCCGCGGCGGACGAGGTCGCTTTCTGGCTGTATTCATCCGGCTCCACGGGCGCGCCGAAGGGCACGAAGCACGTCCATGCCTCGCTCGGCGCAACGGCGGAAACCTACGGACGCCAGGTGCTCGGCATCCAACTGGACGATGTGGTGTTCTCCGTGGCCAAGCTGTTCTTCGCCTACGGCCTCGGCAATGCCATGACCTTCCCCATGTCGGTCGGGGCAAGGGCGGTGCTCCTGCCTGAGCGGCCGACGCCCGCGAGCGTCCTGGAGACGATGCGCGCGCACCAGCCGAGCGTGTTCTGCGGCGTGCCGACGCTCTACGCGGCACTGCTCGCCCACGCCGCGCTCGGGCCGGGCGCCGGGTCGGATCGCCTCCGCCGCTGCATCTCGGCGGGCGAGGCGCTGCCGGAAGGCGTCGGCCGGCGTTGGAGCGAGCGGGTCGGCACCGACATCCTCGACGGCATCGGCTCGACCGAGATGCTGCACATCTTTCTCAGCAACCGGCCAGGCGCGGTGCAGTACGGCACCTCGGGCGTTGCGGTGCCGGGCTACGAGCTGCGGATCGTGGACGATGCGGACAACGACGTGCCGGACGGCACCGCGGGCGAGCTTCTGGTGCGCGGCCTGAGTGCCGCCGACGGCTACTGGAACCAGCGCGCCAAGAGCCGCCGCACCTTCCGCGGCGAATGGACCGCGACGGGCGACACCTACATCCGCGGCGCGGACGGCCTCTACCGCTACCAGGGCCGCGGCGACGACATGTTCAAGGTGAGCGGCGTCTGGGTCTCGCCGTTCGAGGTGGAGGCGGCGCTGGCCGCCCACCCGGCGGTCCAGGAAGCGGCCGTGGTGGCGCGCGAGGACGAGGACGGGTTGGTCAAGCCCATGGCCTTCATCGTGTTGCGAGACCCGGCGTCCGACGCCGTGACCCTCTGTGAGGCGCTGAAAGCGCACGTGAAGGCGACGGCCGGACCCTGGAAATATCCGCGCTGGATCGAGGTCGTGGAGGACCTGCCCAAGACGGCGACCGGCAAGATTCAGCGATTCAAGCTGCGCGCCAGCCTGCACAACCAGTAGGCAGCATGCTCGCAGCTTAGACAGCGCGAGGGCGCGGAGGCCCGTCCCACCCTGCATTGCCGGCCCACATTGCCGCCTGGCACGCGGCGTGCAAACCTCCGCCGCCGTCCGCCAAGGCACGGCGCGCCAACAGGGAGGCGCCGGGCTGCAAGCACCCGGCGGGCATGGAGATGAAGAAGATCGAGGCGGTCATCAAGCCGTTCAAGCTGGATGAAGTGAAAGAGGCGCTGCACGAGGTGGGGCTGCAGGGCATCACCGTCGTGGAGGCCAAAGGGTTCGGCCGGCAGAAGGGCCACACCGAGCTTTACCGGGGAGCGGAATACGTCGTGGACTTCCTGCCCAAGGTGAAGATCGAGGTGATCTGCGAGGACGGCGTGGTCGAGCGCGCGGTGGAGGCCATCATGGCGGCTGCCCGCACCGGGCGCATCGGAGATGGCAAGATCTTCATCAGCGCCGTGGAGGACGTGGTGCGCATCCGCACCGGCGAGCGCGGGCCAGATGCGGTGTAACGGAGGCGGTGTAGCCGCCAACGCGCGAAGGGACTAAACGGCAACCGGGCCGCGCTGGGCGGCCCGTGCAATGAAGGGACTAGGCAAGACGATGGCAACAGAGTCCACCTCGGGCGCCGAGGTCGAGAAGGTCCTCGAGATGCTCCGCGAGAACAGCGTGGAGTATGTGGACCTGCGGTTCACCGACCCGCGCGGCAAGTGGCAGCACACGGCGCAACACGTCTCGACCATAGACGAGGAAGCGTTCCGCGACGGCATCATGTTCGACGGCTCCTCGATCGCCGGCTGGAAGGCGATCAACGAGAGCGACATGATCCTGATGCCCGACGCCGAGACGGCGTGCATGGACCCGTTCGCGGCCAAGCCGTCCATGATCTTGTTCTGCGACATCGTCGAGCCCAGCACGGGCCAGCCCTACGCGCGCGACCCGCGCAGCACGGCGAAGAAGGCCGAGGCGTTCGTGAAGTCGTCCGGCGTCGGCGATGCCGTGTATTTCGGTCCCGAGGCCGAGTTCTTCATCTTCGACGACGTGCGCTTCGGCACCGGCCCCAACTACGCGAAGTATGAGGTGGACAGCGTCGAAGGGCCGGAGGCGTCGCTCAAGGAATATCCCGAGGGCAACATGGGCCACCGCCCGAGCGTCAAGGGCGGCTACTTCCCCGTGCCTCCCGTGGACAGCGAGAGCGACCTGCGCGCCGAGATGCTCTCCACCATGGGCGAGATGGGCGTCGTCATCGAGAAGCACCACCACGAGGTCGCGCAAAGCCAGCACGAGCTGGGCATGAAGTTCGGCCCCATGGTGAAGCTTGCCGACCACCTGCAGATCTACAAGTATTGCATCCACAACGTCGCGCACAGCTACGGCAAGACCGCGACGTTCATGCCCAAGCCGGTCTATGGCGACAACGGCAGCGGCATGCACTGCCACCAGAGCATCTGGAAGGGCGGCAAGCCGATCTTCGCCGGCAACGCGTACGCCGACCTGTCCGAGACCGCGCTCTACTATATCGGCGGCATCATCAAGCACGCGAAGGCGCTCAACGCCTTCACCAACCCGAGCACGAACAGCTACAAGCGCCTGATCCCAGGCTTCGAGGCGCCCGTGCTGCTCGCCTACTCGGCGCGCAACCGCTCCGCCTCCTGCCGCATCCCCTACGCCACGAACCCCAAGGCCAAGCGCGTCGAGGTCCGCTTCCCGGACGCGACCGCGAACCCCTACCTCGCGTTCGCGGCGATGCTGATGGCCGGCCTTGACGGCATCCGCAACAAGATCCATCCGGGCGACCCGATGGACAAGGATCTCTACGACCTGCCGCCCGAGGAGATGAAGGGCATCCCGACCGTCTGCGGCAGCCTCCGCGAGGCCCTGGAGTCGCTCGCCGCCGATCATGAGTTCCTGCTCGCGGGCGACGTGTTCACCCAGGATCAGATCGAGAGCTACATCGAGCTGAAGTGGACCGAGGTTTATCGGTTCGAGCACACCCCGCACCCGGTCGAGTTCGAGATGTATTACTCGGCCTAGATCGGCGCCGCTCTCACCGCTCCGCCCTCTTCCGGGGGCGGAGCGTTTCCGCTACGGATCCGCCATGGAAATCGCCGAGCAGGCCCGTGAGAGCGCCGAGCACGCCCATCAGCACGGCCCGCCCGTGGGCTTCGCCCGGCGCGTCGCCCTCCTCATCGCGGCGCTGGCTGCGGCGCTCGCGCTGACCGAGATCGCCGCCCAGCACGCGCAGACCGAGTACATCGCCCACAACATCACCGCCAACGACGACTGGACCTTCTTCGGCTTCAAGGAGACCCGCGCCCGCCTCTCCGAGCAGACGGCCACGATCCTGCAGGCCATCCCCGGCCCTCCCGACCAAGCCCGGCAGGACGCGATCACGCAGGCGCAGGCGACCGTCAAGCGCATGCGCGACGGCGACGCCGCCAGCCCCGGCACGCGCCAGGTCCAGCAGCAGGCGGAGGAGCAGGAACGGGAGCTGGAGCACTCGCTCCACCGCTACCACCTCTACGAGTATGCGGCCGGCGCCCTGCAGATCGCGATCGTGCTAGGTTCGGCTGCCGTCGTGACCCAGCTCGCGGTCGTCGCCATCGCCGGCGGCGTGATCGGCGGCCTTGCCGTCCTGCTCGCCCTCGCCGTGGGTGCGGGGCTGCTCTAAGAGGCTCCGCGGGTCAGCGCGATGCCGATCCCCGCCTCGGGATCAAGGGCCGCGCGCATCGCTGCCGCGATCCGGTCCTTGCCTTCCGGGGCTGCGGCGCTGCGGGGCGGGAGCCGGAGTATGCGCAGGCCGCCATCCTCCAGCACCTCGACTTCCGTATGGCCCAAGGCATCCCGTCGGAACCTGAGCCCGGCGCGGGACTGCCCGACCTGGATGTTGCGCAGCGTGACCTCGGGCAGCCACTCCGGAAGGACGGGATCAACGATCAGCGTCTTGCGTGGCGCCATGGGAAGCAAGCCCAGCATCGTGTTCACCAGCAGGATCACCGCGCCCGACGACCACGCCTGCGGCGAGCACGCCCCAGGGTAGAGGCCAGGATGGGGGTGGCGCGCGTCGCGCGGGTGGCCGCCGAAGACTTCCGGCAGGCGGTCGAGGTCGAAGACCTGGCTCGCCGAGAACATGCCCTCGGCGACCCGGTGCATCGCCGCATCGAAGCCATAGCGCTTGAGTCCGTGGGCGGCGATGGAGTTCGGCGACGGCCAGACCGCCCCGAGGTGATAGGCGAACGGGTTGAACGCCGGGTGCTCGCTGGAGAGCGTGCGGATGCCCCAGCCGCTGAACATGTCAGGCGCCATCAGCCGCTCGGCCACGGCGCCGGCCTTGTCCTCGTCCACGATCCCGTAGGCGAGGCAGGCGCTTGGGTCCGAGGCGATGGTCTTGACCTGGCGCTTGTCCGGGTCCAGCGCCATGGCAAAGTAGCGCTCATCGGGCATCCAGAAGCGCTCGTTGAACCGCTGCTTCAGCGTGCGTGCCTCGGCGAGGAGCTGGTCGGCGCGGCCGTGCTCGCCGGCCGCAGCGAAGGCAAGGGCGACCGCCTGCTTGCCGGCGTAGTAGAGGCCCTGGACGTCGGATATGGCGATGGGATCGTTCACCATGCGCCCATCCGGGTAGAGGACGGCGTCGCCCGAGTCCTTCCAGCTCTGGTTCTTGAGGCCCTGGGGGGACCGCGTCAGATACGGATAGAAACCTTCGCTGTCAGCGTTCTTCTCCATCCACTCGATCGTGACCAGCAGCTTGTCCCGCATCGAGCGGAAGAAATCGAGGTCGCCCGTGTGCGCCAGATCGGCCGCCGCCGCGAGCAGGAACAGGCCCGGCGTCGAGTAGTCGCCATAATAGTGCAGGAACGGCGTCTTGCCGAGCCTGGCGAGCGGCCCCCGCTCGCGCTGGTGCAGGACCTTCCCCGGCTGCGCGTCGTAGAGGTCGTCGGTCGTCTCCGCGTTCCAGCGGCTGATCACCAGCAGCGCGCCGCGCAGCGTAGCCGGGTTGAGCCCGGCCGTCTGCAAGGCGGTGACGTAGGCATCGCGCCCGAACAGCCCGGTGTACTTCGGAACGCCCGCTACGATCATGAACTGCTCGGCACCCGGCCCCTCAAGGAGTTGCATTGAGGCGAGGTCGGAGACGGCCTGCTCCCACGCCAACTGCACCGAGCCGTTCGCCGCTGACAACTGCGCGCAGCCGGCGATCCAGTCGCGGCGGGCCTGGATCGAGGCGTCCTCGGACGAGAACGCGCCGTCACGGCCGTAGAGCGGCTCGACCGATTCGCCCTCGAAGACAGGCGCCACGTCCACCGTGAGCACGCGCGGCTCGTGCGGGCGGAGGCTGAGATGGCAGGCGATGGCGTCGCCCAGATCGGTCAGCTCGTCGCCCCCGGAGATGCGGATGCCGGTTGCGAGGGGGAGGTCGGGATGCTTGTAGCGGAACTCCAGCTTGCCTTCGCACTCACCGCTCCCGCTGTTCGCCCCATTCGTCCAAGCTCGCTCGACGAGCGCATTCTGCTTGCGCTTGCCCTCTGACGCCTCGGACAGGTCGGCGAAGTCGGCCGCGAGTTCGAGGGAGAGCGTGACGTCCGTCTCGGCCATCGCGTGGTTGGTCACGATGAGGTCGAGGTGCAGACCGCCGCCGGAGAAGGCGTTGACCTGAACCTCGATGGCTTTCTGGGCGATCTCTCCGCCGTCCTTGCTGGGGTCGTCCGGCGTGGGTCCGGCCGCAGCGCCGGCCGGCGACGGCGCCAGATGGTAGGAGGTCATGAAATGGTGGTCCACGGCGTTCGCCGAGACGAACTCAGGGTTGGCACCGTTGACCTTGATCTGCAGGCGCGAGAGGAACCGCGTCCGGTGCAGGTAGAAGCCCTTGATCCCGTCCCCGATGCGCCCGTGCGTATCGGTCACGAGCACCGTGTATCCCCGGTGAGCGATCAGGTCGCCCGGCCGCACAGAGCAGCGGTTCACGTCCCTGAGCGGCGTCGCGGACCGTTCCCGCTTCTCGAAGGTGCGGGCGGCGTCGGGTCCTGTCCGCCGGCCTGCATCAGCGCCCGCGTCCACGCGCGCGTCTTTGTCCTGGGATAAGGATGCCACGGCTTTCACTCCCTGCTGCACCGGCGCCATAGGCCAGGCACGACACGGGGAACGTTCGACGGCACTCGCCGTTGCCTAACTCGCCTGCCCGGCGTCCTCGGCGTTCGGTGGCGCGCCCTGAGGGACTCGAACCCCCGACCCGCGGATTAGAAGGCCGCCGCTCTATCCACCTGAGCTAAGGGCGCGTGCCGTGTCGCTTAGTGCGTCCAGTTCTCGGTCCGCCCGTAGCGGAAATTGTCCGCATAGGCTCTCGGCTTGAGCGTGCGGGGGCGCGGCGGAATTTCCACCTCGTAAGCGATCCCCTTGCGCTCGGCGAAGGCGATCGCCTCCTCGCGCGCGTCGAAGCGCAGCCGAACCTGGCCTTGCGTGTCCTGGCTGCCCCACCAGCCCATGAGTGGGTCGTTGCGCTCCCGCTCGCCGGGCTCGAACTGGAGCACCCAGTTGCCGGTCCCGGCCGTCCCGGACTGCATCGCTGTCTTGGGCCGCTGGAAGATGCGGGCGCGGGTGGATTTGGGCATGGCTCTCCTGGCTCTCCGTCGTGCCTAACTCTCACAATGGTCGGGGCGGCCGGACTCGAACCGGCGGCCTCGTGTACCCAAAACACGCGCGCTACCAGGCTGCGCCACGCCCCGAACCGGGGGGAACCTATGAGCGCCGGGCGATCCGTGCAAGCCGCGTCGCGCGAAGGCGCGCAGACTGCGTTGACTTGCCCCCCGTTCTTGCCGAGACTCGCCGCAACGTCCAGGAGAACAAGCGTGGCCGATTTCGCCCACATCGTGCGCATGGAAGGCGTGCAGAAGTGGTTCGGCCCGGTGCACGCGCTGCGCGACATTACGCTCGCCATCGGCCGCAACGAGACCGTGGGCCTCATCGGCGACAACGGCGCCGGCAAGTCCACCCTCATTAAGACGCTCACGGGCGTCATGCCGCCGAGCGCGGGGCGCATCTTCGTGCGCGACCAGGAGATCAACGCGAGCACGTGGTCGGTCGGCGCCGCGCACAAGCTCTCCATCGAGACGGTCTATCAGGACAAGTCGCTCGGCGAGAAGCAGCCGCTATGGCGCAACTTCTTCGTCGGCCGGCAGATCACCGACCGCTTCGGCTTCATCAAGGTGGCCGAGCAGAAGCGCGTCGCCGAGGACATCCTGCTCAACACCATCGGCTTCCGCGGCGCCGGCATCACCGTGGACAGCACGGTGGGCCAGCTCTCCGGCGGCGAGCGGCAGGGCATAGCCATCGGCCGGGCGATGCACTTCAACGCGGATCTCATCATCCTCGACGAGCCGACCGTGGCGCTCGCGGTCAAGGAAGTCCGAAAGGTGCTGGACTTCGTGCGGCGCATCAAGGAGTCGGGCCGGGCCTGCATCTACATCGAGCACAACCTCGCCCACGTCCACGAGGTCGCCGACCGTCTCGTCGTGCTCGATCGCGGCAGCATCGTCGCCACGGTCAGTCCGCGGGAGATGACCGTCCCCGAGTTGACAGAATACCTGATCGCGCTGCAGGGCGCGCACTGAGGAAAGCCGATCTTGCCTCAGTCCCGCGCCACGCCCGGCATCCTGTCCCGCGTCGAGGGGCTGCCGATCATGGTGGTGTTCGTCCTCATCCTCGCGCTCTTCATGGGGACGGCGCCCGAGGTGTTCCTGCGGCCCAACATCTATACCACGCTGCTCTCCACCGCCCCGCCGCTGATCCTGCTCGCGACGGGCCTCACGTTCGTGATCGGCGCGGGCGAGATTGATCTGTCGTTCCCGTCCGTGATCGCCTTCTCCGGCTTCGTGTTCGCCGTGCTGTTCAAGGAGTGGCAGCTCGGGTGGCTGGCCGTGCTCGGGGCGCTGCTCTCGGGGGTCCTGGTCGGCGCGGTGAACGGCGTGCTGATCGCGCGCGTCGGCATCCCGAGCTTCATTGCCACGCTCGGCACCCAGTTCTTCTGGAGCGGCATGGCAACCCTGCTCTCCGGCGGCAAGAGCTACGCGCTGCGCGGCGCGGAGCAGAGCAGTGTCTATGCGGTACTCGTCGGCAGCCTTGGCGGCGACCCGAACGGCGTCGCCTGGCAGGATCAGATCTCGATCCAGGCGCTGTGGACGGCTGGAATCGTGGTGTTCCTCTGGTTCATCCTCAACCGCCACCGCTTCGGCGAGCACGTGCTCTTCATCGGCGATAGCAACCAGGTCGCGCAGGTGGTGGGCATCCCCGTAGCAGCCGAGAAGATCAAACTCTTCACGCTCATGGGTTTGCTCGCCGCCGCCGCGGCGGTGCTGCTCACGCTGGAGAACAAGAACTACTTCGGCAACCAGGGCCAAGGTTATCTGCTGACCGCCATTGCCGCCGTGCTGATCGGCGGCACCAGCATTTTCGGCGGGCGCGCGACCCTCGTTGGCACCGTATTCGGCTGCCTCATCATCTGGATGCTGGAAGCCGGGCTGGTGGCGAGCGGCCTCACCGGCGCTTGGGTGCGGACCGTGCAGGGCCTCATCTTCCTGGTCGCCATCGTGTTCTACCTGCTCGTCGAGGAGCCGGGCCGCCGTGCCACCCTGCTCGGGCGCTTCCGCCGGGCCGCCCCAGACCCAGCAACAACCGTTCTCCGGGAGAAGGAACAACCATGACACGCAAGGCAACCTTGCTCGCCGCCGCGGCGGTCCTGCTCGCCCAACCTCTCGCAAGCGGGGCCGTCCACGCCGCCGATGCACCGCCCGGCAAGGGCGTCACCATCTACATGCAGATGGGCGGCAACGCAGGCGACGGCGCCACTCTCGCGCGCCAGACGGGCGCCGAAGCCGCCGCCCACGCGCTCGGCGTGGACAAGCTCAACGAGCAGTTCGCCGCCTGGGCGCCGGAGACCATGATCCAGCAGTTCCGCGAGGCGCTGGCCGCCAAGCCGTCCTGCATCGTCATCATGGGACACCCTGGGGCGGACGCGTTCCAGGACCTCGTCAAGCAGGCCGTGGACCAGGGTGTCGTCGTCACGGACGGCAACTCCCCACTCACGTCGCTGCAAACTGAATTCGGCCCCAAGGGCTTCGGCTACGCCGGCGTGGACCTTTACCAAGGCGGCGTGCTGACGGCACAGGCCATGATGAAGGACGGCAATCTCAAGTCCGGCGACCAGGCGATGGTCTATGGCGTATTCAGCCAGGCCGAGCGCGGCCTCTCCGAGAAGGGCCTCGCCGACACCTTGCAGAAGGCCGGCCTCAAGGTGGATCGCCTGGAGATCACCCAGGAGGCCAACTCCGACCCCACCCTCGCGGTCCCGGTGCTCACCGCCTACGTGCAGTCGCACCCCGGTCTCAAGGCTATCGGCACGCAGCACGGCGGCGTCACCGGCGTGCTCGCCGACGTGCTGCACAAGGCCGGGAAGAAGCCGGGCGAGATCACCGTCGGCGGCATTGACCTCGCCCCCGCCACCATAGACGGCCTCAAGAGCGGCTACGTCTCCGCGACGCTCGATCAGCTCCTCTACCTGCAAGGCTTCATGCCCGTGCTGCAATGCGTGGTGTCGGCCAAGTATAAGATGCCGGGGCTGACGCTGAACACCGGGGCGGGTGTCGTCACACCGCAGACCATCGGCGGCTTGGTGCCACTGATAGATGCGGGCATCCGATAAGGGCCGGGCCGCTGGCGTTGGAGGGCGAGCGTTCAGTAGGAGCTTGGCAACACCATGGATGCTGGGCTTCCGCGTGCCACGCTATCTAGCCACCGAGGAGCACGTCGCAGGCTCTGAACCATGATGTTCTCACGGAGACCCCATGCTATTCGCCCTGATCTGCACCGACAAACCCGGCAGCCTCGCCATTCGCCAGGCAAGCCGCCCCACGCACCTCGACTATCTTCGCACCCGCGAGGCCGACCTGCACTTCGCCGGCCCCCTACTCGACCCGGAGGGCAACCCCTGCGGCAGCCTGCTCCTCATTGAGGCCGCCGACCGCGCCGCCGCGGAGGCTTTCGCCGCAGGCGACCCTTACGCCAAGGCCGGCCTCTTCGAGAGCACAGTCGTCCGCCCCATTCGCCAGGTCGCACGGGACGGTAAGCTCGCCGCCTGATGGCTTCCTGGCTGGTCAAGAGCGAGCCGGACGCCTTCTCCTGGGCGCAGCAAGTCGCGGCCGGCGTCGAGCCCTGGACGGGGGTGCGCAACGCCCTCGCCCGGCGCCATCTCGCCGCCATGCGCCTCGGCGACCGGGCGCTGTTCTACCACAGCGGCCAGGGCCGCGAGTGCGTCGGCGTCGTCGAGGTCGCGCGGGAAGCTTATCCAGATCCTACGGACGAGACCGGGCGTTGGCTCTGCGTGGACATGGGCGCCGTCGGCCCCCTGCCCCGCCCCGTCTCACTTACGCAGCTCAGGGCAGACCCCTTCTTCGCCGACCTCGCGCTGCTGCGGCAGTCGCGACTCTCCGTCAGCCCGGTCGGCGACGCGCACTGGCGGCGCATCCTGGAGTTGGGCGGCTTCTGATGCGGACCTTATGCCGCCTCGCCGAGCTGCCGGACGGCGGCACGCGCGGCTTCCCGCCGGCGCCGGGCGGGTTCACCGGGCTGTTCGCCCTCCGGCGCGGCGAACGGGTGCAGGTTTGGGTGAACTCGTGCCCCCATCTCGGCGTGCCGCTCGACTGGGCACCTGACCAGTTCCTTGCCTATGGCGGGACCCGGATCGTCTGCTCGACGCACGGGGCGGAGTTCCGGCTTGACGACGGGCTGTGCATGCGCGGGCCGTGCAAAGGCGACCGGCTGGAAGCGGTGCTTGTCACGGTCGAGGATGGCCTCGTCCTCGTGCCGGAGGATGCCGGGCTGTAGCCTCCCCTCTTGCCGTTCCCGCCATGCGGGGCTTCACTGATGCCAACGCGACTTGGGAGGCGGCGATGGCTGATGCAGGAGTGTTCCCCGTGAGACCCGAGATCGCGGCGGGCGCGCACGTCACGGCCGCGCAATACCGGACGATGTATGAGCAGGCGGCGCGCGACCCGGACGGGTTCTGGCGCGAGCAGGCCCGGCGCATTCCCTGGATCAAGGAGCCGACCCGGATCAAGGACACGTCGTTCACGGGCGACGTGAAGATCCGCTGGTATGAGGACGGCCAGCTCAACGCCGCAGCGACCTGCCTCGACCGCCACCTCGCGGACAAGGGCGACCAAGTCGCGATCATCTGGGAAGGCGACGATCCCGGCCAGCAGCGGCGCGTCACCTACCGCGAGCTGCACGAGGAAGTCTGCCGTCTCGGCAACGCGCTCAAGTCGCTCGGCGTCAAGAAGGGCGACCGGGTGACGATCTACCTGCCCATGGTGGTCGAGGCGGCTGTCGCCATGCTCGCCTGCGCGCGGATCGGGGCGGTCCACACGGTCGTGTTCGGTGGCTTCTCGCCGGACAGCCTCGCCAACCGCATCCAGGACTGCGACAGCACCGTGCTCATCACCGCCGACGAGGGCAGGCGCGGCGGCCGGAAGGTGCCACTCAAGACGAATGCCGACGAGGCGCTCAAGAACTGCCCGAGCGTCCAGCACGTCGTCGTCGTGCCGGTCACGGGCGGGAGCGTGCCCATGCAGGAGGGCCGGGACCTCGGTTACCGCGAGCTGCTGGAGAAGGCATCCCCCGATTGCCCACCCGAACCGATGGGTGCTGAGGACCCGCTGTTCATCCTCTACACCTCGGGCAGCACCGGCAAGCCCAAGGGTGCGCTCCACACCACGGGCGGCTACATGGTTTGGGCCAGCTTCACGCACGAGCTGGTTTTCGACTACCGCCCTGGCGAGGTTTATTGGTGCACGGCCGACGTGGGTTGGGTCACGGGCCACACGTACATCGTCTATGGCCCGCTCGCGAACGGCGCCACGACGCTGATGTTCGAGGGCATCCCCAATTACCCGGACAGCTCGCGCTTCTGGCAGATCGTGGACAAGCACAAGGTCAACATCTTCTACACCGCGCCGACCGCCATCCGCGCCCTCATGCGTGAGGGCGAGGCGCCGGTGAAGAAGACCAGCCGCAAGAGCTTGCGCATTCTTGGGAGCGTGGGCGAGCCGATCAATCCGGAAGCGTGGCTCTGGTATTACCGGATCGTCGGCGAGGAGCGATGCCCGGTCGTGGACACCTGGTGGCAGACCGAGACGGGCGGCATCCTGATCTCGCCGCTGCCGGGCGCCACGGCGCTCAAGCCCGGCTCTGCTACCCTGCCCTTGCCCGGCGTCAAACCCGTGCTCGTGGACGGCGAGGGGCAGGAACTGCAAGGTGCTGCGGAGGGCAATCTCTGCATCACGGACTCCTGGCCCGGCCAGATGCGCACCGTGTTCGGCGACCACGAGCGCTTCATCCAGACCTACTTCAGCACGTTTCCCGGCAAGTATTTCACCGGCGACGGTGCCCGGCGCGACGAGGACGGCTACTGGTGGATCACTGGGCGCGTGGACGACGTGATCAACGTCAGCGGCCACCGCATGGGCACGGCGGAGGTGGAAAGCGCGCTCGTCGCCCACCCGAAGGTGGCCGAGGCCGCCGTCGTCGGCTTCCCGCACGAGATCAAGGGCCAGGGCATCTATGCCTACGTGACCCTTATCACCGGCGAGGATCCGAACGACGAGCTTCGGCGCGAACTGGTCGCCTGGGTGCGCAGGGAGATCGGGCCGATCGCAGCGCCGGACGCGATCCATTGGGCGCCGGGCTTGCCCAAGACGCGCTCGGGCAAGATCATGCGCCGCATCCTGCGCAAGATCGCGGCGAACGAAACGGAAGGCCTCGGCGACACCAGCACGCTCGCCGACCCGGCCGTGGTCGAGGAGCTGATCATCAACCGCGTAGGGTAGTCGAGAGCCGCAGCATGGGACGGTTCTGCCTTCTGCTGGGCACGGGACTATGGCTCGTCCCTGCCTTGGCCGCAGCGCAAACTCCGGCCAGTTCGGACGCGCGGACCGCCGTCCAGGCCATGCCTGCCACCGTGACCACCCACGCGACCGCCCGGCGCCGGCTGCCCAACACGATCGCCGACGTCACCGTGGGCGTCAAAGTGGACGGTTCCACGGTCGCCGACGTCGAGAAGCATCTTGCGGAAGGGGCTCAGACGCTGACGGCCTACCTGCGGGGCGCTGGGGCGGAGCGCCTGCGCACGGAGCTGGTCACGGTCGAGCCGGTGCGGGATGCCCGTGAGAACGCCGGGGCGCCGGGTCGAATCGTAGGTTACACCGGCACGGTCGGCGTCTCATTCCGCACGACGGCGGAGCGCTTGCCCGAGCTGCTGACGGGCAGCCTGGAGCATGGCGGCAACAGCCTCGAGCAGACCGGGCTTGCGCCGCGCGAGGAGGAGATGGATGCGGCCCGGCAAGACCTCGCCGCCGCCGCGACGCGCACGGCGCTCGCCCAAGCCGAGGCGATCGCGAAGGCCGTGGGGCGGACCGTGCGCGGGGTGCAGCAGATCGTGGTTGATCCCGATTCAGGGATGCCGCCGGTCCGGAGCTTCCGAGCCTATGCGCCGGCCGTGCAGGCGCAAGCATCGCTGATCCCCACCGAAGCCGGCGATGTCGAGGTCACGGCGACGGTGACCGTGACGGCGACCCTGGCCGAGTGACAGCAACCGCCCTGAAAGCTGCTTGGTCCGGCCTCTCACCGTCGTGGCCGGGGGTCCGGATCAGGGTCCGGGCGGGCCGGTGCTGGTCTGGGGGCGCAAGGCCCCGGTTCCGGGCTGGGCCATTCGGGGCTGTGCCAGTCCTGGGCTGAGCGATGCTGGGCCCTGCTGCGCGGGCGCGGAGGTCGCGCACGTCCTGGGGCGTGCGGCGCTTCCAGGGATGGGTGCCGGGGAAGTGCTCGATGCCGAGGTCGCGGCAGATCGCGGCGATGATGTCGGCGATGGAAAGCTGGTCGAGGTCGTCGTCGAGGTCCGGGTCGTCCAGGCGCTCGTAGAGCTCGGCGTGGAGGCCCTCCGCCTCTGGACCGTCCGCCTGGCGCTGGATGGTGTCCTCGACCGCGCGGATGATCTGCTTGCGCGCGCTCAGGCGGCGCTGGCGCGCGCCCTGGGCGGTGCTCAGCGGGGCAGGCTCGGCGAGCTTGCGGGCAAGCGCGATGGTGCGGCGCAGGGTGCGGGCGATGCGGTCGAAGGCGATGGTGGGGTCGGCGGCTGGGGCGGGTGACGCGGCAGGCTGGCCGGCAGACTCTGGGCCGTGCTCGGCGGATTGTTCCGCAGTGGCCTGGCGGTGGACGGCGCGGGCGATGTCGGCGGCCATCTCGACCAGCTCGTGGAGGACGCCGCGATAATACTGCGTGTCCTCGTCGCGCTGGCGGGCGCGGTCTGCCGGGTCGGGGAGGGCGGGGCTGGAGGACATCGGGGAGGATAGGGGAGTTTGTCGCCGGCGGGGTCAAGCGCTGAGTGGGGTGCGTGACGACAGGCGCCAGTCGTGGCCCGGGCCGGTCAGCGTTAGGATCGTTGGGATGATTGAGCGCCGCCGTTGTCAGCGCCCTTGGAACTTGGGGGCACGCTTCTCCCGGAACGCAGCCCGGCCCTCCTTGTAATCCTCGCTGTCGAAGCAGGCGGCGGCGGCTTTCTCGACGCTCTCCATGTCGCGCCCGTCCGGGTCCGCGAGCGTGGCAGTGACGGTGAGCTTGGCGGCGCGCAGCGAGAGCGGCGCGTTGTCGGCGATCATGCGGGCAACGTTCACCACGCGGTCGTTCAGGTCCTCGTTGGCCACGACCTCGTTCACGAGTTCGATGCGCACGGCCTCGGCGCTGCCGACGCGAGTGCCGGTGTAGAGCAGCATCCGCGCGTGCGCCGGGCCGACGAGCTGGACGAGCTGGCGCGTCATCTCGAAGCCGTAGGCGATGCCGAGCTTCGCGGCAGGGATGCCGAAGCTGCTGTCCTCGCCGGCGATGCGCAGGTCCGCAGCGAGCGCGTT
>CAWBOZ010000028.1:0-18920 GCA_963790535.1 uncultured Alphaproteobacteria bacterium | reverse complement strand
AGGTGGCGGACCCGGCGGCGTCGCCTGGAAGACGGGGTGAGCGCCGGGCGGCGATAGCTCGGCGTTCGGGTTCGACCGGGAGCACCTGGTCGGGGTGTGGGTCGGGCAGCCGGACGGGTCGGTGCGGCCGGGAGAGGCAGCGGCGGAGGTCGCGCTGCCGATCCTCGCGCGGGTCTTCGCGCTGCTGCCGCCGGCGCCGCGCGCGCCGCTGTCGCTGCCGCGGGTGGCGAGCCTCGGGCGGTCCCGGCGGGTGATGCGCTCAGCCTCCTGTTCCCGCCACCCGCCGCGACGATCGAGGGGGTGGGGCCGGTGGTGCTGCGCGCGTCAGGGGGCGAGCGTCCGTTGGTGTTCCTCGTGGACGGCGCGGCCGTGGAGTCGGCGCCGGCGCTGCGCGAGGCGCGGTGGGTGCCGCCGGGGCCGGGTTTCTACCAAGTGTCGGTGCTCGATGCCGCCGGGCGGTCGGCGCGGGCCGCGGTGCGGGTGACGGCGGGAGAGGCTACGCCTTGAGGTCGAGCGTCGCCCATGTTTCTGCGTCTTGCAGGCGATGCGCGCATGTCGCTTCGGTTCAACGGGCAGGGCGGCTGCGTGCTCGCGCCGAGGGGTCGCGGGGTGCCATCAAGCGGTAGCCGTCCTTCTCCGGGATCGAACCAGCGATGCAGCGCTTCTCCGCCCTCTCCCTGATCCGCGGCGCCCTCGGCGGGCAGCAGGGCTGGCAGCCGCAATGGCGCTCCCCGGAGCCGAAGCCTGCCTACGACGCCGTCATCGTCGGCGGCGGCGGGCATGGGCTGGGGGCCGCCTACTACCTCGCCAAGCAGCACGGGATGCGCAACATCGCCGTGCTGGAGAAGGGTTGGATCGGCGGCGGCAACACCGGGCGCAACACCACGATCATCCGGTCCAATTATCTGTTCGACGAGAGTGCGGCGCTCTACGACCACTCCGTGAAGCTCTGGGAGAGCTTGTCGCAGGAGTTGAACTACAACGTCATGTTCAGCCAGCGCGGCGTGATGATGCTGGCGCACAACGTCCACGACGTGCAGGTGTTCAAGCGCCACGTCCACGCGAACCGCGCGAACGGCGTGGACAACGAGTGGCTGACGGCGGAGGAGGCGAAAGCGTTCTGCCCGCCGCTCAACATCGCCGCCAACATGCGCTACCCGGTCCTCGGCGCGTCCTTGCAGCGGCGCGGCGGCACCGCCCGGCACGACGCGGTCGCCTGGGGCTACGCCCGCGCCGCGGACGCGCTGGGCGTCGATATCCTGCAGAACTGCGAGGTGACGGCTATCCGGCGCGACGCCGCGGGCGCCGTGTGCGCCGTGGAGACGAGCCGCGGCACGATCCGCACGCGCAAGGTCGCCGTCTCCGCCGCGGGCAACACCAGCACGGTGGCGGCGATGGCCGGGGTGCGGATGCCGCTGGAGAGCTATCCGTTGCAGGCGCTGGTGTCCGAGCCGGTCAAGCCCTGCTTTCCCTGCGTGGTGATGAGCAATACGATCCACGCCTACATCAGCCAGTCCGATAAGGGCGAGCTGGTGATCGGCGCCGGCACCGACGCCTACATCTCCTACACGCAGCGCGGCGGGCTGCACATTCCCGCGCACACGCTGGACGCGATCTGCGAGCTGTTCCCGATGTTCCGCCGCATGCGCATGTTGCGCAACTGGGGCGGCATCGTGGACGTGACGCCGGACCGTTCGCCGATCGTCGCCAAGACCAGCGTGCCGGGCCTCTATGTCAATTGCGGCTGGGGCACGGGCGGCTTCAAGGCGACGCCCGGCGCCGCCCACGTCCTCGCGTGGACCATCGCCAAGGACGAGCCGCATCGGATCAACGCCCCCTTCACCATCGAGCGGTTCCGCGACGGCGTCCTGATTGACGAGGCCGCCGCCGCCGCGGTCGCGCACTGAGGCATCCCACCATGCTGCTGATAGACTGCCCCTACTGCGGCCAGCGCCCCGAGCTGGAGTTCACCTACGGCGGCGAGGCGCACGTCGCCCGGCCGCTGGACCCTGCCAGCGTCTCCGACGAGGCCTGGGCCGAGTTCCTCTACATGCGCACCAACCCTAGGGGCGTCCATGCCGAGCGCTGGCGCCACGTGCACGGCTGCGCGCGGTTCTTCAACGCGCTGCGCGACACGGGCAGCGATATGTTCGTGGCCACCTACAGGATCGGCGAGCAGCGGCCCGATCAGGTGCCTGCCACGGTCGGGAAGGAAGCGGCGTGAGCGCGCGGTTGCGTACGGCGCAGGGCGGCCGTGTTGACCGCCGCCGCCCACTGAGCTTCAGCTTCGACGGCCGTGCCTACGAGGGGCTGGCCGGCGATACGCTCGCCTCCGCGCTGCTGGCGAACGGCACGCATCTGGTCGGGCGTTCGTTCAAGTATCATCGGCCGCGCGGCATCCTGGCGGCGGGCGCGGATGAGCCGAATGCCCTGGTCGGCGTCCGGCGCGACGACGCCCGCTACGCGCCCAACCTCCGCGCGACGCAGGTGGAGCTGTATGCCGGGCTGCGGGCGGAGAGCCAGAATCGGTGGCCCTCGCTCGGCGCCGATCTCGGTGCGGCGAACGGTCTGCTCTCGCCGTTCCTCCCGGCCGGGTTCTACTACAAGACGTTCATGTGGCCGCGGAAGGCGTGGGACCGTTTCTACGAGCCGCGCATCCGCGCCATGGCGGGCCTCGGCCGCGCGCCCACGCTGCCCGATCCCGACCGTTATCTGAGCCGCTTTGCCCATTGCGACGTGCTGGTGGCGGGCGCCGGGCCGGCCGGCCTTGCCGCCGCGTTGACGGCGGCCGATGGCGGCGCGCGCGTGATCCTGTGCGACGAGCAGGCGGAGTTGGGCGGGTCGCTTCTCGCGGATACCGCCGCTACCATCGAGGGGAGGCCGGCGGCCGAGTGGCTCGCGGACACCGTTGCCACGCTCGCGCGCCATCCGTGCGTGACTGTGCTGCCGCGCACCACCGCCTTCGGCTACTTCGCCCACAACATGATCGGCCTGGCCGAGCGCGTCACCGATCACCTGGCCGCCCCCGATCCACGGTTGCCGCGCGAGCGGCTGTGGCAGGTGCGGGCGAAGCAGGTCGTGCTGGCGACGGGCGCCATCGAACGGCCGCTGGTGTTCCCAGGCAACGACCGGCCCGGCGTGATGCTTGCCGACGCGGCGCGCACCTACCTCAACCGCTACGGCGTGCGCTGCGGCAGCCGCGCGGTCATCGTCACGGCGCACGATGCGGCCTATCAAGCGGCGCTCGACCTGCATCGCGCGGGCGTCACCATCGCCGCCATCGCCGATACGCGCGCGGAGGCGAATGGCGCGCTCCCGCAGGCGGCGCGCGCTGCCGGGCTGCCGATCCGCCTCGCCAGCACGGTGGTCGGCACCACGGGCCGGTTGCGGGTGGACGAGGTTCGGCTCGCCGAGGTGCGGGCCGACGGCGATCTGAGCGGGGCGGAGGCGTTGCGATGCGACTTGCTGCTGATGTCGGGCGGGTTCACGCCTAGCGTGCATCTGTTCTCCCAGTCGCGCGGCAAGCTGCGGTTCGACGGGGAGCTGGACGCCTACGTGCCTGGCTTGTCCATCGAGCAGGAGCGCTCGGCGGGCGCCTGCCGCGGCGTGTTCGGCCTTGGTGCGGCGCTGGCGGACGGTGCGGCGGCGGGCGAAACGGCAGCGCGTGCGGCGGGCCACGGCGGTGCGAAGGCGCGGATGTTCGCGGCGAGAGCGCCCGAGTTCGGCGGAGGCGGGATGGTCGGCGCGCTTCCGCAAGGCCACAGCGCCGGGCGCAAGCGGGCACGCCCCAAGGCGTTCGTGGATTTCCAGAACGATGTCACGGCGAAGGACCTCGCGCTCGCGACGCGGGAGGGCTTCCAGTCCATCGAGCACGTCAAGCGCTACACCACGACGGGCATGGCGACGGATCAGGGCAAGACCTCGAACATGAACGCGCTGGGTATCGTCTCCGAAGCACTCGGCAAGACGATCCCGCAGGTCGGGCTGACGACGTTCCGGATGCCCTACACGCCTGTCACCTTCGGCACGTTCGCCGGGCTGTCGCGCGGGGAGCTGTTCGACCCGGTGCGCACGACGCCGATCCATGGGTGGGCGGTGGGGCAGGGCGCCGTGTTCGAGGATGTGAGCCTGTGGAAGCGCGCCCGGTATTTCCCGCGCGGGGGTGAGGACATGGATGCGGCGGTCGCCCGCGAGTGCCGGGCGGTGCGGGAGGGGGTGGGGATCTTCGACGCCACCACGCTCGGCAAGATCGAGGTGGTCGGGCCGGACGCCGCCGAGTTCATGAACCGGATGTATGTCAACGCCTGGACCAAGCTCGGCGTCGGCCGCTGCCGCTATGGGCTGATGCTGCGGGAGGACGGTTTCGTCACCGATGACGGCGTGGTTGGAAGGCTGGCGCCGGACCGCTTCCACGTCACCACGACGACCGGCGGGGCGCCGCGCGTGCTGGCGCTGATGGAGGACTACCTGCAGACCGAGTGGCCGGAGCTGGATACCTGGCTCACCTCGGTCACGGAGCAGTGGGCGGTGATCGCCGTGCAGGGGCCGCGGTCGCGCGCCGTGCTGCAGGACTTGATCGAGGGCGTGGACCTCTCCGCAGGGGCGATGCCGCACATGAGCGTGGTGGAGTGCCGCGTCTGCGGTGTGCCGGCCCGGCTGTTCCGCGTCAGCTTCACGGGCGAGTTGGGGTTCGAGGTGAACGTTCCCGCCGACCACGGCCGCGCTGTGTGGGAGGCCGTCTTCGAGGCGGGGAAGCCCTACGGCATCACGCCCTACGGCACGGAGGCGATGCACGTCCTGCGGGCGGAGAAGGGCTACATCATCGTCGGGCAGGAGACGGACGGCACGGCGACGCCAGGCGATGTGGGTTTGTCCTGGGTGCTGGGCAAGGCGAAGCGGGATTTCGTCGGCAAGCGCTCGCTCGCCCGCCCGGCCATGGCCTCGCCTGCTCGCAAGCAGCTCGTCGGGCTGCTGACCGATGACCCGGCCTTCGTCCTGGAAGAAGGGGCGCAGATCCTCGCTGATCCAGGTGGGGCCGACCCGGACCGGCTTGTGCCAGCGAGGCCGCTCGGCCACGTGACCTCGGCCTACTTCAGCGCCATCCTCGGGCGCTCGATCGCGCTCGCCATGGTCTCCGGGGGACGAGACCGGACCGGGGAGCAGCTTCACGTCACCACGGCGGGGCACCCGGTCCCTGCGACAGTGACGGCACCCGTGTTCTACGACCCGGAAGGTTCCCGTCTCGATGCCGCTTGATCTCCTGGCCGCCACGGAAGGGCCGCTTGACAGCTTTGCCATGCCCGGCAGTGCCGCGCTCACCGCCCTGCCGCCTGTAGCGCGCTTCGTCCTGCGCGGTCGGCCGGGCGCGGTCGAGGCTGCTGCTTCTGCCTTCGGCGCCCCGTTGCCGCAGCTTGCGTGCCGCGCCGTCACGGTCGGCGAGGGTCGCGCCGCGCTCTGGCTCGGCCCCGACGAATGGCTCCTGCTCGCGTCGCCAACTGACGGCCCGGCGCTCGCCGCCGCGCTGGAACGCGCGCTGGACGGCCATCCGCATTCGTTGGTGGATGTGTCGCATCGCCAGGTCGGGATCGAAATCTCCGGCCCCGATGCCACGGCAGCCTTGAACGCCGGCTGTCCACTGGATCTCGACGTTCCCGCGTTCCCACCCGGCATGTGCACGCGCACAGTGCTGGCCAAATCCGAGATCGTGCTGTGGCGGACGGCGGCCGAGACCTTCCGCGTCGAGGTGTGGCGCTCCTTCGCCGCCTACGTCTGGAGCTTCCTCGCGGAGGCGTCGCGCGAGTTCCGCGCCTGAGTCCTGCCGCAGGTCTCACCGCCCGGCCGTGCTGCGCGCCTCGCGTGCCTTGCCGCTCACGCAGCCGATCCAATCACGGCCCGAGACCCCGGCGTCGGGCAGCAGCAAGGTGGCAGGGCGCGCACCCTCTCCGAGCTTGAGCTCCCCGCCTTCGAGCAGCGCCAGCAGGTCCGCGACAGCACCCTCGCCGAGCGGCAAGGTAGCCGTGGCGCTGCGTCCCTTCCCTGCAGGACGCAACGTCCAGGATCCGCCCGGCCCCGAGAATGCGAGCCGCGACGCCCCGTCGCCGGGCATGACCGCCAGGTGCACGGCGTCGTCAACGCGCACCGTGAGCGCCGGAGACCGCGAGGAACCGGACGTCCTCGCTACGCACTCGCCCGCGGCGGTCGAGAAAGACCACCGCACCGCGACGGCGGTGATGCCGGACGGCTGCTTCCCACGGTCAGCCTCGAACGCCGAACGATGCGCGCCCCGCAGCGCCACGAGCGAGGACCGCTGCAACGGCGGCGTGGCAACCTGGCATCCCGCGACGAGGACGAGCAGCGGCACGACCCAGGCGCGCCGTGTCCTCATCTCGTCTCCTCGGGCACGCTCCCAACGGTGAAGTACCGCCACGGGCTCACGCTGTAGCGTGTGCTTGCCCGGCTCACAGCCACGACGCGCCAGGCATATCGGCCAGCGCCGTCGAGCCGCACGTGAAGCTCTGTGTGGCGGGTGTAGCCGGTGAACACCTCCCGCTGCTCGCCGGGACCGGATGCGAGTACTTCGACGAAATACGAGATGAGTGGAGCTCGCGATTCCCGCCAAGCAAGGACGACCCTTGTGCCGCGCCGGCCGCCCGGCACCGCCGCCCCGTCGCTCGGACGGACTAGGGTGACGGGCGGCGGCTCATCTTCCACGGCGGCTGCGGCCGTGCCTTCCGCATGGAGCGATGGCGCCAATGAGAGCCAGGGCGTGGCCCCGGCTAGGGCAAGGCAGGCCAGGGCAACGCCCCAGCTAAGTCCCAGGCTGCACCGTCACGGACCCGCATGTCGCGGACCCGCACGGCTTCATTCCGCCTGCCTTGCATCGCGCTGCTCCGACGAGATCTGGACCTCGATCGTCCCCGGCCGGGGCAGCGGCTCGTCCGGGCGCAGGGCTACGGCACGGCCTTCGCCAAAGGCGCCGCCCAGCGCACGGCTGATCTCGGCCGCACCCGCCTGATCCTCGGCGAAGAAGTAGGCGAGGCCAGGACCGGGGATGCGGCCCAGCACCGGGACCGGGTCGCTGGCGGCGAAACCCGCGGCACGCAATGCGCGCACGGCCTCGAAGCCGCGCCGTTCCGCCTCGGCATCGCCTTGCTGAAAGCTCAGCACGACATGCGGCACGACGCCCTTGGGCAACTCTCCCGCGGCCGGGCTAAGCGCTGGGTCCGAGGCATGGCTCAGGGCAGGGACGGCGTTCGCCGCCTGGCGCGGCGCCAGCTCGGCAGCCGGGATCGCGGGAGGCGGGACGGGGCTGCTGGGCGTCATGGCGGGAGCGGCGCCGACGCGATCCGGGACCGACGCGGATACGGACCGCCCCGAGCTTCCTCCGACAAACTGTGCGATCGAGTAGGCGGCGAGCAACACAGCAAGCGCGGTGCAGGCGAGGAGTGCCCTGACGCCCGTACGCCGTCGCGCCAGAACCGGCACTGTCGCGATGGCGCGAACGCCCGCCGCCCAACGCTTATGCGGATCGGGACTTCGGCCGCTGCCGCCGTCCTCTCCCAGTTCTGCGGGTGACACGTCAGGCAACGGATCCAGTGCTTCCGCACCGAGTTCCCCGCGCAGGCATACGGCTTCCTGGACGTGCTCCGCCGTGACATGCGGGGCGGCCTGCAGGGAAGCGACGAAATCCGCCGCCGTCAGCAGCGTGCCCAGAAGCCGCGGGATGCCTTGGCCGTTCGCCACGATCTCGGCATTGGCATCACCGGTCAAGCGGTCCGGCGCTCCCATCGCCTCGGCCCGTGCCTGCACGAAGGCCGCGGCCTCTTCAGTCCCGAGTGGGCGAAGCGGCACGACCGTGGCGCCGGGCATGGACCCGATCCGCTCCGCGAAGCTGGGTAGTGCCGCTAGGACGATACCGCCCACGCCTGAACTCGGCCATCGTTTCGGACTGAGCCAAGGCTTCGAGCGTCTCCGAGCCGATGCGGTCGGCCTCGTCCACCAGCACGATGCCGGGCCGTGCTGCCGGGCGGTTCTCGGCGTCGCCCCGTTCCAGCAGCACTGCATTGCGGCCACCGTCCCGCAGTTCGTTGAGCAGGGTGCGGAGCAGCAGCGTCTTCCCCGTCCCGGCCGGGCCGAGCAACGCGACGATCGCGGAGGGTCGCGACAGGGCCACGCGCACCTGATCGAGCGCCTCGCGCCAGGCTAGATGATCCACCACAAGCTCCCGCAGCGTCGGGCGGGTCACTGCCCAGTTCTCGCTCATGGCCTCCTGCCGCTCCCGCTCGAACTCGACCCTTTAGCACAGCGTGGCAGAATCGAGCACGGAGCGGGAGCAATCTTACGCCGCGGCGCGCACCTTTCCCGCCTGGTCGCCCGCTTGATCGAGGGCCTGGGCAAGATCGGCCAGGATGTCGTCCGGGTGTTCCAGCCCCACGGAGAGGCGCACATAGCCTGGGCTTACGCCGCTCGCCATCTGCTCCTCCGCGGCAAGCTGACTGTGGGTGGTGCTTGCCGGGTGGATGGCGAGGCTGCGGGAATCGCCGAGGTTGGCGACGTGATAAAAAAGCCGCAGCCCATCTATGAATCGCCGCCCGGCGTCCGCGCCTCCCGCCAGTTCGAACCCGACCAGGCCGCCATGGCCGCGCGTGAGATACTTCGCCGTGCGCGCGGCTGCCTCGCCCTTGAGGTGCTTGGGATGGATCACTCGCGTGACCTCCGGACGCCCGGCGAGGAAGTCGGCGACCAGCTCGGCGTTGCGGCTGTGCTCGCGGATGCGCAGCGGCAGCGTCTCGGCGCCCTGCAGGATCAGGAACGCGTTGAACGGCGAGAGCGCCGCGCCGAGGTCGCGCAGCAAGGTGACGCGGAGCTTGAGGGCGTAGGCGACCGGGCCGAGCGGCTTGGCGGCCTGCGCCCAGACCGCGCCGTGATAGCTGGCATCAGGTTCGTTCAGCCCCGGCTGGCGCCCGGCGTGGACCTCCCAGTCGAAGTTGCCGCCGTCCACGATGATGCCGCCGATCGAGCTGCCGTGCCCGCCGATGTACTTGGTCAGCGAGTGCATGACGATCGCGGCACCGTGGTCGAAGGGCCGCACGAGGAGCGGCGCGGCCGTGTTGTCCATGATGAGCGGGATGCCGAAGCTGCGGCCGATGGCGGCGACCTCGGCGATGGGGAACACCTCCAGCTTGGGGTTCGGCAGCGTCTCCGCGTAGTAGGCGCGCGTGCGCTCGTCCGTGGCCCGGCGGAAGCCTTCCGGGTCCTTCGGGTCCACGAAGCGCGTCTCGATCCCCTGCTCGCGCAGCGTGTTCGCGAACAGGTTCCAGGTGCCGCCGTAGAGGTCCGTGCTGCTGACGATGTTGTCGCCGGCGCGGGTGATGTTCTGCACGGCGTTGGCCGACGCGGCCTGGCCCGAGGCGAAGGCGACGGCGGCGACGCCTCCCTCCAGGGCGGCGACGCGCTTCTCCAGCACGTCCGTCGTCGGGTTCATGATGCGGGTGTAGATGTTGCCCAGCTCCTGCAGCGCGAACAGCCGGGCGGCGTGCCCGGTATCCGTGAACTGATAGCTGGTGGTCTGGTAGATGGGCACGGCGACTGCGCCAGTTGCCGGGTCGCTGCGCCAGCCCGCGTGAAGCGCGAGCGTCTCCGGGTGCGTGCTCTGCATGGTGTCCTACTCCTTGGGAACATCGACGAGGCGGAGATAGGGCTTCTTCGTCTCCCAGCCCTGGGGAAACTTCGCTTTCGCGTCCTCATCCGAGACGGAGGACACGATGATGGCGCGGTCGCCGGGCCGCCAGTTCACCGGGGTGGCGAGCTTGTACTTGTCCGTGAGCTGCAGGCTGTCAATGACCCGCAGGATCTCGTCGAAGTTGCGCCCGGCGCTCGGCGGATAGGCCAGCATCATGCGGATTTTCTTCTGCGGGTCCATGACATAGACGGTGCGCACGGTCAGGCTCGGGTCGGCCTCGGGATGGATCATGCCGTAGAGAGTACCTGACCTTGCGGTCGGAGTCGATGATCATCGGGAAGTTGACGGCATAGCCCTGCGTCTCCTCGATGTCCTTGTTCCAGGCTTCATGGTTCTGGGCGTTGTCCACGCTGAGGCCGATGACCTTGACGTTGCGCCGGTCGAACTCGGGCTTGAGGCGGGCGGTCTCGCCCAGCTCGGTGGTGCAGACGGGGGTGAAGTCCTTGGGATGGCTGAACAGCACGCCCCAGTGCCCGTCCAGCCACTCATGGAAGCGGATGCGGCCCTGAGTGGTGTCCTGCTCGAAATCGGGAGCAACTTGGCCGAGTTGGATAGTCATGTAGCCTCCTGTGGGACGCCGAGGAGCGGCACCTATCCACCGCCGGGGCATGGAGTCAAAGCCGAGAAGGGCGTTCTCTGTTAGAGGCTTCGGAAGGAACAGGACGCCGCGCGGCAAGTGCCGCGCAGGACGGACGTTTCGTACCTCTCGCGGCCCAAATCGCGTGCTAGGGTGTTGCCATGTCCGAGCCAGCGAAGCGCCGCATGACCGCCGAGGAGTTCCTGGCCTGGGCCGTGGAGCAGCCTGAGGGCCAACGCTATGAGCTGATGGACGGCGAGGTGGTCGGCATGGCGTCCAAGCGCGTGGCGCACGCGCGGGCGAAGGGTTTGATCTACAGGCGGCTGTTCGAGGCGGTCCGCGATGCCGGCCTGACCTGCGAAGCGTTCCCGGATGGGGTGGCGCTGCGAGTGGACGCGCAGACGGTCTATGAACCTGACGCCATGCTCCGTTGCGGCCCCCCGCTGCCCGGCGACACGGTCATGGTCGAAGATCCTGTGATCGTGGTCGAGGTCTTCTCTCCCTCGACCGGCGGCGTGGACACGGGCGTCAAGCTTGCGGACTATTTCCGCATTCCTTCCATCCACCATTACCTGATCGTGCGTCCCGGCCACCGCACGATCATCCACTACGCCCGCGGCGGCGCGGACACTGTCTCGATCCGTATCCTCGGTGATGGCCCGCTCCGCCTCGACCCGCCCGGCATCGTGCTGGAGAACCTTCTCCCGCCGGCCTGACAACCATGCTAGGAGGGCTACCATGCTGGATGTTGCCCATAGGCCGATGTCAGCGGACGAGTTCCTCGCCTGGGCGCAGGGCTGGGCCGAGGGCGAGCGATACGAGCTGGATGACGGCGAGCCGGTGCGCATGGCGTCGGAGCGGGCCCGGCACGCGCTGGCGAAGGGTGAAATCTACAGGCGGCTGTTCGAGGCAGTCCGCGATGCCGGCTTGCAGGCCCAGGTGTTCCCGGACGGCATGGCCGTGGTCATCGGCGAACGCACGGTGTTCGAGCCGGACGCCCTAGTCCGCCTCGGGCCGCCGGTGGACGGCGATACCGTGAAGATCACCGATCCGCTGATCGTCGTCGAGGTGCTCTCGCCCTCGACCGGCCCCCTGGACACGACCACCAAGCTCGCTGGCTATTTCCGTGTCGCGTCGGTTCGACACTACCTGATCCTGAATGCCGCCAAGCGCGTCCTGATCCACCATGCCCGCGACGAGGCGGGCACGATCACGACCCGCATCCTCGGCGACAGTCCGCTTCGCCTCGACCCGCCCGGCATCGTGCTGGACGATCCATTCGGCCCAGCCTGATCCGCGGCTTGCTTCGGGGCCTTACCCTCTCCTAGAACCTGCCTTCCAACCTGGGGACGGCCCCCTTGTCACAACTTGCGTCCCACCCGTCACCGGATCCCGGCGGCCCCGGCCGTGCCCGTGCGCTCGACGGGCTGCGCGGCGTCGCTGCTGCCGCCGTCGTGGTCTATCACAGCATCCTGCACAACGATGTGAGCCTGGTCTCCCGCGTCCTCTTCCAACCCTTGCAGGCCATGCCCACGGTGCGCGACGCCGTGACCAAGCTGTTCCTGATCCTGTTCAACGGCGAGGTCGCCGTCTATGTGTTCTTCGTGCTCAGCGGCTGCGTGCTCCGCATGTCGTTGCAGCGCCAAGGGGAGAAAAGCGGCGACGATCCCCGGATCAAGTCCGGGGAGGCCGCGCGGCTCTGCGCCGGGTTCGCGCTGGCCCGCGCCGTGCGGCTCTACCCGCCCGTCATCGTCTGCATGGTGCTGTTCTACGGCTTGAGCCAGTTCGGCATCCCAGGGCTGATCCGCTTCACCCCCCGGCAACTCCTGCTCAACGCCTCGCTCTGGGCCATCACCATGCATGGCCCCTCGAACACCATCCAGATCGAGCTGCTGGCCATCCCGTTCATCCTCGCCGCGTGGCTGCTGCGCCGCCGCTTCGGCCTGCCTGCGCTCGCGCTCTGCGTCATCTACGCGGTCCTGGCGCTGGAGACCGGCTGGATGATGCCGGCAGCGCCCGAGATGCACGCCTACCTGATCGCTTTCATGGCCGGCATGGTGGTGGCCGAGCCCAAGCTGCGCTCGCTTCTGGCCGACGCGCCCAGCGGCGCGTGGTGGGGCGCGCTCGCCGGGCTGATCCTCTGCCGCGCTTTCGAGCCGCATGCGCTCATCACCAGTCTCATCGCCATGGTCCTGGCCGCGGCGTTGCTGGTCGCGGGCCTGCTGCACGGGCGGCACGGCTCGCTGCACCGCCTGCTGGAGCGCCCGGCGATCCAGGCGCTGGGGCGGGTGAGCTTCAGCCTCTATCTCCTCGATGTTCCCGTATCCTACGCGATCTGGGGGTGGACCGACGGGCAGCCCTGGGTTGCCCGGCATGCTTTGGAGGCGGGGTTGGCGGTCGCCCTCGTCTCGTTCGTGATCACTTACCCGCTTGCCTGGGCCAGCGAGCGCTGGGTCGAGCGCCCGGCCGTGATCGCTGGGCGGTGGCTGGGCGACTTGGTCCGTGCCAGCGGCCGGCGTGGGGCGGGTCCCGCGCAGGTGCCAGGGCTCGGCCCAAGGGTCAGCCCAAGGGTCAGTGCAGAGTGAGCGACCTGGAGGCGGAGAATCAGCGGCTGCGACAGGCGCTCGCCACCACGCGCGACCTGATCAGCGATGCCTGGTATCGCGTCGGGCCGGATTGGCGCATCGTGGATGCGAATCCCCGCTTCGAGGCCCTGGCCGGACGACCCCGGTCGGAATTGCTCGGCCGTCGCATCTGGGATCTGTTCCCGCAGAACGCCCACGCCCGCGCGGCGACGCTCGCCGAGAAAGCCCGGCGCGAGGGGCGGCCACAGCGCCTGGAAACCTACTCGCCCGCGTTCCGCCGCTGGGTCAAGGTCACTATCGCGTCGTCCGGTGACGGCTACGAGTTCTTCCTGAGCGACATGGACGATGCCAAGCGCGACCAGGTGTTCCTGCGCTCGGTGCTCGACGCGAACACGGATTGCCTTAAGGTGGTCGAGCTGGACGGCCGGGTGTCCTTCATGAACGCCAACGGCCTGTGCCAGATGGAGTTCGGTGAGCTCTGCGAGGTCGAGGGCCAGGACTGGGCGGCGCTGTGGCCGGAGTCGGGGCGAAGCCAGGTGCAAGCCGCCGTAGCCGCGGCGCGCGAGGGCAGGGCGTCGCGCTTCGAGGCGCTCTGCCCGACGGCGAAGGGGAAGCCCCGCTGTTGGGAGGTGTCGGTATCGCCCGTGCGCGGCACGGACGGCGAGGTCGCGCGCATGGTCGCCGTCTCCCGCGACGTGACCGAGAGCCACGCGGCCGCGGCGGCGCTGCGCCAGCTCAACGAGGAGCTGGAGGCGCGCGTGCAGGCCGAGATCGCCGCCCGCGAGGCGGCGCAGGAACGGCTCGCGCAGAGCCGGAAGCTGGAGGCGCTGGGCCAGCTCGCGGGCGGCATAGCGCACGACTTCAACAATGTGCTGCAAGCGGTCCAAGGCGGTGCTTCCCTGATCGAGCGGCGGCCCGGCGACCACGACCGGGTCCGCCACCTCGCACGTCTCGTGCTGGACGCGGCGGCGCGCGGCACCTCGGTCACGCGGCGGCTCCTCGCCTTCTCGCGCCGCGGCGAGCTGCGCGCGAACGTGGTGGACGCGGCGATGGTGCTCGTGGACCTGCGCGAAGTGCTCACCCATACGCTCGGCGCCGCGATAGCGGTGCGCGTGGAGGCGCCGCTCGGCCTGCCGGCGCTGCTGGCCGACAAGGGGCAACTTGAGACCGTGCTGATCAACCTCGCGACCAACGCGCGTGACGCCATGCCGCAGGGCGGCACGCTGCTTCTCTCCGCGGCGGCCGATCTGGTGAGGGCGGGCGTTTCCAACGGCCTCGCTGCAGGCGCCTACGTCCGCCTGCGCATCGCGGACACCGGCACGGGCATGGACGCGGCGACGCTCGCGCGCGCGTCCGAGCCGTTCTTCACGACCAAGGAGATCGGCAAAGGCACGGGCCTCGGCCTCGCGATGGCGCGCGGCTTCGCCGAGCAGTCCGGCGGCGCGCTCCGCATCCAGAGCGTGATTGGGCAAGGCACGGTAGTCGAGATCTGGCTGCCGATCGCCGACAGTGCTGCCGCGGTCGCCAGGGCACCCGCTCCGGCCGTGGATGAGGGCGAGAGCGAGATCGGAGCCGCCCCGCCGCACGGCCAGGTGCTGCTCGTGGATGACGACCCGCTCGTGCGCGAGGCGCTGCAGGCGCAGCTTGAGGCCGCAGGCTACGTCGTGCTGCCCGCCGCGCACGGGGGGGAGGCCTTGCAGAAGCTCGCCGCGGCCGAGGCGGTGGTCCTGCTGGTGAGCGACCTGGCCATGCCGGGCATGACCGGGCTCGCGGTGATCGAGGCAGCGCAGCGGCTGCGGCCGGGGCTGCCCGCGATCCTGCTCACCGGCTACGCTGGGGACGCCGCGACGCTGATCCTCGACGGTACGGTCGATGGCGCCTACTCGCTCCTGCGCAAGCCCGTGGACGGCGCCCAATTCGTCGAGCGCGTCGCGCTGCTCCTGGAGGACGCGGCGGCCCAGCCCTGACGGCTCACACCACCCGATCCGCCGCCGTCTCGACGGGTTGGGCCATCAGCGCGCCAAGCCGTAAGGGCCGCCGCGCTCCACCGCCGCCTTGTAGGCGGGGCGCGCGTGCAGGCGCTGCACCCAGGCCTCGATGTTGGGATAGGCGGCCCGCTTGCCGAGCACCCCCGCAAACTCTCCCACGAAGCTCATCTGGACGTCGGCGCCGGTCAGGTCATTCCCTACCAGGTAGGGTCGGTCCTGCAGGGCGGCGTTGATGTAGCCGAGATGATTGGCGATCTCGCTCTCGATGCGCGGCGCGAGCGGTGCGCCCGCCTCGCCCAGGCGCGAGACGTAGAAGTGGAGCATGAGCGGCAGCATGGCCGAACCTTCGGCGAACTGCAGCCATTGCATGTAGTCATCGTAGGCGCCCGTCGCGGGGTCAGGCCGCAGCCTCCCGCCGCCGTGCCGACGGATCAGGGTACTCGATGATGGCACCTGACTCGATGATCGTCCTACCGCCATCGGTGATGACGGGGGACTTGCCGAGCGGGCTGACCTTCTTCAGCTCGGGCGGTGCGAGCCGGGTCTGCGCGTCGCGCTGGTAACGCTTCACCTCATAGGGCAGACCGAGTTCCTCCAGCAGCCACAGGATGCGTTGTGACCGTGAGTCGTTCAGGTGATGAACGACGATCATGGCCGGGCTGCTTTCTGTTGGCATTGGCGGTCTCCTTCGGTGCCTTCGCGGCATCAGCGCCGTTTTCTATACCATGGTCGAGATCGTGCACAGCAGCCGCGCAGCCTCTTGAGGCCCTACCGCTGGCGGGACAATGCCGCCCGTCATCTCTTGCCTGGTGTCGCGCCGTAGGGGAGTTGCGATCCCGGCAGCAACGGGTTGAACGTTTGCAGGCTTCCCCGGCTCGGCAGCCTCGCCGCGGTCCAGCCGCCGCCGAGGTCCTCGACCAGCGTGACGCTCGCCACGAGCCGGTCCTGCTGGATGGTCAGCGCCGCCTGCTCGTCCGCCAGCAGCGTGTTCTGCGCGGTGATCACCGTCGTGTAGGGCTGCGTGCCTGCCCGATACTCGTTCAGCGCGATCTGCACCGCCCGGCGTGCGAGCGCGACCGCCTCGTCCTCCGCCCGCGCCTGGTCGGCATAGATGCGCAGCGCCGAGAGCTGGTCCTCCACGCCCTCGAACGCGAGTGAGCACCGTCTGGCGGTAGTTCGCGACCGCTCCGTCGTAGGTGGCGCGCGCTGCGGCAACCGCGGCGGTGCGCGCGCCACCCTCGAACAGGCTCTCGCTGGCCGCGGCACCCAGCGACCAGATTCGGTTCGCCGCCTGGATCAGCGACTGCACCGGGTCGCCGACGTAGCCGTAGAGCGCCGAGAGCGTGACCTGGGGATAGTAGGCGGCGACGGCGACGCCGATCAGCGCGTTCTGCTCGCGCATCACCCGCTCCGCCGCGGCGATGTCGGGCCGCCGCTCCAGCAACTCGGAGGGGATGCCCGGCGGCACGACCGGAACCCGCGGCGGCAACCGCTCAGGCGGGATCGTGAGGTCCGCCGGCGCCCGCCCGGTCAGCACCGCGATCGCGTGCTCCAGCTGCGAGCGCAGCACGCCCACGTTGATGAAGGAGGTGATGGCGCTTTGCAGCTGCGACTGCGCGGTGATCACGTCGCCGCGCGCCGCGACGCCGACATTGTATTGGTTGAGCGTGATCTGCAGCGCCTGCCGGTAGTCCCGCACCGTGTCGTTCAGCAGCGCGTCCAGGCTGTCCGCGGCGCGCATCTCGAAGTAGTCTATCGCGAGCGTCGCCTCGGCGGAGAGGCGGACGCTCGCGATGTCGGCGGCGCTGGCCTGCGCGGCGGCGACGTCGCTCTCGACCTGGCGGCGGATGCGGCCCCAGAGGTCCAGCTCCCAGTCCACCGTGCCGGATAGATCGTAGGACGTGATCGCGCCGCGGCTGAAGCCACCTCCGCTTGTCCCGGTGCCGGCGGTCGTGGATGTTGTCGTGAGCGTGTTCGTGCCTGTTCCGACCCCCGTGCCCGTGCCGATGCCGCCGAGGCTGGGTGAGGTCAGCGTCGTCGTGCCGCCGCGCGCCCCGCTCCCGCCGCCGCCGCCGCCGCTGCGTGTGACGGAGGCCGTGGCGCCGACCGTGGGGAAGAGCAGCGAGCGCGCCTCGGCGACGACCGCGACCGTCTGCCGGAACGCCGCCTCCTGCGCGCGGAGGGTCTGGTTCGATGTCGCCACCTGCGACTCCAGCCTATCCAGCAACGGGTCGTGATAGATGGACCACCAGGCGCCGCGGTCGAGCGTGTCGCTGGGTGTGCCAGGCTTCCAGCCGGCGAGCTCCTTGTAGTGCCCAGAGATGATCGCGGGCGGACGCTTGTAGTCCGGTCCGACCATGCAGCCCCCAAGCGTGCAGATGATGGGCAGCAGCGCGGCCATGACCGCCGCGCCGCGCCGCATCGTTCGTTGCTTCATTCCGCGGCGCCCGGCATCTCGCCGGCCCCAAGCCCCGGGAAGGCGTGCCGCCAGCGCGCCCGCGCCCAGAGGCGGAACCTGTCGAGGTAGAGGTAGAGCACCGGGGTCGTGTAGAGCGTCAGCGCCTGGCTGACGATCAGCCCGCCGACGATGGCGATGCCGAGCGGCCGGCGAATCTCGCTGCCCTCGCCGAAGCTCACCGCGAGCGGGACGGCTCCCAGCATCGCCGCCATCGTCGTCATCATGATCGGGCGGAAGCGCAGCAGGCACGCCTGGTAGATGGCCTCCCGCGAGTCCAGGCCGCGCTCGCGCTCGGCTTCCAGGGCGAAGTCTATCATCAGGATGGCGTTCTTCTTCACGATGCCGATGAGCAGGATCACGCCGATGAGCGCGATGATGCTGAACTCCGTGCCGAACAGCATCAGCGCCAGAACCGCGCCCACGCCGGCGGAGGGCAGGGTGGACAGGATGGTGATCGGATGGACGTAGCTCTCATAGAGGATGCCCAGCACCGCATAGACCGCGGCCAGCGCCGCCGCGATCAGGAGCGGCTCACTCGCCAGCGATTGCTGGAACACGGCCGCCGTGCCGGCGAAGGTGCCGTGGATCGAGGCCGGCGCGTGCAGCCGCAGCATCGCCGCCTGCACTGCCTGCTGCGCGTCGCTCAGCGACTTGCCGGGCGGCAAGTTGAACGAGATCGTGGTGGAGACGAACTGGCCTTGGTGGTTCACCGCGAGCGGCGTGTTGCCCGGACCGTAATGGCTCATGGCCGCGAGCGGCACCATCGTCTCCGCGCTGGTGCTCACCGCGGCGCCCGAGGACGCGCTGCCCTTGCCGGTGTTGGCGATGGCGTTCTGCGCCGCGTTGCGCGCCGAGCTCGCGGCAGCCGTCGAGCCGCCGGTGCCGGAGCCGGCGCTGCCGCTGGCGGCCACGCCGCCGACCGTCGCGGGCGTGCTGCCCGACTGGCCGGACGTGCCTGTCCCTGTCGAGCGGCCCGACGCACCCGTGCTGCCGGATGCTGCGACGGTGCCTGTGGGCGCGTTGCTGGTCTGGGTGCCGCTGGCGTTGCCGCCAGAGGTGCTGACGTAGATCTGCTTCAGCATGTCCGGGCTCTGCCAGAAGCGCGGCGCCACCTCCATGACGACGTGATACTGGTTCAGCGCCTTGTAGATCGTCGAGACCTGGCGTTGGCCGAAGGCGTCGTAGAGCGTGTTGTCTATCTGCGCGGGCGTGATGCCGAGCCGCGCCGCGGTGTCGCGGTCTATCAGCAGGTCGGTCTCCAGCCCCTTCTGCTGCTGGTCGGAGTTCACGTCGGCCAGGTTCGGGTCATGCTGCAGCGCCGCCACCAGGCGCGGCGCGAAGGCGTAGAGCGCGGCCGTGCTGTCCCCTTCCAGGGTGTACTCGAACTGCGCGTTGCTCTGCCGTCCGCCCACGCGGATGTCCTGGCTTGCTTGCAGGAAAAGCTGCGCACCCGGCACGCGCTGCAACTGGCGGCGCAACCGGGCGATGACCTGATAAACCGAGACATTGCGCTGCGATAATGGCTTGAGCGTGATATAGACCCTGGCGGAGTTGGTGGCCCCGCCGGGTC
>CAWBOZ010000027.1:0-54306 GCA_963790535.1 uncultured Alphaproteobacteria bacterium | reverse complement strand
TGCCTCGGCGCGCGGCAGGTTCGCCACCTCCTCGTGATAGTGGCAGCGGCTGCCGTGGCCGCCGCCCAGGTCGTAGAGCGGCGGCGGCTCGACCCGGCAGCGCGGCCGGGCGAGGCCGCAGCGGTCGGCGAAGGCGCAGCCGGGGAGGGGGGCGCCGGGCGCGGGCAGCAGGCCGGGGATGGCGTCGAGCCGGTCCCGCCCCTTGCGCAGCCCGGCCCGCGGCAGGCAGCGCAGCAGCCCGGCGGTATAGGGGTGGCGCGGCGAGCCGAACACGTCCCGCGCCGGGCCTTCCTCCACGAGGATGCCGGCGTAGAGCACGCCCACCCGGTCGCAGAGCCGCCCGACTACGGCCAGGTTGTGGCTGATGAGCAGGACGCCGCTCGCCAGCTCCTCGCGGAGCTTTGCCACGAGGTCGAGCACCTCGGCTTCCACCGTCGCGTCGAGTCCGGTGGTCGGCTCGTCCAGCACCAGCAACGCCGGGTCCTTGGCCAGCGCCATGGCGATCACGGCGCGCTGCTGCATGCCGCCCGAGAGCTGGTGCGGGTAGCTCGCCATGACGCGCGCCGGGCCGGAGATCTGCACCCGCGCCAGCGCCGCCTCGGCTTGCGCGGTGGCCTCGGCGCGAGCGTGGCCGAGCAGCTCGAAGCTCTCGGCGACCTGGCGGCCTACCGTGAGCGCCGGGTTCAGTGCCCGGCCGGGGTCCTGGAACACCATCGAGACGGTGCGGGCACGCATCTGGCGCAGCGCCTCGGTGCTGAGCTGGCCGAGATCCTCCCCGGCCACTCGGACCTGCCCGGCGCGTATCCGCCCGTTGGCCGGCAGCCCGCCGAGCGCCGCGAGCGCCGCCGTGGACTTGCCGCAGCCGGACTCGCCCACCAAGCCGTAGGCCTCGCCGCGCCGGACCTGGAAGCTCACGTCGCGCAGCACCGGCACGTCCCGCCCGCGGACGCGATAGGCCACGTCCAGGCCGTCCAGGAGAAGCGCCTCGTCAGTCATTGGCGCACCTCCGCGCGACCGTCATGCCTCCAACGCCCCCTGCAAGCCTTCGGCGAGCAGGTTGACGCCGACGACGAGCGAGGCGGTCGCGGCGGCACTGAACACGACCGTCCACCAGTAGCCGCCGCCGATGACGCCGTAGTTCTCCGCGATCGCCAGCCCCCAGTCGGGCGAGGGCGGCTGGATGCCGAAGCCCAGGAAGGAGAGTGAGGCGATGGCGAAGATGGCGTAGCCGAGCCGCACCGTGGCTTCCACCACGATGGGCGGGACGACGTTGGGCAGGATCTCGACGAACATGATGTGCGCCGCGCCCTCGCCCCGCAATTCCGCCGCGGAGACGTAGTCCAGCCCGCGCTCCTGCAGCACGGCCGCGCGCACCGTCCGCGCGACCAGCGGCGCGAACACGATCCCGACCACGACGATGACCGTCACCGTGCTCGGCCCGAGCGCCGTCAGCGCGAGCAGCGCCACGATGATGAGCGGCAGCGCCACCAGGACTTCCACCACCCGGCCCACGAGTACGTCCGCGATCCCCCGGAAGTAGCCCGTGAAGAGGCCGAGCACGGTGCCGGCGGCGGTGCCGAGCAGGGTCGCGAGCGGCGCCACGATGAGGATGCCGCGCGCGCCCGTGATCACGCGCGAGAGGATGTCGCGCCCGAGCTGGTCGGTGCCGAACGGGTGCGCCCAGGAGGGCGGGTCCAGCTCGTTCAGCAGGTCGGTCGCGAAGGGATCGTAGGGCGAGATCGCCGCGCCGAAGATCGCGCAGACCGCCCAGAACACGAGGATCACCGCCCCGGTCCAGAACAGGCCCGAGCGGGCGAGCAGGTGCAGCCGCCCCCGCATGGGTGGCGCGGGGGCGGCCACCGGCTCGGGTTCGGCCGGACCATCGGCCGGTCCCGCCAGGAGAACGTCGCTCATGCCACTCTCCTCATCCGGCGCCTTGGCGCGTGCGCGGGTCGAGCGCGAGGGTGAGCGCGTCAGCGATGAGGGTCGCCGCGACGTAGAGCGCGCCCACCGTGAGCACGCCGGCCTCCAGCACGGGGAAGTCCTTGGCGCGCGCCGCCGTCAGGATCAGGCTGCCGACGCCCTGGTAGCGGAACAAGGTCTCCACCACGACGAGGCCGCCGACCAGGTATCCGGTCTGCGCCGCGACGACCGCGATGGTTGGCAGCAAGGCGTTGCGCAGCACGTGGCGCATCAGCACCACCCGCCGCGGCAGGCCCTTGAGGATCGCGGTCCGGGTGTAGTCGGCCTCCAACGCCCCTAAAGTGCCGGCGCGCGCCATGCGGGCGATGTAGCCGAACAGCACCAAGACCAAGGGCAGCGCCGGCAGGATCAGGTGCTGCAACTGCACGAGCGCGCCGCTGCCCGGCCGCCAACTTGCGGACAAGGGCAGCCAGCGCAGCCAGACGCCGAACACCAGGATCAGCACGATGGACGAGACGAACTCCGGGATCACCGTCAGCGACAGGCCGCCGATCGTCACCAGGCGATCCGGCCAGCGCCCGACCCGCAACGCCGCGAACACGCCCGCGGCGATGCCGAGCGGCACGACGATGACGAAGGCGAGGCCCGCGAGCTTGAGCGAGTTGAGCAGTGCTGAGCCGAGCAGCGGGGCAACCGGGCTGCGATAAGCGAGCGAGCGGCCCATGTCGCCGTGGACCAGGCCGCCGACCCAGCCGAGATAGAGCACGGGCGCCGGGCGGTCCATGCCGAGCTGGTGGTTGAGCGCCGCGACCGCGCGCGCGTCGGCGAGCGGGCCGAGGATGGCGCGCCCCACGTCGCCCGGCAGCAGCTGCCCGCCCGCGAACACCAGCAGGCTCAGGAGCCAGAGCGTGAGCAGCCCGAGCCCGAGGCGGCGCAGCGCGAAGGGGAGAAGCCCGGCGCGCATCCCGCCGCCTGGCCTAGCTGCCGCCGCCAGTCGCGTTCTGGAGATACACCTGCGACATCCCCGTGACGACGACGCCCTCGATCTTGGCCCCTGTCGCCGCGAGATAGTCGTAGAAGTAGGCGAAGATCACCGGCGTCTCGTCCAGCAGCAGCCGCTCGATCTTGCCCGCCGTCTCGCGCTGGGCCTGCAGGTCCACGGCGGCGATGTACTGCGCGACGAGATTGTCGTACTCCGGGTTCTTGAAGTGCGCGGCGTTCCAGGCGCCGCCGGTGGTCAGCGGCGCGGTGAGGAATATGTCCGGCGTGCCGCGGTGGCCGTAGTCGGTGATGCCCAGCTCGGAGTCGAGCCAGTCCGACTTCCCGAAGGTCGCCGAGCCGTAGTAGGAGGCCTGGGGCTCGACCTTGAGGTTGACCTTGATGCCGATCTCCGCGGCGGCGTTCTGGATCAGCACGGCGTAGGCCGGGATCTCCTGCAACTGCTCGGTGGTCAGCGTCACCGCGAAGCCGCCCTCCTTGCCGGCCGCCTTCATCAGCGCCTTGGCCTGTGCGATGTTCTTCGCCCGCTGCGGCACGGCGCGGTCGGTGGACGGATAGACCGGGGCGAAGGGGCTGTCGTTGCCGAGGTCGCCGTTGCCGCGGAGCAGCCCCTTGATCAGCGCCGGGCGGTCGAGCGTCAGCGCGAGCGCCTGGCGCACCCGCTTATCGGTGAACGGCCCCTGGTCGCAGCGCATGTGGACCTGGCGCTGCGTGCTCGATTTCAGCTTGATCACCGTGACGTCCGGGTTGTTCAGCAGCGCCTGCCCGCCCTGGACGACGAACTGCTGCAGCACGTCCACCTGGCCGCCCTGCAAGGCGAGGATCTGCGGCTGCTGGTCGGCGTAGAACGAGAACTCGGTGCGGTCCGGCATCACGGCGCCGCCCCACCAGTCCGGGTTGCGCACGAAGCTGGCGCCGGCCTTGGGCTGATAGCGGTCGAGCTTGAACGGGCCGGTGCCGTTGAAGTGGCTCTCGAAATCGCCCTTGTAATCGGCAGGCAGGATGATCGCGTTGTAGTTGTCGGACGATACATAATACGGGAACTTGCCGATCGGCTTGTTGAGGTGGAACTCGACCGTGTGGTCGTCCACCTTGCGCGTGCCGCCCTTCGACAGCACGCCGCGGAACACCGAGAGCGCGTTCGAGCCGTTCGCAGGATCCGCGAGCCGGTCCATGGTGGCGACCACGTCGTCGGCGACGAAGGCGTGGCCATCGTGGAACTTGACGCCCTGCCGCAGCGTGAAGGTCCAGACATCGGCCTTGTCGTTGGGCTTCCACGACAGGGCCAGCACCGGCTGCAGCGTGAGATCCGGCGCGTCGAACACCAGGAACTCGCCGGTCTGCTGCAGCAGCGCGAGACCGCCGATGTCGCCGACCGTGACCGGGTCTATGGCGCCGGTCGGCACCGTGATCGCCGCGCGGATCGTGCCGCCGGGCTTGCCTTTCGCTTGGGCGCGGGCGCTGGGTGCTGCGCCGAGCAGCCCGGCGAGCGGCCCCACGGCCATGCCGAGGATGCTGGCATGGCGTAGGAAGCCGCGGCGGGACAGGCGTCCGGCGAGCAGCTCGTCCATGAGATGGTTCTCTAGCTCGGTGCTCCGGCGCCGCAGCCGTCTCACGCTGTCAGGTCGCATGGTCGCCTCCGCCTTGATCAACGAGACCGATCCCAACAGGTGCGCGCCGAGAACACAAGACCGTAATCGGGCGGGCGTGATCCCGACGGCCATGAAAAAGCCGAAACCTGAGCAGTTGGGAGCGAGTTTCGTCGTTTGCGGCAAGCCCGAGGCCCGCATGGTCAGCGGCGCCATCTACGATGCCACCGGCGGCAACAGCGCGCGCTATTCGGCATGACACTCATCGAAACGACTACGCAATGCTGCGCCACGCGAGACATAGAGGCGTAGTCGTTACGATTTTGCGCCCGTGAGCACCATGCGCGCGAGATAGGCGCCAAGGCATCTGTGCAGGAGATCGAGGATGGGGCGCCGCTCGGTCTCCTCGGCGTTCTCTAGGTCGATCTGGCCGCCGTCGATCCAGTGGTGCATCAGCTCGAAGCGATGGAGCAGCTCGACGCCGGGCATCGCCGCAACTCCCTCCAGAGCTTGCTCATACGGTTCGACGTCCGCGTGCGCCTGCAGGAAGCGGCTGTATTGCGGATCCACCAACACCACGTCCGCGCCCTTCTGGGTTGCCGCGCCCACGCCCTCCATGAGGGCTTGCGTGAAATCGTCCGGCGGCAGGTTCTGCACGGCCTCGACGGTGCCCGTCTGCCAGAGCAGCAGCGCGTAGGGTTTCGTCGTGAGCGCGTCGCGGATCATGTCCGCCATCTCGCCCGCGGTCGCACCGCGGCCGCCGCGGACCGTGATGTTGACTGTCAAGCCCGGAACCGCCGCTTGGAGCGCCTCGGCCATCCGCCAGGGAAACGCGACCACGCCCGGCGTGCGCAGTGCTGGAGGCGAGCGGCCGAACATCGGCGCCGATCCCACGACCAGCACATCGAGCACCGCGCCCGGCCGAAGCAACGCCGCGACGCGAGGCAGTGCCTCGGTCGCGCCCACCGCATCCTCCGGCGCCGCGCACTGTGCCGGGATGGCAACTGGCTCAGCGGCCAGCGCCGACCCAGCGAGCATCGTCCCGAGGAGGACCAGCCTGGACACGCCCGCGATGATCATCTCACGCCTGCGTTACCAGAGGGTTGGCGTACGGGCAATGCTTGGCGGCCCTTCTCGCGATACCACGCCGCGAGCGCGCCCACGCCGAGGAGCGCGAGCGATCCAACGACGTTGACTGCGGCCTGCACGCCCACTCCCTCCTGCTGCTCCATCGCGAGTCGGCCGAGGAAGGACAGAAAGATGCTGCTGCAGAACACTGGCAGACTGTGCTGCCCGCAGAGCACGAACGGGGCAGCCCAGCGCGAGTGCAGCCAGGCCGCATCCTTCGGGATAAGCCGGGCCACGAGCCAGGCCAGCGCCAGCATGTTCAGGAGCCGCAACGGATGCAGCCCCGTCTTGTCCACCGAGAGCAAGGCGCGCCCGACCATGGCAGGCAGCCGCTCGATGGTCTCGGGATGGGGCCAGACTACCCATTGCACGATGATTCCCGCGAGCACCATGAGGACCGCCGCCGCATCAAGAAGGCGTTTACCGTATCTCGGCCACGGCCGGGCGTAGGACATGATCGCGCCCAGCATGAAGAGGATCTGCCAGGTGAGCGGGTTGAAATACCAGCCGCCTCCCGTCCACGAGGGGAAGTTGGCGCCCGTGACCCGCGCCACGACATAGACGGCGAGGGACAGTCCTGCCAGCACCGCTGGCCAGGGCAGCAGGGGCAGCCCGATCACCGCGAACATGACGAGAATCGCGATGTACATGGGCAGGATGTCGAGATAGGCTGGCTGGAATTGCAGGATCAGCGCCTCGAACATAGCGCGGTAGGGTGCGTTCGCCAGCACGTCGAGATGAATCTCGTCCAGGTAGTCCGCCCGGTCGAGTGCTGCGGCCGAGTAGCTGACCTGAGCGCTGAACACGACGAAGAGGAAGATGTGGGCGATGTAGAGTGTCCAGGCCCGCTTGAGCGTGTCCGCCCCGGCGAAGAGCCAGCCTTGGCGATCCATGGCGCCGCCGTAGGCGATCCCGGCGCCGAATCCCGCCAGGAAAACAAACATCTCCGCAGCATCGCAGATGGCGAAGTTGTGCACGGTGATGACCGCGAACATGTTTCCTGGGATGTGATCCATGAAGATCCACCACAGGGCGAGGCCGCGGAAGAAATCCACCCGGCTGTCGCGGTTGAAGCGGATCAGGTTCACGCGCGCTCAGACCCCCAGGTCGCCAGACCGCTCCCGGCCTGACGCAAGTGGCGCAGTCTAGCACTACATCAACCCCGTAGCGATTCGCTCCACGTCCTCCCCTGCAGGCGAGGCAGGGTGGCGGGTGAGCAGGAGCGACTGGCGCCGGATCGCGTCCACTACGTGCCCGTCCCGCCGCACGACGCCAGCGAGCGGCGGCGTGCGCTTGAGGAACACCTGGCAGGCGCGTGCGAGCGTCGCGTAAGTGCGCTGCCCTGCAGCTGCGCCCGCGGCTTGGTTGACCACGATCCGCGCGGCACCCTCTGGCCGGTCGGCCGCGTGCAGCTTCAGGGTGGCGTAAGCGTCCGTCACGCTGGTCGGCTCGTCCGTCACAACTACGAGCAGCAGGTCCGCCCAAGCCGACATGCGCCGCACAGCGCGATCCAGCCCAGCACCGAGGTCGAGCAGCACGTGGTCGTAGCGCCGCGACGCCGCCCCGACTGCCTCCAGCACCCGGCCGAGCGCTGCGGCGTCCAATCCGGCCAGCGCACCTGATCCCGACCGCCCGGCCAGCACGTCGAACCCACCCGGCGCGAACCGCCGGCAGGCGTCGCTCAGCGCGACTTGTCCCGCAATCACGCCGCCGAGATCCTGCTCCGGCTGCAGACCGAGCTGGATGTCAACGTTGGCGAGGCCCAGATCCCCGTCGAACAGGAGCACGCGCCGGCCCCGCCGCGCGAGCGCGTGGGCGAGCGTCACCGAGAACCAGGTCTTGCCCACGCCGCCTTTGCCGGAAGCGATGGCGATGGCGCGGCCGGTCGCGCCTACAAAGTCTATGGCGGCGGCCGGGTCGGGGCGGGGGAGGAGGGCGGCGTTCGGCATCAGGCGGCATTCCGCTGCGGCTGGGGACGACGCGTCGCAGCGGCGGCCGCGAGGCGCTCCGCGAGGCTTTCGGGGGTAAGAGCGACGAGTCCGTCGGCGGCGCCGGGACCAGTTCCGCCCTCGGTGAGGGCGAGGCCGCCAGCGTCCGCGGCGGCCAGCACGCCGCCGAGCCGGCGGGCAAGGTCGAGCCGCGTCGCGACCAGGAGCGAGGCACCAAGCTCGGCATAGGACGCTGCCAACTCGCCTGCTTCGGCCGGGCAGAGCCCGGCAGGCAACACCAGCGCGGTGCGCGCGCCGGCCGACGCTGCGAGCGCCGCGAGCTCGTCGCGCTGCGCCGGGCTGAACGGGTTGCCCCCCGGTCCGTCGAGGATGACGGGCGCGGTGCCCTGGCGCCGGGTGAGCGCGCGGGCGACCGTGACGGGGTTGTGCGCGACGACGAGCTGCAGGCCGAGGAGGCGCGTGAAGGCCGCGAGCTGCTCTGTGGCGCCTGGGCGCTTGCCGTCCGCCGTGATGATGAGGGGGGTCTGCCCGGCGAGCACCAGTCGCGTCGCGAGCTTCGCCGTGGTCAGTGTCTTGCCGCTGCCCGGCGGTCCGATCAGCAGCAGCGGCGGCTCGCCGGGCATGACCGGGAGCGGTGCGAAGCCGAAGCTGCCCCGCAGCGCCTCCACAAGCCCACCTTGCAGCAATGCCCGCATCAGCGGCGCAGGGAGGCCGTGCCAGGAGAGGGCCGCCTCGCGCGTAGGGTCAGTCAGGGCGGTGGACGTGAGTGGCGCCGGGTTCTCCAGCGCCGCCGTGACCTCAACGCCGTCGCCGACCCGGCGCGTCGATAGGATCAGCGCATCAACGCCCAGCTCGGCGCGCACCTGCGCCATGGCCGTCACAACGTCCCGCGCACGATAGAGCTTCAGCCGCATGGGGCGAGTATGCCCCTGGCAGCATTACTGGAAGGTTAAGCCCGGTGACGCGGACGTCAGGACGTTTGGAGCTGTTTCGCGGCCTGTTCGTGCTCGGCATCCATGGCAGCGAAGCGCTGCACATAGGCGCGGATGTCGGCGTCGTGGGTCGTCTTGGCTTCCTTGGCGAAATCTCGCTTGTCGCCCGCGTTGATACGCACCGCCTCCTTCACGTAGGCGCGGTCGAAGGTAGTACCTTGCAGGTTCTGCAGGCCTGCGAACCGGGTCTGCTCGTCGTTCGTCATCCCAGTCGGCAGCGAGACACCCTTGCTCTGGGCTAACTGCTGCAACGCCGTGTTCGCCTGCTCATGATCGGAAACGATGCGCTGTGCGTAAGCCTTGATGTCGTCACGCGTGCCTTTCTGGGTGGCGAGCTGGGCGATGGCCAGCTCGTAGGCACCACCCTGCGCCTCGTGGGTCAGGAAGGAGCGGTCGGCAGCCGATACGGCCGCGAAGGCGGCAGGTGCTGCAAGGATCAGCAGAACGGCAAGGGCAATACGGCGCATGGCGGCGGAACCTTCCTGCAAGGTCCCGCCGCCAACGCCTGCCCGTTCGGCCGGCTGTCGCCTTGGCCGCTAATCCGCTGCGAGCTTCGCTGCCCGTTGCGCCAGCTTGTGGCCCACGTGATCCTCGACCGCGACCGCGACCTCGTGGGCGTGACTCGCGAAGACGTGATCCGCGCCAGGGAACACCCGGTAGTCCACCGAGACATTCTTCTGCGTGTTCAGCTTGTCCACGAGCTTGCGCACCGCCGGCTCCGGGACGAGTTCGTCCGCGTCCCCGTGCAGCATCAGGCCGCCACAGGGACAAGGTGCTAGGAAGCCGAAGTCGTAATGGTTGGCAGGCGGCGCCACCGACACCCAGCCCGAAACCTCCGGCCGGCGCATCAGGAGCTGCATGCTGACGAAGGCGCCGAACGAGTAGCCCGCGATCCAGATGCCGCCGTGGCTGGGATTGACCATCTGCATCCAGTCGAGCGCCGCAGCCGCATCCGAGATCTCGCCGAAGCCGCCGTCGTAGCGACCCTGGCTGCGGCCGACGCCGCGGAAGTTGAACCGCATCACCGAGAAGCCCAGGCCCTGGAAGGTCTGATACATCGTGTAGGTGATGCGGTTGTTCATGGTGCCGCCGTGCAGCGGGTGCGGGTGCAGGACGAGCGCGATCGGCGCTCCTGGCTGCTTGGAGTGCTGGTAACGACCTTCCAACCGGCCGTCAGGGCCGGCGAACATTACCTCAGGCATAGCGATCCCAATACATCTCTACGGCGCGGCCGGGGGGCCGCGACCAATTCACGGTCTAGGTTCCTGCCGTTTGACCCTTAACCGGCAGCGCCCTAAGTTCGTCTCGCAACCCAGGACGACCCCCATCCCAAGCACGAGCGCACGGACTATATGTGTCTTCCTGCGCCGATGCATAATGGATTTGTCGCATGGCATTCATGTTTCTGCGAGAGGCCGTAGGTGCCTACCGAGAGCGCGACCCCGCTGCGCGCTCGGGTATTGAAGTCCTCCTCTGCTATCCAGGGTTGCATGCGCAGCTTTGGCACCGCTTGGCGCATTGGCTCTGGCACCGCCGGGTGCGCCTCCTCGCCCGCATGGTCTCGCATCTGTCCCGCTTCCTCACGGGCATTGATATCCACCCCGCGGCCAAGCTCGGCCGGCGCATCGTGCTCGATCACGGGATGGGCATCGTCGTCGGCGAGACGGCCGAGATCGGCGACGACTGCTACCTGTATCACCAGGTCACGCTAGGCGTGGCGCGCACCATGCCCAACAAGCGCCACCCGACGGTGGGGCGCAACGTGACCATCGGCGCGGGCGCGAAGGTGCTGGGAGCGATCACCGTGGGTGACGGCGCGCGGATAGGGGCCAATGCCGTCGTGGTCGAGGACGTGCCGCCCGATGTCACGGTCGTCGGCATCCCCGCGCGCCAGGTCGAGCGTGGGCGCCGCCCAGTCTTCGAGCCGTATGGCACGCCCTGCGACGGGAGTTTGGAGCCGATTGCCCGCGACATCGAGGCGCTGCGCGCGGAGATCCTCGCGCTGGAGGCTCGCGTCGCCGCGCTGAACCGCTCGCCCGCCGCCGAGTAAACCCCAAAGGGGAGCTATGGCTTACCTCGACGCCAACGCGACCGAGCCGCTCCGCCCCGAGGCGCGGGCCGCCGCCATAGCCGCGCTCGACCTCGTGGGCAACCCGGCGAGCGTCCACGCCGCAGGACGCGCTGCCCGGCGGGCATTGGAGGATGCACGCGAGCGACTGGCCGCTCGCTTCGGTGGGTCCGCTGCCGGCCTCGTGTTCACCTCGGGAGGCACGGAGGCCAACGCGCTCGCGGTTCATGGCCTCGGACGGGGTCGCCGCCTCGTCGTGGGCGCGACGGAGCACGATGCGGTGCGCGCAGCCGCGAATCTCATGCCCTTGGGCGCGGCCGTGCTGCCCGTGGACCGGCACGGCGTCGCTCGGCTCGACCTCCTGCCCGGGTTGCTCAAGGATGGGCCGGTGCTGGTCTGCCTCATGCTCGCCAACAACGAGACGGGAACGGTGCAGCCTATTGCCGAGGTCGCTGCGCTGTGCCGGGCGGCGGGGGCCTTGCTGCACGTGGACGCTGTGCAGGCGGCCGGGCGGGTTCCAGTGAATCTTGCGCGGCTAGGCGCACACAGCCTTGCGATCTCGTCGCACAAGCTCGGCGGCCCGCCCGGCGCGGGGGCGCTGCTGCTCGCGCCGGGCGTGGAGGTCGAGGCGCTGGTGCGGGGCGGCGGCCAGGAGCGCGGACGGCGGGGCGGCACCCCGAACCTGCCCGCCATCGCCGGGTTTGCCGTCGCGGCCGACGCCGGCCAGTCCAACGATCTTGCGGCCTTGCGCGATCGGATCGAGCAGGGCGCTGCAGCGCTCGGCGCGGTGCCGCTCGGCGGGCTGGAGCGCCTGCCCAACACGAGTTGCCTGGCGCTGCCCGGCGTGCGCGCCGAGAGCCAGGTGATCGCGCTCGACCTTGCGGGCGTGCAGGTCTCGGCGGGGGCGGCGTGCAGCTCCGGCAAGGTCGCGCGCAGCCACGTGCTCGATGCGATGGGTCTTGGGGCGCTCGCGGGCGAGGCGATCCGCGTGAGCCTGCCCTGGAACGCCGCGGACGCGGACGCGGACGCATTCCTGGCGGCCTACGCGGGCATGACGGCCCGCCTCGCCCGGCGCGCTGCCTGACCCCACATGGGCGGTATGCGCCCGAACCGACCCGTCTATCTCGACAACCAGAGCACCACGCCCTGCGACCCGCGCGTGGTGAGCGCGATGCTGCCCTGGTTCACCGAGCGCTTCGGCAACCCGCACAGCAGCGAGCACGTGCTGGGCCGCGAGGCGGAGGCCGCCGTCGAGGCCGCGCGCGCCGAGGTCGCGGCCCTGATCGGCGGCGAGGCGCGTGAGGTGATCCTCGTCTCCGGAGCGACCGAGGCCAATAACCTCGCGATCAAGGGTGCGGCCCGCTTCGCCGCCCAGCAGGGCGATACAAGGCGCCGGGTGATCACGGCGGCGACGGAGCACCCCTGCGTGCTGGAGAGCGTGCGCGACCTCGGGCAGGAAGGCTTCGAGCCGGTCATCCTGCCTGTCGAGCCGGACGGACGGCTCGATCCCGCCCGGCTGCGCGAGGCGCTCGCCGTGCCGACGCTGCTCGTCAGCGTCATGGCTGCGAACAACGAGACGGGCGTGTTGCAGGACGTGGGCGCGCTTGCCGCCGCAGCGCACGAGGCCGGCGCGCTGTTCCACACCGATGCCGCCCAGGCCGTGGGCAAGGTCGCGCTCGATGTGCAGGCACTCGGCCTCGACCTGCTCTCGCTCTCCGGCCACAAGCTCTACGGTCCCAAGGGAGTCGGCGCGCTCTGGGTGCGGCGACGGCCGCGCGTGCGGCTGGCCCCACTCTTCTCCGGGGGCGGACAGGAACGCGGCCTGCGCTCGGGGACGCTGCCGACGCCGCTGGTCGTGGGCCTCGGGACAGCGTGCCGGCTCGCGCGCGCGGAGATGGCGGAGGAAGCCGGGCGCATTGGCGTGCTGCGGGATCGCTTGCTCACCGGGCTGCGCCGTGGCGTGCCGGGGCTGCGCGTCAACGGCACCATGGCGCACAGGCTCGCGGGCAACCTCAACCTGGTCTTTCCCGCCGCCAACGCCCAGGCGCTGATGGCGGCGGTGCCGGATCTGTGCGTCTCGACCGGCTCGGCGTGCAGCTCGGCCGAGGTCGAGACGAGCCACGTGCTGCGCGCCATGGGCGTGGCGGAGGCGGACGCCCGGTGCAGCTTGCGCCTTGGGCTGGGACGCTTTACGAGCGCCGCCGACGTGGATTTCGCGGTCGCCGCCCTGGCCGCTGCCTATCGAGCCGAGATCAACCATGCCCAAGATGACCTTCGTCGAGCGTGACGGCAAGAGCCGCGAGGTGGATGCGCCGCTTGGCCTGTCCGTGCTGGAGATCGCGCACCGTCACGGCGTGGACATCGAGGGTGCCTGCGAGGGCAGCCTGGCTTGCTCCACCTGCCACGTGGTCGTGGACCCGGCGTGGTTCGCCAAGCTCGCCAAGCCCACCGAGGACGAGGAGGACATGCTCGACCTCGCCTTCGGCCTGCAGCAGACGAGCCGGCTCGGCTGCCAGATCGTGATGACGCCCGCGCTCGACGGGCTCGTGGTGCGGCTGCCGGAAGGCGTCCGCAACGCGCTGGGATAGTCGCAAGGGAGATTGGGGCACGCCATGCGCATCCTGGCCGCCATGTCGGGGGGCGTGGACAGCAGCGTCGTCGCAGCGCTCCTTGCCGCAGAGGGCCACGAGGTCGTCGGCGTCACGCTCCAGCTCTACGACCACGGCGCGGCGACCGGCCGCAAGGGGGCCTGCTGCGCCGGGCAGGACATCCACGACGCGAGGCGCGTGGCCGACCACCTGGGCATTCCGCACTACGTCGTGGACCGCGAGGCGCGGTTCCGCGCCGCTGTCGTGGACGATTTCGCCCGGAGCTACGCGGAGGGGCGGACGCCGGTGCCGTGCGTGCGCTGCAATCAGAGCGTAAAGTTCCAGGACCTCGTGGCGCTCGCCGACGACCTCGGCGCAGAGGCAGTCGCGACGGGACACTATGCGCGGCGCGTCGAGGGCGGCGATGGCCCTGAGCTGCACCGGGCCGCGGACCCGGCGCGCGACCAGAGCTGGTTCCTGTTCGCGACGACGCAGGCCCAGCTCGCCCGCGTGCGCTTCCCGTTGGGTGAGTATCCGGACAAGGCAACTGTCCGCGCCGAGGCGGAGCGGCGCGGGTTGCCCGTTGCCGCCAAGGCGGACAGCCAGGACCTCTGCTTCGTGGCCGCCGGGCGCTATGCCGACCTGGTGATGCGGCTGCGGCCGGACGCGGCGGCGCCGGGCGAGATTGTTGCCGAGGATGGCCGCGTGCTCGGCGAGCACGGAGGAGTTGCGGGCTACACGGTCGGGCAGCGGCGGGGGCTAGGTGCTGCGGGTTGGGACGGTGAGGTCCGGCAGCAGGTCGTGGCGCTTGATGCGGTCCGGCGCCGGGTCGTGGTCGGGCCGCAGAGTGCGGGGACGCGGCGGGTCGTGCTCGGCGAGGTGAACTGGCTCGTGCCGCCCCCAAGGGAAGGCCTGCGCTGCACCGTCAAGCTGCGGGCGCGGGAGGCGCCGCAGCTCGCGCTCGTCCGTGCGACCGAGGACGGCGCCGAGGTGGAGTTGGACGCGTCCGCCTTGCCCGCACCGGGGCAGGCTTGTGCGGTCTATGCCGGATCGCGCGTGTTGGGCGGCGGCTTCATCCAGGGCTAGATTGCGCGGCTACAAGGCCGCGAGAAGGCCCATGCGGTGTTAATCCTGGAACAGCGTTGACAAATCCGTGTCTGGAGACCAGCTGACTTACTATGTTGGAAATGCATAGTAGAGCTGCGCGTTTGTCATTGCTCCCTTGATCCAGTCGGGGACGTGCCGTGCGCGAGGAGGGACGATGGGATACACTCGGATGCAGGCCACGACGTCCGAGCCTTGGCGCGTGGGGTCCTGTTCTCGAACAGCGGCTTCATGGCCGTGATCGAGGAAACCCAGTTTCGCGGCCCCTGCTCGCTATAGACGAGATCAACGCCGCGGGCGGGGTCAACGGCATGAAGCTGGTGCCGGTCGTCGAGGACCCGGCGTCCGATCCCGCGGCTTTCGCCGAGAAAGCGCGCAAGCTGGTGCTGAGCGACAAGTGCGTGAGCGTGTTCGGCTCCTACACCTCGGCGAGCTGCAAGGCGGTGCTGCCGATCTCCGAGAGGTATAAGAATCTCTACTGGTATCCGACGCTCTACGAGGGCCGGGAGTGCTCGCAGAACGTGATGTACACGGGGGCGGTCCCGAACCAGCAGCAGCGGGACTTCGTTCCCTGACTGGTCAAGAACTTCGGCAAGGAGTTTTATCTCATCGACTCGAATTACATCTATCTGAAAGAGGGTGATCCTGTCCTGCGCGCCGGTCGAGGGCCGCGTCGGCGGGGTCGTGGACATCCCGAACGCCTGCGTCTCGGTCGCCATACCCTGTGAGATGTTCGATTTCGACATCAAGCCGAACGCGCAAGGGCCGCAGAAGCACGTCGATTCGAGCAAGGCCGATCTCGCGCGCTGCCCCTGAGCGAGCGGACCAACGGGCGGGGCGCCGCCGGGTGCCCCGCCACGAACTGCAAGGGAGAAAGCGACGCCGTCCTACGAATATGTCTGCGCGGACTGCGGCGGGTTCGAGGCTTCGCGGCCGATCGCGGAGGCGGCCGCGCCGCACGCCTGCCCGGCCTGCGAGCGCCCGGCGCCCCGCGCACTCGCCAGCCCGCATGTCCGCACGGGGCGTGCCGCGATCCACTACGTGGCCGAGGCGCGGAACGAGAAGAGCGCCAACGAACCCGTGACGGAGCACCGCCTCAAGGGCACGACCAGCCATCACCACGCCATGCAAAGCACGAGCATGGCAGCCACGGGGCGGCCATACATATCTGGCCCTGGATGATCGGCCACTGACGCGCGCCCGAGTGGGGAACCCCGGTTTCCTTCTATCTGGGGCCATTTCGCGGCCTGGCACCAACCCGGCCGATGGAAAGTTCAATGACGGGAAGAAGGAATTGCTGGCGAATAACGGTCCTCAGCGGGCCGTCTCCGCGACTGGCGGCCCTGCCGGGGTCACGCGGTAGTCGGCGAGCGAGGCGCGCCGGGTGCGCATCACGTACTCGACGACGGACCCTGGCCAGAGCGCGTTGTTGCGGCCCGTCTCGTCCTGATACCAGCTCTTGCATCCGCCCGTCTGCCAGACGGTCTTGCTCATGCGCTCCTGCAGCCGCTTGATGAAGCCGCGCTGCACCTCGGGCCGGACCTCGACGGCGAGCAGGCCGCGGCGGCGCATCTGCCGCAGGCAGCTCAGCGTGTAGCGGACCTGCGCCTCGATCATCACGATCATCGAGTTGTGGCCGAGGCCGGTGTTCGGTCCCATGAGCAGGAAGAAGTTGGGGAAGCCGCTGACCGTGATGCCCTTGAAGGCAGACATGCCGTCATGCCAGACCTGGTTCAGCGCTGCGCCGTCCCGGCCGACGATGTTGGCCGCCGAGAAGGCGCCCGTCGTGACGAAGCCGGTGCCGTAGATCAGAGCGTCCACCGGGCGCTCGGTGCCGTCCTGCGTGACGATCGAGTGCGGCCGGACCTCGGCGATGCCGTCCGTGACCAGCTCGACGTTCGGCTGCTGCAACGCGGGGAAGTAGTCGTTGGAGATCAGCACGCGCTTGCAGCCGATGGTGTAGTCGGGGGTCAGCTTGCGGCGCAGTTCAGGGTCCTTCACAGCCCGGTCGAGGTAGGTGCGGGCCAGCTTCTCGACCTTCTTCATCAGCTTCGGGTTCTGCGCGAAGCCGAGGATGCGGATCTCGTGCATCCAGAACAAGCGGTTGCGGAAGACCCGGCGGAAGAAGGGCAGGGCGCGGAACAGGAATCGCTCGCGGTCGGTGATCGGCCGGTCCAGCTTCGGCATGATCCAAGGCGGCGTGCGCTGGAAAACGTAGAGCTGCGCCACCTCCTTCGCGATCTGCGGCACGAACTGGATGCCGCTCGCGCCGGTGCCGATGACCGCGACGCGCTTGCCGCGGAGGTCGTAGCCGTGGTCCCAGTCGCTGGAGTGGAAGGCGTGGCCCTGGAAGCTCTGCAGGCCGGGCAGGTTCGGATAAGCGGGGTAGTGCAGCGCGCCCATGCCGGACACCATAACCCGTGCCGTGACCGTGTCGCCGGCCGAGGTCGTCACGCGCCAGAGCGCCTGCGCCTCGTCCCAGACGGCGCCCTGGACGGCGGTGCTGAAGCGCATATGCGGGCGCAGCCCGTGCTTGTCGGCGATCTGGCGAAGGTAGGCATGCAGCTCGGGCTGCAAGGGATACATGCGCGACCAGTCCAGCTTCGGCTCGAAGGAGAGCGAGTAGAGATGCGACGGGATGTCGCAGGCAGCGCCGGGATAGTCGTTGTCGCGCCAGGTGCCGCCGACGTCGTCTCCCTTCTCGACGATGAGGAACGAGTGGAACCCGGCCTGCTGCAGCCGGGCCGCCATCGCGATGCCGGAGAAGCCGCTGCCGATGATCAGCACCTCCACGGCCGGCGCCACGGCGGAGGGCGCGCCGGGGAGCGTATTCGCGAGCGAGTCGAGCATCAGGCATCCTCCTTCGACGCCATGCGCACGGCGGCGTCGGCTTGGTTCAGGCCAGCTTGCTTCAGGAACGCGGCGGCGGCCGCGAGCGAGCGCCGCGCCTCGGGGACGGTGGCGTGGGCGAGCTGCCAGACATGGGGCACGACGGGCCACACCTGCAGATCCACGAGCACCCCGGCCGCGCGGGCGCGCTCGGCAAGACGGGTGGAATCATCGCGCAGGACCTCGCGCTCGCCGACATGGATCAGCAGCGGCGGCAGCCCGGCGAGGTCGCCGTAGAGCGGGGAGGCCAGCGGCGTGCGCGGGTCGGCGCCGCCCAGGTAGGCGGCGGCAAGGTGCTGCAGGGCGTCGCCGCGGAACATGGCGTCGCGCCCGGAGTTGCTGTGCATCGAGCCGCCGGTCCCGGCCATGTCCGTCGCGGGCGAGAACAGCGCGGCGGCATCGGGCAGCACCGCACCCTCGTTGCGCAGCGCCAGCATCAGGGCGAGCGAGAGATTGCCGCCCGCGGAGTCCCCGGCGACGACGATGCGGCCCGGCGTCGCCGCGCGCAGGGCGCGCCAGGCCGCGACCGCATCCTCGACCGCCGCTGGGAAGGGATGCTCGGGCGCGAGGCGGTAGTCGGGCGCGAAGACGCGGAAGCCGTGCCGGGCGAACCAGCCGGTGATCGGCCGGTGCGTACGCGGCGAGCAGGCGATGAAGCCGCCGCCGTGGAGATAAAGGAGGGTCGTGCTCCCAACTGCCGTGAGTCGGGCCGTCGCTCTCGACCCATTCGCCGGGAACCCCGCCCAGGCTGTCCGCACGATAGCGCACGCCGCGCGGGGGTGGCAGCGTCGCACCCTCGAACACGGCCCGGACGCGGCCGAGATCTTCCATCCCGCCGAGGCGGCGCCGCATCTGCCGCCGGACCAGGAACGCGGCCAGATAGGCTTGCAGGCTAGCCACGGGGGGCACCTCGCCGCATCCGTCTGTCGATGGACCGTGCCACGACGGGCCAGTAGCCGACGGGGAACAAGCGCTGGACTAAGGCCAGTTGCTGCGCGTCCCGGCCGACGAGGACCCGCTTCTCTCGCCGCTCGATGCCGCGGGTGATGCGCTCCGCGGCGGCTTCCGGGGGCAGGCGGAGCAGCTTCTCCGCAGCCTTCGCTGCCTCCGCGACCTCGGCATCGGTCATCCCGCCGTGCCGCGCGCTGGTCGCGACCGCGGTCCGGACGCCGCCTGGGTGAACCACGGTGACGCCGATGGGCGAGTCCTCCAGCTCGTGGCGCAGCGCCTCGGAGAAGCCGCGCACGGCGAACTTGCTCGCCGCATAGGCGACTTGGCCAGGCGGCGCGACGATGCCGAATATGCTGGACAAGTTAACGATCTGGGCCGCCCCCTCGCGCCGCAGCAGGGGCAGGAAGGCGCGCGTCATACGTACGACGCCCCAGAAATTGATCGAGAACAGCCACTCGAAGTCCTCGGGGCTGACCTGCTCGAAACGGCCGCCCAGGGCGACGCCGGCGTTGTTCACCAGCACGCTGACCCGGCCATGCTCGGCCAACACGGCGTCCGGGAACGCCGCCACCGCGTCCGCGTCCGCTACGTCCAGCCGATGCTCGCTGACGTGGACGCCACGGCTGCGCGCCCGCGCCGCAGTCTCCCGGAGGCCGGCTGCGTTCACGTCAGCAAGGGCGAGGTTGCAGCCGCGCCCAGCCAAGGTCCCTGCCAGCGCCGCGCCAATGCCGCTGGCTGCCCCGGTGACGACGGCCACGCCGCCCCGCAGCGGGAACGTCGCGGCACGCCTGCGACGTGTGGATGGCTCGGCCTGCATGGTCCCTCCTCATCGTTCCGATGGCACCGGCTGATTCCTGGTTCGGGTGTTGCCACGGCTTCAACCCCGATTTAGGGTGAACACCCTAGACGGTGCAAGGGGCAATGCGACTCTCTTCGGACGACAGGATCAGCACCCGGCAGAAAGTGCTGGAGACCTCGCTCGCGCTGTTCAATGAGCGCGGGTCGGCGAAAGTGACCACGGCGGAGATCGCCGAGGCTGCGGGCATCGCGGAGGGCAACCTGCACTACTACTTCCGGAGGAAAGCGGATCTGATCGTTGCCCTCTATGAAGTCTTTGAGACGGAAGTTGTCCGCATCAACGCGCGCGAGTTCAGCGATGACGGTCCACTGGAGGACTACGCGGAGTATCAGCGCGACTGGTTCCGGCTGATGTGGGCGCACCGCTGCTTCTATCGCGATGCCGCTGCGCTGCTCGCGATCGCGCCGGCGCTGGGGCCGCGCGTCCGGGAGGGGACGGGCCGCGCCCAACAGGTCGTCCGGACCGTGTTCGACCGGATGGTCGGGCACGGACTGCTGCGGGCCACGCCCGACCAGGTCGAGCGGTTGCTGACCAACGTATGGATCGTGTCAACCTACTGGATAGACTACCTGCGCCTTTCCGGAGGACCGGCCGAGCTGCGGGAGGCGGACCTCGACTGGGGCTACGCACAGGTGCTCGCCCTCTACGCCCCTTTCCTGACCTCGAAGGGGAGGGCGCTGGCCCGCACCGGCATGGCGGGCAGACGCCCGCACCAGATTGGCTGAGGCCGTCGCGGCCCTGGCGACGATGGTGCCCCGGCTACAGCGTGGTAACTCTGCATCACATGCCAGCCGGTTAGCCGCCGCACTGAATGTACCCCTTGCAGGCTCCCTGTAAGTCTTGCACCATCCTCTCGATGACACTTGCGTGATCAGGCCTTGCGGACCAGGAAAAGGAACGCGCCCCGAAGCCAACCCGCACACGGCACGCCGTTGCACCTGAATCGTCCAAGAAATCATCGCGGAACGCGCGACAAGTTCGAATGGGAGACAAACGAGATGCATAAGATTGGGCGTGGCACGGTGAGGTCGCTGACTTCGCTTGCCATGGGCGGGCTGATCTGCCTCGCTATGTCGGTTGCTGGCGCCGGCGGGGCGAAGTCCCAGGAGATCGAGCCGTTCGAGTTCGTCCCCGCTCCCGCAGGCACGAACCTGATGATCGGCTACTATATCTACGGGCACGACACGGAATTCAACATCTCGGGAGGGCCGACGATCAAGAACTCCGGCGTCGAGGTCAACGTCGGCGTCGCCCGCTATGTCCACTTCTTCGACCTTGGGGGCCATCCTGCCGGCATGCAGATCCTGCAGCCTTTCGGTTCCGAGTCCGGCGCCCACGTTGACGGCGAGAGGCTCGGCAGCGCCTTCGGGGCGCAGAATACGATCCTGAGCGCATTCTTCTGGCCTTATGCCAACCAAGCCAGCAAGACCTACCTAGTCGTGACCGGCTTCATCAATCCGCCTGACGGCACCTACGACCCGCACTCGGCGATCAATATCGGCGACAATCGCCTCGATGGCGACATCCAGATCGGCCTCTCGAAGGGCATCGGCGACCACTTCGCCTTCGACGCGGAGTTTGACACCGAGTTCTACGGCACCAACAACAACCCTTACCCTTTCGGCGGCAGGCTGAACCAGAACCCGACCTACCGCGGCCAGCTCTGGCTGAACTGGTCGTGGTCCAGGGCGTTCTCGACCTCGGTCGGCTGGGAAGGACTCTTCGGCGGCCGGCAGCAGCTTGACGGCACCTTTACCGGCTCCACGTCCTACGAGCAAAGGATCCGCGCCGCGGCCGCCCTCTTCCTCTCGCCCACGTTCCAGACGCTCATAGAACTTAACCACGATGTCGCGCACTCTGGTAACTTCAAGCAAGACTTTGGCGCGACCTTGCGTTTAGTTAAGGTCTTCTGAGTCTCGCCCAGGCCCGCTCGCGTCGCCGGCCGGGCCACCCTGCCAAAAGGGGTGCGGACACCGCATCCGTCGCCAGTTGAACGGAGAGACATCCGCCATGACGCCCATGAAGATCCTGACGGCAGCCGCGGCCTTGCTCTCGCTCGCGGCGTGCCAGTCGCCGACGGCGACATCCACCGGCGGCACCGCCACCCCGGCAGAGGTGGCCTTCGTCACCAACGCCTATCAGATCATCCATTTTGACCGTGAGGAGGGCAACCTAGCGCAGGCCCAGGCGAAGGATCCCAGGGTCAAGGCGCTGGCCGCGAGACTCGTTGATGAAGCGAACCAGTTCGCCGCGCAGCTCGACCCTGTCGCCGCCAGCGCCGGCATCAAGCCGCCGACCGTGCTGCGCGACGACCTTCGCGTGCGCCTCGGCCATATGCGGTTGAGCCACGGGCTGGACTTCGACCGCAGCTACCTAGACGACCAGATCGCCAGCCATGAGGAGGCGCTGCGCGAGGAAGAATCCATGAACGCGGACCCCGGCCCGCGCTTCGCGGACTTGGCCCAACATGGCGAGGTTCTTCTTCAAATGAACCTGCAAGCCCTGCGCGTGCTGCGGGACGACATGAAGAAGCCGGTGGGCTGAAGCCGGCGGGACCCGGTTCTCGGGGGGATGCGCTCCTGTAATCCTTCCCGAGGATCGCCCCAGGCATCGCCATTGTGACCGCCGTCACTGCCAGCCGAGAGTCCCGGTCTTAAGGTTGCCTTAATCAACCCCGCGTATCCCGGTTGGGGCGTGAGCGGAGTCAGGACGATGCAGTTCGTGCGGGTCGGAATACTCATCCTGGTGCTGCTGGCAGGGTGGGTGGGCGTGCGTGCGGAGCCGATGCTGATGCACGCGCTGCGAGGTGGCGTGGCGAGCGCGACAGGGTAAGATGATCCCGAGGGGCGGACAGGCCTGCCATCGCCGCGACTGCGGCCGTGGCAGCTAGCTGGACCAGCCGACCAGGGCGCAACCCGCGGCCTCGAACGCCCGGCGCACGGCAGGGTCAAGCAGGGTCATCATCTCCGCCTCAGGCTCGTAGTGAGGCATGAGGCGGGCGAACGCCGCGTCGCGCCGGGCGGCGGGATGGAAGTAGATCTCGGAGAGGCCAGGCGGCAGGGCAGCGGCGAGCCGCGTGACGCGTTCGGCGCGCATGTGGCCGCTCCACGTGATTCCGAAGCACCACTGGTTGGTGTGCACGCCCGCGCGCCGGCACTGCAGGCGCAGGAGGCGACTCCAGTGGGCAAGCAGGTGCGCGCCTGCGCCGGGCGGCTCGCCCAGTCGTGTCAGGACCGCAGCCGGCTCCTGCGGCACGCGGACCGCGGGGAGGCCGTAGTTTCGCCCCTCCTGCACCAGGAGGCGGCCCACGGTCGGGTGCAGGTGCATGTGCTTGTGCGCGTTGGCGTGGTCGAGCGGCAGGCCCGTGGCGGCGAAGGCGCGGAACTGGGCGGCGATCTCGGCCCGGAGCTGGCGCCGGGCGCCGGGCGCGAAGAAGTAGCGCACGCCAAGCCGCGCCTGGTCGGCGGGGAACTGCCCAGCGCCGTCCACGAGAAGGGGAAGATCCGCAGACGGCAATACGGCGGGGCCGTCCACGAGGACGAGGTGCAGGCCGACGCGGAGGCTCGGCAGCCGCCGCGCCCGGCGCACGGCATCGCTGGCCGCAGGGCCGGCGACCATCAAGCTCGCTGTGGAGAGGATGCCGTCGCGGTGTGCGCGCTCGACGGCCTCGTTCACGGCTTCGGATAGGCCGAAATCATCGGCGGAGATGATCGCGCGGCGGGTCACGCCGCCGTGTTGCGCTCCCGCAGGAAGTGGAAGAACTCCACGCCCTCGCGCAGCCGGCGCTTCATCATCTGCGGGCTGCGGACCATCTCGCCCACGATCGAAGCGATCTTGGGAGCGCGGAAGTAGAACTGGCGATAGAAGGTCTCGACGGAGTCATAGATCTCGGTATGGCTGAGATGCGGGTAGTGCAGGGGCGCTACCTGCACGCCGTGCTCGTCCACCAGCTCCGCGTTCGCTTCGTCGAGCCAGCCGTTCTCGACCGCTTGCTTGTGCAGGAACGTGCCGGGATAGGGTGCTGCCAGGGACACCTGCAGGGTGTGCGGGTTGATCTCCTGGGCGAACCGAATCGTCTCCTGGATGGTCTCCTGCGTCTCGCCCGGCAGGCCCACGATGAAGGTGCCGTGAATCTTGATGCCCAGCTCGTGGCAGTCCTTCGTGAACTGCTTGGCGACCTCGATCCTCATGCCCTTCTTGATGTTGTAGAGGATCTGCTGGTTGCCGCTCTCGTAGCCGACGAGCAGCAGTCGCAAGCCGTTGTCGCGCAGCACCTTCAGCGTCTCGCGCGGCACGTTGGCCTTGGCGTTGCAGGACCAGGCGACGCCCATCTTGCCCAGCTCGCGCGCGATGGCCTCGGCGCGGGGAAGGTCGTCGGTGAAGGTGTCGTCGTCGAAGAACCACTCGCGGACCTGGGGGAACAGGCGCCGCCCCTCCTGGATCTCCTCGGCGACGTGGCCTGGGCTGCGGGTGCGGTAGCGATGCCCGCCGACCGTCTGCGGCCAGAGGCAGAACGTGCAGCGCGACTTGCAGCCACGCCCCGTGTAGAGCGAGACATAAGGGTGGAGCAGGTAGCCGATGAAGTAGTCCTCGATCCGCAGGTCGCGCTTATAGACCTCCGTGACGAAGGGCAGGCTATCCATGTCCTCGATCACGGCACGATCCTTGTTATGCTGGATTGCGCCGTCGCGGTCGCGCCAGGAGATGCCGTCCACGCGCGACAGCTCGCGCCCTTCCGCGACCTCCTTGATCGTGAAGTCGAACTCGTTGCGCGCAACGAAGTCTATGGGACCCCCCTGACGCAGGCTTTCCTCGGGCTGGACGGCGACCTTCGCACCGACGAAGCCGACGAGGAGCGAGGGGTTCGCGTCCTTGAGCTGCTGGGCAACCTTCACGTCCGAGGCGAAGCTCGGGGTCGAGGTGTGGATGACGCACAGCTCGCGCTCGCGTGCCTCGCGCAGCACCGGCTCCATGCCAATCCGCGCAGGCGGCGCGTCAATGAGCTTGCTGCCGGGCACGAGGGCTGCTGGCTGGGCAAGCCAGGTCGGGAACCAGAACGAGCGTATCTCGCGCTTGGCCTGGTAGCGCGAGCCGGCGCCGCCGTCGAAGCCACCGAAGGACGGAGGCTGCAGGAACAGGGTCTTCATCATAGGACAGTCAATCCCTTCTCAGGCAGCAGCGCCGGCGCGTCGGCGCGCAGGATATGGCCACGCCACGCGACTTGGTCGCCCCCGTAGCTGGCCAGGAGCACGGCAACCGACAAGAGGTCGCGCACCGGCAGGCACCAGGCCCCAAGTCCGGAGCTGAGGCCGAGAGCGCGCTCGACGCCGCGCGTCGTGAGCCAGCGCAAGACCCAGGTGAGTCCGAGCGCGGCCCAAGTCCAACGCATGTCTGGGCCAAAGGCGACGCCGAGCATCGCCCAGGCGAGCGGATACTGCATGACCGAGAGCGCGTAGCCCAACGGCTCCAGCTTCTGCGTCGTGCGCGCCCAGCGCAGCTCGTGAGCGAACAGCGAGGGCATCGCGGATTCCGGCACGGTCGTCGCGGGCACGGTGCCGGCCAGCGCCACGCGGAAACCCAGCGCGCGCACACGGCGGCCCAGCACGGCGTCATCGGCGAGGTGATCGGCCAACGCGGCGAGCCCGCCCGCCCTCTCCAGCGTCTCGCGCCGGAGCGCCATGGTCGCGCCGAGGCAGTCCTGCCGGCCGAGCAGCGCGTGGGCGAACAGGTAGCCGGGCAGGAAGCCGTGATTGATGCCGGCGGCAGCCAACCGCGCCACCAGGCCCTCGTTCGAGCGCAGCCCGGCGTAGAGCGTCGTGACCAGGCCAACGCCGGGCGCTTCCAAGGCCGCCACGATCTGGTCGAGGTAGCCTGGCGCCGTATGCATGTCGCTGTCCGCGATCACGATCAGGTCGTGCTTGGCGGTGGGATACATGTTGATGAGGTTGCCGACCTTGCGGTTCAGCCCGTGCTGCGCGGCGTTGACGACGACGGAGACATCGAGCGCAGGATACCGGGCACGGAGGCGACGGACCGTGTGCAAGGCCGGGTCGGCCGGATCCTGCACGCCGAACACGACCTGGAGGCCGGGGTAGTCCTGGGCGCAGAGCGAGGCGAGTGCGTCCTCGAGCAGAGGTTCGTCGCCGTGGAGCGGCTTGAGCACTGTGACAGGCGGCCGCACGCTCGGCACGGCCGCCGGGCAGGACGCGAAGCGACGGGCGAGCGCCAGGCTGAACGCACCCTGCACGAGACCCGCGGCGGCGACGAGGTCTGCGGCGGTGGCGAAGAAGTCCATGACGGGGTGCCTATGGGGAACTCGCGGTGCCGGACAAGGAAGCCACCTTCTCGTTAAGGCTGGCGATGAGCGGCTCCGGATTGCCGCCGGCGAGCAGGGAGCGGAAATCGGACCGCTGGACGGCGACGCGGCTGATGGAGCCTTCGGCCAGCACGTCCACGGCGCGCCAGCCCCTTGGGGTCTCGTGCATCACGTAGTCGAGCCGGGTGGGCTCGCCGTGCGTGGGCACGATCTGGGTTGCCACGACGACGTCCTGGCCGACCTGGCGCTGGAACTGCGGCAGGATCTCGATGGTCTGCCCATTGTAGCTGTCGAAATTCGCTGCGTAGCTGGCGATGGTGTAGCGGGTGAAGACGGCGAGAAGCTCCTGCTTCTGCTGGGACGTGAGGCTGGCCCAGCCCAGGCCGACCGAGGCGGCGAGGACGCCGGGCAGGTCGAAGGCATTCTCCACGGCGGGAGCGATGGCCTGGTAACGCTGCGCGAACGGCGTGCCCGTGCCCATGCGCATGGCGGCGAGCAGGGCCGTGTCGAGCTGCGCGATGGGCGCTGAGGGATCACGTTGCGCTCGGGCCTGGGCGCCGGGGAAGAGGGGCGCGGCCAAGAATGCAAAGAGGAGGAAGCGGCGCTGGATCATCGGACAGGCATTAGCTTGGAGACCTCGCGCCCGAGCGCACCCATGACCGTGGTCACGATGTCGCGGGCGGTCAGCCCGGCCTCGACGAGCTGCTGGGACGGGGTATCGTGGTCCTGGAAGCGGTCGGGCAGCGTCATTGGGCGGAAGCGAAGACCCCCATCGAGCAGGCCGCGCCGGGCGAGGTGCTGCATGACGAGCGCCGAGAAGCCGCCGCTGCTGCCTTCCTCGATGGTGACGAGGACTTCATGGTGCCGGGCGAGCTGCTCGACCAGAGCGGCGTCGAAGGGCTTGGCAAAGCGCGCGTCGGCGACGGTCGCGGGCAGGCCGCGGGCGGCCAGCTCATCCGCGGCGCGGAGCGCGTCCGCGAGCCGGGTTCCGAGGGAGAGGATGGCGACCTTGCCGCCCTCGCGAAGCACCCGCCCGCGCCCGATCGGCAACACCTCGCCGCGGGCGGGAAGCTGGACGCCGGTGCCCTCGCCGCGCGGATAGCGGACGGCGCTCGGCCCGTCGTCTATGGCGGTTGCGGTCGCGACCATATGGACCAGCTCGGCCTCGTCGCTCGGCGCCATCAGCACGAAACCGGGAAGGCAGCCCAGGTAGGCGAGATCGAAGGCGCCGGCATGGGTTGCCCCGTCAGCGCCGACCAGCCCGGCGCGGTCCATCCCGAAGCGGACGGGCAGCTTCTGGATGGCCACGTCATGGACCACCTGATCGTAGGCGCGCTGCAGGAAGGTGGAGTAGATCGCGCACCAAGGGCGCAGTCCCTCGGTCGCCATGCCTGCGGCGAAGGTGACGGCGTGCTGCTCGGCGATGCCGACATCGAAGGTGCGGTCCGGGAAACGGGCGCTGAAGCGGTCGAGTCCGGTGCCGGTGGGCATGGCGGCGGTGATGGCGACGATCCTGGAGTTGCGCTCGGCCTCGGCAATCAGGGCATCCGCGAAGACGCGGGTATAACTTGGCGGTCCGGGGGGTGCCTTGACCTGCTCGCCGGTGAGCACGTTGAACTTGGAGACGCCATGATACTTGTCGGCCGATTGCTCGGCAGGGGCGTAGCCGTTGCCCTTCTTGGTGATGACGTGGAGCAGGATCGGCCCATTTTCCTCGGCATCGCGCACGTTGCGCAGGACGGGGAGCAGGTGGTCGAGGTTGTGGCCGTCAATGGGTCCGACGTAGTAGAAGCCCAGCTCCTCGAAGAGCGTGCCGCCGGTGAGGATGCCGCGTGCATACTCCTCGGCGCGCCGGGCGGCCACCTCGATGCCGCGTGGGAAGCGCTTGGCCATGCGTGCCGCGAGGTCGCGCAGGCTGAGGAACTGGCGTGAGGACATGAGGCGGGAGAGGTAGGCGCTCATGGCGCCTACGGGCCGCGCGATGCTCATGTCGTTGTCGTTGAGGATCACGACCAGCCGCGAGCGCCGGGCGCCAGCGTTGTTCATCGCCTCGTAGGCCATGCCGGCGCTCATGGCGCCATCGCCGATGACGGCGACGACATGCCGGTCCGCGCGCGCCTTGTCGCCCTGCTTGGCCAGCAACTCGTTGGCGACGGCCATGCCGAGCCCGGCGGAGATCGAGGTGGAGCTGTGGGCGGCGCCGAACGGGTCGTATTCGCTCTCGACGCGGCGCGTGAATCCGGAGAGGCCGCTGCCCTGGCGCAGAGTACGTATGCGGTCGCGGCGGCCGGTCAGAATCTTGTGGGGATACGCCTGGTGGCCAACGTCCCAGATCACGCGGTCGCCCGGCGTGTCGAAGATGGCGTGGAGCGCCACCGTGAGCTCGATGACACCGAGGGAGGCACCGAGATGGCCGCCAGTGGTGCTGACGGCATCCACGGTCTCGGCGCGCAACTCGTCGGCGACCTGGCGCAGCTGCTCGACAGAGAGGTTGCGCAGGTCATGAGGAAAACGCACGCGGTCGAGGGCTGGGGTGTCGGGGCGGGGCGGACGCGGAGTAGCATTCATCGGTCAACCAAGCTCCCCGCCTGGATGGTCCAGGCGGCTGAAGAATGTCGGGCGGAAGCGGGGTGGCGCCCGCCGATGCGGGAGCCCCGGCTCCGGTTAGGCCATGCCGTCCGAAGTGGCAAGGTCGTGCGAGCCTAGCCAAGCCACCCCGCCCGTGCCATACGCGCCGGCCACCTGGTTGGTTCCCTGTTGCTTATTTGGCACAGTGCTGCACTGCGCGAGCCACAAGCCCTGGTTCGCGGCGCCCTTGAGGGGCACTATCTGCACGGTCCTGCGTTCTAGGGCGGTTCAGGCGGAAGGAGTCCTATGCGCGTCGTTTTGGCCCAGCCGCGAGGGTTTTGCGCAGGCGTCGAGCGGGCGATCGAGATCGTCGAGCGGGCGCTCGCGAAATTCGGCCCTCCTATCTACGTCCGTCACGAGATCGTGCACAACCGTCATGTCGTCGAGGATCTGCGTCGGCGCGGTGCCGTGTTCGTGGACGAGTTGAACGAGATCCCGCCCGGCGGCATGACCGTGTTCAGCGCGCACGGGGTTGCCAAGCGTGTCGAGCAGGTGGCGCGCGAGCGGCAGCTCCCCGTCATTGACGCGACCTGCCCGCTGGTCGCCAAGGTCCACGCCGAGGGGCGGCGCTATGCGGCAGGTGGTCGCGAAATCGTGCTCGTGGGGCACGCCGGGCACGCGGAGGTGGAGGGCACGATCGGGCAGATCCCCGGTCGCGTCCATCTCGTGCAGACGGTGGAGGATGTGGCGACGCTCGATGTCGGCACGCCGGACCACCTCGCCTACGTGACGCAGACCACGCTCTCGGTGGACGATACGCGCGGCATCATCGCCGCCCTCCAGGCGCGCTTCCCGGCCATCGTCGGCCCCGACGTGCGCGACATCTGCTACGCGACCCAGAACCGCCAACAAGCGGTTCGGGACCTGGCGCAGCAGGTGGAGATGATCCTGGTGGTCGGCAGCCGGAACAGCTCGAACAGCAACCGTCTGCGCGAGATCGGCGCCGAGCTCGGATTGCCGAGCTATCTGATAGACGATGCTGCCGCGCTGCAACCGGAGTGGTTCGCAGGCGTAGGCACCGTGGGCCTCACGGCCGGCGCATCAGCACCCGAGATGCTCGTCCAGGGCGTGATCGATGGGTTGCGGCGATTCGGCCCTGTCGAGGTGGCAGCGCTTGCCGGAGTTGCCGAGGACGTGCGCTTCAAGTTCCCAGCAGAAGTAGCCTAAGGAGAGTTCAGGAATGTCGGTGCCCTTGCAGCAAGTGGCGCGTGTTGGTGCCTATGTGGTCAAGCAGCATCTGCAGGGGCGCAAGCGCTACCCGCTGGTGCTGATGCTTGAGCCGCTCTTCCGCTGCAACCTGGCGTGCTCCGGGTGTGGAAAGATCGACTACCCGGCGGAGATCCTGAACCAGCGGCTGTCGGTCGCGGACGCGGTGCAGGCCGTGGATGAGTGTGGCGCGCCCGTGGTCGCGATCGCGGGTGGCGAGCCGCTCCTGCACAAGGAGATGCCGCAGATGGTTCGCGAGATCCTCGGGCGCGGCAAGTTCGTGTATCTCTGCACGAACGCGCTGCTCCTGGAGAAGAAGCTGGACCAGTTCGAGCCGCACTCCCGCTTCTCGTGGGACGTGCACCTCGACGGCGACCGCCAGATGCACGACCGCTCGGTGAGCCAGGACGGCGTGTTCGACCGCGCCGTGGCCGCGATCAAGCGCGCGAAGGAGCGCGGGTTCCGCATCAGCATCAACTGCACCCTGTTCGACGGTGCGGAGCCGGAGCGCGTGGCCCGCTTCTTCGACGAGGTGATGGCCATGGGCGTGGATGGCATCATGACCAGCCCCGGCTACGCCTATGAGCGCGCCCCGGACCAGGCGCATTTCCTTACGCGCCGCAAGACCAAGGAGCTGTTCCGCGACATCCTGCGCAACGGCAAGGGCAAAGGCTGGCGCTTCACGCAGTCGCCGCTGTTCATGAACTTCCTGGCCGGCAACGAGAACTACGTCTGCACGCCCTGGGGGAAACCTACCCGCAACGTCTTCGGCTGGCAGCGGCCGTGCTACTTGCTGGGGGAAGGCTACGCCAGCTCCTACAAGGAGCTGATGGAGACCACCGATTGGGACAAGTACGGGACGGGCAACTACGAGAAGTGCGCCGACTGCATGGTCCACTCGGGGTATGAATCGACGGCGGTGGTGGATGCGGTGAAGCACCCGCTCAAGACGGCGATGGTGGCGCTGCGCGGCCCACGCACGGAAGGGCCGATGGCACCCGAGATCGACCTCAGCAAGCAGCGTCCGGCGGAATACGTGTTCAGCCGGCATGTCCAGGATAAGATGGCTACGCTGAAGCACAAGCCGAAGACCGAGGTCGCGGACGCGGCGGACTGACCTGGTCCCGCCGTGCAACCGAGCAGCACGCGGATGGATCGTCGCTGCCGCGGAGTTGACACCCAACGAATGAGGGGAAGACGGGCCGCGGCGGCACCATATCCGTCGCGGCCCGACCCCTAGATCACTGGTTCTGGTTGCCTTGGTTCTGGTTGCCTGGGCCTTGATTACCTGGGCCTTGGTTGCCTTGATCCTGCGTGCCCTGACTTCCGCTCTCGGGCATCCCACCGAGCTTGTCGATGAGCGTGGTCGCACCGTCCACGCAAGCCTTCGTCGGCTCGTCGTCCGCACACTTGATAAGGACACGCTGGTCGCCGTCGCGGAACATGAACACCGCGCCCTTAGGCGGGTGCATGTGCATCATCATGTTCTCTTCCATCTCGCGTCCGGCGGCAGGACCACCCATCATCATGGGATTCATCATCCCATGCGGCGGATGGTGCATACCGGGGCCCATGGGGCCTACCATCATCTGGCCGCCACCCGGCGGCCCGCCGTTCTGACCGCCCGGCGGCGCGGCTGGCGGGTTTCCGGGTCCGGGGGGAGTGCCGGGCGGGGACCCCGGCGATTGCTGGGCGTAGGCGATTCCGCCGGTGCCGGTGAGCGTGGCAGCCAGCAGCCCAGCCATGAGCAGGGACTTGCGCATGAAGGTTTCCTCTCGTTGCGGACGGAGTTCGTCCCGTCCACCGCTCTCTACGCACGGCCGTCCCAAGCGCCCACGAGGCTTGCCGTCACAGCCGCGTTAGGCTACAGGCCCGACCGCGCGCCGGCACCCTTGGAGGCCGGCGCATATGCTGTTCGTCTCACGCGGCTACTCGCGCCGGCCGGGTTGGTTGGCGCGGAGCCGCTTCGCGTTGGAGCAAGGCCATGGCCAACTACACCCAGATCGAGGCCGCTTCCCGCGAGCGGGCCGGCACGGGAGCGGCGCGCGCGACCCGGCGGGCAGGCCTCGTTCCCGGCATCATCTACGGCGCCAAGCAGGAGCCCGCCCTCATCGCGCTCGATCCCCGGATCGTCACGCGCGAGCTGACCCGTGGCGGCTGGCGCTCGCGCTTGTATGAGGTCAGCGTCGCGGGCAAGAGCGAGCGTGCGCTGATCCGCGAGGTGCAGTTCCATCCCGTCACCGACCGGCCGCGGCACGTGGACTTCCAGCGCCTCGCGCCCGGCCAGCGCATCCGCGTCGCCGTCGCCGTCCACTTCGAGGGCGAGGGCGCGAGCCCCGGCATCAAGCGCGGCGGCGTGCTCAACGTCGTGCGCCACACGGTCGAGGTGCTGGCCGACCCGGACACGGTGCCGGAGAGCCTCATGGCCGATCTCTCAGGCCTCGACATCAACGACACTGTACGCTTCAGCAATCTGCGCAATGCCGAGAACGTGAAGCCGGTCATCACCGACCGCGACTTCGTGGTCGCGACCGTGGCGCCGCCCACGAAGGGTGCCGAGACAGCGGTCGCCGAGGCGGCCGCGGATTCGGCCAAGAGCGCGGCTCCCGCCGGGAAAGGCGGTGCCAAGGCCGCGCCCGCCGCGAAGCCGGCAGCGCCGGCGAAGCCTGCCGCGAAGAAGTAGCCTGTGCTGCTGTGGGCCGGGCTCGGCAATCCCGAGCCTGGCATGGCCCGGCAGCGCCACAACATCGGCTTCATGGCCGTGGACCGCATCGCGCACATCCACGGGTTCGGCCCGTGGCGCCAGCGGTTCAAGGGTGCCGTCACCGAGGGGAGCGTGGGCGGCGAGCGCGTGCTGCTGCTCAAGCCGCTCACCTACATGAACGGTTCGGGCGAGAGCGTGCAGCCGGCCGCCGCGTTCTACAAACTGGGGCCGGAGAGCATCACGGCGTTCCACGACGAGTTGGACCTGGCACCGGGCAAGGTGAGGGTCAAGCGCGGCGGGGGTGCGGCCGGGCATAACGGGCTGCGCAGCATGGACCGCGTGCTGGGCACGCAGGATTACTGGCGCGTCCGGCTCGGGATCGGGCACCCCGGAGCCAAGGAGCGGGTGCAGGGCCACGTCCTCGGCGACTTCGCCAAGGCGGACCAAGGCTGGCTCGCCGCCCTCCTCGATGCGGTGGCGGACGCGGCGCCGCTGCTCGCGCAGGGGCGGCCCGAGGAGTTCATGACGCGCGTCGCCCTTCTCACACAGGACGCTGCTTAGATGGGTTTCAACTGCGGCATCGTGGGCCTGCCCAACGTGGGCAAGAGCACGCTCTTCAACGCACTGACGGCCACCGCCGCGGCGCAGGCAGCGAATTACCCGTTCTGCACCGTCGAGCCCAACGTGGGCCGGGTCGCGGTGCCGGACCCGCGGCTCGACCGGCTCGCGGTCATCGGCAAGTCGGCGCGGATCGTGCCGACGAACCTGGAGTTCGTGGATATCGCCGGGTTGGTGCGGGGCGCTTCCAAGGGGGAAGGGCTGGGCAACCAGTTCCTCGCCAACATCCGCGAGGTGGACGCCATCGTCCACGTGCTGCGCTGCTTCGAGGACCCGGACGTGGTTCACGTCGAGGGCGGCGTGGACCCGATCCGCGACGCGGAGACGGTCGAGACCGAGCTGATGCTGTCCGACCTGGATAGCTTGGAGCGGCGTCTGCCGGGCCTGCAGAAGCGGATGCGGGGGAGCGACCGCGAGGCGCAGGTGCAGGTTGCGCTGATCGGCCCGATCCTCGACGCCCTACAGGCCGGGCGCCCGGCGCGCACTGCCATCGCGCCCGCCGATCAGGAGGCAGCGCGCCGGCTGCAACTGCTGACGAGCAAACCCGTGCTCTACGCTTGCAACGTGGACGAGGACGCGGCGGCGACAGGGAACACGCTGAGCGCACGCGTCGGCGAGCTGGCGAAGGCGGAGGGTGCCGGGTGCGTGGTGGTGTCCGCCGCCATCGAGGCGGAGGTCGCGCAGCTTCCTGAAGGCGAGCGGGCCGAGTTCCTGGAGGGGCTGGGCCTGCACGACAGCGGCCTCGCCCGGCTGATCCGTGCCGGCTATGAGCTGCTCGGCCTCGTCACCTACTTCACGGTGGGGCCGAAGGAGGCGCGCGCCTGGACGATCCCGCGGGGCACGCGCGCGGCGCAGGCAGCCGGCGTGATCCACCAGGATTTCGAGCGCGGCTTCATCGCGGCGGAGACGATCTCTTACGAGGACTACGTGGCGCTCGGGGGTGAGCAGGGCGCGCGCGAGGCCGGGCGGCTGCGGATCGAGGGGCGGGACTACACCGTGCGGGACGGAGACGTATTGCTCTTCCGATTCAACGTGTAAGGTATTGCCGGATGCGGGCAGCTGTGGGCGTGCGTGGTCAGATTAAAAAAATGTGATGGCCGGGCACTACACCACTGCTTGCTGTATCCTTGACAGGCAACTAACCGCGTCGTTGCCGAGTTAACAAAGGATGTGTGGGCACCATGCCCGCTTAGGACGGGAGCGTAGGCAGTGAGCATCATAGGCTGGATCGTCCTCGGGTTGATCGCGGGCTTCATCGCGAGCAAGGTCGTCAACAACTCGGGTGAGGGCATCATCCTGGACATCGTGCTGGGCATCATCGGCGCGGTGGTCGGCGGCTGGATCTTCGCTCAGTTCGGCTATGGCGGGGTGAACGGGTTCAACATCTGGAGCATGTTCGTTGCCGTCGTCGGGGCAATCGTCGTGCTCTGGATCTATCATCTGATCTTTGGCCAGAGGAGGGCACTCTAATGTCGTTGCTGGATTCGGTACTGGGTGGGTTGATGGGCGGCCAGGCCCAGCAGTCGCCCGTGAGTGGCATTCTCTCGTCGCTATTGGGCGGCGGGGGAGCGGGTGCCCAGTCGGGCGCTCAGGCGAGCGGTGGGACAGCGGGCGGGTTGATGAGCCTCGTCAGCCGCTTTCAGCAAGCGGGCCTGGGGAACGTCGCCCAGAGTTGGGTGTCGAACGGCCAGAACCACCCGGTCACGCCGCAGCAGCTGCACCAGGTGTTCGGTGATCAGCAGGTCAATCAGTGGGCGCAGCAGACGAATATGCAGCCGCATGACCTGCTGAGCCAACTTGCGCAGTTCCTGCCGCACGCTGTGGACGGCGTGACGCCTCAGGGGCAGGTGCCGCAAGGCGGCATCCAGGATGGGATGCAGGGGCAGGACCCGTTCTCGGCGCCGGGGGTCGAGGTGCGGCGTACCTAGGCTGGGCGGTTTTCGGACTGAAATCTGGCCTCGGCGCCCTGCGCCGGGGTCGGTCGGCATGAAAACGAGCGCTTTAGCAAGTCAAATGCGAGGTGCTAGAGGGCGAGATTGCGGCGGCGCTAGAGGGCGGACGTGAGACGGACGCCGCCTAACCTTCACCGGCTTGCTTATTTAACGGTCTGAAAACAAGGCTGAAGCTTGTTAAAGCAGATAAGCTTTTGCTAAAATAGCAACATGCTGAGCAAAGCTTCTCGTCCCGCCTTGTGCGCTGCACCTTCCCGTCTTGGCCGCTTCGTGAAAACGGCTGTCGGAGGCGAGACGGTTCGGCCTTCTTGCCGCCGCCCCTGCCGCCGCATCCCCCTATCGAGTTGCAGCCGCTTCACCGCTCCTCGGCAGGGCAGACCGGGCTCTTGGTCGGCTCGATAGGCTGACACAACTCCTTCCCGACCCGAACATATTTCTTTATGCCTATGTATGGAAGGAGGCGCTGCTCTCGTCACAAGTCGAGGGAACTCGGTCCACGCTTACAGATTTTTTCGCTTGGAGGCGGGGGAGGTGTGGCTGCCGGGTTCGACGATGTTAGCGAGGTGTCCAGCTATGTCGCTGCGATGCAGCATGACCTTGAGCGGCTGGCCAGCTTTCCATTGTCGCTGCGCCTCGTCCGCGAGTTGCACGGGCACCTCCTTCGTGATGGCTGCGGCGCAACAATGCGGCCGGGCGAGTTCCGCAATAGCCAGAACTGGCTAGAGAATGGCTAGAACATGCAGCCGAAAGGCAGAGATGCGATGAGCGAGAGTGATGGCAGCCACCAAGCCACCGCTGAAGCTATTAAACTCTTTGTGCGTACAGTCAGCAGCCTCCTGGACTCCAATGAAGCTATGTTGACTGCGCTGCGTCCCATACTTGACGCTAATGTTCTTCCGTCAGAGTTTCGTGATCCGTTGCTGAGTGCATTAGATGTAGCTGGCCGTAATCTTGCGGACGGGCGCGTTGCGCTGGTTAGGCTGGCCACGCTAGCGGGCGGAGAGATAAATGACGTTTGAGGAGCGGATTGGGCGGCTTCTCAAAGAGAACAACGACCTTAGACAGAAGCTTCGCGGAGGCAACGGAGGAGGTGGCGGCCCGCACGATCCCGACATGGATGCGCGAGTAGACCGGCTTGAGGGCGATGTGCGTGAGTTGAAGGCAACGCTTGGCCGATTGGAACCGCTTATAGTTCGGCTTGACGAGCAGATTCGCGCCACCCTACCTCACCTCGCAACTAAAGCTGATCTCGCCGATAAGCCCGGCAAAGCCTATCTCTGGGCCATTCTGGCTACCCTGGTCACGGCCTACGCCGCCGGCTTGGCTGGCCTCGCCATCCTGAAATAGCGAAATGAGCCGGATTCGACTGTGGAACAACTAATCGTCGTGATCGCGAAGTGGATAATTGCTTACAGATACCCCGTCCCCATCTCGCGCGCGAAGCGGCCGGGATCGCCTTCCCAGGTGATCCGGCCGTGGTCCAGCACATACACCCGGTCGGCGTGGGGAAGCGCGAAGGTCACGTTCTGCTCGCCGAGCAGCACCGTGATCGGCGTCGTCTGGCGCAGCCGCTCCAGCGCCTTCGAGAGCGTTTCCAGGATCACCGGGGCGAGGCCCAGCGTCGGCTCGTCGAGGATCAGCAGCCGCGGACGCATCATCAGGGCACGGGCGATGGCGAGCATCTGCTGCTCACCCCCTGACAGCGTGCGTGCCGTCTGCCCCTCGCGGGATTGCAGGATAGGGAAGAGGTCGAGCAGCCCATCGAGCTGTCGTGCCGCCTCCACCTTGGATAGGTGCTGGCCGCCGAGGTCAAGGTTCTCGCGCACGCTCAGGTCGCCGAACAGCTCGCGCGTCTCCGGGCACTGCACGATTCCGCCCTTTGGCCCGCCCCGCGCTATGGCGGCGGCGCTTCGCTGGGCGAGGCTGCCCCTGTCCCAGCTTATCGCACCCGCATAGGGCACGAGACCCGAGATCGCGTTGAACAGCGTCGTCTTGCCCGCGCCGTTGAGGCCCACGACGGAGACGAACTCGCCTTCGTGGACCGCGAGCCTCACACGGTCCAGCGCCTGCGCTTTACCGTAATGGACGGTCAAATCCTCAATGGCGAGAAGCGGCGCCTCCCCGCGCCGGGCCAGCTCGGGCCGGGCAGCCGTCGTGATCGCGCCGCCGAGATAGACCCGGCGCACCGTCTCGTCCGCCATCACCGCGTCCGCGCTGCCTTCCGCGATGCGCTCGCCGAGATAGAGGGCGAGCACGCGGTCCACGAGGGCGGCCACGCTCTTCACGTTGTGGTCCACGAGCAGCACCGCGCGCCCCTCGTCACGGAAGCCGCGGATCAGATCGGAGAAGGTTGCGACCTCACCCGTCGTCAGCCCGGCAAACGGCTCGTCCACGAGCACCACCTTGGGGTCGCGCGCGACGGCCTTGGCCATCTCCATGCGCCGGAGGTCCGCGAAGGGCAGCGTGCCGGGGTGGCGGTCGAGCACCGCGCCGAGGCCGACCCGCTCCGCGATGGCGCGCGCCCGCGCCTCGATCGCCGGGTCGGCGAAGAGGCGCAGCAGGCTGTCGGGCAAGAGCGCGAGCTTGACGTGCTCCAGCACGGTCTGGCGGTGCAGCGGGCGCGAGTGCTGGAAGACGATGCCGATGCCGGCGCGGGCGATGCGGTGGGCGGGCAGCCCGGCGACTTCGCGCCCGAGCAGGCGAACGGACCCGGCATTCGGTCGCTCCAGACCCATGACAAGCTTCATCGCCGTGGACTTGCCCGAGCCGTTCGGACCGATCAGCCCGAGGATCTCGCCGCCGCGAATTTCGAAATCGAGATCCTTGACGGCGACGAGGCCGCCGAACCGTTTGGTCAGGCCGCGAACGGAGAGCAATGGCTCGCTCAACCGCGTTCCCCTCGGCGGAGTGCAGCACCTAGGAAGCCGTCGGGGAAGAACAGGATCACCCCGAGCGCGATGGCCGCGACGACGAAGGTGTTGAGCTGGCCGAGCGGGCGGAGCACCTCGCCCGCGCCGATCAGGAAGATAGCGCCGAGCGCGCCGCCCAGGATGGTGCGCCGACCGCCGAGCACGGCCGCGATGATGATCTGCACGCCGAGCGCGATGTCCACGACCGTGCCCACAGACGCCGTGCCCTGGTAGAACACGAGCAGCGCGCCAGCGAGGCCGGAGAAGAACGCGCTGATGCAGAACGCGGCGAGCTTGTGCTTGGCGACGTTGAAGCCGAGCGCGCCCGCGGCTGTCGCATCCTGGCCGCTCGCCTGCAGGATGAGGCCGAGCGGCGAGCGCGACAAACCGAACAGGATCGCCCCGCTCACCGCCAGGAAGCCGAGGGCGAACCAGTAGTTGGTTCCGGCGTCAACCGAGATGATGTCGGGGATGGTCAGCCCGATCTCGCCCCCCGTCAGCCCGGCGAAGATCACGATGCACTGCTGCAGGATCAGCACCGCGACGAGCGTGACGAGGCCGAAATACGGGCCGCGCAGCCGCAGCGCCGGCAGCGCGAGCAGGACGCCGCCCACGACCGCCGCGAGCGTGCCCGCCGCGGCGCAGGCCGCGATGGGCCAGCCGTAGAGATTGTCGAGGATGCCGGCCGTGTAGGCGCCGAGGCCGACCAGGAACGTGGGGCCGAAATTGACCTCGCCCGCGAAGCCGAACAAGAGGTCCCATGACATGGCGAAGACGCCGAAGTAGTAGGCCGTCGTCAGCAGCCCGAGCACGTAGGCGGACACCCAGAGCGGCAGCGTCGCCGCGGCGACAAGCGCGAGCACGCTGATCACGAGGGTGCGCCGCATCGCTACCGACGCCCGAGCAGCCCTTGCGGGCGTACGTAAATTACGAGCACCAGCAGGACCAGGGCCGGGATGGTGCGAATCGCGGGCGAGATTAGGTAAGCCGTCACCGTCTCCAGGTAGCCGACCACGTAGGCCGCGAGCAGCGATCCCGAGACGCTGCCGAGGCCGCCCAGGACCACGATCGAGAACGCGCTCGCCGTGAGCGGCCCCACGCTGTCGGTGCTGACGCCGAGGAACATCGCGAGCAGCACGCCCGCCACCGAAGCGAGGATGCCGTAGATCGTCCAGACAAGCACGTAGATGCTGGACAGCTCGAAGCCGAGCAGCGTGACGCCGCGCGCGTTGATGCTCGCCGCGAGCAGCACCTTGCCCGACCGCGTGCGGTTCACGAACAGCCAGAGCAGGCCGATCACCGCCCAGCACACCGCCGCCGTCAGGATTTCGTTCACGGGCGTCCGCTGCCCGAGCACGCCCACCACGCCGGGCCAGAGCGGGCGCACCGTGCGCGGGTTGCTCGTGTAGAGGTAGGCGACGAGGTCCTGGATCATGATGCCCCAGAGCAGGGTCGCCGTGAGGACGAAGATCTCCTTCTCCTCGGCGGCGATCCGGCGCGAGCGCTGGATCGGGCGGACGACGACGAAGTAGGTGAGCAGCGCCACCGCCAGCCCGACGGCGACGCCGCCGAGCGCGCCGCCATAGGTGCCCCAGCCCAGCTGCTCCGAGAGCGCCCACGCGGCGATGGCGGCGACAACCATCAGCGCCCCGTGGCTGAGGTTGAGCACGCCGGAGACGCCGAAGATCAGGGTGAAGCCGATCGCGCCCAGCGCGTAGAGCGCGCTGATCGCGAAACCGTCAATGAGGATCTGGGTGGCGAGCATGATTGCCCCCACCCTCACCTGCTGCGCCGCCGGTCCTGCTACTGCGCCGCTTGCGCTGTCTTGATGAAGGACGGGAACGTGAGCTGGCCGACCGCGACGTCCTTCGGCCAGATTGCGACCTGCTTGCCCTTCTCCCACTCGACGATGAGGCCGGTCACGAAGCCCGGACCATATTTCATCGCGTGGGGGAACTGATCGTCGCGACCGTAGAACGCGATGCGGCCGATCGTGCCCACCCAATTGGTGGCTTCCAGCGCGGTGACGAGCTTGTCGGCATCGGTCGTGCCGGCGCGCTTGATCGCGTCGGTGATGTAATAGACCTCGTCGTAGGCGGTGAACCCGGCGTAGGACGGGAAGGCGCCGAACCGCTTCTGGTAGGCGTCCATGAACGGGACCGACTTCGGCGTGACCGCGACGCCGGGCGCCGACGTGGACTGGAACACGACGCCCTGCGTGGCGCCGTTGGTGTCCTTCCAGAACGTGCTCGACGTGGCCTGGGACGAGATGCCGAACATCGGGATCGGCACCTGCTGGCTCGTCCACTGCACCGTGGGCTGCACGCCGACGTGGCTGATGCCGGTGACGATGACGTCGGGCTTCTCGCCCTCGATGCGGTTGAAGAGGGGCGTGAAGTCGTTGGTGTCGGGCGAGAAGCGGATGTGGTCCAGCACCTTGAGGCCGGCCTTGGGCAGGCACGCCTCGTAGCCGGCATCGAGCGGCCCGGTCCAGGCTGCGTCCTCGCTCATGATGACGGCGGACTTCATGTGGAGTCCGTCCACGAGCAGGTCCTTGGCGCCGTCGCACACGGACTGCGCGAGGAAGGCCGAGGTCAGGTAGCCGTGGAACACGTACTTGAAGCGGTCGTAGTTCTTCTTGACCTCCTGGCTGATCTCGTTGCTGGCAGCGCCCGGCGTGACCATCGGCATCTTGAGCCGGGCCGACCACGGCTCCAGCGCCAGCACGACCTCGCTGATGTAGCTCGCGATCACGGCATTGACGTGGTCCTGCGTGGCCGCGCGCTGGAAGGCGCGCACCGCGTCGGCGGAGGAGGAGTGGTCGTCATAGGCGACGATCTCGATCTTGCGCCCCTGGACGCCACCTGCCGCGTTGATCTCGTCCGCGGCGAGCTGCGCCGCGTTGGGGATCGCCGCACCCGCGATGCTGGACGCCTCGGCGATCACGCCGATGCGGATCGGGGCATCCTCGGCGCGCGCGGCGGTTCCACCGAGCGCCGCGAGCAGGGTGGCGCCCCCAAGAAGCGTGGCTGTGAGCAGCGTTGCCTTGAGCGTCATCGTGTTCCTCCCGACGTGATGGTCCTTGGGGATTGTTTACCACGCGCTGGCATCACGGCAACGCGGAAGCGCCTGCCCTCCGGAGATTGCAAGCATTGCAGCCTGGCGCCAAGCTATGGTCTGCGCAACACCCACGGAGGGGCATCCATGGCACCGCGGCTTCGCTTCGGCATCTTCCTGGCGCCTTTCCACAAGCCCGGGATCAATCCGACGCTCGCCCTGCAGACCGACCTCGAACTCGTGCAGTGGCTCGACCGCTGCGGCTACGACGAGGCCTGGTTCGGTGAGCACCACTCGGCCGGGTCCGAGATCAGCGCGTCGCCGGAGCTCTTCATCGCGACCGCGGCGGAGCGCACGAAAACCATCAAGCTCGGCACCGGCGTCGTCAGCCTCTCCTACCACAACCCGCTCTGGGTGGCGGAGCGCATCGTGATGCTCGACCACCTCACCCGCGGGCGCGTGATGTTCGGCGCCGGGCCGGGATCGCTGCCGACCGACGCCACGATGATCGGCCTTTCGCAGTCGCAGACGCGCGAGCTTCTGGAGCAGAGCCTCGCGGTGATCATGCGGCTGCTGACGAGCGAGGAGCCGGTGACGTTCAAGAACGACCGCTGGGATCTGCGCGACGCGCAGCTGCACCTGCGGCCCTACTCGAACCCTTTGTTCGACATCGCGGTCGCGGCCGTGGCCTCGCCCACGGGGCCGAAGCTCGCCGGGCGGCACGGGATCGGGATGCTCTCGGTGGGGGCTACGACGGCCGCCGGGTTCGACGCGCTCGCGCTGCACTGGAACGTGCTGGAGGAGCAGGCGAAGGCGCACGGCAAGGCGGTTGACCGGTCGAAGTGGCGGCTGGTCGGCCTGGTCCACTGCGCGGAGACCAAGGAACAGGCCTACAAGGACGTGGAATACGGGATCGAGCAGTGGTTCCGCTACTTCCAGTCCGTCGCCGCCTTCCCGCAGATGATGATGGGCGGCGCCAACATCGGGGAGATGATCTCGTTCGTGAACGAGTCCGGCCTGGGCGCGATCGGCACGCCGGATATGTGCGCGGCGCAGATAGACCGCCTGATGAAGCAGTCGAACGGCGGCTTCGGCGCCTACCTGCTGCTCGGCCACAACTGGGCGAACCCGGCGGCGACGCTGAACAGCTACGAGCTGATCGCCCGGCACGTCATGCCGCGGTTCCAGGGCCAGGCCCATCCGACGATGGACGCGGCGCAGCGGGCGGAGGCGGTGCGGCCGGAGTTGGCCGCGGTCCATGCGAAGGCCGTGGAGACGGCGAGGGAACGCTACGTCGCGGAGAACGCGGCGTAGGGACGGCGCTCACCGTCGTCCTGCCGGCCGGCACGCTCACCGGCGCCGTGCCGGCCGGCACGATGGATATCTCCGCCGGTGACAGCGTGCGTCCGTCGCGGGCATGAACCTCGACGGACGCGACCTGCTCGCCGGTCGCGCTCTCGATCATCACGAACGATGCGGCGGCCTCGGCCGTCGTCCAATGGCGGCCCCACTGCCCTAGCGCGGCCAGGGTCACGAGCAGATCGCGGCCCTTCGCCGTCAGTTCGTATTCCTTGTGGGACGTGCCGTCGCGCGCCGGCCGGAGTTCGAGGACGCCGCAGGCGATCAGGCGCTTGAGCCGGGCGGAAAGCATGTTGCGGGCAACGCCGAGGCTATCCAGCAACTCGCCGAACCGCCGATGCCCCGCGGCCACGTCCCTGACGATCAGCAGGGACCACCACTCGCCGACTTGGTCGAGCGACCGGGCAATCGGGCAGACCGCCTCATCAAGTGACTTTCGCTTCACGTTTCCTCCCAAGACCAGAATGCATTGCCTGGCCCGGCGCTCCACTGCGGAACGCGGCATGACGATGATGTGATCGTGACTCATGAAGTTTCAAGATGAAACTTTGTCCATGAGTTTCATATTGAAACTGGCACGCCGCAGAGACGGCACACACAGGCTTAGGCCGCCCACCCGCGCGTGCATTGGAACGAAAGGTTAAAACAATGAGGACTTTCATGCTTGGTGCCACGCTGTCGTTGGCGCTTGCCGCCGCGACAGGGGCGATGGCCCAAACGGGCGTGACCCCGGCGGCCGAACCTGCCGTCGCCGCGAGCACGGTCGGGCATTGGCTCCATGACTCGCAGGGCAACACCATCGGCAGCGTGCGCAGCTTGACGAACGGCGGCCGCACTGCCGTGGTCATGATCGGCTCCTACTTCCGGCCGGGCAGCCACGAGGAACGGATCCCCGCGCGGGACCTCGCCATCGTTGATGGAAAGGTCACGCTGCAGACCGAGAGCGCCCTGGCGATGAATTGGCTGTCCGCGCAGTAGCCGTCCCGCCTAGAAGCCAGCGGCGCCTCGCCCCCCTTGCGAGGAGGGCGAGGCGCCCGGCTCCTAGATCTCGTTCGCTGACATCTGCTTCGCGATGTAGTCGGCCTGCCTGATCGCCAGCGACACGATGGTCAGCGTCGGGTTGCACCCGGCGCCTGACGTGAACTGGCTGCCGTCGGAGACGAACAGGTTCTTCACGTCGTGCGCCTGGCCATGCTTGTTCACAACGCCGTCGCGCGCGTTCTCGCTCATGCGGTTGGTGCCCATGTTGTGCGTGCTGGGGTAGGGCGGCGTGCGGATCGTGCGCGTGGCGCCCACCGCGTCATAGACCGCGGCACCCTGCGTGAACCCGTGCTCGCGCATGGCGAAGTCGTTGGGGTGGTCGTCGAAGTGGACGCTCGCCACCGGCATCCCGTTGGCATCCTTCACCTTCGGGTCGAGCGTGATGCGGTTGGTCTCCTGCGGCATGTCCTCGCCGATGATCCACATGCCGGCCATGTTCGGGTAGTCGTCGAGCGTCGAGGTGTAAGTGCGGCCCCAGGCGCCGGGGTTGATGAAGGCGGCCATGAACGGCAGGCCGAGCGAGATCGTCTCCATCTCGTAGCCGCCGAAGAAGCCGCGGCTCGGGTCGTTCTTGGCCTCGTCGCGGATGATGCCGGCCATGGTGGTGCCGCGATAGATGTGCACCGGCTGGTCGAAGGTGGCGTACACGCTCGCCGTGGTGTGGCGCATGTAGTTGCGCCCGACCTGGCCGGAGCTGTTCGCGAGGCCGTCCGGGAACAGGTTGGACGCGCTGTTGAGCAGCAGCCGCGGGCTCTCGATCGAGTTGCCGGCCACGGCCACGATGCGCGCCCGCTGCCGCTTGATGCTGCCCTTGTCGTTGCCGTCGGCATAGACGACGCCCGTGACCTTGCCCGAGGCGTCATGCTCGATCTTGAGCACCTGCGAGTTCGGCCGGACCTCTAGGTTGCCGGTCGCCTCGCCCTTCGGAATCTCGGTGTAGAGCGTGCTCCATTTCGCGCCGGACTTGCAGCCCTGGAAGCAGAAGCCGATCTGCTGGCAGGCGCCGCGCCCGTCGCGGGGTTGGCTGTTGATGGACATGTTGCCGGTGTGGACTTCCTTGTAGCCCAGCTTGGCGGCGCCCGCGGCCATCACCTTGAAGTTGTTGTTGCCGGGCAGGCGGGGGATGCCGTTCGTGCCCGTGGTGCCCATCTTGTACTCGGCCTTGGCATACCAAGGCTCCATCTCCGCCAACGTCACCGGCCAATCGAGCAGGTTGGCGCCGGCGAGGCCGCCGTAGGTGCTGCGGATCTTGAACTGGTACTCGTTGAAGCGCAGCGAGGCGCCCGCCCAATGGATGGTGCTGCCGCCGACCGACTTCACGATCCAGGCGGGCAGGTTCGGGAAGTCGTGCGCGACGCGCCAGGAGCCGGACGTGGTGCGCATGTCCTTCCAGGCGAGCTGCTTGAAGCTGTCCCACTCGTCGTTGACGAAGTCCTGGATCTCGTTGCGGTCGCCCGCCTCCAGGATCACCACCTTGATGCCCTTCTGCGCCAGCTCGTTGCCGAGCGTGCCGCCGCCCGCGCCGGAGCCGACGATGACGACGAGACCGTCGTCGTTCAGGTCGAAGTTAGCCATGGTTGTTGTCTCCCCCCTGCACGCCTGCGGTCTTCAGCCAGTTGATGTCGTCGAAGCCGCGGTGCAGGTAGCCGCCATCCTGGTAGGACGACCCCTCGTAGCCGAAGCGGTGCCAGATGTCCGGCTGGTTGTAGAGCGAGACCACCAGGTCGGACCGCACCTTGTTGAAGAACGGCGTCAGCTCGATGCCGTGGAGCAGCGTGACCCGGTCGTCCTCCATGGGAACGTCGAGGTAGTTCCGCTTGAAGCGGTCCTGCGCGTCGGCGTCGAGCCGCACGACGCCTAGCTCGATCATCTCCTTCGTCGCCGGGTCGGTGCCGGCCTTGGCGTCCATCGGCTCCACGGCCTTGACGTAGTACACGTCCGGGATGTGGTCATGGGGGTAGATGTCGCGGCCCATGCGGACGAGCGTCGCCATGGTGCGCGGCTGCAGCGCCGTCGCGGCTTGCGCCCATGCGGCCTCCGCCGTGATGCCGACGCCCGCGGACGCCAGCGCCGCCGCCGGCATCGCCGTCGCGGCGCCCCGCAGGAAGCCGCGGCGGCCGACCCGGATGCGCCTCTCGATCTCTCTCATGGAGCCTCTCCCCCGTTAACTCATTGTTGGATCAGGATCGGACGGTCAGACGAAACGCCCGCCGCGCTGCAGGACCTCGATCTTGTAGCCGTCCGGGTCCGATATGAAGAAGAAGCGGCCCAGGACCTTGCCGTCGTGCGTGAGCTCGCGCACCGGCCCCGGCTGCAAATTGGCCTGGTCCATGCGCGCGCGCTCCGTGTCGAGATCGGTGACGGAGACGGCGAGGTGGCCGTAGCCGTCGCCGAGCTGGTAAGGCTCGGTCCGGTCCTTGTTGACCGTCAGCTCCACCTCGAAGGGCTGCTCCGCGTTGCGCATGTAGATCAGCGTGAAGGTCGGGAAGTCAATGCGATCCGCGACCTCCAGCCCGAAGGCGTTGCGGTAGAAAGCAACGGAGCGGTCCTCGTCCAGGACGCGGACCATGGAGTGGATCGCCTTAGCCATTACTTGGGCTGCCCCTTCAGGTAAGTGATGATGGCGAGGCGGATCGGTGCCTTGGACTGGCGATAGGGCATGATGGCCCCTGGGATCTCGGTCTGCGGATTGGTCAGGTAAGCGTCGAGATGCGGCTCGTCCCAGACGAAGCCTACGGTCGCGAAGCCGGGCGAGTAGTGATAGCCGGGAACGGTGCCGGGCTTGCGCCCATAGACGCCGGCCAGCGTCGGTCCCTGGCGCGGCGGGGCGGACGGGTCCAGGGTATGGCAGGCGCTGCATTGCCGTTGGAACAGCGCCGCGCCGTCAGGAGCGTCTGCAGGACTGGTTTGGGCCGATGCCGAGGCGCAGAGGCCGAATCCAGCCCACGATGCAGCGACCACGACGGGCAGCAATCCTAGCTTCATCTTTCCTCCCCACTGACCTGCCCGGATGAAGATGCAAAGCCAGACAGGCTGCGTGCTCACACGTGATCTTGCAGCACTTTTTTCAGAGACTAGGGGCGGTGCGTGGGATAGTCTAGTGCTCACGGCAATCAAGACACATGCGGACCGACCTCGCCGTCGCTGCTCCGCGGGAGGAAGAAGAATGATGAAGACCGTGCTTGCCCTTGTCCTGGCTTCCAGCCTTGTGGCCGTAGCCTATGCTCAGCAGAATGCAGCGCCGGCGGCTGGGACGACGAAGTATGCGGTCAGTCCTTCGAGCGGCAAGGCGAAGTCCACGCCAGATGTGACGCAGATTCCCGGCTCCAGCACGACTGGCAACGCCAGTGGGCCGGGCGGCACCACCACGGCGGCCGATCCGACTTATCCGACCGGCGGCAAGGACCGCGCCGAAGGCAGCCACGGTGCCGCGGCTGGAGCAGGCGTGGTTCCGAGCCCGGCGCAGTAGGCGGCTAGCGTCCCTCCGCGCCGGCCATCGGCAACGGCATGGCGGCCACGCCTGGACCGAACCAGGCTTGAGGCTCGGAGGGCGTGAATCTCCCCCTGCGCTCCTCGGAGGCCACGCAACGCCGTATGGCATCGTAGGCATGTCGCCAGGTGCCGCCCGCGTCCCAGACGTCGAGCAGGCAGCGGTCATAAACCGTGTAGGCACGGCCCGCGCCGCAGCCGAAGGAGGTGCGGTCGGGGCGCGCGGCGGTGAGCACGACCCGGTTCGCGCGCGTCATCGGGGGCTGGGCGAAGATGCCCGTGAAGCAGCCTGAGACGACCACCACGGTCGGCGCATCGCCGCAGCCGCGCACGAGCGCCCGGTCGAGCGCCGCCGGGCTGAGCGCCTCGCGGCCGTCCTCCGCGGTGAGCACGAGGCCGTAGCCGCGCGCGCCGTGCGACGTGGCGAACACGAAGCAGCCCTGCCCGGCGGCGGGCCTCATGCTCGCGACCGCGTCCAGCACGTTGTCGAGCGTGGCCGGGCGCGCGCCGTCGTGCGCGATCACGGCGGGCGCGGCGCTCAGGCGCTGGATGTCGCCCGGCGGCACACCGTCCCGCTCGCGCAGGCGCGCGGCCACGTCGTCCACCGCGTCGTCGAACACGGGCAGGCTGGCGTCGCCGGCGACGAGCACGGCTTTCCACTGCGATGGGTTAGGGGCATCCGCGCCCAAGGGTTGCGCGGGTGTGCGGGCAAAGGCTGTGGCCAGAATTGGCAAGACCATGCAGGCGAAGACCGCGGCGGCTCGGCGCATCATGCCCTCCTGTCGCACTCAAGAGTAAACGAATCTACACACGATGGAACCGCGCGGCAAAGAAGCCGTCCATCCCGCCCCGCTCGGGCCACAGGCTTGGGTAGGTGCGCAGCCAACCCTCGGGCGTGACTGCCTCGGGCAACCAGGGCAGCTCCTCGGGCCGAAGCGGGTCGGGCTGCAGCTTCAGGCCGCCAAGGTCCACAAGCTGGCCCGGACCTTCCTCGGGCTGCAGCGAACAGACGGCATAGACGAGCCGCCCGCCGGGGCGGAGCAGGCGCGCCGCGGCGGCGAGCAAGCGATGCTGCGCCTCCGCGAGCGTCGCCACGTCGCGCGGGCGGCGCAGGCGCAGCACGTCCGGGTGACGGCGGATGGTGCCCGTCGCGGTGCAGGGCGCGTCGAGGAGCACGGCGTCGAATGTCTCCGGCTCCCCCCACTCCAGCGCGTCGGCCTCGACCAGGGTAGCGTCGAGGCGCAGGCGGGCGAGGTTGTCGCGCAGGCGCGAGAGGCGCTTGGGATCGCGCTCGACGGCGGTGACGTGCGCGCCCGCTAGAGCGAGCTGGGCGGTCTTGCCGCCGGGTGCTGCGCAGAGATCGGCGATCCGCTCGCCGGGCTGCGCGCCCAGCAGCCGCGCGGGGAGTGCCGCGGCGGCGTCCTGCACCCAGAACTCGCCCTCGGCGTAGCCCGGCAGGTCGGGGACACGCGTGCCGGGCGGGAGGCGGGCGCCGCCCGTGGGCAGCGTTTCGGCGCCGGGCGGCGGCGCGACGCCGGGCTTGAGCGTCAGGTCGAGGGGGGCCTCGCGCTGGTGCGCCTCGGCGATGCGCCTCGCCGCCGCGCCCCAGCTCGACCAGAGCCAGGCGGGGGTGTCGAGCCTAGGGCCGTCGAGCGCGTCCAGCGCGGCCGATCCCTGCTCGGCGAGCCTGCGGAGCACGGCATTGACGAGGCCCGTGAAGGGCGCGAGGCCGCGCGTGCGGGCGAGCGCGACGCTGGTGGCGACGGCGGCGTGGGCCGGGGTGGCGAGCAGGAGCAGCCCGGCGGCGCCGAGGCGGAGCACGTGGCGGACGGGCAGGGGCGGCTCGCGCCTGAGATAAGGTTCGAGGGCCGCATCGAGCGTGCCGAGGCGTCGAAGCGTCGCGGCGGCGAGGCGGTGGGCCGCGGCGCGGTCGCGCGCGGGCGCCTTCGGTGCTGCGTCGAGCGCATCCTCGACGGTTCGATGCTTGTCGAGGACGGCGGCGAGGATGTCGAAGGCGATGGTTCGGGCGAAGTCGGGGGAAGGGTCGGGCATGGCGCCGTTCATGGCCCGGCTTCGCGCCGTGTGCCAGACCGGTCGGGAAACCGGAGCCTCGGCGCGGCGCTAGCGCCCCAGCCAAGACGAGGAGAGCACCCATGAACAGGACGACGCGGGGCATCGTGGCCGGCACGCTCGGGGGATTGGCGGCGGGCGTGCTCCTGACGGGCGCGATGGTCGGCAGCCAGGCGGCCGGCCTGGACAAGGCGGACGACATGGTGCGCATCGGGCGTCGGACGGGCGAAAGGCTCGGCATCGGGCGCCGTCGCCTGGACGAGCGGCCGAGCGTGCAGGAGGAGGCGGTGGTCCAGGGCGCGCATCTCGTGCTCTCGGCGGTGCTGGGCGCCCTCTACGGGGCCGCATACCGCCGGGTCGGCCTCTCGACGGTTCCCTCCGGCCTCCTGCTCGGGCTTGGCTTCTATCCGATTGCCTGGGGTGTAGCCGGGCCGCTGCTCGGGATCACGGAAAAGCCCTGGGAGGCGCCGCCGCGCTACCTCGTGCAGCGTGGCCTGTTCCACTCCCTGTTCGGCATCGCCACGGCGCTCGTGACGAAGCAACTCGCCCGCGTGCTCTGAAGCCTCGAAACTGCCGCGCGGGGCCACACGGCGGGTTGACGCGAGCGGCGGCGAACGCGCCACGGCAGGCCGCGTAAGAGGTTCACCGAGAGCGGGGGGACGGGACCATGACCGTGGCGCTGCACATTCATCTTGAGGCGAAGCCGGGCAAGGGGGCTGAGGTCGAGAAGCTCCTGCAGGATATCCTGGCGTGCGTGCGGCAGGAGCCTGCGACCGCGCCCTGGTTCGGGGTGCGGATGACCGACACGATCTTCGGGATCTTCGAGACCTTCCCGGATGATGCCGGGCGGCAGGCGCACCTGGACGGCAAAGGGGCGGCGCTCCTGAAGGAGCGGCAGGGTGACCTGCTCGTGCAGCCTGCCCGGATTGACAAGCTCGACGTGCTGATGACCAAGCCGGCCAGCTAAGACATGACTCCTACCCCTTTCGAGGTTGCCTGGGAGGAGGAAGCGGTCGGGCGTCTGCTGGACCAAGTCCGCGCCTACGACTTCCCGTGCGCGCCCGAGGGCAGCGGCTGGGAGTTCGGCTGCGACGAGCGGTTCCTGCGTGATCTCTGTGCTTACTGGGTGGACGGCTACGATTGGCGGGCGGCAGTGCGGGTGCTGAACCGTTATCCGCAGTTCATCGCGCGGGTTGATGGCTTCGACCTGCACTTCGTCCACGTCGTCGGCGAGGCGGAGGGGCGGCGCCCGCTGATCCTCTCCCATGGCTGGCCCAGCTCGCATTTCGAGTTCTGGGAGGTGATCGAGCCGTTGGCCTATCCCTCCCGCCACGGCGGGAAGGCCGAGGATGCGTTCGACCTGGTGATCCCGTCGCTGCCGGGCTTCGGCTTCTCGGAGAAGCCGCGGCGCCTCGTGGACCAGCGCGAGACGGCGCGCCTCTTTGATCGGCTGATGACGGAGGTGCTGGGCCACGGGCGATACCTCGCCCAGGGCGGCGACTGGGGCGCGCTGGTTACGGCGATGCTCGGGCTGGAGCACGCGGACCACGCGCGGGCGATCCAGATGACGATGCTGTTCCCGCAGCCCGCAGCCCCTCCGGAGACCGAGGAGGAGAAGCGTTGGGCGGAGGCCATGCAAGCGAACCAGCAGAAGCTCGGTGCCTACGCGCAGTTGCAGGGGAGCAAGCCGCAGAGCCTGGCCTGGGCGATGGCCGGCAACCCGGTGGGCCAGGCGTCCTGGATCATCGAGCGTTTCCATGACTGGGCAGATTTGCGGGAGCGCCCGTTCGAGGCGGTGTTCACGCGCGACCAACTGCTGACCAACGTCATGATCTACGCCATGGCGGGCGCGTTCACGACCAGCGTTTGGTATTACGCGGCCGCCATGGCGGGCGGGACGCGCAAGCTGCGGCCGGGCCAGCGCGTCGGCGTGCCCACGGCCTTCACCCTCTACCCCGACCCGCGGCATCCCCGGCCGCCGCGCAGTCTCGTGGAGAAGGGATACGCCCTGCGCCGCTGGACGGAGATGCCGCGCGGCGGCCATTTCCCCGCTATGGAGGTGCCGGATCTATGGGTCGAGGACCTGCGCGCGTGGGGGCAGGAAGCCGGGTAGGTGGGCGGCTTGATCAGCCCACTTCGACCGTCTCGATCATGGTCGAGGGCTCCTCGCCGTTATCGCCGAGCAGCGACAGAGGGAGCGATTTGCCCGTCCTCGCCCCCATGCCCTTCAGTTGCTCGATCTGGCGGACGAGGTTGCCCTTCCCGGTCGAGAGCTTCCCCATCGCGTCCCGATACGAGTCGTCCGCCAGCTTGAGGCCGCGCCCAACCTGCTGCAGGTCCGTGACGAATCCGACGAACTTGTCATAGAGCTTGCCGGCACGGTCAGCGATCGCCTCGGCATTCTGGTTGCGGCACTCCACCTGCCAGACGCTGTGAACCGTTCGCAGCGCGATCATGAGCGTGGTGGGCGTCGCGATCGTGACGTTGTTCTCCATCGCGAAGCTGGTGAGCCCGGGATCTCCCTGCAACGCTGCCGCCAGCGCACCCTCGATCGGCACGAACATAACGACGTAGTTGAGGCGGCTGCCGGCGACCGCCCGATAATCCTTGCTGCTCAGTGTCTTGATATGCGTGCGCATGGAGTTGAGATGCCGCCCGAGGCACATGTCGCGCTCGCTATCAGTCGCTGCGTTGACGTGGCCCTCGAACGCCACGAGCGAGACCTTGGCATCAATGACGATCCGCTGGTCGCCCGGCAGGCTCACGATCACGTCCGGACGGAGCCGCTGGCCCTCCTCGGTGGCGCCGGTCGCCTGACTGACATACTCCGCGCCCTCGCGCAGGCCGGAGCGCTGGAGAATGGAGGCAAGGATCATCTCGCCCCAGGCGCCCTGGGTCTGCGCCTTGCCTTTCAGGGCGCGCGTGAGATTGGTCGTCTCCGTCGTCATCCGCGCGCTGGTCTCGCTCAGGCCCCGTATCTGCTCGCCGAGGGTGGCGCGTTCCTTCGCGCTCTCCGTATGAGCGGACTGCAAGCCCTGCTGAAACTCGGCCAGCTTGTCGCGCATGGGCTGCAGGAGACCGTCAATCTGCTCCTTGTTCTGCTTGCTGAAGCTCTCGCCATGCCGCGCCATGACCTCGTTGGCGAGAAGGCCGAACTCCTTCGTCATGGTGTCCTTGGCGTCCTGCAGGAGTTGCAGCTTCTCCGCGGCGTGCAGGCGCTCCTTGCTGAGCGTTTCCTGCAGCGTCGCAAGGCCCGTCTTGAAGCCCTCGCGCTCCGTCCGCACCGCGGCAAGCATGCCCTCCGTCTCAGTCAGGCGCACCCGCGCCTCCTGCAGCGCGGCCTCGACTCGGGATAGCTCCCCTTTGGCGGTGGCGCACTCCCGATCAGCATTGGCCTGCGCCGCTCGCAACTCGTCGGCAAGCCTCGCGTGCTGGGCAACAGCTTGCTCAAGCTCGGGAATACGCGAGGCTCGCAACTGCTCGACCGCGAGCTGACCTTCGAGACGAACCTTGGACTCTCGCATGGCGCCGAGGCGCCGCACTAGAAGGGCAACGAGAACGGCCGCGGCCGCTACGATCATCGCCAAGCACAGAAGGTACAGAAGATAGGCGGACACTACGGTTTGCTGCATCGCGCTCAACTCCGCGCAAGACGACAGGGTGAATCTACATTGGCGTTCGGCGATTCCGAGCCGTCAAGGGCCGAAGCTGCGCAGCATCTCGTCGCAGAGCAGGCGCGCTACTCCGCCGCGAGCGGCAAGCCTTTCACGCCGGCTTCGGCGCGCGCCCACACGGCGGTATCGTGGAACACGGCACCGCCCGCAGGGGCGGCGGGCTGGTCGCTCGTGAGCGCGTTGATGCCGACACCGCCCTCGTGGTCCGCGTGCGGCCAGATGCTCTCGGCGACGACGACGCCGGCCTGCATTCCCTCCGCCACACGGACGTGCAGCACGCACTCGCCGCGCGCGTTGCCAAGGCGCACCCGGCCGCCGTCCACGACGCCTAGCGCGGCGGCGTCGGCGGGGTGCAGCAGCGCCGTGGGGCGGCCTTCGCGGCGCCGCGAGCCCGGCGTCTCGGTGAAGCTCGTGTTCAGGAACTGGCGCGCGGGTGCTGCGACGAGGCGGTAGGGGCGCTCGCCCGTGCGCTCGTCCGTCGCCGTCCAGTGGTCGGGAAGCTCGGGCATCCCGGCGGCATAAGGGCCGAGCGCCGCCCAGTCGGGAGCGAAGCGGAAGCGGCCACCCTGGTGACCGAAGCCGACCAGGAAATGGCTGCTCTCAAACTCTTCTTGCGCATCCACCCAGCCTGCTGCCAGCACCGCTTCAGCGCCGGGCCAGCCGGAGGCACGCAGCGTTGCGTCCACGATCTCCATCGCGGTCATGCCGAAGCCAGGATGCTCGGCGCCGAGCCGGGCGGCGAGGCCTTGGATCACCTCGTGGTTGGACCGGCATTCGCCCGGCGGCTCCACCAGCTTGGCACCGACCTGGATGTGGCTGTGGCCGCCCGCGAGGTAGAGATCGTCGTGCTCCAGGAACATCGTCGCCGGCAGCACTACGTCCGCGAGCCGCGCGGTCTCGGTCATGAACTGCTCGTGGACACAGGTGAACAGGTCGTCGCGCAGGAAGCCGCGGCGCACCTTGTTGCTGTCCGGCGCGACGGTGGCCGGGTTGGTGTTCTGGATCAGCAGCGCGTGGACCGGGGGACCATCGCCCAGCTCCGCGCGGTCGCCGGTGAGCGCCGCGCCGATGCGGCTCATGTCCATGATGCGCACGGAGGGGTCGAGCCGGTCGAGGCCCTCGATGAGCGTCGAGTCGATGTGAAAGATGCCGTTGCCGCGGTTGGCCCAGAACGCGCCGCCGCCGAGGTGGCGCCACGAGCCGGTGACGGTGGGCAGGCAGGTGACGGCGTGCATGTTGACCGGGCCGTTGCGGCTGCGCGTGAAGCCGTAGCCGAGGCGGATGAAGGCGCGGGGCGTGGTGCCGTAGAGGCGGGCGAAATGCTCGATCTCAGCCTCGGACAAGCCCGTGATCGCGCTCGCCCAGGCCGGGCCGCGCGAGGCGACGTGCGCTTCGAGCCGCTCCGGGCAGTCGGCGTAGCGCGCCATGTACTCGCGGTCGGCGTGGCCGTCGCGAAAGGCGACGTGCATCATGGCGCAGGCGAGCGCGCCGTCCGTGCCGGGCCGGAGCGGTAGGTGCAGGTCGGCGACGGCGGCGGTCGGCGTGCGGTAGGGGTCAACGACGACGAGCTTCGCGCCGCGCTCCTTGCGGGCGCGGGTCGCGTGCGTCATCGCGTTGACCTGCGTGGAGACCGGATTGCCGCCCCACATCACGATCAGGTCCGACTGCGCCATCTCGCGCGGGTCCGGCCCGGCGTGGCGGCCAACGCCCGCGAACCAACCCCTCTCGGCGGTCGTCGAGCAGATCGTCTTGAGCTGGCGCGAGTAGCCCATGGCGTGGCGCAGCCGGTTGATGCCGTCGCGCTGCACGAGGCCCATCGTGCCTGCGTAGTAGTAGGGCCAGACGGCCTCGGCGCCGTGCCGTGCCGCAGCTTCCGTGAAGGAGTCTGCGACGCGGTCCAGCGCCTCGTCCCAGCCGATCTCGCGGAACTGTCCGGACCCCTTCGGCCCGGTGCGCAGGAGCGGGCGGGTGAGTCGCTCGGGGTGATGGATGCGCTCGCTGTAGCGCGCGACCTTGGCGCAGATCACGCCGGCCGTGTAGCTGTTCGCCGCCGCCCCGCGCACCGCGCCGATGCGCCCGGCCCGGCCCGGCCCGCCCGCGTCCAGCACATCGACATGCAAGGCGCAGGTCGAGGGGCAGTCGTGAGGGCAGACGGAGGCGCCGGTGGTGCTCATGGTCCCGATCCTGCCACGGGTCGCCCGCGTGTGGCTACTCCGGGGGCGCCGCAAGAAGGTGCAGGGAGAA
>CAWBOZ010000026.1:0-41724 GCA_963790535.1 uncultured Alphaproteobacteria bacterium | reverse complement strand
CCACCCGAGGTGATCGGCGCGCACGTCTCGGGAAGCCCGAACCACCAGACCGGACGACGCCACGCGCTCGGCTTCCGCGCCGCCGTCGCGCTGTTCTTCCACATGGGCGTCGAACTCGATCCGCTCACCCTGCAAGCGGAGGAGCGCGATGAGCTTACCGGCTGGATCGCGCTGCACAAGCGCCTGCGCCACCTCCTGCACGCTGGCGAGCACGTTGCCCTACCGATCGAGGACTCCCGTAGCCTGCTCGGCGTCGTCGCTCCCGATCGTGGCGAGGCCGCGTATCTCGTGGCGCAGGAGGCGTCGCCGCTGCGCGCGATCCCGGCGCCACTCCGACTGCCCGGCCTGGATCCGTTGACGCGCTACCGCGTCCACGCGCCCGCGTGCCAGCGCGTGCCAGCGCGTGCCTCGGCCACGCACCGCGCGCTGTTCGCGGCCGGCGTCACGCTGCCCGGCGCTGCCCTGGCAGCCGGCTTCGTGCCGCCGCCGATGCTGCCGGAAACGGCCCTGGTCCTGCACGTCACGCGTATCGAGGGAGGCTGAGCCATGTCCGACGTGTCGCTGCGAGGCGTGGTCAAGCGGTTCGGTCCGGTCGAGATCATCAAGGGCATTGATCTCGACGTCGAACGCGGCGAGTTCTGCGTGTTCGTGGGGCCGTCGGGCTGCGGAAATCAACGCTACTGCGGTTGATCGCGGGACTGGAGGACATCAGCGAGGGCAACTTGCGAATCGGCGGCCGCGAGATGACGCGGGTGGCGCCGGCCAATCGCGGCATCGCCATGGTGTTCCAATCCTACGCGCTATACCCGCACATGACGGTGGCGGAGAACATCAGCTTCGGCCTGCGCATGACGAACGCGCCGAAAGCGGAGATCGCCCGGCGCGTGCAGCAGGCGGCTTCCCTCCTGGAGCTCGGTCCGCTGCTCGACCGCCGCCCCTCCCAGCTCTCCGGAGGTCAGCGCCAGCGCGTCGCCATCGGCCGCGCCATCGTGCGCGAACCCTCCGTGTTCCTGTTCGACGAGCCGCTGTCCAACCTCGATGCGGCGCTGCGTCTGCAGACCCGCGTGGAAATCCTGAACCTGCACCAGCAGCTCGGGGCGACGATGATCTATGTCACGCATGACCAGGTCGAGGCGATGACGATGGCCGACAAGATCGTGGTGCTGCAAGCCGGGCGCATCGAGCAGGTCGGCTCACCGCTCGACCTGTATCACAAGCCGGAGAACCTGTTCGTCGCCCGTTTCATCGGCTCGCCCAAGATGAACATCTTCCGAGTCCGTGTCGAGGGCGTGGAGGGCGGGATCGCGCGGTTAGCATTGCCGGGCGGTGCCGGCCTGGCGCTGCCGATACGCGGTGCCGCACTCCCGGATGGCGAGGTGCTGCTGGGCATCCGCCCGGAACACATGACCCTCGCGCCGGCGGAGGCAGCGGTCGCGGGCAGCGTGCGGCTTGCGGAGCATCTAGGCGCAGAGACGATCCTGCATGTCGGCGTCGCCGACGGCGAGGTCGCGCTGGTGCGTGCGGACGGCCTGTCCGCCGCGCGGCCCGGCGAACCGGTCGCGCTCGGCATTCCGCCTGAGGCCTGCCACCTGTTCCACCCTGACGGGCAGGTGCTGCTCAACGGCTCCCTGCTGCACTGAAGGATGTTTGATGCTCGGCGTTTGCTACTACCCGGAGCACTGGCCGGAAGGCTGGTGGAAGAGCGACGCGGCCGCGATGCGCGCCATGGGCATCACCTACGTGCGCATCGGCGAGTTCGCCTGGTCGCAAATCGAGCCCGAGCCGGACCGCTTCGAGTTCGCATGGCTCGACCGCGCGCTGGCCGTGCTGGGCGAGGCGGGGCTGCGCGTGGTGCTGTGCACGCCGACCGCGACGCCGCCGAGATGGCTGGTGGATCGCCACCCCGACATCCTGCCGGTTGATGCGCAGGGGCGCACGCGCGGCTTCGGCAGCCGGCGGCACAGCACATTCTCGTCGCCGAGCTGGTGGGAGCAGAGCCGGCGCATCACCACGATCCTGGCCAAGCGCTACGGCGAGCACGATGCGGTGGCCGGCTGGCAGGTGGACAACGAGTTCGGCTGCCACGACACCGTGCTGTCCTACGGGCCGGAGGATCTGCGGGCGTTCCGTAACTGGCTGCGCCGCCGCTACCAGGACGCGCGCGCGTTGAACGAGGCCTGGGGCAACGTCTTCTGGTCAATGGAGGTCCGCAGTTTCGACGAGGTGGCCCTCCCCACCGTGGCGGTGACGGAGACCAACCCGGCGGCGCGGCTGGACTACTGGCGCTTCGCCTCCGAGCAGGTGGCCAGCTACGGCGCCATGCAGGCCGACATCCTGCGCGCGCATTCGCCGGGGCGGTTCGTGACGCACAACTTCATGGGCCGGTTCTTCGACTTCGACCATTGGCGGGCCGCCGAGGCATACGATTTCGCGAGTTGGGATTCCTACCCGCTGGGCTTCACCGAGCAGTTCCCCTGCACGCCGGATGAGCGTGCGGTGTTCAGCCAGACCGGGCTTCCCGACATGGCGGCGTTCCATCACGACCTCTACCGCGGCGTCGGGCGCGGCAAGTTCTGGGTCATGGAGCAGCAGCCCGGGCCGGTGAACTGGGCGCCGTGGAATCCGGTGCCGCTGCCCGGCATGGTGCGGTTGTGGAGCTGGGAGGCCTTGGCGCACGGTGCCGACGTGGTCAGCTATTTCCGCTGGCGGCAGGCACCGTTCGCGCAGGAGCAGATGCACGCCGGCCTGCACCGCCCCGACCGCGTCCGCTCGCCCGGCGGCGAGGAGGTGGCGACCGTGGCGCGCGAGCTTGCGGCGCTCGGCTCGCTGCCAGACACCGCGCCGGCGCCGGTGGCGCTCGTGTTCGATTATACGGCGTCCTGGGTGACGCGTATCCAGCCACAGGGCCGCGACTTCGACCTGTTCGCGCTGACGTTGCGTTGGTACCAGGCGGCGCGGCGCCTGGGGTTGGACGTGGATGTAGTGCCGCCGGGTGCTTCGCTCGCGGGCTATCGGCTGGTGCTGGTGCCCTGCCTGCCGATCATCGGCGAGACGGCGCTGGCGGCGTTGGCCGAGAGCGCGGCGGTGCTGCTGATCGGCCCGCGTTCGGGGTCGAAAACGCGCCATTTCGTCATCCCCGAGACACTGCCGCCCGGCCCGTTGCAGGCGCTGCTGCCAATTCGGGTGGTGCAAGTGGCCTCACTGCGGCCGGGACTCTCGCATCCGGTGAGGGGGGGGATTTCCGGCGCAATGGAGCGGTGGCGCGAGTGGGTCGAAGGCGAGGCCGAAGTGCTGGCACATTTCGAGGACGGCGGTGCGGCGGTGCTGCAGGCCGGGCGCGCGATCTACGCCGCGGGCTGGCCGGACGCGGAATTACAGGGGAGCCTCATGCGTCACGCGGCGAGCGCCGCGGGCTTGCTCTGCCTGGACTTTCCCGCCGGCATACGGCTGCGGCGTCGCGGGCCACTGACCTTCGCCTTCAACTACGGCGACACCGCCTGGACCATTCCAGACGCGGCGCAGGCCACTGTCCTGGTCGGAGCCGCCGAGGTTGCGCCGCGCAGTTTAGCGTGCTGGCGTGGCCGTGGTGGCGGGATCGGGCAGCTGGAGCGCACTGACCGCAACGCTGTCTTATCTCAGGCGATACGGAGGTAGGTCGGGCGCCCAGATCCAGCATACGGTTGAGGGCATGGACGGTCACGTCCACCTCGATCGTCCGGCGCTCATCCGTATCGTCAGGGGCGAATACCAGGGCTGGCCGCCGCGGGTCGCGCGTGGTTCGGCCCTCCATGCCCCGATCGCCCAATGCCCCGATCGCCTCGTCGGGGAACCACACCGTTAAGCTCCCGTGCTGGCAAGCTCGCGTTGTCGGCCGGCCAGTTCGTCACCTTGTCCGCTGCCGTGGGATGGAGTGGCGGCGGTCCTGGTTCAGCTTGAATGGCAATGGGCATCCAGGGTCAGGACAGGGGCGCTCTCCTATGTAATCAGCTTCTCAGCACCAACTGATCATTCCGTGCACCTGTGCTCCGGGCGCGTTAGCACTACAGACGTATGGGGCGGGCGGCGAAGCGTAGCACCATCGTCGCTGGGGATCACTGATGGAGCGCCCTATGCCGCAGCACGACGACCTGAGTCGGTCCCTTATTGCACGCGAGCAGGACAGCGCACTGATTGCAGTCATTGAGATGGGCCAGTCGAGCTGGCTCGTCGCCGGGCTCGTGCTGGGCGTTGACCGCCATCCGCTGAAGAAGCTTGAGCCGAACGAGGAGGGAGTGCTGCGGCTGCTCCGGCGCTGGCAGGAGGAGGCGACCCGAGCGGGACGGATCATTACCCGAGTTGCCGTCGCATTCGAGGCCGGTCGCGACGGCTTCTGGCGGGCGCGCTGGCTGCGGGCGCGCGGAGTTGAGGCGCACGTGATCCATCCGGCGAGCATCCCGGTGTCGCGCGAGCACCGGCGGGCGAAGACGGACCGGCTGCGGTTTGTGCGAGAGCAGATCGGCGAGATCGAGGCGGCGCGCCTGGAGCGGCTGGAGCGGGCAACCGGAGAGGGGTCGAACGCGATGGTCTGTCTGCTGGCCCGCGTCGTCGGGGTCGGCCTCGAGACGGCGGACATGCTGGTGCACGAGGTGCTGTCGCGCCCCTTGCGCGACCGGCGCGCGGTGGGGCGCTACGCGGGGCTGACCGGGGCACCGGACGAGAGCGGGGCCAAGCGCCGCGAGAAGGGCCTAGCCAAGGCCGGCAACGCGCGGGTGCGCCGGGGCATGATCCAGTTGGCCTGGCGCTTCCTGCTGTTCCAGAAGGAGAGCGCGCTGGCGCAATGGTATCGCGCACGCACCGCGGACGCTCGCGGGAGCACGCGCAGGACCATGATCGTGGCGCTGGCGAGGAAGCTCCTGGTCGCTTTGTGGCGGTTCGGGGCAACCGGCGAGGCGCCGGAGGGCGTCGTCCTGCGCCCGGCAGCATGAACCGCCTGCTCGGCGCCGGCCGCAGGCGACCACTTCCGTAGGCTGTCCACACCCGACGGCTTGCGGACCACGATCCGAGGTGGCGGTGATCCGATTGCAACCATGGCTGTCACGCCGCACTACAGAATGGGCCCGCCGCCCGGAGCTTTGCCGCCGATGCGCATGACTGCATCATGGTCTGGACCCGCAAGGTCCAACCGAATACAAGTTCGTGGCGCGATGATCCGCGCCCTATGGCGAGCTTTCCTCGGCCATCGTGATCCAATCGAGATCAGCCTACCATCAATAGAGAGCAGCGTGGAGAAAAGGAGAACGCCAAGCAAGATTTCTGCTTGACACCAAGCACCCCATACAAGTTGTGGTGTCTGGTTGTGAGGTCTTCTTGGCGGTTTCGGCGATGCGGCGCGCCTGGGTGGTGTCGCGGGGGCCTGCGCGTCCGTGCGGTTCAGCGTTGGCGAGTTCGGGCCGAGCCGAGCGGCGCTCGGCTGTGACCTGATCGGGTGCCTTGCCGTCCAGCACGCGCTGGCGGCGGGCGTTGTAGGCGGCGTTGCAGCCGTGCAGGAGTTGCTCGAGCGCGCGGTGCGAGGCGAGAGTGATGCCGAGCACCTCACTGCTGAGGCGACCGTTGCAGCGCTCGACCATGGCGGTGGTCTGCGGCGTGCGCGGGCGGCTGTGGCGATGCTCTGCGCCGAGGGCGGCACAGGCGCGGGCGAACGCCGGGGTGAAGCAGCTCTTGTTGTCGGTCAGCACGTGGGTGAGGCGGAACGGAAACGCCGTCGCAGCCTCGCGCAGGAAGCGGATGATGGGCGTGGCGCGGGCGTTGGGGTGGATCCGCAGCATCGGTCAGACCTCGTGTCTTGCGGCGGCACCGCGCGGCCCAGCCTGGGTCAGGAGGAAAGCGAGCAACGGCCTGCTGGCAGGATCTCCCGCCGGGTCCTGCCTCTCGATCGCGCCGCGTTCAGCCGCTCGAACCAAGGAACCGCTCGAACCAAGGAGCATAGTCCAAGGAGCCTAGTGCAGCAGCGCCAGGCCGACCGGGTCCCAACAACCTTCCGCGGCTGAACAGCTAAATGGGACTGACCGAACCTCGACACTGGCCGTGCCGTCGGCGTCAGCCCGCGAAGTACTCCGCCGGTCGCACGATGCACGCATCGCGCCAAGAATGCGGGGTCAGCAGGGTATCGGCACTATGGATGGTCATCGTCGCGTCGAAGGCTTGAGACGCACGCGCGTTCCAGACCTTCCGTGATATGCTCCGTTGTCGGGCACGGGCTCGCACGTCAGCGGCCCTCGGCGCGCTACGGCTTGTCCTGCCGTCGTCAAGCCTGGGCACGTGGCGGGCGTTCGCGTCTTCGCGGGGGCGGTGTGGGGAGCAGCAACGCCATTAGCGCGCGCGTTGCCGCAGGGACGCGGCCGGCAAGCAGGAGCGTGCCCCCACGCAGCATGGCGCGCTCGGTCCCGGTGAAGTAGAGTGGCAGGCAAAGCGCCGCGAACAGCACGACCCAGCCCGCATCGAGCAGGAGTTGCCCCGGCAGCGATGGCACCTGCAGCAGGCGCGACGCGGCGAACACGCCCACGCCCAACAGCAGGATGCGCGCATACGCACCCGGCCGGATCGGCAGCGCGTGTGCGCGCCGGGCGACGCGCCAGCAGACCAGGGCGTATCCGACCCATGTCAGCAGCGTCGCCACCGCGGCCCCGGTGATGCCGTATCCGGGGATGAGTGCTGCGTTCAGCACCGCATTGAGCACCGCACACCCTGCAGCAACCTGCCCGACACGGACCGACCGCCGCTTGACGAGCAGCAGGTAGTTGAAGAAATCCCCCATCTCTCGGAATACGTAGCCCAGCACCAGGATCGGCAGTACCAGCAACGGCGGCTCGTAGCTCGCCGGCACCATGACGCGCAGCGCCTCGGGGGCCGCCACCGCGATCGCGAGCCCCACCAGCACGGTCGCGAATGTCAGGAACGCGGCCACCCGCGCGAACTGCTCCTCCCACCCCGCCTCGCCGGCATGGCGGTAGCAGCTCACGCCCCAGCTCTTGTGGAAGCTGTCGCCCACCACGACGCTGAGCAGCATGGCGAAGCGGTAGGCCAGCGCGTAGCGCCCGAGATCGGCCAGCGACACCGCGCCCGCGAGAAAGAAGCGGTCCGAGAAGTGGATCGCGAAGAAGGCGAGGCTGGACACGATCAGCGGCGCCCCGAACCGCACGAACTGCGGCACCAGCGCGCTCCGCCAATGCCAGCCCACGTCACCCGCCACGCGCGACAGCAGATAGGCGCAGCTCACGCTCGTGATGCACAGCTTGCTGCCCACGAACCCCCATACGCCGAGATGCAGCACGCCGATGAAGAGGATGTTGAGCGCAAGGTTCAGCGCCAGCGTGACGAGCGAGTAGGCCAGGAAGAACCGCGCCCGCTCCCGGATGCGCTCGTAGATCAGCGCGACCTCGACCAGGTTGGCCAGGAACATGCCCACGAACGCCGCCTGCAGCAGCCCGGTCCACGCGCCCGAGTGCAGCACGGCACGGCCCAGGGGGGCGGAGAGCAGCAGGAACAGCCCAGTGACGGCCGTGCTCAGCACACCCGTGCCGATCAACCCGGTCGAGACCACGGCCTGCTCGTCGGCTCGCGAGCCGCCCTGGTCGTGGTAGAGGCGCGAGAGCGCGGCACCGACGCCCTGTAGCCCGAAGGCGATGGCCACCGTCGTCGTGCCCAGCTCGACCAGCTCGATGATCCCGTATTCCGTCGGCGACAGGAACCGCGAGTAGAACGGGATGGCGAGGAACCCGAGTGCGCGGCCGGCGAGGTTGCCGATCAGGTAGAGCGTCGAATCCTGCAGCAGGCGACCCATCCAGCCGCGACGAGGGGCGATCATGGTGGGCAACCATGACGGGGATCCTATAACAAAGCGTTTACGGCACCCCGCTCGCTGTAAGCCTTCCCGCCGTGCCCAGCCCTGCGGTCCCCGGCTGCGCGCCTCCTGGATACGCGATCTGCGGGATCATGCCGACAGCAGGGGCCGGCACGCCGCCCAGCGCGGCCCGGCGCACGTGCTGGCGCACGCACTCGATCAGCGCGAACAGATACCAGAACATCGGCTGGAACGCGATGCCAACGAAGCAACCGCCCGCCATCATCGCGAGCAGGCTGATCTGCAGGCCGCCCGCCAGGTCCCGCGCCCAGGCGAACGCCTCCATGCCCCGCACCTGCCGCCGCATCCGCTGCAAGGAGAGCAGGCTTTTCGCGCACAGCGCCAAGAAGAGAAACAGGCCCACCCAGCCCTGCTCGCCCAGCAACTCCATGAACGAGTTGTGGAATGCCCGCCCAACCTGCGTGACCGTCCCGCCCTGGCCGTCGGGCGTCTCGATCTTGCTGATGCGGTTGACCTCGAACCCGCCGCCCAGAGGGTTGTCCTCGGCGTAGTGCACCGTCCACGCCCAGATCTCAAGCCGGGTGAGCGCCGATGTGTCCTCGTTGTAGGTCTCCGCCGTGTGCATCCGCGCGTCCCAGCGCTGCCCGGTGATGAGCGCCCCGCCCAGGATCGCGAACCCGATCAGCACCAAGGCCAGCACCTTGCGCCGTGACCGCAGCATCAACCCGACCGCCACCACCGCGAACGCGATCAGCGCGGTCCGCGCGAAGGTGCCGATCGCCGCTGCCCCGCACAGCGCGGCGTAGCCCATGAAGCCAGGCGTGCGCAGCCGCTCCGGCACCAGCTGCGCGTAGCGCCGCGCCCACAGCAGCAGCGGCACGAACATCGCGCACACGGTCGAGAGCGTGCTGCCCTCCGCTATCAGCGAGTTGTTCCCTACGACGCCGAGCTCCATGCCGTAGCCGCCACCGCCGTGCAGCGTCTTCAGTCCGACCGGCACGATGTGGATCACCGCCGCGAACATCCACGTGAGCAGGAACGCCTCGATCTGCACCCGCGAGCGGAAGAAGAACGGTATGAAGGCCGAGAACACGACCGTCTTCGACGCCCAGTTCCACTTCGACCAAGCGAAATCGGGCAGGGCCGCCCAGGTGCACGTCAGCGTTATCCAGACGAACATCAGCAGCACCAGCACGAGGTGCAGCCCAGGCTGCGGCGCCGCCCGGCGGTCGAGCAGCATGTAGGCGCCCACCGCGACCACCGCCATCATGAGCGACACCGGCACATTCGACAGGAGCCCGTAGCTCACCGTCTGCGGGTAGAACGTGTCCACCCACACGTAGCCCAGTGCTGCCACGAACGGCACCAGCGCGCCCACCGAGAGGTAAGCCAGGAAGACGAGGGTGATCACCAGGTCGCGCATCGTGTCACCTGCAGCGACTCCGGCCCAACGTCCTGCACAGCCGGATCCTGCGCAGCGGGGTGGAGAAGGTCGGACGGGATAAGGGACAGGAGAAGGCCGCCCGTGCTCACGGCGCCGAACGCCAGTCCGGCGGCTGGGCGGGGCCGGGCTTCGGCGGCAGCCGTTCGACCCAGGGGCGCAGCGGATCCAGCATCGCCGCGCGCACGAGGACCCAGAACACGGCGATGAGGCTGGACAGGATGCAGACAACGTCGATCATGCGCGTCCAGGAATAACGGTCAATACGCTTCGCAGCTACTATTCTTCGATCCAGGGTAGCTCCGGCCGTCGCCGCTGTCACGCTCCTAAAGCGCGTAAACTCACAATTTACCTCTCGCCCGCATCCTGGGACATCCCGGATTGCCAGGAGCGGCCATGACCCCGAAACGTTCGTAACTACGAAACGTAGTTTCACTTGACATCGTGGCAAGGTCGCTAATCACATAGCCGTGATCGCCTAAGCTGCCCGTGGTTCTCGCTGGGCAGGCCTCCTCCGCAACAGCTCAGGAACCCCGCAATGGCAACACTCACCGTGGGCGGCGGCCAGCAGTTCACGACGCTGACCGCCGCGGTCGCCGCCGCCCAGCCCGGCGACACCATCCAGGTCCAGGCCGGCACCTACACCAACGACTTCCCCGGCTACGTCAACGGCCTCACCATCGAGGGTGTCGGCGGCCAAGCCAACTTCGTCGCCACCGCGCAGCCGCCGAACGGCAAGGCCATCCTCGACGAGGGCGGCACCACCACGCTGAAGAACCTCTCCTTCTCCGGGGTCACGGCGCCCGACGGCAACGGTGCTGGCGTGCGCTACGAGGGCGGCACCCTCGATGTCGAGGACTGCGTCTTCACCAGCAACCAGGACGGCCTGCTGGCCGCGGCCGACCCCCAGGGCAGCATCACCATCAACCAATCCGAGTTCAACGCCAACGGCACCACGGCCGGCAACGCGCACAACATCTACATCGGCGACATCCAGCAGTTCACGCTGACCAACTCCTATACCCACGACGCCAACACCGGCCACGAGGTCAAGTCGCGCGCCGAGACCAACACCATCACCGGCAACACCATCGCCGACAACCTCAGCACCTCCTCCTACTCCATCGACCTGCCCAACGGCGGCAACGCCACCATCTCCGGCAACACCATCGAGCAAGGGCCGAACGGCGACAACGCCACCATCATCGCCTACGGCGAGGAGGGCGGCGGCAACACCCTCTCGGGCAGCCCGCACCAGGGCACCAGCCTCACCCTGTCGAGCAACACGGTCATCAACGACCTGACCGCGCACACGCCGCTGCTGCTGTGGAACGTCGGCGGCGCCAGCGTCAGCGGCTCCGGCAACGTCCTCTACGGCCTCAACGCCAGCGAGCTTGGCAGCGGCGTCCCCGCCGCGGCGGTCAGCTACACCAGCACCGAGCCGACCTACAGCACCAGCTCGCCGGTGATGACGCTGACGCCAGCCCCCACGCCCACGCCCACGCCGACACCCACACCGACACCCACGCCGACCCCCACACCGACCCCGACACCCGCGCCCACTCCGACCCCCACACCAACTCCGACGCCCACGCCCACGCCCACCCCGACGCCCGCACCGACGCCCACGCCCACGCCAGTCGTCACCCAGGGCGGCACCTTCGGCTCGGGCGCCGACACGCTGACCGTGGACCTCGCCGAGGACGCCTACCAGGGCGACGCCCAGGCCAACGTCGCCATCGACGGCACCCTGCTCACGGCAACGCCGCTCACCGTGACCGCCTTGAACTCGGCCGATGCCAGCGAGGCGTTCACCTTCGAGGGCAACTTCGGCACCGGCACCCACTCCGTGGCCGTCAGCTTCCTCAACGACGCCTACGGCGGCTCGCCCGCGCTCGACCGCAACCTCTACGTGGACAGCATCACCCTCGACGGCCAAGCCTCGCCCACCCTCGCCAGCGGCCCCGTCGCGCTGCTGAGCAACGGCACCAACACCTTCACCGTCTCCGGCGGCACAAACCCCACACCCACACCCACTCCGACCCCCACGCCAACGCCGAACGGCGATGTCCTCACGGTGCAAGTCACCGCCGACGCGGTGAATTCCAAGGTGGGCTTCATCGCGAGCGTGGACGGCCATATCCTCGGTCCCGTCCAGTATGTCTCGGCGGCTAACGGCAGCACGCCCGAAGCCTTCACGTTCGACGGCACCTGGGGCCCGGGAAAGCACCAGATCTCGATCACCGAGCTCAATGCTCCCGCCGCAGGCACGGCGCGCCACACTTTGCAAGTGGACGGTGTGAGCTACGATGGGCAGGCTCTGCTCTCCAGCCCTATCTCGCTTGGCAGCTTCGACACCGCCCAGCTCGGCACCGCCCACCCCGGCGCCACCCCCCACATCATCCAGCCCGCCTTGCACGGGGGCTGGGCGAGCATGGCGACGACGGCGCGGGCGGACACGATCCAGATCGTCCCTACGCTCGCGGGGTAGTCACGCCAGAGAGTGCGCTGGAACCCCGCCGCGCCCTCGCTTCCTTGACAACGGCGCGCTCCCAACTCGACTGGGAGCGCGCCGGGCCTGTCGCACGACCCGGGTCTGCTCCCGACACAGAGTTAGGTGCTTGTCACGCGCCATGCTGCCAGCAGACGCGGGCGGAGCGCCTAGCCTTGCATGATGGCCAGTGCTCGCTGGATCGAGTTCGCTGGGGACGACGATGAGCCCGGTGAAGGCCCCATTCATCTCCACGATCAGGAAGATCGCCCCCGCGACCGAGGCGGCGCAGACCAGCAACACGACAACGATCAGGCCGTTGCGAGGGGCATTGTAGCCGAAGCTGGCGAAGATCACTCCCAACCAGAGCGCCAAGGCAGCCACGACCGCAGAGGAGACGGCGCTGCCGCTCTCCTCGATGAGAGTCCAGCGCTGCCGCACGACGCCGCGCATCTCCGTGGCGGCCTGGCCCGCAAGACTCGGCTGCCGAGAATCGGGCGGGAGCGCCAGGATCGCCGCTTCCGTCCGATCCAGCAGCGCGCCCGCTGTCTGATCGTCAACGATCGCCGTACCACCTCTACCCGGCCAGGTTTCCTGGAGCGCCCGCCGCGTGTAGCGAGTCAGCAGGGTGCGGGCATTCTCCGCCCCAGGGCCATAGAAACGCAGCGTCCGGTCAACCAAGATCAGATCCGTCGCGAAGGTCTGCACGTCATGGTCCACCTGGTCGAAGCTGCCCTTGACCGAGCTGATCAGCAGGCCGAGCACAAGGGCGGTGATCGTGGCGACCACGCCGATGCCGAGGCGGACGACGTCGGCCGTCTCCTTCGAGAGATACGTGGGCGGGAGGCGTGGGTGCAGCCAGAGCACGAGCAGCGAGGTCCCGGCAAGAAGGGCGAACACTAACAATCCGGTAACCAATCCGCTCCTCCCGTGTTCCTCTGGACCGATAGTGCGAGGACGGATGACGGGCGTCGAGAGGGAAGCGGCAGCTCGGCTTGCGGGCGCAGCCGAGCGGTCTCGCCACGGGCACTCGTTTCATACGCGCTCGATGAGGGCGGCGATGCCCTGGCCCACGCCGATGCACATCGTTGCGATCGCGCGCTTCTGCCCCAACGTCTCCAACGCATTCACGGCGGTCATGGCCAGACGCGCGCCGCTCGCCCCGAGTGGGTGGCCCAGCGCGATCGCACCGCCGTGTGGGTTCACGTGCTCCGCGTCGTCCGGCAGGCCGAGCTGGCGCAGCACGGCCAGGCCCTGGCTCGCGAACGCCTCGTTCAGCTCGATCACGTCTATATCCGAGAGGGTGAGCCCGGTCCGCTCCAGCAGCTTGCGCACTGCGGGCGCGGGACCGATGCCCATGATGCGCGGCTCGACGCCTGCGGTCGCCATCGCCACGACGCGGGCGCGGGGCGTGAGGTTGTGATGCCGGGCGGCCGCCTCGCTTGCCAGCAGCAGCATGGCCGCGCCGTCGTTCACGCCGGAGGCGTTGCCGGCCGTCACGGTGCCGGGATTGCGGAACGGCGTCTTCAGCTTGGCCAGCATCTCCGGCGTCGTGTCGGGCCTCGGGTGCTCGTCCTTGTCCACCACCGTGTCGCCCTTGCGGCCCTTGATGGTGACGGGCGCGATCTCGCGGGCGAAGAAGCCGTTTTGCTGCGCAGCCGCGGCTTTCCGTTGGCTGCGCAGCGCGAAGGCGTCCTGGTCCGCGCGGCTGACCTGGAATTCCTCGGCCACGTTCTCGCCCGTCTCGGGCATGGAATCCGTGCCGTACATCGTCTTCATCAGGCCGTTGACGAAGCGCCAGCCGATGGTGGTGTCGTAGATCTCGGCCTGCCGGGCGAAGGCTTCGTGGGCCTTGCCCATGACGAAGGGGGCGCGCGTCATGCTCTCGACGCCGCCGGCCAGGATCAGGTCAGCCTCGCCCGTCTTGATGGCGCGGGCGGCGGTGCCGACCGCGTCCAGGCCCGAGCCGCACAGGCGGTTGATGGTGGAGCCCGGCACCGCGGTCGGCAGCCCGGCCAACAGCACGGCCATGCGGGCTACATTGCGGTTGTCCTCGCCCGCTTGGTTGGCGCATCCCATGTAGCAATCGTCCAGCGCCTCCCAATCCACACCGGAATTGCGGTCCATGAGGACGCGGATCGGGTGCGCGGCCAGGTCGTCCGTGCGCACGTCTTTCAAGGCTCCGGCGTAGCGGCCGATCGGCGTGCGGGTGAAGTCGCAGATGTAGGCGTCGGTCATGGGGGCGTTGCTCCTGCTCTCTATATCTTACTTAGTCCGCCGCTTCTGCCTTCCCTTCCGCGCCTGCCGTGCTCGTCGTCACCCCTTGGGTGCGGAGGCGCTGATAGGTGGCGAGCGCCTGGCCGACCACCTGGTCCATGTTGTAGTAGCGATAGGTCGCGAGCCGGCCGACGAAGGTAGCGTTGGGCGCAGCATCCGCGAGCGCCTGATACTGGGCGTAGAGCTGGGCGTTCTCGGGCCGCGGGATGGGATAGTAGGGGTCGCCCTCCGCGGACGGATACTCGTAGCAGAGGCTCGTGCGCGGGTGGACCTGGCCGGTGAGGTGCTTGAACTCGGTCACGCGCGTGTAGGGAACGGCGGCGTCGGGGTAGTTGACGACGGCGACGGGCTGCGCCCAGGCCTCGTCGCGGGTCTCGTGGCGGAAGTGCAGGCTGCGGTAGGGCAGCTTGCCGAAGCGATGGCCGAAATACTCGTCCACCGGGCCGGTGAAGACGATGTGCCCGAAGCGGCGGCCGCGCGCGGCATCGGCGTAGTCGGTCTCCAGCGCGACCTCGATGTTGGGATGGCCGAGCATCCGCCGGAACATGGGGGCATAGCCGTGGCGCGGCATCTGCTGGAAGCGGTCCTGGAAATAGCGGTCGTCGTCGTTGGTGCGCGTCGGCACGCGGGCGGTCACGGAGCGGTCTAGCTCCGATGGATCGAGGCCCCACTGCTTACGAGTGTAGCCTTGGAAGAATGCCTCGTAGAGCTCCCGCCCGACGCGGGAGAGCACTACGTCCGCGGACGTTCGCACCTCGGCGACGCTTTCCGCGCGGGCGGCGAGGAAGGCGTCCACCTCGTCCTCGGCGAGGTCCACCCCGAAGAAGCGGTTCACGGTGGTACGGTTGATAGGCATGGGCAGGCGCTGGCCGCGCGCCTCGGCCAGGACCCGGTGCTCGTAAGGGCGCCAGGCGGTGAAGCGCGAGAGATAGTCCACGATGGCCTGGCTGTTGGTGTGGAAGATGTGCGGGCCGTAGGGGTGGATGAGCACGCCCGCGGCGTCCCTGGTGTCGTGGGCATTGCCGCCGATGTGGGGCCGGCGGTCCACGACCAGGACCCGCTTGCCCCAGTCCGCGGCCAGGCGCTCGGCCATCACCGCGCCCGCGTAGCCGGCGCCGACGACGAGCACGTCGTGCTCCGGGCGCCGCGCCACCTGCGGGGCGGGGAGCGGCCGCAGCGCCTCGTCCACGAGGGTCTCCATGCGCGCCCAAATCTGGTCCCAGCCCATCGCGGCGAGCCGTCGGTCGGCTTCCGGCTGCCAGTTCTCCGGGGCGAGCGCCAGCGCCTGGTCGCAGGCGGCGGCGAATGCCTCCGCCTCGCCCGACTCGGCGTCCACGACGAGGACGCCGCACTCGGGGCCGTAGGCGCGGGCCACGTCCTTGATCGCCGTTGACACGATCGGGCGCCCGGCGGCGAGGAACTCGGGCGTCTTGGTGGGGCTGATGAAGCGCGTCGCCTCATTCAGCGCGAACGGCATCAGCGCCGCGTCCCAGCCCGCGACGTAGGCGGGGAGGTCCGCGTAGGGCTTCGGGCCGAGCCAGTGCAGGTTGGGCCGGACCGGCAAGCTCTCGGGCGTGATCTTCGCCACCGGGCCGACGAGCACGACGTGATAGCCGGGCCGCAGGTCGCAGAGCCGGGCCAGCAGATCCAGGTCCAGCCGCTCGTCCAGCACGCCGTAGAAGCCGAGCCGGGGGTGAGGGATCCTGGCTTGATCCGCAGGTTCTTGCAAACCGGCAGCGGGCTGGCTGGAAATGCGCGGCGTCCACTCCGCTCGGGAAGCAGTGGACGCTGGGATGACGGTCCCGCTTCACCTCGTGGAGGCTCGCGCCGCCCGTGAACACCAGGTCCGCCCGGCGCAGCAGGTCGTCCTCCATCGCCGGCAGCCGCGTATCGGCGCCCGCGAACAAGCTCAGCTCGTCCATGCAGTCATAGACGAGGCAGGCCCCCGTGAGATGGCCCGAGAACAGCAGCGCGTGCGGCGTATCATACCAGAGGACCGGGTCGGCGACGCCCTCGTCGGCGAGGAAGCGGTCGAGCAGGGCGCGCTGGGCGGCGATGCCGCCGTCCTCCCAGGCGGGATCCGGCAGGCGCGGTTGGACCACCCGCACGCTGCCTCCGTCGCAGCCCTCCTCATCGCGCATCGCGAGGTGCGGCTCGCCGTTCTCGGTCCAGGCTGGCTCCTCCCAGTAGAACACGCGCCCACGGGCGAACCGGCCACGGGCGGCGCGCGTGAGCAGGTGCTGCGGCCGTTGATACACGAGATCCCAGCGCAGGTGCGAGAAGCACACCAGATCACTTTGCAGCCCAGCACTCGCCACCGTATAATCCTCTCTCTTCCGTGTGCATCTTAGGGCAACGGCGCCCTGCCGTCCTATAAAGAGCGCGTCAGCCCCTAGGCATCACGGTGAAGCGGGTCCGGTCACGGCAGGTGTCCCACCCTGGGGACGGCGTTCGATCTCGGCCAGACCGTGGTCTGGCGCTCCTGCGCGGCCTCGGCTATCATGGAGTAAGGCGGGCGTAGCATAGTGGTAATGCGGGAGCCTTCCAAGCTCCTGATGTGGGTTCGATTCCCATCGCCCGCTCCAATCCTCGACCGGGCCGATCTCACCGTATCAGGACGTAGTGCAGCGTCACCGTCGCGGTGAACGGCGTCGGCATGCCCGGCAGCGGCGGCGGCACCGTCGCCCCGCGCAACATGCCGAGCAGCGCGGCGTCGAGCCGGTCCGAACCGGAGGTGACGACCAGCGACGCCGCCTGCACGTGACCGTAGCGGTCCACCGTCATCTCGACCGTGGAGCTTCCGTCCTCGCCGTGCATCGCCGCGTCGGCCGGGTAATACTTATGCGCCTCGAACCACGCGGCGAAGAGCGAGTTCCAGTCCTTGGCCATGCCGGCCGCGTGGGCCGCCGCATACCGTCCGGAGACTACCGGCTCGGCGCTCACCGGCCCGAGCGAGAGATCTATGGCCCGCGACGGCGCGCCGCTGCGCCGCATCGGCCGGCCGGGCGGCTGCTCTAGGGCGAGCGGGCCGCCGAGCATCAGCGTGCCCGCGAACGGGTTGGACGCCGGCCGTGGCCGGGCCTGCTGCGCGGCGCGCGGCGGCGGCGGCGCAGGCGGCGCCTCCGGCACCGGCATCGGCGGCGGCAAGAGCAGCGCGTCAGGCTCGTCAAGGCGCACGGCAGGCGGCCCGGAGGACGGCGCCGGCACTTGCTCCACAGGCACCGAAGCTGGAGGCACCGGGGTCGGCGGGGCAGGCGTGGGCGGGACTGGCACGGGCGCCACGGGCAGGGGCGGTACTGGGGCGGGCTGAGGCGGCGCCGTAACTGCCTGCGCGGGCGACGGGGCTGGTGCGGGCGGCGTGACGGGCTGCGGAGGCGCAGGTTGCGGAGTCGGCTCCGGCGCAGGCGCGGGTGTCGGGGCCGGCGATCCACCAGGCTGCGTCGCGGTCTCGTCCGGCGGCGCCATCGGCGACAGCAGGTTCTCGCCCGGTGCCGGCACCTCCGCAGGCTGCGGCGCCTCGCTTTGCGCGGCTGTCGGCGGCGCCTCGAACACCATCTCGACCGAAGGCGCGCCCCCTTGCTGCGCCATCGTCATCACCTTGCGTGACGCGACCAGCACGGCGACCAGCACGAGCGCGTGCAGCAGCGCCGAGATCGCCAGCCACGCCGCCCGGCGCCGGTCCTGCTGGCGCGTCCTGGGCCGCGGCGGCACCAGCCCCGGCCCAGGGCTGGGCAGCTTCACGATGACGTTCAACGGCGCGGCTCACGGGGCATGGCAGGTTCGCCTATACAGGGCGCGTCCGCCGCAGACGAGGACCCCGACGAAACCCCATTCGAGGACCGTGGCATTCTCGCCTCTACGCTGGAGCCTGCGGCGCCCCACGCCGCCCCCTTCCGGGCAACGCCCATCCCCTTCCCGTCGCCCGTCGCTCTTGACATTCGCCCGCTCGCGCCCTCTCTAAGACCCCTCGGCGCGCCCGCCGTGCAGGGGTGTAGCTCAATTGGCTAGAGCGCCGGTCTCCAAAACCGGAGGCTGGGGGTTCGAGACCCTCCACCCCTGCCAGCGGATCCTGTGTTTCAAGGCAGGGGCGCTTCAAGGCACGGACACCGTTAGGACACCCCAAGGTCACGCATGGCAACCACGTTCAACCCGGCGAAGTTCGTGCGCGAGGTGCGCGCGGAGATGGACAAGGTCACCTGGCCCTCCCGCAGGGAGACCATGGTCACGACCGGGCTCGTCCTCGCGCTGTGCGCGCTTGCCGCCCTGTTCTTCCTCGTCACCGATCAGGTGATCGGGATTGCCGTGCGCGCGATCTTCGGCGTGGGGTCCTGACGGTCGCCAAAGGGATCAAGGTGTGATGGCGAAGCGTTGGTATGTGGTCCACGTCTATTCGGGCTTCGAGAAGAAGATCGCCCAGCAGATCAAGGAGGGCGCTGCCCAGAAAGGGCTGGCCGACCTCGTGGACGAGGTGCTCGTCCCCGCGGAGAACGTGATCGAGGTCCGCCGCGGCCAGAAGATCAACGCTGAGCAGAAGTTCTTCCCCGGCTACGTGCTGGTCAAGATGGAGATGACCGACCAGACCTGGCACCTGGTCAAGGACACGCCGAAGGTCACGGGGTTCCTCGGCACCAAGCTCAGCCCCACCCCGATCAGCGAGGCCGAGGCCGACCGCATCCTCAAGCAGAGCCAGGAAGGCGTCGAGCGGACCCGGCCCGCGGTGCTGTTCGAGATCGGCGAGCAGGTGCGCGTCGCCGACGGCCCGTTCACCAGCTTCAACGGCACGGTGGAGGACGTGGACGAGGAGAAGGGCCGCGTGAAGGTCAGCGTCTCGATCTTCGGCCGCTCCACCCCCGTGGACCTGGAATACAGCCAGGTCGAGAAGGTCTGAGCAGTCCGGCGCAGACAGCTTACTCCAGGCAGTTCTCAGGGTGTGTTCCTGGGGACTGCTCGCGGGGATCAGGCCTTCACGCGCGCCAACGACTTCACGGCAGCCCTGGGACGACCGGACGCAAGGCCGATCTCCCGGTCCTGGGCTTCGATGAGGGCCTTCGCCGGGCCGTCGCCGTCAAGCCCGCTCAGAGCGGTGGTCGGGACTTTCCGGTTCGAACTGCGGCTGCCGTCCTCATAGAGAACGTCGAACAGCACGAAGCTGCTCAGGCTGCGGCTTTTCATCGCCATGGTGCTTTAGTCCTGATCCTGATCCATGGCGTTAAGAGACGCCGGTGCGCTAGCGTTTTGTTTTAAGGGCATCTTCACGTGCCTGACCGAAAACGGTCAGGCTCGATCTGCCCTAGGATGCCTGCGGCTCGTCGCCGGCCTGCGGCTGTCCTGCGCTCCGCCGACGCGTCCTGCCCGGCATCTGCTCAGAACCCTGCTCAATCTTGCGGCGAGCAGCCGCATCCGCGCGTTCGCGCACCTTGGCCTCCTTCTTCGCCTGCTTGAGCCGGTTCCGCTCGGCCCGCTGCTGGTTGTAGTTCGGCTTGAACGGCATCACGCACCCCACTGCGCCCGGACCAGGCTGCCCCAGGCGCTCACGATCGTATCTCTCAAATCCTATAATGATGAAGGCATCCCATGCCCAGAAACGCAGCATCCGGCGCTGCCGCTGGGCTGGCGCTCGATTTCGCGCCGGGATCTGCCCCCATCCAACGCACCCGGTGCCGCCCAGGAATTGTGGGCAGCACCGGGTACCGTGGTCAGGCGCCCTGCAGGTTCGTCGCGGACATCTTGCCCTGGTTTCCGCGCTCCAGGTCGAAGCTGACCTTCTGTCCCTCGTTCAGCGTCCCGAGGCCAGCCCGCTCCACCGCCGAGATATGGACGAAGACGTCCTTCGACCCGTCATCGGGCTGGATGAAGCCGTAACCCTTCTGCGCATTGAACCACTTGACCGTGCCTACCGACATCGTATGTCTCCTTGCAGCCGGCGGCCTGCACGTTGCAGGCCGTTTCTCACTTTTCATCGGGAAGGCGCCGCATAAGAGGCACGATTTGCCCTGGCCGAAAAGCGCCGCGTGTCTGATATGGACCTTCTGGAACGGCTTTACCAGGCAAACCTTTCGCTGCCCATCTCTACTGGGCTGCTACCCGGCAGGCGGCCGCGCACCGAAGATCGCGGTCCCCACGCGCACGCTCGTCGCCCCCTCGGCGATTGCCGCCTCGTAGTCGCCGCTCATCCCCATGCTGACCACCCCGAGGCCATGCCGGGCGGCGCAGGCGGCGAGCCAGGCAAAGTGCGGCCGCGGGTCCACGCCCTGGGGCGGGATGCACATCAGCCCCGTGACCCGCTCCCCGAACCTCGCCCGGCACGCGCTCACGAACCCGTCCGCCGCCGCCCGCCCCACGCCCCCCTTCTGCGGCTCGTCGCCCACGTTCACCTGGACCAGCAGCTCCGGCAGCCGCCCCTCGCGCTGCGCCGCCGCATCGAGCGCATCCGCGAGGCGGGGGCGGTCGAGGCTCTCAATGCAGTCCGCGAGCCGCACCGCGTCCCGCGCCTTGTTCGTCTGCACCGGGCCGATCAGGTGCAGCCGCAGCCCCGGATGCGCCGCGCGCAAGCCCGAGGACGTGAACCCGAACTTGCCCGCTGCCTCCTGCACCCGGTTCTCCCCGAAGGTGAGCTGCCCGGCGGCGATCGCCTCCGTGACCGCCTCGGCCGGGTGGGTCTTGCTCACGGCAACCAGCGTGACCGCGCCCGGTGCCCGCCCGGCCGCCCGCGCGGCCGCGGCGATCCGTGCCTGGACGTCCCGCAGGTTGGCGGCGATGCTCCCCCCCTCTACTCTGCATGGCATGGACGCGAGACTCCTGGCCTGGGCGCGTGCGGTCAAGTCCCGCCACCGCGCCGGCCCACCCCCGCTCTGGCTCTTCACCGACTCGGCGCGCTGCCCCGACCCGCTGCCCGCCATCGCGGCGCTGCCCCGCGGCCTCGCCGGAGTCGTCCTGCGCCATGACACCCACCCTGGCGGGGCGCCGGGCCGCGCCAGCCTCGCCCGCAGCCGCGTCCCGGCTCGCGCGCGCCCGTCGCCTCGCCCTCGTCGTGGCCGGGGACATCAGGCTCGCGGCCGCGGTCGGGGCGGGGGTCCACCTGCGCGAGGGGCGCTGGCCCGGCCCGGCCCGGCCACGCCTGCGGGCCGGCGCCCTCGTCGACCAGTTCCGCGCATGGCCGCGCCGGGCTGGCCCGCGCAGGCAAGGCCGGCGCGGCGCTCGCCTTCCTTTCCCCCGCCTTCGCGACCGCGAGTCACCCTGGCGCCCGACCGCTCGGCCCGCTTCGTTGGGCAGCGCTCGCCCGGCAGACGCGCCTGCCCGTGGCCGCGCTCGGCGGCATATCCGGGGTTGCCGTCATCCGCCTCGGCCGCGCCTGCCGCGGCGCCGGGGCGATCGCCGCCTTGGCGCCCCTTTTGAGGCGGTGGAGGGCTACTGTGTCGGTAAGGCCACAGTGTTTCAGGGATGCCATGAAAGCATCATCCAGCGATTGCGACGGCACGCCCCGCCCGGCAATATCTCCCCCAGGCCAGGCCGTTGCCCAGTCGGGGGAGCGAGGGCCAGTTCGTTGCCGGGGAACCGGCCTCAAGTGGAGGAATCAATGCGCAAGCTCCTGCTGGCCACCGTGGCCGTATTGGGCGCCGGAATTGGGATCGCCGAGACGGCGCAGGCCCAGGACTTCCCGACGCCCGGCACCGTCACCGTCCGCCTGAACGGCCGCTTCCGGTTCTACGCCGCGGTTATGGACCAGTCGAACGCGAACAATAACCTGCAGGGCAGCCCCGACGGCGTGACGCCGCTGACCGGCACCAACAAGCTCACCCAATACGACTTCGCCGACTACGGCCGCCTCTATCCCGGCTTCGACGGCGTCGCCGCGAACGGCCTGAAGTACGGCGCCAGCATGGAAATCCGGTCGGACAACGGCAGCGGCGCCGGCTACGGCCAGTATGGCGGGGCCTACAACCAGGCCCGCGCGCGCAACGGCCTCTGGCTCTTCCGCGAGTGGGGCTACATCGGCACCGACAAGCTCGGCACCATCCGCCTCGGCGAGACCGACCAGGTCACCAGCCTCTACGCCACCGGCACCTTCGAGAACTTCAACGACGGCGGCTGGAACGGCGACATCGTGTTCAACCTGCCCGGCAACCTGATCCCGGGCTGGCCGTTCCTCGACTCCGGCAACCTCATCCCGATCAACCGGGCGATCTATCTCTCGCCGCAGCTCTACGGCTTCGACTTCGGCGTCTCCTTCGCCCCGAACAGCGGCGGCGGCAGCGGCGACAACAGCAACTGCGGCACCGGCGGTCCGCTGGGCACGAACTTCGTCACGCCGGCCGGCGGAGTTGCGGGCAGTTTCGCTGCCAGCCCCGGCGGCGGCAGTGTGGTCACCCCCTTTGCAGGCACCACGACGATCGGCGCCTTGGGCGCGAACACCCAGAGCATCGCGGGTCCGGGCTGCGACGCGCTCGCCGCGACGCCCACGGGCGACAACTCGCGCCCCCGCAATATCTAGGACGCCCTGCTCCGCTACCGCGGCAGCTTCGGCGCCTTCGGCGTCGCCGCGACGGCCGGCTATCTCGGCTCCGGCACCGTGGCCGGCAACGCGACCCCGGCGCAGCAGGAATACAAGGGCTACAGCGTCGGCGATTTCGGCCTCGCCGTCACCTACGGCGGCCTGAGCGTCGGCGGCCACTACATGTACGGCCAGATCAACGGCGGCGGCGACGCGCTCAATCCAGTGGGCGGCAGGCCCGAGACGGCCTGGCTCGCCGGCGCGAGCTACACGATCGGTCCGGTCATCGTCGGCGCGAGCTACTTCGTTGACGACAGCACGGGCGACCTCGCCTCCAGCCTTCGCGGCAGTCAGCTCCACGAGGTCGGCCTCGACGCGGGCGGCACGTACAGCCTCGCGCCCGGCCTCGCGCTCTTCCTCGACTACGCTTATGGCGAGCGCCGGCAGCACGGCTTCAACCTGATCACGGGCGTGTCTGGCGACTACGTCAACCACAACAAGACCACGGCGCAGCTGATCAGCATCGGCACCAGCTTCGCCTGGTAAGCCGCCCGGCAAGCGTCGCGCCTCGAAGCGGCTACGAGGGGCGGTGGGCAGACCACCGCCCCTTCTCTTTTCAGGGTCTTCCCTTCCCGTCTTCTCTTCCCGTCTTCTCTTCCCACTGGGGATGCATCGGGGTATGACCGGCGCCGTGCGCAACCCCATCACGCCAGGTACCCCCATGCGCCTCCGACCCGTTTCCCTTCTTGCCGCCCTTCTCCCTCTCGCTGTCGCCGCGTGCGGGTCGGTCAGCGACAACGTCCGTCCTGTCTCCAATAGCGAGTACATGAGCGACGAGACCAGGGGATCCGAACGTGGCAAGCTGTTCGGCGACCAGGGCCTCGTCCTCGGCATCGGCGGCAAGAACGGGCACGATGCCGGCGCTGCGGAGGGTGGCGGCGCGCTCGGCGTCAACGCCTATCTCTGGCGCGGCGCGCTGGACACGCTCGCCTTCATGCCGCTGTCCTCCGCCGACCCATTCGGCGGCGTCATCATCACCGACTGGTATCAGCCGCCCGCCAGCCCTGGCGAGCGGTTCAAGGCCACCGCCTACATCCTCGGCCGCCAGCTCCGCGCCGATGGCGTGAAGATCACGGTCTTCCGCCAGGTGAGCGACCGCGGCACCTGGGTGGACGCTCCCGTCGCGCGGGCCACCGCGTCCGAGATAGAGGACAAGGTGCTCGCCCGCGCCCGCGAGTTGCGCTCCCAGACAGCGCAACGGTAGCGGCGCAGCGTTGACGGCCCGGCGATAGGCAAGGAGTGCCGGCAGGCATGGACGCGGCACCCGACGCAGCGCACGCCTATCCGTTCGCCGAGGCGGAGGCGCGTTGGCAGCAGGCCTGGGAGGAGCGCGGCTGCTTCCGCGTCGCCGACGTGGCTGCCGACGGCCGCCCCAAGAGCTACGTCCTGGAGATGTTCCCCTATCCCAGCGGCAAGATCCACATGGGGCACGTCCGCAACTACGCGCTCGGCGACGTGGTCGCCCGCTACAAGCGCGCCCGCGGCTTCTCCGTGCTTCACCCCATGGGCTGGGACGCCTTCGGCCTGCCCGCCGAGAACGCCGCCCGCGAGCGCGGCATCCACCCCGCCGAGTGGACCTACGCCAACATCGCCGCCATGCGCTCCGAGCTGCAGCGCATGGGCCTCTCCATAGACTGGTCCCGCGAGTTCGCCACCTGCGACCCGGACTACTACGGCCAGCAGCAGCGCCTGTTCCTGGACCTTCTCCGCCTCGGCCTCGCCGAGCAGCGCGAGTTGTGGGTCAACTGGGACCCGGTGGATCAGACCGTGCTCGCCAACGAGCAGGTCATAGACGGCCGCGGCTGGCGCAGCGGCGCGCCCGTCGAGAAGCGCAAGCTCCTACAGTGGTTCCTGCTCATCACCCGGTTCGCCCCCGAGCTGCTCGCCGCCCTCGACGACCTGCCCCGCTGGCCCGAGCGCGTGCGCCTGATGCAGGCCCACTGGATCGGCCGCAGCGAGGGCGCCCGCGTCCGCTTCCCCCTTGCCACGCCTATCGGCGGCCAAGGGGAGATGATCCGCGAGGTCGAGGTTTTCACGACCCGCCCCGACACGCTGTTCGGCATGAGCTTCCTCGCCGTCGCCCCCGAGCATCCCCTCGCCGCCGCGGCGGCTGCCGCCGACCCTGCCGCCGCTGCCTTCGTCGCCGAGTGCCGCAGCCTGGGCACCAGCGAGGCCGTCATCGAGCAGGCCGAGAAGCGCGGCTACGAGACGGGCTTCCGCGTCGCACATCCCTTCTTGCCGGGCGCTACCTTCCCGGTCTGGATCGCCAATTTCGTGCTCATGGAGTACGGCACGGGCGCCATCTTCGGCTGCCCCTCCGGCGACCAGCGCGACCTCGACTTCGCGCGCAAGTATGCGCTTCCCGTCCCGCCCGTCGTCCTCCCGCCCGGCGCCGATTCCGCGACGTTCGTCATCGGGACAGAGGCCTATACTGGACCCGGCACGGCGATCCACTCCGGCTTCCTCAACGACCTCGACACCGCCGCCGCCAAGCGCGCCGCGATAGACGCGCTGGAGCGCGAGGGCGCGGGCGAGGGCGTCGTCAACTGGCGCCTGCGCGACTGGGGCGTTTCCCGCCAGCGCTATTGGGGCTGCCCCATCCCGGTGATCCACTGTGCCGAGTGCGGCGTCGTCCCCGTCCCCGAGTCGGAGCTCCCCGTGCGGCTTCCCGAGGACGTGTCCTTCGATCGCCCCGGCAACCCGCTCGACCACCATCCCACCTGGAAGCACGTCGCCTGCCCCGCCTGCGGCGGCCCGGCCGAGCGCGAGACGGATACGTTCGACACCTTCGTGGACTCGTCCTGGTATTTCGCCCGCTTCTGCTCGCCCCACGCGGACACGCCCACGATCCGTGCCGCCGTGGACCACTGGCTGTCCGTGGACCAGTATATCGGCGGCATCGAGCACGCGATCCTGCACCTGCTCTACTCGCGCTTCTTCACCCGCGCCATGCGCGAGGCCGGCTGGGTCGGAATCAGCGAGCCGTTCGCCGGCCTCTTCACGCAGGGCATGGTCACGCACGAGAGCTACAAGGCGCCGGATGGGCACTGGCTCTATCCGGACGAGGTAGAGAAGCACCCAGACGGCACCATCGTCGTCCGCGCCACCGGCGAACCGGTCCAGGCCGGCCGCGTCGAGGCTATGTCGAAGAGCCGGCGCAACACCGTGGACCCCGGCGCCATCATCGCCCGCTACGGCGCGGACACGGCCCGCTGGTTCATTCTCAGCGACAACCCTCCCGACCGCGACATCGAGTGGACCGAGGCCGGCGTCGCCGGCGCCTACCGCTTCACCCAGCGCGTTTGGCGCCTCGCCCAAGCCGTCGCGCAGGAGTGCGCCGCGGACGGCGAGTGGCCGGCAGAACCGAGCAGCAACGCCCTCGCGCTGCGCCGCGCCGCGCACCGGGCGATCGTCGCCGTCACCGACGCGCTGGAGGGTTTCGCCTTCAATGTCGCCGTCGCCCGGCTCTACGAGCTGGCGAACGCGCTGGAGGACGCTGCGCGCGCCAACGAGGACGCCGCGGGCCTCGCCTGGGCGCGCCGCGAGGCAACGCTCCTCCTCGCCCGTCTTGCCGCCCCCATGATGCCACACCTCGCCGAGGAAGTTCACGCCCTGCTCGAACCCACAGCCAGCCAGCTCGTCGCCGAGATGCCCTGGCCGGAGGCGGACCCCGCCCTCGTCGCCGTGGACGAGGTCACGCTCGCCGTCCAGGTCGGCGGCAAGCTGCGCGGCACCGTCCGTCTGCCCCCCGGCGCACCAGCCGAGGCCGCGTTCCAGGCCGCCGAGGCGGAGCCGAACGTCGCCCGCCTCCTCGCCGGGCGCCGCATCGTCAAGCGCGTCCACGTCCCCGACCGCATCGTGAACTTCGTGATTGCCGGATGACCCGCCCGATCACACGCCGCGCCGCCCTCGCCGGGACCGCCGGCCTCCTCACTTTCCCCCTCACGGGCTGCGGCTTCCACCCGCTCTACGCCCGTGCCGATAACGGCGACCTCGGCCCGGCGCAGATCGAGATGGCCGCGGTCTGGGTTCCCGTGATCCCCGATCACAACGGCCAGTTCCTGCGCCAAGCCCTGCAGCAGCGCCTCGAGGGCACTGGCTTGGGCGTGCCCAAGAAATACACCTTGGCCGTGAGCTTCGGCGTCTTCTCCGACGGCCTCGCCATCCGCCCGGACACTACAGCGACCTACGTCCGCCTCACCGGCACCGCGCCCTGGCACCTCACCACGGTCGGGCTGGCGCCGCAGCCCGTCACCGACGGCCAGGCGCAGGCCGTGGAGGGCTACAACATCCTCGATCAGCAATACTTCGCCGCCGAGCTGGAGAACGAGACCGTGATCCAGCGCCTCGCCGAGACGCTCGCCGACCAGATCGTGACCAGGCTCGCGATCTACTTCCGCCGCAAGGCGACCGGGAAGGCGTGAAGCTCGACGCGAGGCGCGCCCCCGCCTTCCTGCGCGACCCAGGCCCCGTCCGCGTCGCCCTGCTCCATGGCGAGGACGAGGGCGCCGTGCGCGAGGGTGCGGCGGCACTCACCCGCGCCGTCGTGGGCACCGCTGACGATCCGTTCCGCGTCGCCTGGCTCGGCCGCGAGGAGCACGGCGCGCTCGCCGCGGAAGCCCAGGCCATCGCGATGACGGGCGGTCGCCGGGTCGTCCGCGTGCGCGACGCCGGCGACGCGCTGGCCTCCGCCGTGCGTGGGGTGCTGGACGGGCCAGGCGACAGCCTCGTCGTCCTGGAGGCAGGCCAGCTCCCCGCGCGCTCCAAGCTCCGCACCCTCGTCGAAGCCTCCCCGCGCGGCACGGCCCTGGCCTGCTACCCGGAGGAGGGCAGGGCGCTGCGCGAGACCGTCGAGCGGACGCTCGCCGCGGACCGCGTCACCGCCGACCCGGATGCCATGGCCTGGCTGCTCGACCATCTGGGCGCCGACCGCGCCGCCGTGCGCGGCGAGGCGGAGAAGCTCGCGCTCTACGCCGGCCCTGGCGGCCGGCTCGACCTCGCTGCCGTGCGTGAGTGCATCGGCGAGCAGGCGGCGCTCGACCTCGACGACGCCCTCTTCGCCGCCACGGCCGGCGACGTGGCGGCGGCAGACCGCTCCGTGGACCTGGCGCTCGCCGCCGGCCTCGCGCCTGTAGCCGCGGCGCGCGGCATGTTGGGCCACCTCTCGCGCCTGCGCCAGGCGCGGCTGCGGATGGACGACGGCGGCCTGGGCGCCGCCGAGACAACGCGCGCGATGCAGCCCCCGATCTTCTTCCGCCGCCAGCCGCAATTCACCCGCGCCCTCGGTCTCTGGAGCGAGCACGCGCTCGCCGCCGCCATGGACGAGGCGCGGGCGACGGAACTGGCCTGCAAGCGCACCGGCGCCCCGGACGCGTTGCTGGTGCGCCGCCTGGTGCTGGCGCTCGCCCGGCAGGCTGGGCGGCGCTAGCGGCGCCTGCCCGGCACGCGGGGCTTGCGCCTGATTGTAACCGTGATTACTATAAGCTCATGGACCTCGCCGACGACTCCTGCCGCACATTCGGATTCCGTCTCTGGCATCTCAAGCACGCCTGGTCCCGGCGGCTGGAGGCGGACCTGGCGCCGCTCGGGCTGACTTACCTCCAATTCGTCATGCTCCGAACTGCGGATCGGCTGGCACGGCTCGGCGAGCGGCCGAGCCAGACGCGGCTCGCGGAAGTGCTCGCCACAGACCGCATGTTGGCCAGCAAAGTATTGCGCTTGCTTGCCCAGAAAGGGCTGATCGTGCGCCCGGTGCATCCCGAGGATGCGCGCGCGGTCGAGATCGTGCTGACGGAGAGCGGGCGCCGGACGCTGGCAGCGGCGCTGCCGGTCGCGCAGACGGCGCAGGAGGCGTTCTTCGGGCGGCTCGGCCCCGAGCGCCTCGCCGAGTTCGACAGGATGCTGGACGATCTACTCGCCGGGGAAGGGTGTCCGCTCTTCGCCGCCGGAACTGTAACCATGGCAACAGATGAGGCCGCGTGATGGACGGATCGCAGCCGGTATCGGTGGCCAGGGGCGAGGTGCCCGTCCTCGGTACGTCCAAGGACGCGTCAAGCGACGACAAGCCGCGCGGACGTGCGCTGCGACGGGTGGTGCTGGCAGCCCTGGCGCTTGTGGCGCTGGCTGCGGCGGGCTGGCTAGGGCTCGACTGGTGGCGCAACGGGCGTTTCCTGGAGAGCACGGACGACGCCTATCTCGCGTCGGACGCGGTGGCGGTAGCGCCGCGCGTGGCGGGGCAGGTGGCAGAGGTGCTGGTCGGCGACAACCAGCGGGTCGAGGCCGGGGAGGTGCTCGCGCGCCTCGATGACCGCGATTACCAGGCGGCGCTGGCGTCGGCACGGGCGGACCTGCAATCGGCGCAGGCGGACCAGCGGGTGATCGCGGCGCAGGCGGCGCAGGTCGGCGCGCAGGTGGCAGAGGCAGAGGCCGACGTGAAGGCGGCGGATGCGGCGGCGGGGTTCGCGACGGCGGAGGCGCGGCGCTACGCGGATCTGCAGCAGACGGGATACGGCACGGTGCAGCGGGCGCAGAGCACGCAGGCCGACATCGTCTCGCGCCAGGCCGGGCAGGCGCGGTCGCGCGCGGCGCAGCGCTCGGCGGAGGAGCAGCGGGACGTGCTCGCCGCCCAGGCGGCCCGCGCGGACGCGCAGGTGGGGCGGGCGGAGGCGGCGGTGCGCCAGGCGGCGCTCAACCTCAGCTACACGCGCGTCACCGCGCCCTTCGCGGGCGCAGGTCGGGGACCGGCAGGTGCGCGTCGGGCAGTATGTCCAGCCCGGCACGAGGCTGCTGACCCTCGTGCCGGTGGGGACGGGGATCTACGCGCTCGCCAACTTCAAGGAGACGCAGCTCACGCGGATGGTGCCGGGCGAACGGGTCCGGGTCGCGGTGGACATGCTGCCGGGCGTCATTCTCGACGGCGTGGTGGACAGCTTGGCGCCGGGGTCGGGGGCGCAGTTCGCCCTGCTGCCGCCCGAGAACGCGACGGGCAACTTCACGAAGATCGTGCAGCGCGTGCCGGTGCGTGTCCGGCTGCAGGATGTGCCGCCGGCGGTGCTGCCGCGGCTGCGGCCGGGGCTGAGCGTCACGGCCACCGCGGACACGCGCACCGCTCCAGATCCGGCGCCCCCATGAGCGCGACGCTGGCGCCGCCCGGCGCCGCCCTGGGCAGCCGACGCGACTGGATCGCGTTCCTGGGCGCGGCGCTTGGGGCGTTCATGGCGGTGCTGGACATCCAGATCACCAACTCCAGCCTCGCTGACATCCAGGGAAGCTTGGGCGCCTCGCTCGACGAGGGAAGCTGGATCAGCACCGGCTATCTCATCGCCGAGATCATCGTGATTCCGCTGACGGGCTGGCTCGGGGGCGTGTTCGGCCTCAAGCGCTACATGCTGGCGAACGCGGTGCTGTTCCTGGTCTTCAGCGTGCTGTGCGGGACGGCGACGAGCCTCGATGAGATGATCCTGTTCAGGGTGGGCCAGGGCTTCACGGGTGGCGTGCTGATCCCGACCGCGTTCACGATCATGCTGCTGCGCATTCCCCTGAGCCAACGGCCGATCGCGGGGGCCCTGTTCGGCATCAGCGTGACGTTCGCCCCGGCGATCGGGCCGACGGTAGGCGGGTGGCTGACCGATACCTACTCCTGGCACTACATCTTCTGGTTGAATTTGTTGCCGGGCGCGGTGCTCATCGCGATGGTGGGCTACGGGCTGGACACGGCGCCGATGCAGCTCCGCCGCCTCGCGAAAGGCGATTGGTGGGGCATCCTGTTCATGGCCGCTGGTCTCGGCTGCCTCGAATACGTGCTGGAGGAGGGGCAGCGGAAGGATTGGTTCGGAGATGGGGGTATCCGGGCGTGCGCCTGGATCTCGGGGGTGGCGCTGATCCTGTTCCTGGTCGTGGAGCTGAAGCGGCGCGAGCCGCTCCTGGAGCTGCGATTGCTGCGCGTCCGCTCGCTCGGGACGGCGTGCGCCATCAACTTTTGCTCGGGGCTGGCGCTCTACGGGTCGGTGTATCTGATGCCGCTCTATCTCGCCCGCGTGCAGGGCTACGACGCCCTGCAGATCGGTGAGGTGCAGATGTGGATGGGGCTGCCGCAGCTCCTGATCCTACCACTGCAGCCGCTCGTGCTGCGCAGGTTCGATTCACGCCTCGTCGTGGGCTTCGGGCTCTCGCTGTTCGCGGCGAGCTGCCTGATGAACGCCTTCCTCACGCCGGACTCAGCGATTGACCAGCTCAAGTGGTCGCAGCTCGTGCGCGCGCTGGGGCAGCCGTTCATCATCTCGCCGCTGTCACAGATGGCGACCGTCGGCATCCCGCCGCGCCAGGCGGGGCAGGCGAGCGCGCTGTTCAACATGATGCGCAACCTCGGCGGCTCGGTGGGGATCGCCACGCTCGGCACGATCGTGGACCAGCGCGAGCATTTCCACTTCAGCATGCTCGCCGAGGGGATGAGCGCGAACCTGCCCCGGCTCGCGGAGCGGCTGCACGCGATGGAGGGGATGCTGGGCGGCCAAGGGCGGGCACTGGGGGCGCTGGCGAACACGGTGCGGCGGCAAGCCTACGTGATGGCCTACGCGGACGGATTCGCCGTGGTGGGCGTGAGCCTGCTGGCAAGTCTGCTCGTGGTGCCGTTCCTCGTGAGGGCACGCGCCGGCGCGGGGGGAGGTGACCACTGAGGGTGCGCCATCGCCGCTGAGGCGTGGCGTGTTAATGCCAGCCCGAGCAGGCCGATGACGGAGCCGATCAGGCCCTCAGTCTGCCGGAATGCAAGATGGAACACGGCACGCAGCGTGAGCGCCGTCAGGATCGCCAGGGGCGAGTACCAGGACTGCCTCCCTCGGGTCGTCCTTGGTTCCGCCGCCCACGCCTCGACCGCCTCGTCCGTGAACCACGCCGTCAGGCTGCCGCGCTGGCGCAACCCGGCCTCGTGGGAAGGCCAGTTCGTCACCTTGTGGGTTTGTCTCGGGATGTGGCGGCGGCGGTCTTGGTTCAGCTTGAATGGCACGGTGGGCATCCGGGGTCAGGGTCGGGGATGCCCTCCTACGTCGCCCGGCTCCTGTGCCACGGACAGCAACGCAATGCGTTGTTGAGGGCATAGGGGGTAGCCGGCCAATCCTGGTGACGTGCCGATGAGCCATCGTTCCGGACGCGCCTCGGAGCGGCGGAATCCGCGCTCGCTTCATTGCCACTGCCGCTCTCGCCATCAACGGATCAGCCCCGTGAGCGGGCTCGACGAGTCCGCGCCCATGCGGCGCGGCATCCGGCCTGCGCGCCGGGCAAGGCGGCCGGCCTCGACGGCGGCGCGCATGGCGCGTGCCATCAGCACCGGGTCGCCCGCGTGCGCGATCGCGGAGTTGAGCAGCACGGCGTCGCAGCCGATCTCCATGGCGATGGCCGCGTCCGAGGCCGTGCCCACGCCCGCGTCCACCAGCACGGGGACCTGCGCCTGCTCGATGATGAGGCTGAGCATGGCCGGATTCTGCACTCCGAGGCCCGAGCCGATGGGGGCGCCGAGCGGCATGATCGCAACGCAGCCCATCTCCTCCAGGCGCTTGGCGGCGAGCGGGTCGTCGGCGCAATAGACCATGACCTCGAACCCGTCGTGGATCAGGGAGTCCGCCGCCTCGAAGGTTGCCGGCATGTCCGGGTAGAGGTGGGGCGGCGGTCCCAGCACCTCCAGCTTGACCAGGTTCCAGCCCCCGGCCTCGCGCGCGAGGCGAAGGGTGCGCACGGCGTCCTTGGCCGTGTGGCAGCCGGCGGTGTTGGGCAGGTAAGTGTAGCGCCGCGGATCCACGTGGTCCTGCAGCATGGGTGCGTTCGGGTCCGAGAGATTCACCCGGCGCACGGCCACCGTCACCATCTCCGCGCCTGACGCCTCGATCGCGGCCGCTGTCTCCTCCAGGCTCTTGTACTTGCCCGTGCCGACGACGAGGCGCGAGCGGAACACGCGCCCAGCGACCTGCCACGTGTCCTCTGCGTCCTGCTGGACGATCTGGTCCATGGCGCTAGCCTCCCCCGATGAAGTGGACGATCTCAAGCGCGTCACCCGGCGCGAGCTGGGTTTCGCCGTAACGCGAGCGCGGCACGATCTCCTCGTTGCGCTCCACTGCCACCTTGCGCCGGTCGAGGCGGAGCGCGTCGAGCAAGGCCTCGACCGTGATCGGCGCTGGAAAGCTCTGCTTCTCGCCGTTGAGCGTGACCTCAAGCATCCCCGGCATATGGCGGAGCGTTCAGGGCTGGGCAAGCGACCAATGCGGGCCGCTGCCGCGAAGGAGATGCCCGATGCCGACACGCCCGCCGTTGCCGCCGTTCACGCCCGAGACCGCCGCCAAGAAGGTGAGGGGCGCGGAGGATGCCTGGAACACGCGCGATCCTGAGCGGGTGGCGGGCGCCTACACCGAGGACAGCCGCTGGCGGAACCGCGCCGAGTTCTTCGCCGGGCATGAGGCCATCGTCGCGTTCCTGCGGCGCAAGTGGGCGCGGGAGCTGGACTACCGGCTGGTCAAGGAACTGTGGGCCGCGCATGAGGACCGCATCGCCGTGCGCTTCGCCTACGAGTGGCACGACGACAGCGGGTATTGGTATCGGAGCTACGGCAACGAGCAGTGGGAGTTCGACGCCAGCGGCCTGATGCGACGGCGGGAGGCAAGCATCAACGACGTGCCGATCCGCGAGGAGGACCGCAAGTTCCGGTGGGCGGCCGGGGCGCGGCCGGAGGGGCATCCGGGGTTGACGGAGCTTGAGCTGGCTGGCGGCTAAACACAGGAACTCGATCTTCTGTCTCATGCGAAAGTGCATACGGACAAGCGCGGTTAGCCACAAAAAAGCCGTAGGCAGAGGGTTTCTAAATCCGCTCGCGCACCAGATGGAGGAAGCATATGGACAAGACGGCCGTCGGATTTCTCAGCGCAGTTGCTGGAATAGCCTCTATAAGTCCGGCGCAAGCTGCGGCTAATCCTGCTCTCAAGTTATCGGAGGCACTGAAGGCATCGTCGTATGCCGATCTCCTCAAACCGATCCCGGATGCTCTCGCACTAATGAGGGCCGATGACGCCGCGCGCGTGCAGCTCGCCTCCGCTTCGGAGGGCGTCCAGACAGCTCAAGGCTATTACTATGGATACGGTAATCCTTACAATGCTCCATACCCTCCCTATGCTACTCCGTATGGCTACTATGCTCCCTACTACCATCATCACCACCATCACCACCATCACCACCACGGTTACTATCGTCCCTATTATCACCACCACCATCACCACCACCATCACAATGGCTTCTTTGGCGGCCGTTGATGATCGCGCAATTATCACCCAGGCCCCCACCCAACCAGGTAGAGGGTGAGGCAGCCCAGTAGTTCTTGTCCGGGAACATGCGGTCTGCGACCGCCGAACCACCAGGACTGCACTCCTGGGTCATCGTGGATGACCAACTCGTCGCCATTGTCGAAAACCAGCGCCGAGCGATCCAGGAACTGGACGATCACATCGCTGCAATGCTGCCACGTAATTATCCACTCCCCTTGCGCTGGAGAGGTTTGGCTGATGCAGTCCAGGCATGCAGCGAGACGACCTGGAGCGCCTGAGCAAGGCCGAGTTGATCGAGCTGGTGCTGCGTCTGCAGCGGCCGGAGAAGACGTCGCGCACGTCCTCCAAGCCGCCCTCGACAGACCGCAAGGAACGCCGCGAGCAGGCCCGCCCTGGAGGTGCCAAGCCCGGGCATAAGGGCCATAGCCGGGCGCTCAGCACGGACGTGGACCGCATCGTCGATCATGCCCCGCAGCAGTGCCCGTGCTGCCGCATCGCGCTCTCGCCCGAGTTGCCGAGCGAAGCGGTGAGCGTGCACGAGTGGATCGAGTTGCCGCAGCTCAAGCCGCGCATCGAGCACCACCGCCGCTTGGCGGTGCAGTGTCCCGGCTGCGGCACGCGGGTCGTGGCTGAGCCGCCACCTGCCGCGGCAGGCACCCCATTCGGGCCGCGCCTGCACGCGGTGGCGACAGACCTCAAGACCTGCCAGGCGCTGTCCTATGAGCGGCTGCAAGCCACGCTGGCCGACCTGTTCGGCCTGCCCATCAGCCAGGGTGGGCTGACGAACATGCTGCGCCGCGCCCAGGGTTGCTTCCAGGCCGGGCGCGAGCACGCCGTCGCCGCCCTGCGCCGGGCCAAAGTGGTCGCCTCGGACGCGACCGGGGTCAGGATCGAGGGAGCCAACGCCTATCCCTGGGTGTTCCGCTCGCCGGAGGCCGTGGTGCATCAGGCGGCGCCGACGCGGGCCGCCTCAGTCGTGCGCGACGTGATGGACGGCCACCAGCCCGAGGTCTGGCTCTCGGACCGCTACTCGGCGCAGCAGGGGCACGCTGTAGCTCAGCAGACGTGCCTTGCCCACCTGGCCCGCGATGTCGCCTACGTACTCGAGGCCAGCGACGACCCCGTGCCGTTCCGGCTCAAGCTCTGGCTCACCTCGGCGTTCGCGCTGGCGGACGGCGTCGCGCACCTGGCCGCTTCCACCGTCGCCGCCAAGCGGCGCGCGCTCGAGCGCAGTCTGGCCGCGATCCTCGCCGCACCCACCGCGCGCGACCTGGCATGCGAGATCCAGGCCAAGGTGCGCCGCGCACGCGATCAGCTCCTGGCCTTCGCCGACTGGGGCGGCACGGTCGAGGCCACGAACAACGCCTGCGAGCGCCACCTCAGGCCCGCGGTGATCCAGCGCAAGAGCTTGCCCCTGCGAAGGCGGGGGTCACCAACGGCTACCGCGCCGTGTGGGCCGCCGAGGGCGAGGCTGACATCCGCAGTGTCGTCGACACCGCCCGTCTCACGCCGGGCACCAGCGTCTTCAGCACCATCCTGCAGACCATCACGGCGTGATCGCTGCGCCCCGGAAGGGGGTGGGTAATTACGGACCTCCTTCCCGGAAGCCCATCCGCACCAGACAGATCAAGTGCTACCTAAACCGGACATATCGCTCGCTACCTACATTGGGAAAGGCAATGCGCTGATCACCGCGCCGGTGTCGTAGAGAATATCGGTCTCCACCTCCGCGATCCGGCTCATCTCCCTGTCGTGCTCTGGCATGTCGCGCAGAAACACCGCAACATCATAATCGGAATCCGGTCGGTTCTCGCCGCGCGCGTGAGCCATACAAAACGACTCGCTCAAGCCGGTCGCCATAGATTTCCGCTACGATGGCGCGAAAGCGCGTAAGCACAGGATCGTCTTGCGGCCTCTGCGTCATAGCGTTGCGATTGTAGCACAAGATGAAGGCCGCGTCAGCCGAGGGCCACCAAAGTCATTTGCGACAGCACCCCGCCATCACGCCCCCAAATACGCCTTCACCACGGCCTCGTCCTCCTGAAGCCGCCCCGCGTTGCCCTCGACGATGACCCGCCCAGTCTCCAGCACGTAGCCGTAATGCGCCAGCTTGAGCGCCACCTTCGTGTTCTGCTCGACCAGCAGGATCGTGGTGCCCGCGGCGTTCAGCCGCTCGATGATGCGCATGATGTCCTGCACCAGGCGTGGTGCCAGGCCCATCGAGGGCTCGTCCAGCAGCAGCAGCTTCGGGGCCGCCATCAGGGCGCGGCCCATCGCCAGCATCTGCTGCTCGCCGCCGGAGAGGTAGGCGGCGTCGCGGTGCCGGCGCTCCTGCAGCAGCGGGAAGAGGTCGAAGACGTGATCCATCCGGCGCCGCCGCTCGGCGTCGTCGGACAGGGTGAAGGAGCCGAGGTCCAGGTTCTCGCGCACCGTCATGCCCTTGAAGATGCGGCGCCCTTCCGGGACGTGGATCAGGCCCCGGCGCGGCGCCTCGTGCGCGGCGATGTGGGTGATGTCCTGGCCCAGGAACTCGATCCGCCCGGCGCGGCAGGGCACCAGGCCGGAGATCGTGCGCAGCGTCGTGCTCTTTCCCGCCCCGTTCGCGCCGAGCAGCGCCACGACCTGCCCCTGGCCGCACGGCGAGGCTCACCCCGCGCAGGGCGTGGATGGGGCCGTAGAACGTGTCCACGCCCGTCAGGCGCAGCACGACATCCCCGCCCGCGTCGGCCATCGGCTCGGCTACTCCTCCCGGCCCAGGTAGGCCTCGATCACGCGCGGGTCGGCCTGCACCGCGGCGGCGTCCCCCTCGGCGATCTTCTGGCCGTGGTCCAGCACGGTGATCGCCTCGGAGACCTGCATGACCAGGCCCATGTCGTGCTCGATCAGCAGCACGGTCACGCCGAGCTCGCCGCGCACGCGGCGGATCAGCGCGACGAGGCCCGCCTTCTCGTCGTGGTTCAGCCCGGCGGCCGGCTCGTCGAGCAGCAGCAGCTTCGGCCGGGTCGCCAGCGCCCGCGCCCACTCGACGCGGCGCTGGTCGCCGTACGGGAGGTTGCCGGCGGCACGGTCGCGCTGGTGCGGGATGCCCACGAACTCCAGCAGGCGCTCGGCGGCGGCCCGGCTCTCCACCTCCTCGCGCCGCGGCCCCGGCAGGCCCAGGATGCTGCCGAGCAGCCCGGCGCGGGTGCGGCAGTGCAGCCCGGCCATGACGTTCTCCAGCACCGTCAGCTCCCGGAACAGGCGCAGGTTCTGGAAGGTGCGGGCGAGGCCGAGTTGCGTGATGCGGTGCGGCTTCACGCCGGCGATGGCTTGGCCGAGGAAGGTGATCCGCCCGCCCATCGGTCGGTAGAAGCCGGTGAGGCAGTTGAACACGGAGGTCTTGCCCGCGCCGTTCGGGCCGATCAGGCTGGTGATGGTGCCGGGCTGCACGGTGAAGCTCAGGCCGCGCAAAACGTGCAAGCCGCCGAAGCGCAGGGTGATGTCGTCCACCCGCAGCAGGGGCGAGACGCTCACGCGCGCCGGTCCGGCCAGATGCCGTGGGGGCGGAACAGCATGATGAGCAGCAGCACCACGGCGAAGACCAGCATCCGCATGGAGCCGAGGCCGCGGAACACCTCCGGGAACAGGGTCAGCACCAGCGCGCCGGCGATGACGCCGGGAATCTTGCCCATGCCGCCGAGCACGACGCCGAGCAGGATCAGCACGGACTGGGCGAAGCTGAACGTCTCGGGGGAGATCGCGGTCATCTTCGCGGCGTAGAAGCACCCGGCGACCGCGGCGAACACGGCGCCGAGCATGTAGGCGTAGAGCTTCACGGCGACGCGGTTGATGCCCATCGCCTCCGCCGCGTCCTCGTCGTAGCGGACGTAGCGCCAGGCGCGGCCCATGCGGGAGTGCTCGACCCGCGCGCTCACGGCGCAGGCCAGCACGGCGAGCGCCAGGAAGACGTAGTAGAACTCGCCGATCTGGTCGAGCTTGTGGCCGAACAGCGACGGCCGATCAATGCCGACCAGGCCGCTGGCGCCCCCCGTGACCGAGAGGTTGCGCGCGGTGATGCGCACCATCTCGCCGAAGCCCAGCGTGACGATGGCGAGGTAGTCGCTGCGCAGGCGGAGCGTGGGGCCGCCGACCACGACGCCGGCGACCATGGCGCAGGCCACCGCCGCCGGGATCGTCCACCAGAAGCCGATGCCCAGGCGCACGGTCAGGATGCCGGTGGCATAGGCGCCCACGGCGAAGAAGGCGGCGTAGCCGAGGTCGAGCAGCCCGGCGTAGCCGACCACGATGTTCAGGCCCAGGCACAGCACCACGTAGAGCCAGGCGTTGGTCAGCACCTCCAGGGCGTAGTTGCTGCCGACCGCCGGGATCGCCACGGCGGCGAGCAGCACGGCCAGGATCAGCGGCCAGCGCAGGCGCGGGGCCGTCAGCAGGCCTCGCCAGGGCGCGGGAACCGCGCGTGTGCCGGGTCCGCCCGGCGTCACATCCGCTCCACCTCGGGGCGGCCGAGCAGGCCGGTGGGCTTGAACACGAGCAGCAGGATGAGGATGGCGAAGACGAACACGTCCTTCCACTCGCTGCCGACCGCGGGGATCTGCGTGCCGAACGCTTCCAGCAGGCCGAGGGCCAGGCCGCCGAGCATCGCGCCGGGGATGCTGCCGATGCCGCCGATGACCGCCGCCGTGAACGCCTTGAGGCCGATCAGGAAGCCCATGAAGTAGTAGATGCTGCCGTAATAGACTCCCGCCATCACGCCGGACGCCGCGGCCAGGGCGGAGCCGATGAAGAAGGTGAGGGCCACCACCTTGTTCACGTCAATGCCCATCAGCCGGCAGGCGTCCTGGTCAATCGCGATGGCGCGCATCGCCTTCCCGTACATCGTCCGGGAGACGAACAGCTGCATGGCCAGCATGAGCGTGAACGACGCGGCGACGAGGATCAGCTGCGTCCAGGTGACGTGCACGTCGGCGACGTCGAAGCCCTCGAAGCCGAGGTCGGTGTTGAACGCGGTGTATTGGCCGCCGGTCAAGGTCAGCGCGCCGTTGCTCAGCACCATGGAGACGGCGAGCGCGGTGATCAGGATGGACAGGCGCGGGGCGTTGCGCAGCGGCCGGTAGGCCACCCGCTCGATCAGCACGCCCAGCGCGCCGACCGCGGCCATGCTCACCACCATGGCGGTGACGATGCCCAGCCACCCGGCGCCGAACAGGCCCGAGACGAGGGAGAGCACGGCGAAGCCCACGAAGGCGCCGACCATGTAGATGTCGCCGTGGGCGAAGTTCAGGAGCTTGATGATCCCATAGACCATCGTGTAGCCGAGCGCGACGAGCGCGTAGAACGATCCCAGGATCAGGCCGTTGGCGAGCTGCTGCAGCAGGATGTCGGAGAGCGACATTGGCTGCTCCCCTTACGGCAGCCCGCCAGGGCGCATCAGGACGCCGGCTTGGCCAGCGTCCACTTGCCGCCCTTGGCCTCGAGGATGATGAAGTTGCTGCGCGCGAGCGTGTCCTGCGGCGTGAACGTGATCGGGCCGGAGATGCCGGGGAACGCCTTGGTGTCCTTGAGGGCGGCGACGATCTTCGCCTTGTCCGTTGACCCGGCGCGCGTGATCGCGTTCGCCAGCAGGTTCATCCCGTCATAGGTCAGCGCCGAGTAGGGTCCGGCGTCCTGGCCGAACTTCGCCTTGTAGTCCTTCGCGAACTCGGCGGCGCCGGGCAGGAACTCGACCGACGGGTTGGAGAAGCAGTACACGCCGTTGGCGGCGCGGCCGGCGATCTCGAACAGCTTGGGCGAGTTGCTGCCGTCGCCGACCGCGATGGCGCCGCCGTAGCCGGCCTGGCGCAGCTGCTTGATGAGCAGCGCGCCGTCCGCGTAGTAGGCGGTCCAGAACACGATGTCCGGCCGCTGCGACTTGAGGCGCGTGACCAGCGAGGAGTAGTCCTGCTCGCCCTTGTTCACGACCTCGTAGGCCACGACCTGGTTGCCGTCCTTGGTCCACTGGTCGCGCGTCAGGTTGGCGAGGTCGGCCGAGTAGGCGTCGCCCTCGTTGACGATCGCGAGCCGCTTGTATCCCTTCGACTTGAAGAACTCGGTGGCGACGGAGACCTGGTCGTTGCCCGTGCTGTTGATCATGAACGCGGTGGGCGACTGGCCGATCAGCTTCGTGGAGTTGGCCGCGGTGATGACGAACGGCACGCCCGCGTCCCCGAAGATCTTGAGCGTCGGCAGCGTGGCGCCGGAGCAGTAGCCGCCGACCACGCCGACCACCCCCTGGGAGACGAGCTTGCTGGCGGCGTTGACGGCCTGCTGCGGGTCGCAGGCGTCGTCCTGCGTCACGGTGGCGATCTTCATCCCCAGCACGCCGCCCTTGGCGTTGAGCTCGTCGGCGGCGAGCTGGGCCGCGTTCTGCATGTCCCGGCCGTAGGTCGCCTCCGACCCGCTGGTCGGCACCAGGAGGCCGACCGGCAGGTCGGCCGCGCGCGCGGCCGAGGAGAGGATCAGGCCCGCCGCGACGGTGACGGCAGCCCATATCGCGACTCGCTTGGACATCTGCTCCTCCCCAGGGGTCTCATGGTAGCCGTTGTTGAATGGACCCTATGGACTAAGTTGGGGCGGTCAAATGCCCAGGCACCATCCAGGTGAGGCACCATGAAGATCACCAGGCTGCTCGCGTACCAAGTTGACCTGCCGCTGCACGAAGGCAGCTACAACTGGTCGGGCGGCAAGTCGGTCTCCGTGTTCGACAGCACAGTCGTCCGCATCGAGACCGACGAGGGCTTGGTCGGGCACGGGGAGGTCTGCCCGCTGGGATCGGCTTATCTTCCCGCCTACGCGGCCGGCGTGCGGGCGGGGCTGGCGGAGCTGGGGCCCCACCTGATCGGCGCGGACCCGCTGCAGCTCGGGCCGCTCAACCGCCTGATGGAGGCACGGCTGAAGGGCCACCCCTACGTCAAGTCCGCGGTGGACATGGCGTGCTGGGACCTGCTCGGCCAGGCGGCGGGCCAGCCCGTCGCCACGCTGCTCGGCGGGCGCCACGGCGAGGATGTCGCGCTCTACCGGGCGATCTCGCAGGAATTGCCGGAGCGGATGGCGGAGAAGGTCGCCGGCTACCGGGCCGAGGGCTATCAGCGGTTCCAGCTCAAGGTCGGGGGCGATCCGGACACCGACATCGCCCGCATCCATGCCGTCGCCGCGACCCTGCGGCCGGGGGACGTGCTGGTGGCGGACGCGAACACCGGCTGGCTGCCGCACCAGGCGGCGCGGGTGGTGCGCGCGACCGAGGCCCTGGACATCTACGTCGAGCAGCCCTGCCTCAGCTACGAGGAGTGCCTGTCCATCCGCCGCCGCACGAGCCATCCCTTCGTCCTCGACGAATCCGTGGACAGCCTGGCCATGCTGCTGCGCGCCCATGCGGACCAGGCGATGGACGTGGTCAACATCAAGATCAGCAAGCTCGGCGGCCTGACGATGGCGCGGCAGGTGCGCGACCTGTGCGTCGCCATGGGCGTGGCGATGACCATCGAGGATTCCTGGGGCGGCGATATCGTCACTGCGGCGATCGCGCACCTCGCGCACAGCACGCCGGAAGCGTTCCGCTTCTCCGCCACCGACTTCAACAGCTACGTGACGGTGCGCGTCGCCGAGGGCGCACCCGAGCGACGCTGCGGCCGGATGGCCGCTTCCACCCAGCCCGGCCTCGGCATCACGCCGATCGCGGCCGCCCTGGGGGAGCCGGTGCTGACGATCGCGTAGCTTGCACCCGCCCGTAGCGCCCCGTGCACGCCTTGCATCGCTGGCCCACGGGCTGGCTGCACCCATATCGCG
>CAWBOZ010000025.1:0-24158 GCA_963790535.1 uncultured Alphaproteobacteria bacterium | reverse complement strand
TCGCATCCAATGGTCCTGGGCCGGCATTGGGCCGGCCGTTGCAAGTGAGGCGTCCCATGAAAGCCAACAGCGTGCTCGATACCATCGGCAACACGCCGCACATCCGCGTCGCGCGCTTGTTCCCCGACGCCGAAGTGTGGATCAAATCCGAGCGCGCCAGCCCCGGCGGCTCCATCAAGGACCGCATCGCGCTCGCGATGGTGGAAGCGGCCGAGGAGAACGGCCAACTCAAGCCCGGCGGCACGATCATCGAGCCGACCTCGGGCAACACCGGCATCGGCCTCGCCATGGTGGCGGCGGTGAAGGGCTACAAGCTGGTCCTGGTGATGCCGGACTCCATGTCCGTCGAGCGCCGGCGGCTGATGCAGGCTTACGGCGCGACGTTCGAGCTCACCCCCAAGGAGGGCGGCATGAAAGCCGCGATCGCGCGCGTGCACGAGATTGCGGCACAGACGCCCGGCGCCTGGATTCCGCAGCAGTTCGAGAACCCAGCCAACATCGCGGTCCACGCCCGCACCACGGCGCAGGAAATCATGGCCGACTTCCCGGACGGGATCGACGTGCTGATCACAGGCGTAGGGACGGGCGGGCACATCACCGGTGTCGCCGAGACCTTGAAGCCGCGCTGGCCCGAGCTGAAGGTGTTCGCGGTGGAGCCGGCGCTGTCGCCAGTGATCTCGGGCGGCGCGCCGGGTCCGCACCCGATCCAGGGCATCGGCACCGGGTTCCTGCCGGCAAACCTGCACACCGCCGTGCTGGACGGGGTGATCCAGGTCGAGGCCGAGGAGGCGCGCGAGTTCGCCCGCCGCTCGGCGCGGGAGGAGGGGCTGCTGGTCGGCATCTCCTCGGGCGCCACGCTGGCGGCGATCGCGAAGAAGCTGCCGGAGCTGCCGAAGGGGGCCACGGTGCTGGGGTTCAACTACGACACGGGCGAGCGCTACCTGTCCGTGCCGGACTTCCTGCCAGCCTGATAGAGAGAACGCGAGATCGGGGGAGAGCAGTCGCGGCCCGGGCTAGGGTCCGGGCGCGATGCTGTCCGTTGATCCTTCGACGCGCCATAGTCGTGGAACAGGGCAGCTGAAGGAGGTCCATCACGTGATCGTTGCCGTACGTATCTCCACACGTCACCCGAACCGGGCGGCCGATCCGGCCTCGCGCGCCTACCTCGCCTGCGTCGCGCAAGCGGACGTTCTGGTCTCGATGGAGAACCGCATCCTCCGCCCGGCCGACTTGTCGCCCGTCGCGTGAGTCCTTACCTCGCCCTGCCGGCCGTCAACTTCTTCATGGCGGACGTGGGCGGCGGCATCGGGCCGTACCTCTCCCTCTGGCTGCAGGATCACGTGGGGTTCGGCCCCGAGCAGGTCGGCACGGTGCTGACCGTGGGCAGCATCGTCGGCGCGGTCGTGGCGACGCCGGCCGGGCACGTGGTGGACCGGTTCGGGCATCCGCGGGTCATGCTTGGCCTCGCCTGTGCCCTGGTGGTGGTCGGCACGCTCGCGCTCGTGCCCATGCGCGCGTTCTGGGCCGTGGCGCTGGCGCAATCCTTCGTCAGCGCCGGCGGCGCGCTCGGCGGCCCGAGCATCACCGGCCTCTCGCTCGCCATCGTCGGCAAGAAACGCTTCCCGCGCCAGCAAGGCACAAACGACGCGGCGAACCACGCCGGGAACGTTGTCTCGAACCTCCTGATCGCCGGGCTGTCGAGTCTCGTAGGCATCGCAGCCGCGTTCGGCGTGCTGGCGTCGATGGCGGCCGCGACGTGCGCCGCCCTGTTCCTGATCCCGTCCCGCGCGGTGGACGAGACGCGGATGCACGGGCGCGAGCCGCGCAAACCCATGCAGCGGAACGGCGCCACGCTGAACCTGCTGCGCAACCATCAGCTCCTGCTGCTGCTGGGTGCCATCGGTCTCTTCGACCTGGGCAACACCGCGATGCTGCCGATGCTCGTCCTGCGGATCAAGGCGCTGGGCGGCCAGGATCCGACGCGCTGGGTCTCCATCGCGGTCATCGTGCTCTACGTGACGATGATCCCGGTAGCGATCCTCGGGGGTCGCGCCGCCGAGCGGTTCGGGCGCGGCCCTGTGCTGACGGTGGCCTTCGTCGTGCTGCCGATCCGCGGGTTAATCGCGGTCTTCGCGCGGGACGTGGACTGGCTCGTGCCGATCGAGGTGCTCGACGCGCTCGGCGCCGGGATCATCAGCGTCGCCGCCCCGGCCGCGGTCGCGGACTGCACCTACGGCAGCGGCCGGACGCAGACGGCCATAGGAGCGATGCAGAGCACGGGAGCGGCCTCGGCGGCGCTCTCGACCTTCATGGCGGGCGTGATCGCGACGCATGTCGGCTGGCCGGCGATGTTCGGCACGCTCTCGGTCTTCCCCGTCCTGGGCTTGCTGGTTCTCCTGCGCCTCGACCTGCCCAGGAACGAGCACCACCCTCACCTGCCTGCGGCGGCGACCAGGGCGGCGGCGTAAGGGTGGCGGGTGACCTGTGCCCGTTCGGGCTGGAGCGCAACATCGTCTGACCCTATGCTTGCCCACACTGCCGGCCTCCCAACAGGGTTGTCGCCGCGAACAGTTGGGCGGCGAAGGCCGTCACGAGCACCCTTCCACGGCAACTTTGGTCCACTTGCCGGCTTGAGGGCGGGCCAGATCGGAGGACCAAGCGGCTTGGCAGGCGACCTCGATGCTCTCCTGCTCACCATCGCCGCACTTGCGGAGGACGGGGCGGCCGTGCCTGGCGGCCTGGCGGCGCCGAGCCTCGACGGGGTCGTCCTGGCCGCGGACGGGTTGCGGGAGCGCGCGGCGGCCGAGCATCCGGCCTGGTGGGACACGGCTCGGGACGGTGTCAAGCTCGCCGGGCTCGACCTGCGCGGGGTCGGCTTGCACATGGCCGATCTGTCGGGCGCGAGTCTCGGCGGCAGCGACCTGTCCGGCGCGAAGGCCACCGGCGTCCGCCTCCGAGACGCGCATCTGGAGGAGGCGCGCTTCGACGGCGCGGATTTGGCCGGCGCGGACCTCGGCGGAGCTAAAGCCGGCGAGGCCAGTTTCGACGAGGCCATGCTGGAAGATGCATCCCTGGCGGACGCGGGGCTGCGCTTCGCAAGCCTGCGCAAGGCGATCCTGGACGGCGCGAACCTGGACGGCGCGGATCTCTGGGGCGCGCAATTGGACGAGGCGGAGGCGAACAACGCCAGCCTGCGCGGCGCGCGGCTCGACGAGGCGAACCTCGCCGGCGCGGACCTCTCCGGCGCGGATTTGGAGAACGCGACGCTGAAGCGGGCCAATCTGCGCGGCGCGAAGCTGAAGGGGGCGAACCTGCGCGGCGCCCAGCTCGACGGCGCGCAGCTCGACGGGGCCGACCTGTCCAGCGCCCGGCTGCCGCTCGTGCCGCTGACCGGCTGCGGCCTGCACCATATCCGGCTGGCCGGCGCCTGGCTGGAGCGCACGCAGATGCAAGCCGCCCAGCTCGGCGGCGCCATCGGCGAGGAGGTGGCAGGCGAGTTCGATGCGGCGCGGGACGGCTACACCGTGCTTGAGCAGAACTTCACCTCGCTGGGAGACTCGGACGCGGCAAGCTGGGCCTTCCGCCAGCGGCGGCGCATGGGCAAGCGGGAGTTGCTGCGCCGGGCGCGGGCGGACTGGCGGGAGCGGCGGCGGCGGGCTGCCCTGGGGAACACAGCGTCGTGGCTCAGCGACGCCTTCGTGGAGTGGCTGTGCGACTACGGGGAGAGCCTTCCTCGCGTCGCACGGGCATTCGTGGCCGTGCTGGTCTTCTACGCGCTGTTCTACTGGGCGACGGGCGCCCTGGTGCCCAAGGGCGTCACCCCGCCCGATCCCTTGCAGCACGCGGCCGAGCTGCTGCTCTACAGCATCGGCAGCATGACGACGGTGGGCACGGGCGATGTCGAACTGCACCCGGCGAGCGAGCTGGCGGCCCTCGTCGTGGCCACCCAGAGCATCGTGGGCCCGATCCTGCTCGGGTTGTTCGGGTTCGTGCTGGGCAGCCGGCTGCGACGGTAGCGGCACTCCTGGCAATAGTCACTGCGCCGAGGTGGTGGCCGAACTGGAGAGTGCAGAGGACACGCCAGACGATGACGTACCGGGGAGGGCTGGCGCGGAGCCCCCCCCGGCGCCTGCCGCGGAGCCTGCTGCGAAGCCGAGCCAGCGGGCGACCGGCATGGCGGCGCGGTCGGCATAGGGCGTGGGCGCCGCGTCATTGACCAGGAGGTCCGCCGGATCCGACGTTTGCGCGGCCAGGTCGGCGAGGAGTGCGCAGCCGAAGCCGGGCCGCGTGTAGTTCGTCCCGAAGGCGCCCCCGGTAAGGTCGAGCGCCGGGCAGGGTGGGACCAGGGCGATGTAGCGGACGGCCACGATCTCCCGCGCGGCAGCGAGCAGCGGGTCGCGCCGGATCTTTCGCGGCATGACGCCCGCGAGCTGCAACTGCCACGCCAAGCCAGCCATCGCAGGACCCGGCGGCAAGGCGACGTGCAGCGCGTCCATGCGGCCGCCCGCGAAGCTGCGCAACGTCTCGACGAGACGCTGGTCGCCCCGACCGCCCGGCGGCAGCGCGAAGACCTGGCGCACGCCCTCGACATCCACCATGGGCGGGACCGGCGGCCGGCTCGGCGGCTGCACGCCGCACCCGGCAAGAGCCGCGAGCAGCAGGAGCGCCCAGCGGCGGTGGCGGCATGATGGCGCGCTCATTCCAGGAGGAACCCCATATCGCCCCGCAGCCGCGCGGTGCCCATGCCTTGCAGCACCTGAGCGCCGCCGGGGGCTGCGCTGAGCTTGGCGCGCAGGATCAGCTCCAGGTCGGACGGCGCCTCGACCTCCGCCGTGGGCAGGCGCTCCTCGTCGGGCCGGGCGACGGGGCGCACGATGGTGGGCGTCACGATGATGACCAGCTCGGTCTCCTGCCGCGCGAAGTTGGTCGAGCGGAACAGCGCCCCCAGGATCGGGATGTCGCCGAGGCCGGGGAAGCGGCTGACCGCCGAGGTGATGTTGTTCTGCAAGAGGCCGCCGATGGCGAAGCTCTGCCCGCTGCCCAGCTCGACCGTGGTCTCCGCCCGGCGCACCGTGAGCGCGGGCACCGTGAAACCGTTCTCCGTGATCGCGCCGCTCGACACGTCGGTCACCAACGTGCTGACCTCGGGCGCCACCTTCATGCTGATCAGGTCCTCGTTGACCACCGTGGGCGTGAAAGACAACGCCACCCCGAACTGCTTGTAGTCGATGCCGACCTGGCCCAAGCCCTGGCCCACAGGGACCGGGAACTCGCCGCCGGCCAGGAACTTCGCCGGCTCGCCGGAGGTGGTCACCAAGGTCGGCTCGGCGAGGTCGCGCAGCAGGCTCTCGGAGGCCAGCGCGTCGAGCAGACTGTTGATGTGAGTGTTGCCGTGGCTGTAGCTGACTGGGAGCGCGCCGGCGTTCGTGGTTGAGCGCTGGATCGTGTTCGGCTGCGTGCCGCCGAGCAGGCCCGGCAGGCCCGATGCTGTGTCGAAGAACGTCCGCCCCGTGAACAGGCCGACCGCGAAGTTGGTGCCCGCGGATATGCTCGTCTCCCAGTTGATCCCCAGCTCCTTGGACACCGAGCGCGAGACCTCCGCCACGCGCACGCGGAGCTGGACCTGCAGCGAGCCGGTGACGTGCAGGTTGTCCACGACCGGTCCGCCCACGAACTCGGCCGCGACGGCGCGGACGCGCTCGGCGACCCCCGGCGTCGGCACGGCGCCGCTGAGCACGGCGCCGCTCGGAGTCATCGAGAGCGAGACCGGATAGTTGCCCACCTTGGCCCGGACGAGCGCGCGCATCTCCTCGTCGCTGATGGTGACGCGGACGCGCCAGCTCGCGATCTCGGCGCCGCTCGCGTCGAGCGCGAAGAGTGAGGTCCGGCCGGGCTTCTTGCCGTAGATGAACACGGTCTTGTCCGTGGGCGTCGCGATGTCGGCGATGCTGGGATCGGCGAGGAAGATCGAGGCGGGCGGGCGCGAGAGGTGCAGCAGCCGGCCCTCGGCCTGGTTCAGCCGCAGTTCGCCGCGCGGCGGCTCGGCGGAGGGCGTGGCGGCCCATGACGCGCCCGATGGCACCGCGCAGAGCAGGGCGACGGCGACGAGAAGGGCGCGGAGCCGCCGTGATGCCGGGTGCCTCATGGCGACGGCGCCCGCGGCTGCTGGGCCGGCTCCTGAGTCGAGGCGGGGAGTGCTGTGGGGGTGAAGGCGGACGGCTCGCAGCCCTTGGCGCAGCACGTCGAGCAGGGCGATGTCGGCTTTCGCCATGGCCGGCGCCTCGTCGAGGGACGCCGTGGCGACCGCCTCCGTGTCACGCCCGAGGAGCGCCAACGCGAGCGCCAGGTTCTGCCGGTTGCGCGGCACCGCCGTCGGCGCCTGGGCCAGCGCACTCAGCACCTCGACCGCTTCCTGCGCGCGGCCGGCGAGTGCCAGCGACAGGCCGAGGTTGTTCCTGGCCGCACGGTTGTCCGGATCACGCGCCAGCACCTCGCGGTAGCGGGCCTGGGCCTCGGCATGGCGGCCGAGCTGATCCAGGGCGACGCCGGACCCGTTAAGCGTGGTGGCATCGCCCGGCGTGAGACGCAAGGCGCGGGCGAAACCCTGCAGCGCGGTCTCCGGGCGATGCTCGGCGAGATCCACCGCGGCCAGACCCGCGACCGGCCTCCCGTCCCCCGGCGCAAGCTGCGCCGCCCTCTCGAACGCGGCGCGGGCGCCCTCGATGTCGCCCCGGCGCAGGAGCAGGTGGCCTAGCCCGATCCGCGGCTCCACCCAATCGGGCCGGTCCGCCATCGCCCGGCGGTAGAGCCGCTCGGCCACGGCGCCGTCACCCTCCTGTCCCGCGATCTCGGCGACATGGTCGAACGCCGTCGCGCGCTCGGTCGGCGTCTGTTTCGCCAGCTCGGGCGGGCGGCCACCGGCACAGGCGCCGAGAACGGCGCACAGCGGTGCCATCATCAGCGCAACGCGGCTCGCTCGCCGCGCGGACCAGCCCCGCCCCTCCGCCACATCGCCCCCTGAAGCCCGAGTTTTCTGCCAGCACAGAATGTTGATACAGGAACGCTGGAACGTCCAGCATCTTCTTTGACGAAAGCGAGGCGCACGCGACGATGCACTGCAACCTGTGGCATGAATGCCGACTTATGGCCGGGACAAAGGGGAGACTCGCGATGGATGACACGCTGCACCAGGGCGATGGGATCGCCGGACGCCACGGCACGGCGCGGGAGTTCGCTGAGCGGGCGCTCGCCGCCGAGGCGCGGGGCGACCAGGACGAGGCGGACCGCTTGTTCGCGCAGGCCGAGCAGATTGATCCCGAAGCGGTCGCCAACGTACTCGCCGAGCGGCGCGGCGACGCTGGCGGGACTGCTGCCCCGCAGGCTTTAAGTCCGCAGCAGGATGAGGAGGTCGCCGCGATCACGCGTACGGTCACCGGTCATGACGCGCGGCCGCCCGCCGGGATCACCGGGTCAGGGAGCGGGGCGGACGGTGAAGGGATCTAGGGCGCGCCTTGGTCCTCGGCTAGGTCAAGACCGCCCCGGCAGCGTGCCGCCGGCCAACAATAGGGTGCACACGCCCTCAAGCTGCTCCATGTCCTGGTAGTGGACGCGGACGCTGCCGCTGCGGCCATCCCAGGCGATCTCGACGCGTAGGCCCAGGCACTCGCTCACGCCTCGGGCGAGCGAATCCACGGCGGGGTCGTTAGGCTTCATGGGGGTGCGCGGGCGCGATGCCGCCGCCCGTTGCTGTTGCGGCTGGGTGGCGAGCGCCTCCGTCTGGCGGACATTGAGGCCGCGTGAGATGACGGCGCGCGCGGCACCTTCCGGGTCGAAGTGGCCGAGCAGGGCGCGTGCATGCCCGGCCGAGAGCGCGCCGTCCGCGACGTGGTGGCGCACGGACTCTGGAAGGTTCAGGAGGCGCAGCGTGTTCGCGACGTAGCTGCGGGACTTGCCGATGGTCTCGCTGAGCACCTCCTGTGTCATGCCGAACTCCTTGATGAGGCGGTTGTAGCCTTCCGCCTCCTCGATGACGTTCAGGTCGTCGCGCTGCAGGTTCTCGACGAGGGCGGCGGCCATGGCGTCCGCGTCGGACAGGTCGCGGACCAGCACGGGGATCTCGTGCAGCCCCACTGCCTGCGCCGCGCGCCAGCGGCGCTCCCCGGCGACGATCTGGTAGCGGCCGGGCTGGGCGGGGTGCGGCCTCGCGAGCACCGGCTGCAAGACGCCCTGACGGCGTATGGAATCGGTCAGCGCGGCGAGCGCCTCCGGGTCCATGGCCATGCGCGGCTGGAACGGGCCGGGTTCCAGCGCGGAAGCGGGCAGGGTTCCGCCGCCGCCGGCCGGGGTGGCCTGCACGTCCCCGAGCAGGGCGGCGAGGCCGCGGCCGAGGCGGGACGGCGGGATGGGACGGCCGCTCATGCGCCGAGGCTTCCCTGAACGCTCCCCTGTTCATTCCCCGAACCGCTCCCCTCTAGGCCCCGCTCGCGGCGGAGCAGCTCGGCGGCGAGCTGTACATAGGCCTGCGCGCCGGGCGAGCGCCAATCGTAGAGCAGCACCGGCTTGCCGTGGCTCGGCGCCTCGGCGATCCGCACGTTGCGGGGCACGACGGTGTCATAGACCCGGCTGCCGAAGACGCTGCGCGCGTCGGCGGCGACCAGCTCGGAGAGATTGTTACGTTTATCGAACATAGTCAGCACGATCCCTTGCAGGGCCAGGCGCGGGTTGAGGTTGCGGCGGATGGTCTCGATGGTGCGGACGAGCTGGCTGGTGCCTTCCAGGGCGAAGAACTCGCATTGCAGAGGCACGAGCACGGCGTCCGCGGCGACGAGGGCGTTGACGGTGAGCAGCCCGAGGCTGGGCGGGCAGTCTATGAACACGTAGGCGTAGGGCAGGAGGGCGGCGCGCAAGGGCGCGTTCAGGCAGGCGCGCAGCCGGAACTCGCGCTCGTCGAGGTTGGCCAGCTCGATCTCGGCGCCGGCGAGGTCGGAGTTGGCGGGCACGAGGTCGAGGCCGGGCAGCACGTTCTGCAGGATGGCCTCTCGCAGGCGGATCTCGCCGAGCAGGGCGGCATAGGCGCCGCGGCCGGACCGGGCGCGCTCGACGCCTAGCCCGGTGGACGCGTTGGATTGCGGGTCCAGATCAATCAGCAGGACGCGCTGTCCGGCGGCGGCGAGCGCCGTGGCCAGGTTCACGGCAGTCGTCGTCTTGCCGACACCGCCCTTCTGGTTCGCGAGGGCGATGATGCGCGGAGTCGAGGGCGAGAGGTCAGCCACGGGAGAGGTCCGCGATGCGCAGCACGGTCGAGTCTGGTGCGGCCGGGTCATCGTGCCGCTCGACGGTGAAGCGCCAGCCTTGATGCCGGGCGGCGGCGATTTCGGCGTCGGCGCCGGCACCTTTGGGGAACAAGCAGGCACCGCCCGGCGCGAGCAGGGGATAGGCGTAGTCCAGCAGCCGCGGCAGCGGCGCGAGGGCGCGCGCCGTGACCAGCGGTGCGGGCGGGAGTTGGGCGGCCTCGATCCGGATGCAATGGACCGTCACCGGCGCGGCGGTGACACGGGCGGCTTCCAGGAGGAAGGCCGCCTTGCGGCGGTCCGCCTCGACAAGAGCGAACGGGACGCCAGTCACGACGGCGAGCACGAGGCCGGGAAGCCCGGCACCGGAGCCGAGGTCGGTCGCCGCGTCCGCGCCGGGCGGGACCAGCGGTGCAAGGCGCAGGCTGTCCGCGACGTGGCGCGTCCACAGCAAGTCGGCGTCGCCGCGGCCAACGAGGTTGATGGTGGCGTTCCAGCGCAGGAGAAGGGCGACATAGTTTCGTAAGCGGTCCATTGTTTCACGTGAAACACTTTCCAGGTTTGCATCGAACGGGCGTGGGATGCCGTCGTCCTCCATCACTCGCATGAGAGGACGCCTAGCACGGGCGCACCGCCGCAGCTATCGGGTCGGAACATGGGAGCGGGGGTCACGACTTGACACGGGCACGCGCCGGGTCTGCCATCGGGGCGCGACTGTCGGACCTCGCAGCCGTGGGCAAGGGTTGGGCCTGACACGCCCACCCGAGCCGCCAGTTCGCCCCTTCCAAGCCCGCACCCAGGGTCTCCTGCCTTGGGCGCCTCGATGGAGCAGCCCATGTCCCATGCCATCCGTATCCATGCCCCCGGCGGGCCCGAGGTCATGCGATGGGAGGAGGTGCCACTGCCAGAGCCTGGGCCGGGCGAGGCGCTCGTCCACCACACCGCCGTCGGCCTCAATTTCATAGACGTGTATTTCAGGAGCGGCCTGTACAAGATCCCGGCCTTCCCCGCGACGCTCGGCATGGAGGCGGCGGGGGTCGTCCGGGCCGTCGGCGCGGGGGTGACGGAGGTGGCGCCCGGCGACCGCGTCGCCTACGCGACGGCCCCCATCGGCGCCTACTCCACGGAGCGCGTGATCTCGGCCGACCGGCTCGTGAAGATCCCGGACGGCATCTCCGATGAGACCGCCGCCGCCATGATGCTGCAAGGCCTGACCGCGCAATACTTGATCCGGCGCACCTACACCGTGAAACGCGGCGACACCATCGTGGTCCACGCGGCGGCCGGCGGCGTCGGCCTCATCTTGTGCCAGTGGGCCAAGCACCTGGGCGCCACGGTGATCGGGGTGGTCTCGACCGAGGCGAAGGCGGCGCTGGCCCACGATCACGGCGCCGCCCACGTCGTCGTCGGCTACGAGGACCTGCCGGCCGCGGTCAAGCGCATCACGTCGGGCGCGGGGGTGCCAGTGGTCTATGACAGCGTCGGCAAGGACACCTGGGACACGAGCCTCGACTGCCTGGCCCCGCTCGGGCTGATGGTGAGCTACGGCAACTCGTCCGGTCCCGTGCCGCCGGTGAACCTCGCCGTGCTGAGCGCCAAGGGCAGCCTCTACGTCACGCGCCCGACGCTCGCCACCTACACCGCCAGCCGCGACGACCTCGCTGCACGCCGCCGCGGACCTGTTCTCCGCCGTGGAGTCGGGCGCGGTGCAGATCCGGGTCAATCAGACCTTCCCGCTGCGCGACGCCGCCGCCGCCCACGAGGCCCTGGAGGCCCGGCGCACGACCGGCAGCTCAGTCCTCCTCCCCTGACTCTCTCCCCCTTGGCGCCGCCCGACGCCACGGAGGCCGTCCAGGCCCCAGCTCAGGGTAGGGTCAGCTCGCCCCGGCTCACGGCGCTCATCGTCGCCTGCGCGCTGTTCATGCAGAACCTGGACTCCACCGTCGTCGCGACGGCGCTGCCCGCCATGGCGCGCGCGTTCGGCGCCGACCCGCTGCACATGAACGTGGCGCTCACCAGCTACATGCTCAGCCTCGCCGTGTTCATCCCGGTGAGCGGCTGGATGGCCGACCGCTATGGCAGCCGCACCGTGTTCCGCGCCGCCATCGCGGTGTTCACCATCGGCTCCGTGCTGTGCGGCCGAGCGACCGACCTGCCCTTCCTCGTGGGTGCCCGCATCCTGCAAGGCGCGGGCGGCGCGCTCATGGTGCCGGTCGGGCGGCTGCTGCTGCTGCGTGCCGTCGCCAAGACCGACCTGGTCGCCGCCATGGCGTGGCTCACGATGCCGGCGCTCATCGGCCCCGTCGTCGGCCCGCCCATCGGCGGCTTCATCGTCACCTACGCCCACTGGCCGCTCATCTTCGACCTCAACGTGCCGATCGGGATCCTCGGCATCGTGCTCGTCACGCGCTACGTGGCCGAAGTGCGCGAGCCCGACAGGCGGCGGCTCGACGTGCGCGGCTTGGTGCTCTCCAGCCTCGCCCTCGGCGCGCTCATGATCGGGCTGGAGACGGCAGGGCGCGGCGTGCTGCCAGGCGTGTTCGTCGCCGGGCTGCTGGCGGTCGGTGCGCTCGCCGTCGCCGGCTACATCTGGCACGCGCGGCGCCATCCGGAGCCGCTGCTCGATTTCGGGCTGCTGAAACTCCCCACCTTCGCCGTCTCAGTCACGGCGGGGTCGCTGTTCCGCGTCGGCGTGGGCGCGATCCCGTTCCTGCTGCCGCTTATGCTGCAGCTCGGCTTCGGCGACTCGGCGGCGCAGAGCGGCCTCGTGACTTTCGCCAGCTCCGCGGGCGCGCTCGCGATGAAGCCCATCGCCACGCGGACGCTGCGCCGCTTCGGCTTCCGGGCGACGCTGATCTGGAACACCGTGCTCTCGGCAGCCTTCCTCGGCGCCTGCGCCCTGTTCCGCCCGGCGTGGCCCCTGGCCGCCATCTACGCCGTGCTGCTCATCGGGGGCTTCGTCCGGTCGCTGCAATTCACGGCTTACAACACCATCGCCTACGCCGACATACCGCGCGAGCGGATGAGCGCCGCGACGAGCCTCTACTCGACGCTGCAGCAGCTCTCGCTGGCACTCGGCATCACCGGCGGTGCCGCCGTGCTCGAAGCCGCGACGGCGCTCTCCGGCCATGGCCAGCCGACGCTGATGGATTTCTCGATCGGGTTCGCGGCGGTCGCCGTGGTGGCGCTGTTCGCCGCCCCGGTCGCCTGGGGGCTGCCCAAGGATGCCGGTGACGAGATGACCGGGCACGCGGCGCGGGACGGCTGACTTCACTAAGCCGGGCGTTGCGCCGGCATGGAAAGGACGGACGATGGGCCAGGGACACCGCGGATCGGCGTAGCTGCATCGCCGTTGACAGCTCAGATTACTTCTTTATTTTCGACCCTACTGGAAATGTCGGAGGCAATCGTGAATCCGAAGCGCGCCGTGGACGCCCTGGGTGCGCTTGCGCACGAGCACCGGTTGGCGATCTACCGGATGCTGGTCGAGCGCGGGCCGAGTGGCCTGCCGGCCGGCGCCATCGCCGAGCACCTCGGGATGCCGCCGTCGTCGCTGACCTTTCACCTCCAGCACCTCTTGCGCGCCGGCCTCGCCAGCCAGCGCCGCGCCGGTCGCCAACTCATCTACGCGGCCGACTTCGCGGCCATGAACGGCCTGGTCGGCTTCCTCACCGAGAACTGCTGCGGCCAAAGGAGCGCCAGCACCGTGTGCAACCCGGCCGCTTCCGCCTGCAGGCCGGGCAGCGCCGAGGGGATCGCGTCGTGACCGTCACCATCTGGCACAGCCCGGCCTGCGGCACGTCGCGCAACGCGCTGGGCCTGATCCGCAACTCGGGCGAGGAGCCAGTCGTGGTCGAGTACCCTTCGCACGCCGCCGAGCCGCAACACGCTGGCCGCGGTGATCCAAGCCGCGGGCCTGTCCGTGCGCGAGGCGCTACGCCGCAAGGGCACGCCCTACGACGCGCTGGGCCTCGATGACCCGGCGCTGTCCGACGACCAGCTCCTCGACGCCATGCTCGCGCACCCCGTTCTCATCAACCGCCCCTTCGTGTTGACCGACCGGGGCGTGCGCCTGTGCCGGCCCTCCGAGTTGGTACTGGACATCCTGCCCAACCCGCAGCGGGGTGCCTTCACCAAGGAGGACGGCGAGAGGGTGGTGGACGAGGCGGGCCGGCGCGTGACGGGAGCGACGGCATGAGCGCGACAGGTCAGACCGCCGTCGCGGCCGCACCGTCCCGGCCGAGTATGGGCACCTTCGAGCGGTTCCTGACGGTGTGGGTGCTGCTGTGCATCCTGGCCGGCATCGGCCTGGGCCAGCTCGCGCCGGGCGTGTTCCACGCTATCGGGGCCGCGACGGTCGCACAGGTGAACCTGCCAGTCGCCGCCCTGATCTGGCTCATGATCGTGCCCATGCTGCTCAAGATTGACCTGGGCAGCTTGCGCCAGGTCGGCGGCCACTGGCGCGGCATCGCCGTCACCGTGGGGGTGAACTGGCTGGTCAAGCCGTTCAGCATGGCGCTGCTCGGCTGGCTGTTCCTCGGCACGCTGTTCCGCCCCTGGCTGCCGGCGGGGCAGGTGGACAGCTACATCGCCGGGCTGATCCTGCTCGCGGCGGCCCCCTGCACCGCCATGGTGTTCGTCTGGTCCAACCTGCTCGACGGCGAGCCGAACTTCACGCTGAGCCAGGTCGCCCTCAACGACCTCATCATGGTCGTGGCCTTTGCCCCCATCGTGGGCCTGCTGCTTGGTCTGTCCAGCATCGCCGTGCCCTGGAACACGCTGCTGCTCTCGGTCGTGCTCTACATCGTCGTGCCCGTCATCGCCGCCCAAGCCTGGCGCGCGGCGCTGCTGCGCTCGGGCGGCGAGCCGGCGCTCGCGCGCACGCTGGCCCGGCTCGCGCTTGTGTCGCTCTCGGCACTCCTGCTGACGCTCGTGCTCTTGTTCGGCCTGCAAGGCGAGCAGATCGTGCGCCAGCCCGTGGTCATCCTACTGCTGGCCGTGCCCATCCTGATCCAGGTCTATCTCAACGCGGGCCTCGCCTACTGGCTGAACCGCCGCCTGGGCACGGCGTGGTGCGTCGCCGGCCCCTCGGCGCTGATCGGCGCCAGCAACTTCTTCGAGCTGGCCGTGGCCGCCGCCATCGCGCTGTTCGGCTTCCAGTCCGGGGCGGCGCTCGCCACCGTGGTCGGCGTGCTGGTCGAGGTGCCAGTCATGCTCTCCGTCGTGCGCATCGTGCGCGCGAGCCGGGCGGGTACGAGGCCGGCGCCGCCCGGCACGCGGCACCCGGCGCATAGGGTAAGACAGGATGGACGCTCTCCCCACGATAGGCGAGGCCATGCCGGCGCTGCGGCGCGACCTGCTGGCTCCGCCCGACCTCGCTTGGCTGGAACCCGACGCGCGGGCGGACCACCCACCACGCATCCTGCTGCTCTACGGTAGCCTGCGCGAGCGCTCTTACTCGCGGCTCCTGGTCGAGGAGGCGGCGCGGCTGCTCGCCTTGCTCGGCGCCGAGCCACGCATTTTCGACCCACGCGAGCTGCCAGTCGTTAACAGCGTCGGCCCGGAGCATCCCAAGGTGCAGGAGCTACGCGCGCTCTCGCTGTGGTCCGAGGGTCAGGTTTGGTGCAGTCCCGAGATGCACGGCGCGGTGACGGGCGCCTTCAAGAACCAGATCGACTGGCTGCCGCTGGAGCTGGGCGCCAAGCGCCCGACCCAGGGCCGCACGCTCGCGGTCATGCAGGTCTCGGGCGGCTCGCAGAGCTTCAACGCCGTGAACACGCTGCGCCTGCTCGGCCGCTGGATGCGCATGTTCACGGTCCCGAACCAGTCCAGCGTGCCCAAGGCTTACGAGCAGTTCGACGAGGCCGGGCGGATGCGGCCGGGGCCGCTCTATGATCGCGTGGTGGACGTGATGGAGGAGCTGGTGCGCTTCACCTGGCTCCTGCGCGACCGGGTGGACTACCTGGTGGACCGCTACAGCGAGCGCACGGCCCGCGTCGAACTGCCGGCCGCGTTATGACGGCTCCGGCCCGGCTACAGGCTGCGCATGGGACTGCCGTCGCTGCCGGGCTGCCGGGCTGCCGGGCTGCCGCCCTGCCATTGGCAAGGGTGGGTCTGGACGTACCCGGCTTCGAGGTCCAAATCCCTCGACAAAGCTTAGCGCCCGAACGCCTCGATGATCCCTGGGATGCGCTCGGCCTCGGCCTGCATCACCGTCCAGGCCAGGCGGATGCAGTCCTCCGTCGCCGTGCCGCGGACGGCCTGCTTGACCAGCGGGACCGAGGACGCGGCCATGCTGAAGCTGCGCAGGCCGAGGCCCAGCAGGAGTGGCGTGAACAGCGCGTTGCCGGCCATCTCGCCGCAGACCGAGACCGGGATGCGCCGGCGCAGCGCGGCCTCGGTCGCGAACTGCACGAGGCGCAGCACGGCCGGGTGGAGCGGGTCGTAGAGCGTGGCCACGGCCGCCTCGGAGCGGTCCACCGCCAGCGCATACATCGCCAGGTCGTTGGTGCCGAGCGCGAAGAATTCGGCCTCTTGCGCGAGGCTGTCGGCGGCGAGGGCAGCCGCGGGCGTCTCGATCATGGTGCCGAGCGGCGGCACCCGGGCGGGACCCGCACCGCGCGCCTGGACTCGTGCAGCAACTTGGCGATAAACCGCCTTCGCCGCCCTGATCTCGGCCGCGTTCGTGACCATCGGCAGCAGCACCCGCACCGGACCGGACGCTGCCGCCCGCAGGATCGCGGTGAGCTGGATCTCGAGCAAAGTCTCTTGGCGCAGCAGGAAGCGGATGCCGCGCAGGCCGAGCGCCGGGTTGAGGTCGGCAATCTCCGGCACGAGCCCGGCGCTGACTAGGGCGTCGATCTCCTTCTCGCCACCCCAGTCCAGCACGCGGATCGTGACGGGTTCGCCGCCCATGGCCTCGACGATGCCGCGGTAGGTGTCCGCCTGCTCGTCCTCGCCGGGCAGCGTCTCACGGTTCATGAACAGGAACTCGGTGCGCACCAGGCCGATGCCGCTCGCAGCCGCTGCGCGCGATCATGGTCAGCTCCGCCGGCAACTCCAAATTGGCGTGCAGCTCGACCGCCTGGCCGTCCAGGGTCTCTGCGGGCAGGCGGCGCAGCCGGCCGAGAAGCTGCCGCCCGCGCGCATAGGCGAGAAGGGAGTGGCGCGCGCCTGTGATCGTCGCGGCCTCCGGGCGCAGCACGACCAAGCCTTCCGCGCCCTCGACGACGATGGTGCCGTGGGGGACGGCGCCGGACCGGACGGCCGCCAGCAGGCCGGGCACGCCCAGCACCGCGGGCACGTCGAGGGCGCGGAGCAGGATGGCGGCGTGCCCACTGGCCCCGCCTTCCTCGGTGACGACGCCGGCGATGCGCGCCGGGTTGATGAGGGCGACGTCCGCCGGGCGCAGCGATTCGGCGACTAGGATGGCGCCTTGGGGCGCTTGCCCGAAGCTGCGGAAGGGGGCGCGGGTCAGGTTGCGGACGATGCGCCGGGCGATCTCGCGCACCTCCTCCGCCTGGCGCGCGACGGCACCGTCGTCGTCCGCCGCGTCGCCGCTCCCCAATGCGGCCAGGGCGACCGCGATCGCGTTGGCTTCCTCCGTGACCGCCGTTTCCGCGGCCACGAGCCGCTCGGCGATGCGCGATCGGGCGCCGCGCAGCAGCCGCGACGGACCCAGCATGTGCAGGTAGGCATCGAGCAGCGGCGCGATCTCAGCCTGCGTATCGCCCGGCAGCAGCGCGAGGCGGCCACGCAGCTTGTGCAACTGCTTGCGCGAGCGAGCCACAGCCTCGTCGAGGCGCGCGCGTTCCGCCTCGATGCTGGCGGCTTGGATGCGCTGCCGGGTGATCTGCGGGACCGGCTCCTCGGCCATGAACACGGGACCGATCGCGACGCCTGAGCAGGCCGGAATGCCCCACAGTCTGCGCTCGCGCGGCACCGGGCAACCGGGAGCGGCTGGTTCGGTGAAGCCCGGGCCGGCGCTAGTCCTGCTCATGGAAGCCGGCCTCGACGAGGGCGGACAGCGCGTCGAGGGCCTCCTTCGCGTCCCAACCCTCGGCGCGTAGCAGGAGATGCGATCCCTGGCCGGCCCCGAGCATCATCAATCCCATGATGGAGCGCGCGGACACGGGGTCGCCCGCATCCAGGCCGTCTCTTGCGCCGTTCGCCGGGGCATCCGGAGCGCGCTCCACGTCCACGGAGGCGCCAAACCGCTCGGCCAGGGTCACGAACTTGGCGGCGGCGCGCGCGTGCAGGCCGCGCCGGTTCGGCACCAGCACACGCCGGGTGAGCGTCGCGCCGCCCTCACTCATGGGCGCCCCTTTGGTGCGACGCTCATAAGCGCCCCTTCGGCGCGACGCTCATGGGAAGCAGGCCGCCGGCCCGGTCAGCCGCCGCTGCATGATCCCATCTTCTTGGACATCGGCAAGACATGCGAAGCTGCGGCGATGTACTTGCGGCCGGCCGCCTGGGCGCACTCGACGCATTCGGGAAGCGTCTGGCTCGACCGGACCTTGGCCAGCTTCACCAGCATGGGCAGGTTGACGCCGGAGATGACCTCGACGCCCGGATGGCTCATCATCGAGATCGCGAGGTTGCTGGGCGTGCCGCCGAACATGTCGGTGAGCAGCACGACGCCGTCCCCGCCGTCAACGTCGGCGATGCGGGCCTCGATGTCCGCGCGGCGCCCCTCGATGTCGTCGTCGGCGTTGATGCATACGGCTGCCACGTTGCGCTGCGCGCCGACCACATGCTCCATGGCGAGGCGCAGCTCCTCGGCCAGGCGGCCGTGAGTCACGATAATGAGGCCGATCATGGGGACGTATTCAGGCCTCCTGACCTGTCGCTGGCTGGCTGTGCAACGGCATTGGCGGCCGCCAGCTCGCGATGCCTAACCGCTACCTGCCATCCCTTGTCAACTCCGGCGCCCGGCAGCGAGCGCAGGTGGGCGGCGAGCGCCTCGACGATATAGACCGACCGATGCTGCCCACCCGTGCATCCCACCGCGACCGTGACGTAGCGCTTGCCCTCGGTCACGAAGCGCGGGAGCACGAGATCGAGCAGCGCCTCGATCCTGGCCATGAACGGAGCAAAGTCCGGGTCTGCCCGGATGTAGGCGGCGACCTCGCCGTCGAGCCCAGTCCGTAGCCGCAATATGGGGTCGTAATGCGGGTTGCGCAGGAATCGTGCGTCGAACATCATGTCTGCCTCGCGGGGCAGACCCGCGCGGAACGCAAAAGAGACGAGCGAGAGATTGAGGCTCGCCAGTCCCGTCTCGCTGGCGCCGACGCCGAAGCGCGCGGCGACGCGTCGGCGCAGATCGGGCAGGGCCAGGTTCGAGGTGTCGAGAACCAGGTCGGCCGCGTCGCGGAGCACCTCGGTGAGCTCGGTCTCCACCCGGATGCCTCCCAGGACGGGTCCATCGGGGGCGAGCGGGTGGCGGCGGCGGGACTTGGTGTAGCGGCGCAACAGCGCGTCCTCGGTGGCCCAGGCATAGACCAGCTCGGCCTGCAGCGCCGGGTTGGCGCGCAGGGTCTGCAGCACGGCGAGCACGACGGCGGCGTCGAAGCCGCGCGAGCGCGCGTCCATGCCGACGGCGAGCGGCTTGCCCCCGCGCTCGACCAGCGAGGGCAGCATGTCGAGCGGCGGGTTGTCCACGGCCTCGTAGCCCAGATCCTCCAGGGCACGCAGGATGCTGATCTTGCCTGCGCCCGAGAGGCCGGTGACGAGCACGACGCGCTGGCGCCGGCTCACGCGAAGGCTCCCGCGACCTGGGGCACGAGACCCAGCGCGCAGTCGAGCGCGAGCGACACGCGCAGCGGCGCCGAGGCTGGCCAGGGGTCGAGCGTGATGCCCGGCACGCCGAGATCGGGGTCGCGCGCCGGATCAGGCAGACGCTCGCCCAAAGGCCCGCCAGATCCAAGCCTGACCGCGAGCGCGAGCCGCGCCGTTGCCTGGTAGGGCAGTCGCAGGATGCCGAGGCCACGGACCTCGACCAAGCCCGCGAGTGCTGAGGGCGCCGTCGCGATGCCGTCCTCGACCTCGACCTGGTCGTCGGCGACCAGCGCGAAGCCGCGGTCGAGCAGGCGGAGCAGCAGGTCCGACTTGCCGGAACCGGAGGGGCCGAGCAGGAGGACGCCGTGTGCGTCCCGGGCGGCGCAGCTTGCATGGTGTCGCATCAACGCGGCACTGTGCGGCGGCGCGAGCGAGAAGGAAAGTGCGAAGCGCGCAGCTACGCCTTTGACGGGCGGGTCATGGAGCAGTTCGTCCCATAGGCCTCAAGCTCGATACGGCGCCTGTCCAGTGAGACTTCAAGCGCTTCCGGCGTCAGGTTGACCAACCACGTTTCGCTCACGGTCGCCAACCCCATCACGCCTGCCCCCCTCAGCACCCGGCATGAGGTGCCCGCGGCGGCAGCCAGCCCGGCCACCAGCGCGCCGGCGGGGGATTCGGGGCGACCCTCCTGGTCCAGGAGGCCGGTCGGACCGAACGGCTCCTGCAGCAGCACCGTGGTGATCCCCGCCTCGGCCCAGGCCGCGACATGGCCGAGCAGGAATGCGGCGCCGAACGCGGTCAACTGCCGCGGGTCGCCCTGCCACCGGCGTCGCAGCGTGACCGGCCCCACCCAGCGCTCGACCCCTGGCCGCAGCGCCGCGGCCGTGCGCGCCTGATCGCCGAGGACGTGCAACGTTTCCATCACCGACGCATCATCGGTCGCGTGCACCGTGGGAGTCACCGTCCAGAACACGATATCCGCGCCCTCGGGCGGGGGCACGCGATGGAACTCGGCGAAATCATGCGCCGTCCCTGCGCCGATCCTGGCTCCCGGCAGGGCAGCACGGGCCTGGGCAAGGGCGGACGGCGTCGCCTCGGCCAGCAGCAGCGTCTCGATGCTGGGCACGGCGGACGCGACTGCGGCAATGGCTGCATCCTGGTCGCCCGTGCCGCCCAGCAGCACCGCCCCAGGCCGTCCCGTGGCGCGCAGCGCCTCCGCGAAGGCCGCGAGGTCGTCGCCGCCCCCGGTCTCCGCCACCAGCAAGCCAGGGCGCAGGCGCCCGAGGCCCTGCAGCGCCGCCGGTCCTGCCGCGAAGCCCGTCGCGGGCGTGGTGACGCCGAGTCGGGGCAGGGACCGCTCCGGCCCCGCCGTGAGGACGGCGCGCGGCTCGGGCGCGGGCGGCGGCACGGCTGCGTCGGTTGAGATCGTTACCTCGACCATCTGGCGCAGCGTGGTGCCGTCCGCGATGGTGAATGGCCACGGCTCGCGCAGCGGGCGGCAGTAGGTCTTGAACCCGGCGTCGCTCCAGTTGCGGTGGTCCTCCATCTCGAACGCCTCGCCGTGCAGGCGGCAGTGCACGACGACCCCAGGGTGCGGCTCATGCGCGAGCGCGCGCAGGTCGAGGAACGGCTGGTGCGGGCTGATCAGCGTTGGGAAGCGGCCGTGGCGCACCGTGCCATCCGTGTGCTCGGCCGTCACCGCCTCGCCCACGCACCGCTCGCCGTGCAGCACGACGAAGCCGGTGCGGTTGGTGGCGAAGGTGCCGCGAGCGGTCGCGGAGCCCGCCAGGGCTACCCGGTCCGGCCCGAACGCGATCCGCAGCTCGCAATCGAGACTGGCCTCCGCCGCCGCAACCGTCGCGCGCAGGACGAGGCGCCGGGTCGCCCCGTCCTGCTCGTCGGCGGCGATCCGGATCGGCGGCGCGTAGGTGCCCCAGCCAGCATCGCGCACCACGAAGGCGATGCCGCGCAGCAACTCGATCCCGTGCCAGCGCAGCCAACGCAGGGCGAAGCCGTCGAGCATGGCCGAGAGCGGCCCGGCGGCCAGCGCGATCATGGGCCAAAAGCTTGAGGAGCTACCGCCGGCACCTCCGCCCGGTGCGACTGGGCCGCCGCGTAGGCGGCGCGCACCAGCGCGTAGGTTCGCAAGTTGTCGCGGCCCGAGGTCGCGGGCGTGCGCCCCACCGCGAGGCACTCGACCCAGTGTGCCTGGGTGTTGAGCACGCTCTCCTGCGCGACGTGCCAGGGTTCCGCCGTCCAGGACAGCGGCGGCGAGCCGACGTGCTCGCGGCGCGAGGTGCCGTCGGCGTGGTCCACCTGCATCTCGAAGCCCTGGAACACGCGCAGGCAGCCCTGCCTGCCCTCAATGTGGAGCAGCGTTTGCGGGAACGGGTCGGGCAGTTGGCGGCTCTCGTAGGTGCAGTCCACAACGGATACGGCGCCGCTCGCGTGGCGCAGCAGCATGGTCGCCATGTCCTCGCCCAAGAGGCCGGGCCGCACCTGCTGCAGCTCGCACCCGATCCGCTCGACCTCGCCCAGGAAGAAGCGCGCGAGGTCGAGCAGGTGGATGCCGAGGTCGAGCACGATCAGCTCCCGCTCGGTCGTGAAGTAGGGCTGGTTCGCGTACACGTCGTAGCCGGAGCGGAAGGAGAGGCGCGCCCATACCGGCTCGCCGATCTCGCCCGCGGCGAGCACGGCGTGGGCGCGCTGCATCGGCGTCTGGAAGCGGAAGTTCTCGTGCACCATGAGAGGGACTCCCGCCGCCTCCGCCGCGCGGACGATGGCGAGGCAGTCGTCCCAGGTCGGCGCGAACGGCTTCTGCACGATCATCGGAACGCGGTGGCCCGCGGCAAGCTCGGCCAGCGCCCGATGCGATCCCATGGTTGTGACGATATCCACGAAATCGAGGCGTTCGCGGGCGAGCATCTCCGCCGCGTTCCCATACCAGCGCGGGATGCCGAACCGCTCGGCGGCCCCCCGGACCTTCGCCGCGTCGGTGTCGCACACCGCCACGATTTGCGCCCTTGGGCGCGTTCCTGGGGCGCGCGAGGCGAGGTCGCGCCAGGCGTTGAGGTGGTTCTGCGCGAAGAAGCCGCAGCCGATCAGGCCGCCGTCCAACAGCACGTCAGGGCCCCGCCACGATGCGGTTCGTCAGCGTTCCGATGCCCTCGGCCTCAATGGCGATCACGTCGCCCGGCTGCATGAACACTGGCGGCTTGCGGAACAAACCGACCCCCGCGGGCGTGCCGGTTGTCACGATATCGCCCGGCTCCAGCGCCATCACTTGGGACAGCTCGGCCAGCAGAAGCGGCAGCGGGAACAGCCAATCCGCCGTCGTGCCGTCCTGCATCACGCGGCCGTTCAGCACGGAGCGGAGGCGCACCCGGTCCGGATGGGGCAGCGCGTCGGCGGTAGTGATGCAGGGGCCGACCGGCGCGAACCCGTCGAAGTTCTTGCCGAGCGTGATCTGGTTGTCCTTCATCTGCACGTCGCGCGCCGAGACGTCGTTGAGCAGCGTGTAGCCGAACACCGCCGCCACCGCGTCCGCCTCCGCCGCACGGTGCAGCCGCCGCCCGATCACGGCGGCGAACTCCACCTCGTAGTCCACCTGGCGCGAGCGCCGCGGGTGCTCGATGTCTGCCCCGTCGCCGACGACCGAGGTGGGGAGCTTGGCGAAGAAGAACGGCTCCGTCGGCATGATCGCCTTCGGGTTCTCCGCCGCGTGGCTGCGGTAGTTGATGCCGGAGCACAGCACCTTGCCGGGGCGCGGCACGGGAGCGAGCAGGGTCACGTCGGCGCGGGCGTGCCGGGCGGCGCGGGGCGCCGCTGCCTCGATGGCGGCGCGGGAGTCGGGCCAGCCCAGGATCGCCTCCATCATGCTGGCGGGACCGCTCGCGCCGGTGATGTCGGCGATGATGGCCTCATCGTAGAGGCCGAGGCGCGGCGAGCCGCCCCCGTGGATGAAGGTGCAGAGTCTCATCCGGCCTCCGCCGGGACGAACACCGCCTTGTGGATCGCGCCGTGATCGGCGTCGAGGCGGGCGAAGAGGCCGGGTGCTTCCTGTAGCGCGACCGTAATCGCGATCTCGGGCACGCGGATCACCCCGGAGGCCAGCAGCGCCAGCGCCTCCGGGAAACAGTCGGCACTCGCGCGGGAGCCGAGAACGGTCATCTCCTTGCGGGTGATGTCGAGTGCGGTCAGGCGCACCGCGTCCTCGCGTCGGGCCAGGCCGAGGATCACTACGCGGCCGCCCGGCGCCACCAGCGCCGCCGCCTGCTCCATCACTGCGGGGACTCCCGTGGCCTCGACCACCACGGGCGCGCCGTCGCCGCCGGTGCGGTCCGCGACCTCGGTTGCGAGGGTGGCGGCTTGCAGGGGAACAGCCCCTAGCCAGGCGGCGACTTCCAGCCGCGCCGGGTTCGTATCCGTGGCCCAGACTTCGCAGCCGCGGGCGCGCGCCGCCTCGATCACCGCGAGGCCGATGGGGCCGCAGCCCAGCACGAGCAATTGATCCGCCGCCGTGACCGCGCCGCGCCGCAGCGCCTGCACGCCGATCGCCAGCGGCTCGGCGAACGAGGCGGCTAGCATCGCCAGGCCCGGCGGCACGGGGTGGAGCTTGTCCACGGGCGCGACCAGCCGCTCCGCGAAGCCTCCCTCCCGATGGACGCCAATGATGGAGAGCCGGGCGCAGCAATTATACTTGCCGATGCGGCACGGGTAGCAGGTGCCGCAGCCGATGAACGGCTCGACCACCACGGCGCTGCCGGGTGCGGGGCCGTCCGTGCCGGGGCCGAGTGCCTCGACCGTGCCCGCGATCTCGTGTCCGCCGATGCGGGGATAGGTCACGTAGGGGTTGCGGCCCTGGTAGATGTAGAGGTCGCCCGCGCACAGCCCGGCAGCACCCACCCGCACCAGCGCCTCGCCGGATCCGGGGCTGGGGACCGCGACATCGTCCAGGCGGATCGCGCGCGGCGCGTCGAACACGGCCGCTTTCACGGAGTCACGGTCCCGTCCGGTGCCACCTCGATCCAGTCGCCGGGCCGCAGCACGACCGAGCGGGGGACGCGACGCCCCTCCGCCCGCGCGCTCTCA
>CAWBOZ010000024.1:0-82363 GCA_963790535.1 uncultured Alphaproteobacteria bacterium | reverse complement strand
GTTGCGCGCGATCGGCCCGGCGCTGGCGGTGGTGACCCTGGGCGCCATCGGGTGCCTCCTCGCGGATGCGACGGGCGTGCGCCTACTGCCCGCGGCGCCGGTGCAGGCCGTCGATACCACGGGCGCTGGCGATACGCTCTGCGGCGTGCTGGGCGCCTGCCTCGCACAGGGTTGGACCGCTTCGGACGGCATCGCGGCGGCACAGCGCGCCGCCGCAATCACCGTCGGCCGGCCTGGCGCCTACGCCGCGCTGCCGCAGCGCGACGAGCTGACGCCCATGATGGTGCAGCTGGGTGCGGGCCGATGAGTGCGGCGTATGACATCGCCGTGCTGGGTGGCGATCCGGCAGGCATGGCGGCAGCGGTGGCGGCACAACTTTGGGGCGCGTGAACCACCCTGCTGGACGCCCTCTTCGCCGGGCGGCCCTGTTTACCCCCCCCTGCCGGCCATGGGAGTCCGGGGAGCCGCACTCCATTATGGCACTTGGCGCCGATAGAGGTGCAGTGAATAAAAGCAACCTGCACTCAGGCCTCGGCTATCGTACCCCGGCCGAAGCACGGGCCAGCACGGAGGGGATTACCATATAGGAAGCCGCGTGAGGCTCTGATCCTACTCCTCTACTCCCAAGGGGCGGCCCAGCTTCTCAACAGTCCGTCGAGCGCTTGACGGCGCGTAGGAAGTCCAAGCGCCCATCTATAACGCCTTCTGCATGCTGAGCGGGCCTCCTCAGGCGGGCGCTGAGCGCCTCCGCCAACTCGTGTATATGCGAGACTTCAAGCATGATGCTGTGAGGTCCCGATACATCATGCACGGTGAGCGATCCCGTCACGACCTTGGCCCAGCCAGCGCGGAAGTCGAGTACTTTCGGCCGCTTGCCCTGAAACAACGCCACATCGCCTGCATAGGCTGGCGGCGCATATGCGAGGGCTGCTTCACGCAAGATATTCCTTGAGGCGACCGGCGCGGCGCTCGACGGCATGAGCGCGGCTAAGCGATCGCGTTGCGACTGCAGGCGTTCGAGCAGGTAGGCCCGTCGCTGCGCTCCCCGCAAGCGGCAAAGCTGCCCGAGGTGATAGCCTACCTTGGCGGCCACGATGATCGGAAAGTCAGCTTTATGGTAGAGAGCCGGGTTGAACGCGTCCAATAGCACCAGCAACGTTGGCGTTACACCCTCGACCGCAAGCTGCACTGCGACCTCGTAGGCCAGAAGCCCTGATGCGCAGTAGCCGGCGAGGTAGTAGGGGCCATGCGGCTGGGCATCCCGGATCGCTTGCGCGAGCGGCTCTGCGATGGCCCTGAGCGACGGTGGGTCCCCGGCACATGCGAGGGCAGCATCTACATCAACGATCGTGAACGGCTGGTCCGGTCCGAGCGCCTGGGCCAGCGGGCGGATAGCGGGGCCAGCGTTGAGCCAATACAGGTTCGGGTGCGAGCCGAGTGGGTGGATCGTCGTGATCGATGAAAGATCGGCTGGCGCGCCCGTGTCGGCCAGCAGCGCCGCCATGCGCCTGATGTCAGGCGCACCGAACACGCTCGCCGCTGATAGCTTCCGGCCGAACTCCGCCTCGACGCGTGCCAGCAACCGCACCAGCTGCAACGACTGTCCGCCGAGGTCGAAGAAATCATCGCATACGCCGATGGTGTCGATACCGAGCACATCCTTCCAAATGGCGACGAGCTTCCTCTCACGCTCGTCGTCTGCCGTGCTGCGGGCCTGCCTCTCGGATCGCTCGTACACCGCGAGATCAGGTATGGCTTCAACCGGGCCTACACCGGCCCCGGATACCCGACGCGCGTCGATGGCCGCCAGCAATGGCAACTGCTTGACGGGGCAGGCCGGTTCGAACGCCACCCCCTCCAGCAACCTGATCCAGTGGTCGGCGAAGCGTCGAATCGTGCCGGCATCGTCCAGGTCGGTGCGATAGATCAGGCAACAGGAAAAGCCGCCCGTCTCCTCCTCCTCGATCTCAAGAGAAAGGTCGAACTTGGTTGCCGCAACTGGGATGTCTCTCCGCCTTAGGCTCCAGTCTTTACCGACGCGAGCGGCCGGCGGCTGAAACGAGAACTGGACTTTGAATGGCGAGGGTACGCCCGGTTCGTGCTGGGGCCACAACTCCTCGCTCACGCGGTCGAGCGGAGCCTCGCTGGCGCGGAGCACAGCTAAAAGCTTGTCGCGTATTCGTAGCAGGTGTTGGCGGAACGACGTAGTAGTCGCGAGAGAGGTTCGCAAGGCGAAGGCGTTGACGAAGCAACCGACTAGCGCCTGCGTCTCCGCATGGCGGCGTGTGTCCACGACGCCTCCGATCACGATGTCGTCCTGCCCCGTATAGCGATGCAGCAGAGCGGTGAAGCCGGCGAGCAGCACCGTGTGGAGCGTCGCGGCCTCCGTGCGTCCGAATTCCTTCAAGGTCGAGATCAGGTTGACCGGCAGGCTGAAACGCTCGGTCGCACTATCAAAGCCGGGCGCAACGGGCCGTGGGCGATCCGTCGGGAGCCGTAGCATTGCCGACGCGCCGGCCAACTCGCCGCGCCAGGTACTCGACCTTGCGCGCCATCGCGCCGCCATCCTCGGTCGCTTGGAAGACGGCATAGTCCCCGTATTGCAGCGATGGCTCCGGAAGCGGAGAGGCTTGGCCAGCCGCGAATGCCGCGTAGATCGCTGCCAACTCCGGTAGCACCACGCGTCGAAGGGAGGCGCAGTCGAAGACGAGGTGGTGAAGCGTGAGAAGGATGCGGTGATCATCCTCGGCCAGCCGCACGACTTTGGCGCGCAGCAGCGGTGGTTCAGCAAGATCGAAAGGCTGGCGCACATCCTCGGTGGCGAGGCGGTGCGCCTCTGCCAGCCGTTGCGCATTGGGGAGTGCCGTCAGATCAACGAGCCGCAGGTGAATCCGCAGGTCGGGATGCGCGACCTGCACTACCTTGTTCCCTCTCACGTGAAACGAGGTGCGCCAGATCTCGTGGCGACGGAGAACCTCGTTGAAGCTGCGCTCCAGCACCTCGATGTCGAGCGCACCATGACGGTAGATCGTGACCGGCTCATTATAAAGCCGATGCGCTGGCGCCAGCGTTGCGTTCGGCCACACTTGCCGTTGCTCGTTGGAGAGCGGCGAATCTGTGCCAGCAAGCCGAGGCTCGAACCGGCGACCGCCCGCGGTCCGCATCTCGCCGCGCGGCATCGACTGAGGTAAGTGGTGCTTGGCTTCAGAGAGCTTCATGGCCTGGCTCACGCGGCAGCGCGCCGCCCGTTTGGTGATATGGCATTAAACAAGACGAGCAACCCTTTCACGCCGCGCAGGACGAGTGGGCAGCGGAGCAGGGCACGGCTGACGCGCTCCGCCCCTCTATGCGCACCAGCGGTTTGTCGAAGCTGAGATGCGCCAATCTCTCGAACGCGAGGTGCCGGACATCCGACCGTACGAGCTTCAGCCGGGCCAGGCAGGGAAGGCGTTCCGGGTCGTGTTTGCCCCACGCCACGGCCACGATCACTGCGTCACGCTGACGGCTCTGCTTTCTCCCAGCGCCACTCCGTCCGGAGCGCGTCGCGCCGTGTGCTGGGCCACTTGGTCGATATAGGTGTTGAGGGCCTCCAAGGTCGCGTGAGCATCGTTCCCCGCCAACACGACGACCCCAGGCTTCGTCGAAGCCGTCCGGATTGCCAGGCTCAGCAGGGAGGCGGATCGCCAGAGGAGATGGTCGAAGCTCGCGCTCGGTCCTGCACTGGTCGTCCGCGATCAGGGATACCGCAATGGCGAAAGGCTGAGCGGACGTGAAGACCGATGATCTCACGTTCGAAGGACTTTCCGTGCGCAATATACATTTCGTGAATACATTTTTACGTATTTACCGTATTTTTGAGACTGAGATCACGTTACGCTTCAAGCCTGCTTTTTGGCAACAAGATTTTGATCGCGTGAGACAGCCCTCGAACAGCGCCGTTGCCCAAGGGCAGGAGAGCGAGCGGCTCGCCGGCGTCTCCTTTCCCCAAACTGTTCAGGTGTCGGGCGCTGGATTGCCGCCATTCGCATTCACAGCCCGCAGTGCAAGAGTCCAGTCGTTCCCTTGCGCAACGACAGCTGCTTGGTAACCCGGCATCGGCTCGAGCGACTGCACCGACCATCCGTCGCAGCCGCGTAGCAGCGCTGCTGGTTCGCCGGGCAGCAAGGATACATCAAAGCTGTCGAGGCGGCCGGACAGCCCGTCGCCACGCGCTTTGAGAAACGCCTCCTTGCGTGTCCAGCAATTAAAAAAGCCTATCGTCTGCTGGGATGGGGGGAGTGCCCGCAACGTGCGAAGCTCGGCCGGTGAGAAGACGTGCTCGGCGACCTCACCCACGGCGTAGTGTGGGTCGCGCCATTGTAGATCACAGCCGACCTCCCGGCCATGTGCAATGGCGTAGAGGGCGACCCCGCGTGAATGCGATGTGTTGAAGGAAACGGCCGCGTCCACAGCCAGCTTCCCGAAACGATTCTGCGTGAAGCGCACCTCTTGGGGCGTACACCCGAGATGCCGCGCTAAGAGCTCGCGCAGCGTGCCGCGCCGGGCGATGTAGCGGCGCCGGTCGCGCTCGGCGTGGAACCGCCCGGCACGCTCGCGCTCTTCGGCGGACAACACGTGGGCGAGGCGGTCGAGATGGAGGCCATATGCGTCGAGAGCCGCCCAGCTGACCTCGACGAGACCGTGCGCGGCGTCCTGCGCGGCCGGCACGCACTGCAACTTCCGCTCAGCGGGTAACGTGCGCAAGCTCATGCAAGCGATGCCGCCCTGGGGCGATGGCCGTGCTCATGGTCGGGCTATGTTGCCTTTGTGCTCTACCGATCCCATGTGTAAATACGCCCATAAATTCGATAATAAATCCCGTAAAAGATACGATATTCCTGTTCTTGAGATCAAGACGGGAAAAGATAGATTCAGGGCTGTCGCACTTGGCCCGGGCGGATCAAGGGGTGGCGAGGGCAGCTCCCGCCTTATCCCACGCCATGGGAACCGTCGCTGGAATAATAGCATGGTTCACCAAACATCTCTCCGGCTCCAATGGTCCGCCCGCCCGGCGGTTAGGGAGTCTTAACTACCGATTTCGTCTAAGTTTCGCGTAGTATCCCTCGAATTTACCTCAGGCAATATTTCTGAGCAAGATCAGCCTCGGCGTATCGTCGAAGTCCAGGGCCAAGGTCAGGGACTCCGCGTCGCGCCGCACGACGTCGGCAGGCAGGTTCCGGTCTGCTACGGGGTCGTAGGCGCCCACCGCCGCCTGACGCCCGTCCAGCCCCGCGATGCGGACCTGCATCCTCTGTGGGCGGAGCGGGACGCGCATGTCGCGTGTGACGACGTAGCAGATCACGCCCATTGTCGCGGGGCCGCTTTGCACAGGCAGCAGCGCGAGCGCGTCGGTCGCCCGCAACGGAGGTGTCGCCGGGGTACCGCCTCCTTCGAACAGGATCGCGGCGTCCGGGTCCTGCGCGACGGTGAACGTCAGATCCCGCACCGGCCCGTCGTAGGAGCCGCCGATCCGGTCCAGCACGCGCCGCAGCGCCCGCAATGGCGCCGTGGGGACACCCGGTGCCGCCTGGTCGGCGAGGCCGAGCCCGCCGGGTTCGCTGAACGCCTCGAACAGATAGACCCGCTCGACGCCGATCCCCAAGTGGAACAGCAGGCTGCGGAGGCAAGCCATCACGGCCAGGCGTTGCGCCGCCGCAGGCTCCGTCACCTTCTGCTCTGCCGGGCTTGTGCCGAGTTCGGTGATCCAGGTCGCGACCGGCGCCACGCGCCCGGCGATGACGCGCGCCAGGCGCCCGTGCGCAGTCCCGTAGATGGTGCTCGTCTCGTCGCCGGCGTCGCGGCACAGCGTCTCCGTCTGGATGGCGGTCGCGGAATACTCACTGAAGTAGCAGTCGTAGCGCGGCACGAACCGCGTTGGCTGGCCGGTCGCGTCGAGCGCCGTCCCGTGCTGGTCCTGCTCCGGGAAGTGTTTGCTCGGCGGATAGGGATGCTTGCTGATCGCCGACACCCGGGGCGGCTCCAGCGAGGACGCTGGCCAAGGCAGCGTGGAGCCGAACCCGTCGGTGAGCCGCACGCCCGCGTAGCGGGGCCCGGCCGCTGCCACATGTGCCGCCGTCTGCCGCACCAGCTCTGCGAAGATCCGGTCACCGCTCGGCCGGACCAGCGGCGGATCGTAGTAGTTGTTGATGTTGAGGAAGTTCGATCCGAAGGTCAGCTCGTTCCAGATCTCCAAGTCGAAGCCGTGGTCGGCCGCACCCTGGGTCCCAAGGGCATCGGCCGCGACCTCGGCGATCAGGTCCACGTAGCGGCACCAGCCAGCAACGGTGGCTGCGTTGCGCGCCGATCCCGGTTCCGAGAACGGTTCGTAGGCCAGGGTCGCGATCTGGATCTGGGTCCCGCCGGCCATTGCCTTCGGCAGCGGTCGCGATAGGTCGAGCCGGAAGTCGTCTATCGCGGTGACCAGCACCGACGCCATCGGCCCAAAGCCCTGCAGCCCGCTCCGACCCGGCATCAGCCCGAAGGTCGAGGCAACCGTGATGGAGCGCGCGCCTTTCTCGGCTGGCAGCGCCAGGCGCGTGGAGGTGATCCGGGCCGGTGCCGGGTCGCCATCGTTGGCGTTCAGCAGGATCAGCGGGCGTAGGTCGGCCCGGCGCAGCCGCTGGAGCAGGGGCCCGATCTCCAGCTGCTGGGTCAGCCGGTTCTCGCCGTTGTAGGCCACGTCTCCCCAGTTGATCTCGACACGCACGTGGCGGAAGCCGCTCTGCCGTAGCATGTCGAGCGCGTCCTGCCCGGCGTCCCTGCCGCGCAGCACGACGCCGACGCCGCGCCCGATCTGGGCCGCGGTGCGCGTCCGCGCCAGGGGGCGCCAGGGCTGGAGCCAGTGCGAGTGGATGCCGAAGGGGAGCTGAGAGAGCGGGATGGGGAAGCCGGCGTGATCGTCCCTGTCGGCGCGTGCGACGAAAGGCACCAGGCTAAGACCGGCCGCAGCAGCGCCGCCGCGCGCGAGATCCCTACGGCCCAGCATTATGGACGGCCATGCCCGCGCACCTCCGGCTCGTACCTACACTGAGGATTCAATGTGGCGCTGGATGGCTACCAAGAACCAACGCTTCCCGATCAATCCAGTGCAATCAGTCAAGAGAGCGAACTCGCGCTCATCGCTCTCGGAAAAAAACAGCTCGAAGCGGGACTCAGGGAAGAACGAGAGAAGCGTTTTCAATAGAGCTGCCGAACTCTTCGAAGTCCACATCCGCCGTGAACTTCGATGAAGCAATCCGCGCCACGAGAGAGCGTGCTACTCGCCCCGCGTAGGGCCTCACATTCAAACCCTTCGACATCAATGAACAATACACCGGGATAGCCAAATTCTTCGGCTAGATCGTCAATGGTCCGAGCTGAGACCGAGAACTTCGCCCGAAGACGCCACTTCTCGTGTCAACCTGGCCATTAAGACTTTTGTTGAAGATCAGCGTCCCTTGCTTAGCGGCTATAGCAGCGTTGAGCATCCGAACGTTCGCTGCTGAGTTGGCTACCCGATTTTCTTCCCGCTATTCTAGCATTGAAGGGATTGGCCTCAAGTGCAACTACAAGGCCGCTATCTCCTACAGTAGATGCAAGCATCAGCGCGACTACTCCCTGATGAGCTCCTAAATCAAAGACAACTGCGCCCTCACGTAATCCATGCTTTTTAAGCAACGATATCTCATTGGGCTCAGGCACATCTTTATCATACCACCCTTCCGACATAGGGTCGGCGATTTTGACATTAAGATAAACCTGTCCATACCTGTGCATCACGAATTTCGAGGGGTACACGCGAAGTATCCGTTGCAAGCGGATGCTCCTCAATAGCGCTAGGCCTGATGCGGGAAGGAGCCATTGTGCGGCTCTCTTGATCATCAGTTCTGTATTCGTATCAAATCTCATGATGATCCCGCCCATGCAACAGCGCTTCATAAGACGAGGCCGGCCGAGTTGGGCGTATCAAGGTGCTGCCTTCGTCCAAAGCGCACGTATCCTGACGCTCCCGCTCATTCAGCCATCGGGTCATTTGCTGTGCTCGGCCGGCGCGGCCAGCTCGGAGGCCATCCTCTTCGCCCTCCCCCTGCGTTGGAATGATCCTATCGCCGTCACCGGCCGATGACATCGCGGTACATGTCCGCCTGTCGGGCAGCGACCGCCTCCATGGAGAACCACATGGCCCGAGTCCGCCCGGCTTTCTCGAATGTCCGGCGCCGGTCAGCATCGCCCAGGAGCTGGAGGGCGCACGCGCCGAACGACTCGTCGTCGCAGATCAGCCCGTAGCGCCCATGGTCCAGAACGTAGTCGGCACCCCCGTTTCGTGTCGTCACCACCGCGGTGCCGCTGGCGAGCGCCTCGACGTAAGGCAAGCCGAAACCTTCGTAGGAACTGGGATAGAAGAATACCCAGGATCGCCGCAGCCACTCCGCAAGCACCTCGTTCTCGGGAAAGCCGCCATTGATGACGCTCCCGTGCTCAGGGACGTGGTCGCAGGCCATGTAGAGCCGCGCCGTGGGCATGACTGGGAGCACGTCTTGAACGAAAGTCTGGAACGCGAACTCGCCGCGTTTGCGGCCACGCCAGGTGCCGACATAGAACAGCAGCGGCTCTTCGGATTTCCTGTCGGCGGGCCGGAACAGCGACGTGCTCACGCCGAAATGGTCGATGCCGTCGGTGCGATAGATCGCCTGTGTCTCCGGCCCGGCTGCGACGCTGCGCGTCGCCAGCCGCGCCGATACGTGCTCCAGCGGGTACACGGCGTATTGGCTCGCCTTGCGCTTGAAGCTGGTCGCCGTCCGTGCCTCGAAAAGGGCGGAACCGTGCAGCGTGCGGACCGTCGGAATCCTGCGGTTCACGAAGAACCAATCGTCACCGTGCAGGTGCAGTACGTCGAAGGACGTGAAGTCCACGAAGTTGAGCATCAGGGGGAGCAGCGTCATGCGCTTCGCTCGCGTGCCAAGTCCCAGGCGCGGAAACAACGTCACGTGCTGGTAGCGCGCATCCGGCGGCGTCTCGACGCAACTGAAGACGGTGACCTCGAAGTGCTGATGATCCACGAGGGCGTTGGCCAGTAGGTGGACCGTCGTCTCGACGCCGCCGATTTTCCGCCCGCGCTGCGGAAGGCTCGCGTTGAAGATCGCGACCCGCAGGTTTCGCTTGGCTGCCGGCGCGATGCGGCGCGGATGCGGCGCCAAGCTGCCCGCCTCGGTGGCGAGCACAGAGGACATCGGCGCTCCTGGGCTCTCGATCATGGGCTCACCATCTGGCGAGCATAGGCCGGCTCGCTAATGAAGTCGTGATTGAGGGAAGCGTTCAGCCCGTTTCTGCGAGAGGCAATGCGGTAGCGAATACTCAGCGCGGTCGCGCATCCCAGCCATAACCATAACAAAGCGGCTGTAAAGTTCGAGACAGTGCCAAAGGGAAACATTGCCAGGCAGGAGAGTGCCGCGCATGCGAAGGCCAGGATCAGGGAGGATCGGTAGCGCCAAGCGGCGGCGAATGCTTGCCCTGTGGCCAGCAGCAACCCACCGATGTACACGGTGCCTGCGATCCAGCCGAGGGCCAGGTAGGAAGCGAGGAGCGTGGAATTGACGTTCACAAATCCTTCACCGCCTGCGACCGTAGCGCCGCGCCCTAAAGCGCCGATGCCGATGCCGAGCGGATGGTCGTTGATGAGTTCCGGCATCTGCTGGTAGAGGAGCTTGCGTGCTTGGGCGCTATCGTCCCCATCCAGCTTCTGCATACTCTCGATGCGCTTGGTGATTTGATCGGAGACGATTGGGTTGACCATCGCGGAGCTGGCGAAGAGCGTCGCCAGAACCACAGCCGCCATCAGCATCGGCTTCAGCGCCTGCCCCCTTCCCAGCACGACCGAGACCACCAGCGTTAGCGCCAGAGACACGTAAACGGCGCGGACCAGCGTCAAGAGCAGAACAAATATGACGAAGGGCACCAGCGCGGTCATGATCTTGCTTCTGAGGTGCGGTGCCAGCAGTATGCAGACTCCGGCCCAGTTCGCCAGGAAGGTTGGATTGTTCGTCGTGCCGAATACCCGGAAGCTCATTGGGAATGGTTGGCCGAGGACTACCATGTTGGAGGCGATCATCCAGTAGGCGTCCCAGTTCGGCAGATAGAAATACTGGACGAAGCAGTAAGGGATCATGACGGTCATGCTCAGGAGCAGAAATCTCCGAACGTGCGGTTCCAACCACCCGATCTGTTTGCTATGGGCGACGATGTAGAAGAAGTAGAACAACGGAGATAGCCAGTCCGCCGCCGCCACAGCGCCCGGTACCACGTCGCCACGGAAGAAGCTTACGCAAAGCCCATAGGACACGGCGGCTGCCACGGCCAGCCCAGGTCTCAGCTCACGTTTGCTGAGCAGGCCGGGCGCGGTCAGGATGTCCTTCAGCATGAAAAGCGTCATCAGGTTCGGCGTAGCGAGGATGATGTCGGTGGCGTTGAACCCGGTGCGCCAGTCGATGAACCGGCGGACGAAGGCCGTCACCAGCCAGAACCACAGTGTCGCCGACAAGTAGAGCCAGGGCGAGCGGCGCATGGTGAACCACGCGAACCCGGCGCCCGCGAGCATGTAGAACGGCCGTGCCAGCGCCCCCAACCCGACCATGGCCATCCCGCATGTCACCGCCACCAGCAGGAGATAGCCGAGCGCGAGGTCCGTTTGCTGCCGGGCCGGCGACTTGGCCGTCACCTCGGCGCGCCTCGGCCGTACGGCCGCTAGCGCCGTCATGCCGCCAGCCCCACGGCGCCCTCGATGCCCAGCATCATGCCGCGCAGCGAGAACAGCCGCCGCGCCCGCTCGGCGTTGCGCTCGGTCAGCGCCCGCACCTGCTCCGGCGGACCGCCAGTATCCGCGTGATCGCTGCCGCGAGCTGTCCCGCGTCGCCGGGCGGCACCAACTCCGTGTCCTCCGCGCCGAGCAGCTCGCGCGACGCGCCGTGATCCGTCGCCAGCACTGGCCGCTTCGCCAGCATCCCCTCGACGATCACCCGGCCGAACGGCTCCCCGGACGTTGAAGCGTGAACCACCACGTCCACGGTCCGCATCAGCTGCGGCACGTCGCTCCGGAACCCGAGCCAATGCACGCGGGACGCCACGCCGAGTTGTTCCGCCTGGGCGTGCAGTTGCTCGCGGTATCCGGCTTCCCCGAACAGCGCCTCGCCTACCATCAGGGCGTGAACCCCCGGCAGCGCCGCCAGCGCCTCAACGAGCACGTGCTGACCCTTCCATGGCGTCAGCCGCCCGAATAGGCCGACCAGCTTCACCCCTTCGAGGCCGAGCGAGCGCCGCATCGCCGCGGCGTCGAACCGCTCGATGCCGGCGAACTGCGCCTCGTCCACGCCGTTCAGCACGACCTGCACGCGCGCCGGGTCGCCGCCGCACGCGATGAACGAGGCCCTCGTCGCCTCGGAGATCGCGATCACCCGGCGCGCCGCGGCATTCGCGAGGTGCACGACCAGCTTGCGCTGCACGGCGGCGAAGTGCTCGGGCGAGAGGATATCGTGCAGGTGCCAGACCACCGGCCGGTTGACGAGCCGCCCGACCAGCATCGTCACCACCGCGGCCTTCTGCGAGTTCGGATAGAGCACGTCGTAGCCGCGCGCGATGCGGGCGAGCCGCCAGGCCATGCGCGCTACCGAGGGCGCGGACGACAGTGCCCGCAGCGCCCCGCCTTCCCGCCGCACCCCCAGCAGCTGCGCGTCCGCTTGCAGCAGCGTCACGCCGATTCCGGCTTCCTGCAGCCGCTCCCGCACCAACCCATCGGCGAACAGCACGACGTGGCAGCGCGGCCCATAGTGCCGGGCGATGTCGAGGAGCACGTACTCGGCGCCGCCCATCTCGCCCGCGTGGCTGATCAGCAGCAAGCGACCCATGGTCAGGCAATCTCCCGATATACGGCGGCGATGCAGGCGGCCGAGTGGACCGGGTCGTACCGGCTCGATGCGTACCCTCGGCACGCTGCCTCGTCGGGCAGCCGCACCGCTCCACGCAGCACGGCGACCAGTTGCTCGGCGATGTCCCCCGCCACCGCCGACGCGAACACCAGGTCGGGCGACAGGGCCGAGACTACCTCGGGCAGTCCGCCCACGGGCGTCACCAAGGAGGGCGTGCCGGTGGCCAGCGCCTCCACCGTGGTCAGGCCGAAGCCCTCAAGTGCTACGCTCGGGACCACGTTGACCTCGGCGGCGCGGTAGGCGAGCGGCATGTCCTCGTCCGGCACGAAGCCGAGGAATCGCACGTGGCGCTCCAGCCCGAGCGAGACGGCCTGCGCGCGCAGCGCCTCCTCTCTATGACCGCGTCCGCCAATCATCAGCAGCGCGTCCGGCTCGGCGCGCACGACCTCCGCCATCGCCGCGATTAGCCGGTCGAGGCCCATGCGGTTGGCAAGCCGGCGCACGCTCAGCAGGATGCGCCGGTCCTGCGGCCAGCCGAGCCGCTCGCGAGCCTCCGCCCGGCTCACGCCCAAGCCCACGGCGGCGTAGCGCGACAGGTCCACCGTGCCGGGGACCAGCCGCAGCTTCGCTTCCGGCACGCCGTAGGTGTCGCGGGCGATGTCGGCGAAGGCGCGCGACAGCACGATCACCCGGTCCGCGCGCCGATAGACCGCCTTCTCGACCGCGCGCTTGGCAAGCACGGAGAGCCGCCCCGCGCCCTCCGCCGCGGACTTGCCCGCCCATGGCCCATGGAAATGCACGACCAGCGGCGTCCCGCGCATCCGGTCGAGCGTCGGCGCGGCAAACATGGCGAAGTGCGCGGCGACCACGCCGAACCGGCCGGAGCGCAGCAGCGCACCGATCCGCGCGCGCGCGCGCCAGAGGCATTCCGGCATGGTCGCGTCCTCCCGACCGAATGCGATGACCCTCCCGCCCGTCAACGCCTCGACGCCGGGTGGCCCCAGCACCAGCCCAGTCGGCTCCACGCCGACGCGCGGCAGGGTGCGGAACAGGTCTTGGTAACCCCGTTCGAGTTCCGCCCGAGCTGGTCAGGGGCCAGCTCATGCCGAGTTGCAAGACCCGTAGCGGCGTCCTCACGGCACACGCCTGAGCCATGTCAGGCACCGCGGCGAACCCCGCCGCTTGAGGGAGGCAACTGGCGCTCACGGCACCTGCCTCACCGAAGTGGGCCGCGGCTGGTCAATCGAACGACTCAGGAAGGACCCATAGGCCGCAAAGTAAGCCCGCTGGCAAATCAAGAACTTGCGCCATGCGGTCAGTCCCTCGCCGGGGGTCATACGCATAGCCTGCACGAGACCGGGCAGTACCCTCATTCCGACCAGCAACGCCCACGCAGCATGGACCACACGGCGCGTCGGCGACAGATTGTCCCACAGCGCGATCACGTAGTTGTAGGCGTTGTCGAAGTAGCCGGTAGGATCAGTCAGAAGCGGGGCCGCGACGTAGTGGCGCGGCTCGTCGCGCCGCGCCACGTAGTGTTCCAGCAGCACCGCCGGATCGTAGGCCAGCTTCCACCCGGCCCGGCGAACAGCCAACGAGAAGGCGAAGTCCTCATGCGGCTGAGCCCCCTGCCCACGCAGGCGCAGGTCGAAGCGAAGTGTCGCGAACGTCTCGGCGCGGTAGCTCATGTTGGCGCCCTTGAGGAAATCCACTTCCCTTAAGCCGCCGAAGCCGAGGTGGTGGTTGCCGATCGTGCGGCCGAACCATTGCAGCCGACCGACTACCGGGTGTTGCCCGTCATCGAATCCCTCGCCGTCGTGGCAGCGGTCACGGCCGCCGAGGCCGCCCAGTGTCGGATCTGCTGCGAAGTGGTCGAAGATCCGTGCCAGCCAGTTAGCGGGCGCGACGGTGTCGTCGTCGGCGATGGTCAGGATGTCGGTCCAGCAGGCGTCGAGGCCTACATTGAGCGCGCAGACCTTGCCCGGCGTGGCGACCGTCAGCACCCGCAGCGGAAGGCCATCGGCCGGTCGTGTCCGCATTGCCTGCAACGTCGCCGCGTCGCTCTCGCGCGCCACCACGATCACGTCATCCGGCTGCCGCCGCTGCCTCGCCAAGGCTGCCAGGCAGGACAGCAGGTCCTCGGGCCGCTTGTAGGAGCAGATGAGCACCCCGTGCGTCACGGGGGTGCGCGTTGCCCGCCGCTGCGGCCAGCCATTCATGGCGTCGCATCCTCCGCGGCCGCCGCCAGCAGGTGCAGCGCGCGAAACCCGGCCTGCACATCCGACCAGCTCAGCAGCAGCCTCGGCATCTCCGCCTTCAGCACCAGCCGCAATCCCGCGATGCCGCACGCCAGCCGGACCGAGGAGGCCAGAAGCACGGCGAAGGCCGCGCCGGTCAGGCCGAAATGCGGCACCAGCAGCAACATGGAAGCGACCGACACCGCAACTCCTAATGCCTCGAATCCGGTCACCCATTCCGGCCGTCCACTGCCGGTGTAGGCGAGGTAGAGGGTGCGGGCGGAACTCGCCACCAGCGTTTCGAGCAGCAGTACCCGGAATGGCGCGATCGCCGACGCAAAGCGCACCCCGTAGAGCAGCATCAGAAGATGCGGGCCGGCCAGCCCCACCATGAGGACCGTCATTGCCATGACCAGGCTCGTCACCCGAAGGGTCGCCGCCACCTGTTCGACGATCACTGCGGTGCCGAGCGCCGCGATGCTCGGGAACAGCACCGAGGCGACCGCCGTCTGTAGGACTGTCAGCATTCGCGCCATGCTCAGCGCCACCGAGTAGGCGCCGACCAGCCCTGGCGCCAGCATCGCCACGATGATGATCTGGTCGAGGTAGCCCGACAGCGTGCCCAGCAGGTCAACCCCGTAGAACCGCAGCCCGTAATGGAGCAGGCGCTTCGGGAAAGGCGCGCGCAGCGTCAGCACCGGCCGCACCGTCCGGCCGATGTGCCATATGAAATAGAGGAACACTGGGATCGCCGGGACCATGTAGGAAGCCGCCGCCGCGCCGGGCGTCAGCACGTGCAGTCTCGCCAGCACCAACAGGATCACCAGTGTGGACAGGCTCTGCAAGTAGAGCGTCCGGTTCGCGAACCCGAACCAGCCGCGCGCCTCGGCCGCCCCGAGCAATGTCCAGGCCATGCACGTGAATGGCGCTGTACACAGGAACACGCGTGCGAGCGCGATGGTATGAGGGCTGTATCGGGTTAGCCAATACGGCTCGACCACCCACCCCACCGCCGCCGCCACGGTGCCGGCCAAGCAGAGCATGACCAGGTTGGCGCCCAGGTATTCGCGCTCGTGCTGCGGCTCCGCCTTCACGTTGTAGATGAAGGATGCGTGCAGCCCGAGCGTGGCGAGACCCGCCAGGAACTGCGGCGCCACGATCATCGCTGCCAGCTCGCCACGCCCTGCCGGTCCCAACACCGCGGCGGTCAGCAGCCCAGTGAACACGTTCACGCCGATCGCGAGCGAGCGCAGCCCCAGCACGCGTGCCATGGACGCAGCGTTGCCATGGCCGCGCAAGATCCCGGCCAGCGCACGCAGGGACCGCACCTCCGCCGCCCCTCAGGCGCTCACGAGCGGGCGGTCGTGGTAGGCGCGGTAGTGCTTGAGATAGGGCATGTCGCTGGAGCTCGCCCGCGCGTAGCGGCGCAGGTTCACCTTGCTCATCACCGCGCCGGTCGCCGGCATCCCCGAGCGCTGCAGCGCCCGCATCGCCGCCGCCACCGCCGGGCGCGGCGTATCACGCCAGTTGATGATCATCAGAACCTGATCGGTCAGGGGCCCGAGCTGAAGCACGTCGGACACGGCGAGCACCGGCGGCGTGTCCAGCAGGATCAGGTCGTATTGCGCGCGCAACTCTTCGAGCAGGCCCGGCAGGCCAGGCCAGGCCAGGATGCCGCGCGGGTTGGACACGTAGCGCGCCAGCGGCAGGAAGCGCATCCCGGAACGCGCGTCCACGCTCGCGCGCGCGATCAGCGCGGCCGGGTCGCACGGCTCCTCCTTCTGGCCGACCCTGGCCGCGCCCGCGCGGCCGAGAATCGCCCGCTCCAGCGTTGGCCGCCTCAGGTCGCAGTCCAGCACGAACGCTGACAAGCCGGACTGCATGGAGGAGCGGCCGAGGGCCACTGAGAAGCTCGTCTTCCCCTCGCCCGGCAGCGCCGACGTGACCAGCACCACCCGGCCGCGCCGCTTCCCGGTCAGCGACCTCGGCCCGCACACCTGCGTCAGCACGGAGTGGATGCTGTCGGCCTCGAGGGAGAACGGCGCGTCCGCCACCACGTCCTGTGCCGGGCGCCTGCGGCTCGCGGGGAACAGCCCGAGCACGAGGAGGCCCGTCTCGTCCTCAACCTGCTCGGCGTTGCGGAAGCGGCGGGAGAGAAAGCTGCGCGCGAAGGCGAGTCCGGTGCCGATGCCGAGCGACGCCAGGAACGCCCCCGTCACCATCATCTTCTTCCTCGGGAAGATGGGAAAATCGGGCGGGATCGCCTCGACCACTACCTTCGAGTCGCCAAGCTCGACCAGGCGCTCGGCGCCGATCTGCTTCAGACGCACCAGCAGGGTCTCATAGACCGAGTTCTCGGCCCGCGCCGCGCGCTCCAGCCCTTGCAGCGTCACGTCGTCGCGGCTTTCCCCGGCGACGTGGCCCTGCAGGCTCGCCACCTGCGCCGCGAGCGCGGCCTTGCGCGCCGTCAACGCCGTGACCTCGCCCGACAGGCTCGCGACCGTCTTGTCCATCTCCGTGCGAATCTGCTGCTCGTTGCGCGCGAGCTGCGCCTTCGCCGATGCGACCTGAGGATTGGCGTCGCCCTCGCGCGTCCGCAACTCGTCGAGCGCGCCGGCGAGGTCGGCGTGCCGCTCCAGGAGCACCTGGATCACTGGTGACGCGAGCACTGGGGCGATCGTCTCGACGCGCCCGCCGCTGCGCAGCAAACCCTGCACCTGCTGCACCAGGCCCTGCTTCTCGGCGAGCTGGTTGGCGGCCACCGACAGCTCGGTGTTCGCCTCGCTGAGGCTTTGCGAGTGCAAGGTCTGGCCGAGTCCCGCGTTGCTCTCGGCCGTGCGCAGCGATACCAAGTCGTGGGCTTGCCGATACTGCTCGACCGCCGCGTCCGCCGTGGCCGCGCGGCCGCGTAGCTGTTCCAGGTAGGGGGTCAGCAGCGAATCCGCCTTGTCCGCGACCATCCGGTTCACGTCGCGTTGCCAGTCCACGTAGGTTTCGGCATAGACGTTCGCGATCCGGGCCGCGAGATCCGGGTCCGGGACGCTCGCCGACACCTTGATGATGTAGGACTGCCGATCGTTGCTGAAGCTCATCACCGTGCCCAGCAGGATCTTCACCGCCCTGGCCTCCGAGGGCACACACGCCGTATGCTGGGTGCTGTGCTGGAGTAGCGCGCTCACCCGATCGACCACCTTGTCGAGCATCCTGCCGGCGCCTGTGCAGCTCTCGAACAGCTTGTTATGCTCGAGGTCGAGGGCCTGGACCACCTTGACCGCGAGACGAGGCGAGTTCAGCACCTCCATCTGCGTGCGCGTCCAGGTCTCGTCGAGGGTGTGGCTGGATAAGATCCCTTGCTGCGCCCCCATCAGTTGCAGCTGCCGGGCATCAATCATGATGGACGCATCGGCCGTGTAGAGCGGCTGCACCAGCAGCAGCGCGAGATAGACGAGCCCCGCCACGGCCATGGCGAACGCGAGGATCGTCCACTTGTTCTGCATGGCCACTTGGATCGGCGTCACCTCGCGCCCGCCGCGCTGCCCCCCAGCGGCGGGTGGCAGCATGTCCTGGTCGATCAAGGTCGGTACGGTCATGGAATGCTCTCGAGTAAGCGGTAGCGGTCGCGGCCTGGTCCGGTTGCCGCGACCGCGTCGATCCGATCGTCTGGTCCCAGGGGTGGCATCCTGGCGTGCGTGGCCGAGCACTCCGTCTCGAACGCGGCATAGGCGGAGCTCACCCAATCGCGGAACTCCCGCTCGAAGCGCTCCTCCGAGAACCGTGCCGCGTTACGGCGGCAAGCCTCGGGCGAGAAGCGCGCCTCCTCGGCGATGAACCGCTCGACCGCCTCCGCCACCTGTGCTGGCCCCGGCTCGGCGAACAACAGGCCCGTCGCGTTCTCGCCCTGCGTCACCACCGTCTCCAGCGCCCCGCCCCGCCCGAGCGCGATGACCGGGGTGCCCAGCGCCTGCGCCTCGACAGGGGCGATGCCGAAATCCTCCTCGGCCGCGAACACGAAGGCACGCGCGGTCGCCATCAGCCGGTGCAGCGTCTCGTCATCTACGAAGCCGAGCATCTCCACGTTGCCGCCGGCCAGCGCCCGCAGCCGCTCGTAGTCGGGGCCGCTCCCGGCCACGACCAACCGCTGGCCCGGCAACCGCGCGAACGCCTCCACGAGCACGCGCACGTTCTTGTAAGGCACGAGGCGGGACGCAGTCAGGAAGAAGTCGTCTTTCGGCAGGCTCGGGAGCAGCTCCGGAACGTGCACGGGCGGGTGGATCACCTTGGCCTGGCAGCCGTAGAGCTTACGCACGCGCCGGGCGACGAAGGCCGAGTTCGCGATGTAGCAGTCCACACCGCTCGCCGTGCGCGCGTCCCAGATCCGCATCCGATGGAGCAGCAGACGCGCTAGCCCGCTCCTCAACCCCCGCTCCAGCCGTGCCTCGTGCAAGTATTGGGGCTGTAGGTCCCAGGCGTATCGCATCGGCGAGTGCACATAGCTCACGTGCAGCTGGTTGGGCCCGGTCAGCACGCCCTTGGCTACTGCGAAGCTGCTCGAGATCACTAGGTCGTAGCGGCGCAGGTCCATCTGCTCGATCGCCATCGGCATGAGCGGCAGGTAGTGGCGGTGGTTGCGCGCGATGCCTGGCATGTGCTGCAGGAACGAGGTGACAGCACGCTCGTAGCCGATCCGCCGCCGGTCCTCCTCGCCCAGCACGTCGAAGAGACAGTGCAGTTCAGCCTGCGGGAAGCAGCGCAGGATGCTGCGCAGGGTCTTCTCGGCGCCACCGAGCGTGTAGAGCCAATCGTGCACGACGGCCACGCGCGGCGCGCGTCCCGCCGGCATCTGGCCTGTGCGCTCGATTACTGACTCCTCCGCTTCAAGATGCGCGCGGGCCGCGGCGGGTGGTGCGCCCCTAAAAGGCATGGCTGTCACGGATCACGCACGGAAGCGTGAGCCAGAGGATGCGCAGATCCATCAGCAGCGACCAACGCGCGATGTAGTCAAGATCGAACTCGACGCGCCGCTCCAGCTTCTCGCGTGTGTCGAGCTCGCCGCGCCAGCCATTGACCTGCGCCCATCCCGTGATGCCGGGCTTCACGCGGAGGCGGGCAATGTAGGAGTCCACAGCCTCCTCGAGCAAGAGGCCCTCGGCCCGCGTGGATAAGGCGTGCGGCCGGGGGCCGACAATGGACATCTCGCCGCGCAGTACGTTGAGGAGCTGCGGCAGCTCGTCGAGGCTGTGCCGGCGAAGGAACGTGCCCACGCGAGTGAGTCGCGGGTCGTCGCGGCTGGTCTGCTGCGCACACGCCTCATCGGCCATGTCGGCGTGCATGGACCGGAACTTGCAGAGCTGGAAGACGCGATTGTTGAAGCCGCGCCGAGATTGCCGGAACAGTAGCGGACCGGGCGAGTCCAGCTTGATCGCGACCGCGACCGCGAGCAGCACGGGCGCGAGGATCAGCAGCGCAAGCGAGGCAGCCACCAAATCCTCGCCGCGCTTGACGATTGCGTTCACCCCGGAGATCGGAGGGTCGAGCACGTCGAGGAAACACTGGCCCGCGACGAAGCTGACCGGGTAGCGCAGATACTCGGCTGCCTCGGCATCAGGGGCTATGCGGATGTCCACCGCCATGCGCCCGGCCTCAGCGATCACCGCGGCGATGCGCGCCCTCGCCGCCCAGGGAACAGCCACGATGACGGTGTCAGCCTCGCTGTTCCGCACCGCCTGCACGAGATCCGCAAGACCTCCGAGGACGGTGATGCCGCACAGCGACGCCTGATCCCGGTGCGCGCCGTCATCAACGACGCCCACAACCTCGAGGCCAGATGTCGGATCGTCGCGCAAACGGCCAATGACCTGCTCCGCCGCCGGCCCCGTCCCGACCACGACGGCGCGCCCGTGGACCAAGACCCGGCCCATGAGATGGCTGCGGACGGCTGACCAAAGCACCCGGTTTGCCAGGAGTCCGAGCAGCCCGACCATCAGGAAGCCGCCGATCCAAGGCCTGCCAAGCTTCACCAAGGCGGCGCTCACGCCTGCTTGGGGATCCCTCCAGCCCACCATCGCCGCCCACGCGACGGCTGCGAGGAGCAGCAGCCCGAAAGCCTGAAGCCATCCCAGCGTGACGCACCGCAGCCCGGCTGGCTGCAGGACCGCCTCGCGGCCGTAAAGGCCACGCTCGTAAAGGGTGCCGAGCGTGAGGAACGGCGCCAACCCGAACAAGGTGCAGTCAAGCGCGTCGAAGCCTGTAGGCATGTCAGCCAGGGCGCTGAAGGCCAGAGGCCCGGCGAGGAGTGTCATGAGGAAGTCGGCGAGGCAGAAAGCGGCACTGATCTTGAACCAGGAGAGCCGCCTCATCCGCGGTCGTGTCCAGAAGCCGTCGCTGATGCCGACCATGGCACCAGGCCGCGGTTTCGAGAACCGTTTCTCCGGGAACCGGAGTAGCTCTACAGGGCGATCCTGGGCAGAGCTATCCCTCATATGCGATGCCATCGGATCCCTTCTCGTCTCGCAACAGCATGAATTCCAAGGACACGAGCACACTCCGTCGCAAGCGCCTGCGCGGCGTTAACCAACGTCTCGGATAACTCTCGCTCTTGATGAGATTTTAACGATTATGGTTTACCGAAATCGCATCGCTCGCACAACTGAAAAAAGCGCAAGAGTTGTTTTTTTTGGCATAGTCTGGATTTTGCTGAAATCCTGGATATGATTTTGCTGAAATTTTAATATATACAGGTCATCAATGCAGAACGGTGTTTATAGATACGAAGGTGTAGATTCCGAGTAGATCCATATATACAAGAGGTGTGTATATACCAGAGCCATGGGATTATGAAGGCACCTTAAACCTCCCAACATCCGGACAGTCAGGAGAAGTAGGTTTCAGAGATGATAAGTCGTGCGCAATAATTCCGAAAATGACGGGCTTTTCTGGACCTCCTGTCCCCCGTTAAGCTGAGCAGGATGGCCGGGTTAGAAGTCCTAGAACCTAAGCTGGAAGCGATAGTCCCTTGTTTCCGACCAGTCTTAGTCCTGCCTCCATTTTCGCTCCGGACAGGGTGTCGTTAATGTTGCGTGACCAGCCCCTGCCGAGAGAATCGGTCATCGTTTCGACGGACTGCCGCCACGTGCTTGCGCGCGACCCGAATGACCAGGCACTCGTGTAACCGGGGCAGATTGCCGGGCGACGGGGTTTGCGCTGAGAGCGGCGGCGTGATCCACGCGGCCCACGTCGCTACCAGATGCTACATCGCTGGAGGGCCTCTCGCTTGCCGAGCTGCGCGACCCGTCGGCGTGCTGGCTCATCCTGATTGTCGCGCTGTGCGCCGGGAGACCGGCAAGGAGTAGGTGGTGCAAATCCACTACGACGAAGGAATAGCAGTCCACGTCGGCCCCAAGCCGTGCGCTGTCACCCGCGAGGGCGGCGGCGAAGCGTCGGCAGGGGAGCGCATAGGCCAGCCATTGAGCCGCGATAGCAATCCAATCCCGGGTGCCAACGCCGTAGCGCGTGCGGAAGGCAACACGGACGGGCGCGCCACTGCGAGCACCCGGACGATCCGGCGTGGTCTTAGACCCTGGCATGTGCGGACGCTCCTTGCACGGGAACCGGGAGATCTCGCGTTCGACCAGCGGCCTTCGGACGCTGGTCCGCATCGGAAAGGCGAGGAGCCGCAACCGATGATGCACGGACGCGAGAAGTCAGACCCCGCCATAGTAGCTGTGAAGCCGACGAACAAGGCCGGGCGACCAGCTGCGGAGTTGGTGGAGCCAAGGGCGGGGACCGAGGGGAACGCGGACCAGCAAAGCACGCGCCGGGCACAGGACCGGGCAAGCGTGTCACAGGCGCTGGGACGCGTACGACAAGCCGCAAAGCAAAAGAAGAAGGAGCGGTTCACCGCGCTCGCCCACCATCTCAGCGTGCCCATGCTCCGGACAGCGTTCTTCGCGCTCAAGCGGGACGCAGCCCCCGGCGTGGACGGGTTGGTATGGAAGGCCTACGAGGCCGATCTCGACCGCAAGATCGAGGCTCTGCACGCACAGGTCCACCGGGGAGCGTATCGGGCACTGCCCTCTCGGCGTCGGTACATTCCAAAGCCAGATGGGCGACAGCGCCCGCTCGCGGTCGCGGCCCTGGAAGACAAGATCGTCCAGAGGGCGACGGCCGCGGTGCTGAACGCGATCTACGAGGAAGACTTCCTCGGGTTCTCGTATGGGTTCCGGCCCAAGCGCGGCCAGCACGATGCGCTGGACGCCCTGGTGGTCGGGATCAGCAGCACGAGGGTGAACTGCATCTTGGACGCCGATATCCGATCATTCTTCGATGAAGTGTCGCAGGAGTGGCTCGTCCGCTTCCTGAGACATCGGATCGGCGACCCGCGCATCATCCGCCTGATCCAGAAGTGGCTCAAGGCGGGTGTCCTCGAAGACGGGGTCGTCACGGCCAGTGACAAGGGGACCGGGCAAGGCTCAGTGATCTCACCACTGCTTGCGAACGTCTGCCTGCACTACGTGTTCGACCTCTGGGCCGCGCGCTGGCGACGGCGCGAGGCCACGGGCGACATGATCATCCTGCGCTATGCAGATGATATCGTGGTCGGCTTCGAGCACGAGGCCGACGCCCGGCGCCTCTGGGACGAGATGCGCGAGCGGCTGGAGGAGTTCTCGCTGTCGCTGCATCCGGAGAAGACCCGCCTGATCGAGTTTGGCCGCCAGGCGGCGACCAGACGCGCCCAAGGCGGGCTCGGCAGACCGGAGACCTTCGATTTCCTGGGCTTTACCTTCATGTGCGGCAAGTCCCGCCGGGGCAAGTTTCTCCTCGCACGGAGATCCCGGCGCGACCGCATGAGGGCGAAGTTGCACGAGGTGAAGGACGAGCTGCGGCAGCGGATGCATCAGCCGATCCCCGAACAGAGGAGATGGCTGGCGCAGATTGTCCGAGGCTACTTCGCCTACCATGCAGTGCCCACCAACAGCCGGGCACTCATGGCGTTCCGGCACCATGTCACCGACCTGTGGCGGCGGACTCTGCGGAGGCGCAGCCAGAAGGACGATACGACCTGGGCCAGGATGAAGAGGCTCGCCGACGACTGGCTCCCCCAACCGCGTATCCTCCATCCCTGGCCGAGCGAACGCTTCGCCGTCAGACACCCGAGGTAGGAGCCGTATCGGGAAATCCGCTCATACGGATCTGTGCGGGGGGCGCTCAGCAATGAGCGTCCCTACCGCGATACACGAACCAGCCCTCCGCCATGTTGATCCAGGACGCCGAGGTCGGCGTGAAGTGCAGGTGATAGCGCGGCTGCTTGGCCAGCCAGGCATGGATCATGGGCGTCTTGTGGATCGAGGCGTTGTCGAGCACGGCATGGCGGCCTTGCGCAGCGGAGCGGCGTCGGGCAACACCAGCTCCAAGCTATGATGGTAGCTCCTGCTCGCTCACCATCGCAGGAACAGACGACGATGGCTCGCCCTCGGGCTTCTGATCACGACGAGAAACGCCGGGCCATCCTGGAGCGATCGGCGGAGCTGTTCGCGGCTCACGGCTATGACCGGGCGTCGCTCAGCATGCTGGCCCGCGCCTGTGGCGTGTCGAAGGCGCTCCTGTATCACTGTTACGTTGACAAGTCGCAGCTGCTCTTCGACATCATCCACAGCCACCTCGAGCACCTCCTGGCCGTGACGGCGGAGCCTGAGCCTGCCCCGGAGCTCGATCCGCGCGGCCGTCTGCTCCAGCTCGCCGAAGCCCTGCTCGAGGCCTACCGAAGCGCCGACAACAAGCACCACGTCCAGATCAACCAGTTACACCTGCTGCCCCGGCCGCAGCAGAAGATCCTGAAGGACATGGAGCGGATGCTCGTGGACCGGTTCGCGGCGGCGATCGCGCCCTGCGTGCCAGCGGCGGCGCGGGACCACGCCCTGCTGAAGCCGCTGACCCTGTCGCTGTTCGGCATGCTCAACTGGAACTATCTCTGGTTCCGTGAGGACGGCCCGGTCAGCCAAAGCGATTACGCCAAGCTCACCGTGATGCTGCTCATCGAAGGCGCGGCGGGACTCGACATGGAGCCAGCGCCGCCCGGCAAGCACGTGCGATTGCTGGCGCCCGTGTGACGCTCACATCTGGTCGTAGTCGATGACGACGCGCGGGCTGGTCGGGTGCGCCTGGCAAGTCAGCACGAAGCCCGCCTCGACCTCCCAGGGATCCAGGGAGAAGTTCACCTCCATCTCCACCGTGCCTTCCAGCACCCGCGCCCGGCACGTGCTGCACATGCCGCCCTTGCAGGCATAGGGCAGGTCCAAGCCCGCCCGCAGCGCGGCGTCCAGCACCGACTCGCCTTCGGCCACCGGCACCTCGGAGCGCTTGCCGTCCACGATCAAGCCAGCGGTCGCGTGGGGCGTCTCGGTCTGTGGTGGCGTGGGCTTCGGGCGCGGCTTGCCGCCGAGCGCGGAGACGAAGCGCTCCACGTGCACCTGGTCGGGCCTGAGGCCGAGATCGAGCAGCGTGGCCTCGACCTCGTCGCTCATCCCGGTCGGCCCGCAGATGAAGGCGTGATCCACCATCTCCACGGGAACGAGATGGCGCAGCAGCAGCCGAACCTTCTCCGCGTCGAGCCGCCCGTTCAGGATCGGGATGTCCTGCTGCTCCTGGGACAGCACGTGGAACACCGAGAGCCGCCCCATGTAGCGGTCCTTCAGCTCCTCCAATTCCTCGCGGAACAGCATGTCGCCCGTGGAGCGGTTGCCGTAGAATAGGAACACCCGGCTTTGCCTCTCACGGCTCAGGATGCCGCGCACGATCGAGAGGATCGGCGTGATCCCGGAGCCGGCAGCGAAGCCCACGTGCATCCGCGCTTCGTCCGGGGCAAACGCCACGCCGAAGCGCCCGGTCGGCGTCATCACGTCGAGCATATCGCCGGTGCTGATGCCGCTGTTCGCCCAAACGGAGAACGTGCCCCCGTCCACCCGCTTCACCGCGATTCGAAGCTCGCCGTCATCGGGACCCGAGCAGATCGAGTAGGAGCGGCGCACCTCTTCCCCGTCGAACTCCTTGCGCAGAGCGAGATACTGGCCGGCGGCGAAGCGGAAATCGGGCTGGAGATGGGGTGGAATCTCGAACGCGATCGACACCGCATCCGGCGTCTCCCGCCTCAGGTCGGTGACCCGAAGATTGTGAAAGCGCGGCGTGACGGAGGACATGACATTCTCAGTGGCACTTGAAGTAGTCGAAGGGCTCCCGGCAGGCCTTGCAGCGCCAGAGCGCCTTGCACGAGGTCGAGCCGAACTCGGATAGCAGGTGCGTGTTCGCCGAGCCGCAGCTTGGGCAGCTGACCTCCTCGGCGCCGAACAGTGCTCGGCGACCGCCGCCCCGCTTGGGAGGCGCGATTCCGTAGTCGCGCAGCTTGCGCCGCCCCTCCTCCGACATCCAATCCGTCGTCCACGCCGGGGAGAGTATCATCCGCACGTGCGCGCCCGGTATGCCGGCCCTCTCCAGCGCCATCTCGATCTCGAGCTGGATCATGTTCATCGCCGGGCAGCCGGAATAGGTGGGCGTGATCGCCACCTCCACTCTGCCGTCGTGCACCGAGACGTCGCGCAATACTCCGAGGTCCGCGATGGTGAGCACCGGGATCTCGGGGTCGCACACCGTCTCCACGGCCTGTAGCGCCCGTTCCCGCAGGGCGTCGTCGCTGCCGCCCGCCTCGGCCTGCGCGCTCACCAGGTCGCTCCTGGGTAGGTGCGCTGCACATGCTGCATGACGCTAAGCAGGTGTCCGAGATGCTCGCTGTGCCGCCCGGACCGGCCGCCGCTCTGCATCCACTGGCTCTTGGGCCGGGTCAGCGTCGCCTGGGACAGCACCGAAACCACGGTCTTGTCCCAAGTATCGCGCAGCGCCGCCGGATCGACCACGACACCCGCGGTGACGAGGGTGCGCTCCGCCGCGTCGCACTCGAACATCTCGCCCGTGTAGCCCCAGAGCTGGTCCACCGCATCCTGGACGCGCTCGTGACTCTCCTCGGTGCCATCGCCGAGGCGGATCACCCATTCGGAGGAGTGTCGGAGATGGTAGGCGCTCTCCTTCTCCGACTTCGCCGCGATGGCGGCGAGCGTGCTGTCACGGCTGGACGTCATCGCACGCCAGTACGGATCTGCGAAGACGGAGTAGAAGAACTGCCGCACCATCGTCTGGCCGAAATCGCCGTTCGGGTGCTCGGCGAGCAGCAGGTTGCGATACTGCGGCGCGTCGCGCAGGTAGGCATACTTGTCCTCGTCGTTGCCCTCGGCTTCCAGCTCGGCGGTGTAGGCGTAGAGCGACCGCGCCTGACCGATCAGGTCGAGACCGATGTTGCCGAGGGCCATCTCCTCCTCCAGCATCGGGCCGTGGCCGATCCACTCGGACAGGCGGTGGCCCAGGATCAGCGCGTCGTCCGCCCGGCGCAGCACGTAGAGGACGAGCGGGGTCTCCTCCACCTTGATGGACGTCGTCGTCATCTGCCGGGCCGCGCTCACATATGGCCGACTTCGTCCGGCACGTCGTAGAAGGTTGGATGCCGGTAGATCTTCGACGCGGTGGGCTCGAACATCATGCCCTTGTCCGCCGGGTCGGACGCGATGATCGCGTTCGACGGCACAATCCAGATGGACAAGCCCTCGCCACGTCGGGTGTAGAGGTCGCGCGCGGCCTGGAGCGCGAGCGTCGCGTCGGCCGCGTGCAGCGAGCCGACGTGCTTATGGGCCAGGCCGTTTCGGCTCCGGATAAAGACCTCCCAGAGAGGGGTGTTCGGGGTCTTGAGGTCGAGCATCGGGACGTCTCCTCGCGTCGTCGTGGCAGCGGAGGTGGTCAGGCAGCGAGCTTCTGCTTGGCTTGCTTGGCGGCAAAGGAAGCGGCGGCTTCGCGCACCCAGGCGCCCTCCTTGTGCGCGCGCTGGCGCGACGAGATGCGCCCGCGGTTGCAGGGGCCGTTGCCGGCGAGGATCTGCCGGAACTCCTCCCAATCGATTGGTCCGTGACGCCAGTGCCCACGCGGCGCATCGTCGAAGGACTGCCCCTCGGCCTCCTCGAAGCGCAGGTCGGGATCCGGCAGGGTCAAGCCGAGGAACTGCGCCTGCGGCACGAGGGCATCGATGAACTTCTGCCGCAACTCGTCATTCGAGAAGCGCTTGATCTTCCACTTCGTCGATTGGTCGCTGTGCGTGCTGTCGCTGTCTGGCGGGCCGAACATCATCAGGCAGGGCCAGTACCAGCGGTTCAGAGCGTCCTGCGCCATGGCCTTCTGCTCGGCCGTGCCGCGGCAGAGGGTGAGCATGATCTCGTAGCCTTGGCGCTGGTGGAAGCTCTCCTCCTTGCAAACGCGGATCATGGCCCGCGCGTAGGGGCCGTAGGAGCAGCGGCAGAGCGGGATCTGGTTCATGATCGCCGCCCCGTCCACGAGCCAGCCGACGGCACCGATGTCGGCCCAGGTCAGCGTCGGGTAGTTGAAGATGGAGGAATACTTCGCCTTGTTCGTCAGCAACTCGTCGAACATCTCTTCGCGGCTCTTCCCGAGCGTCTCGGCCGCCGCGTACAGGTAGAGCCCGTGGCCGGCCTCGTCCTGGACCTTGGCGAGCAGGGTCGCCTTGCGCCGCAGCGACGGCGCGCGGGTGATCCAGTTCGCTTCCGGCAACATGCCGACGATCTCGCTGTGCGCGTGCTGGGCGATCTGCCGGGTCAGCGTCTTGCGATAGGCCGCGGGCATCCAGTCGTTCGGCTCGATCCGGTCCTCCCGGTCTATCCGCTCCTGGAAGCGCGTCTCCTGCTCGGGATCCTCGGCACTCTTAGCCGCGCTGGGAGAGTCGGGGTTATACAGGCCTTGCGTGTACATGGCGTCCTCCGTGCGTCCTCCATGTCCCGTGGATCAGATATGACACCGAATCACGGAAAGTCAAGGATATTCTGTAACATGTGAGCGCCGGGAAGCATCAGGTCCCAGGCTACGGCGGGGCAGGGCCGAACCTCCGGCGTAGGTCCGTCGAGGGCTGTGGCAAGGGGCCGTCCTCGCCTCGTCCGTTCTGGTCCAGCCAGCGCTCTGACCGCGGCAGGAGAGCTTTGTAGATCTCGGAGCAGAGTTGCCGAGCCGCTGTCCCCGGCCATCGCTCGGGCAGGAGCGCAGGCGGCAGCAGGGGGTCGCGCAACACGATGCGGCGATACTCATGGACGAGCAGGATGCGGGCGACCAAGGCATCGAGGTCGGCGAGGACCCCTCCCGCCGCGATCCAACTCCGCAGAGGGGCGAATGCGCCCAGGAAGCGCCGATACGCCTCCGCGGTCTCGGCGAGGGGCCAGGCCCGCTCCGCCAGCTGCCGGCCGGTGTCCAGGTCCGTGGAACCTTCCATGCGCATGAGGGTGGCGGCTTCCGGGGGCACCGAGGTCGATTTGGGCGCGATCCAGACACCGGGCGCGACGCCTCCGAAGCCCGAGCTCTCCAAAGCGCCCCGCACCGCATCCCGGTCGGTTCCGTTGCCGGGGAGCACGAGGTGGAAGCGGCCGTTCCAGCCGCTGGGCGGCTCTCCGTAGATCCGCTCCGCGGCGATGGCGAAACTGGCCCGACCTTTGTCGGTCAGCCTGTAGAAGCTGTTGCGGCCGACGCGGTTGCGTTGCAGCCAGCCGTCCGCGGCGAGGCGCGACATCGCCGTGCGCACGACGCCGCCCCCGATCGCCATGCCCGCGAAGATGTCGAGCAGGGATCCGAGCCAGAGCGAGCTGCCGCGCGGCACGACGGCGTCGCCGAAGACCGTGATCACGATCGACCACGTCCGGGACGGCTCGCTCCTGAGATGCTGCAGGATCGGGCCGAGAGGCGCGGCCGGCATGGCCGTGGAGACCGAGGCTGCTTGCTCTAGCTGCATCGAGGTGCCACCGGACCTGGACCGGGATCGCGCGGTTGTTCTGCCATGATCTGCAATGGGCTGAACTCCTCTCGGATTGCTGGCGGCCTCCGCCCTTGTATGGCACCGGCGCACGCGACGGCGGAAAGCTCCCCACCCCGGCACAAGCTGCAATAGGAGCAATGGTTGAGGTGAGCCGGCATATCAAGCAGCATCTGGCTGGTGTCCGACTGCTGTGCCTTTCATCCGACCCCGCCGAGGCCGGTCCGCGCCGGGGATGTGGGCCCATCAGGAGGACGAGGCCTCCGCAGGCCGACACGCGCGATTGGCAGCCCGAGCGTGCGCAGGAAAGCGACCAGCACCTCCGGCTCGCTCGCCACCGTGGACTCACGCACGACCTTGCCGGCCGTGTTTCTTGCCGACCGTGTTTGGAAACAGTTGACTTGAGCGGGATCGAGGGATGAAAGCGAGTACGGCTGCCGACGACGTTGGGCGGTCACATGTAGAGTTCTCCGCAGCGAGAAGACTGATTGGACATAAAATACCACGCGTAACCGGGCGCGGGATACTGCGAGCGGGTCAGCAGACCGCGGACGACGCGGACGTTCTTGCGTGGACGAGCCTATGACTTCGCCGCCGTGCCGGCCTGCTTCGACCGGTGCGAGCGCGCGGCCTGTTTCGGAGCGGCGCGGCGGCGGGAGCGCCGCGAGTCCGAAGAGACCAGGGTCGCCAACAGGCGCCCTGCGGCCTTCAGGTCCGCTGTGTCCGATCCCTCCACGAACTGCTCGAAGACCGGCTGTAGGAATGCCCGAGCGCTTTCGCCTCGCCCCTGCGCCGCCAACACAACCCCGGTGCGCAACTCCCATGCCCGCGCGCCTTGCCGACGGCTCATCTCGAGCGAATGCACGAAGCATAACTCCGCGCCGTCACCGCGGGGCTGCGGCATCGCGAGGAGGAGATTGCCCTTCACCCGCAGCAGCTCCGGCATATAACAGCCGTCTCCATTGGCCTCAACCAGTCGGATCATGTCGTCGATCAAAGCGACGCCTTCGGCAAACCGACCGGTTGCCGCGAGGCCTTGAGCGAGTGCGATGTTGAACGCCGTCGTGGTCCGCTGGTCCCGCGGCGCGTGCCATAGCACTGCCTCGAGTTCCACGCGGGCACCGCCGAGGTCGCCGCTGAGGTGCAGTGAAATCCCCAGAACGGAATGGGCCAGCGCGACGGCGACAGAATCCTCCACGGTCCCGGCGATGGCAGAACAGCGCTGGGCGTAGCGCAGGGCGGCCTTGAAGTTCCCAGTACGCAAGTGGAACATGTTCAGCGGGCCCAACAGCTACAGCTGATCGAGTGCCCCACCGCGTTCCTCGGCGATCGCGAAGCTTCTGCCTAAGGCCACGCGCGCGGCATCACTTCCTCCGCGCGTGAACATCAAGGACACGCCCAGGGCCGCTTGCAGATGCATCTCGTCGAACCCGCCGCGAGCGGCCTCGTCGAGAGCGGAAATCACTCGCTCCGACCAGCGCTGACACTCGGGCAGCAAAGACATCGACAGAAAAACGGGCGCGGCAGCGGTGGCGAGCTCCACGCCGACTTCGGTATTGCCACCAGTGCCGAAGCACCACTCCAGAGCGGCCCGCACATTGCCAAGGCCTGCGAGATGGAGCGCACGCTCGGCTGCGCTCGACAAAGTCGGCCATTGACTCCCGGTCTGCTCAAGCCATCGCCGGTAGTAAGTCGCATAACGCGTGGCCAAATTAGCGAGTTCGTCGTCGTCGGCGCAAATCTCCAGAACGTAAGCGCGGGTCGTGTCCAAGAGCCGGTAGCGCATCATAGCCCCGACCGGACGAACCGCGACGATCGACTTCGCGACGAGGCTATATCGACGTTCCGGATGCGGCAATCACCGACCTCCGCCGACGCTTGGCGGCGACGCGGTGGCCCGACCGGGAGACCGTCACCGATCAATCCCAGGGCGTACCGCTGGGGAAGATCCAGCCGCTGATTCGCTACTGGGGAACCGACTACGATTGGCGGAAGGTGGAGGCACGGCTGAATGCCTTGCCGCAGTTCGTGACCGAGATCGATGGGCTCGACATCCAGTTCGCGCACGTGCGGTCTCCCCATGCGGACGCCTTGCCGCTGATCATGACGCATGGCTGGCCCGGCTCGATCATCGAGCTTCTGAAAGTCATCGGCCCGCTCACCGATCCGACGGCTCATGGCGGACGCGTGGAGGACGCCTTCCACCTCGTCCTCCCCTCGCTGCCCGGCTACGGCTTCTCGGGCAAGCCGCAGAGTACGGGTTGGGGTTTTCCTCGTATCGCCCGCGCCTGGGCCGAACTGATGGGGCGCCTGGGATACGAGCGCTACGTGTCTCAAGGTGGCGATCACGGATCGGTCGTGTCGGACGTGATGGCGCGCCAGGCACCCGCGGGACTGCTCGGCATCCACGTCAACATGCCGGCGACGGTGCCGGCGGACATCGCCAAGGCGTTGAACGACGGCGATCCGGCGCCGGCCGGGCTGTCCGCTGCCGAGAAGGCCGCGTTCACGCAGCTTGACGCCTTTTACAAGAAGGGTTGCGGCTACTCCGCCATGATGGCGACCAGGCCGCAGACGTTGGGCTACGGGCTGGCGGACTCGCCTGCCGGTTTGGCCACCTGGTTCTACGACAAGTTCGCCGCTTGGACGTGCAGCGGCTGCGAGCCCGAGCGCGCCCTCACGAGAGACGAGATGCTGGACGACATCTCGCTCTACTGGTTCACGAACACCGCCACCTCGTCCGCGCGGCTCTACTGGGAGAACAACGCCAACAACTTCAACGCCGTCGATGTTTCCATCCCTGCCGCCGTGACGGTGTTCCCCGGCGAGATCTACCGGGCGCCCCGGAGCTGGGCCGAGCGCAGCTACCACAAGCTCATCTACTGGAACGAAGTCGATAGGGGCGGCCACTTCGCAGCGTGGGAAGAGCCGGACCTCTTCGCTGCCGAGATCTGTGCGGCGTTTAGATCACTGCGCTGATCGCACGCCCCTCTTCACGAAGGAACGCAACGCATGACGCAGTTCGAGAGATTACTGTACACTGGCAAGGTCCGCACGATCGACGGCCGGAATGGCGCGTCTCGCAGCTCCGACGGCCGCCTGGACGTCCAGCTCTCGACGCCCGGCACCCCAGGCAGCGGGACCAACCCGGAGCAGCTGTTCGCCGCTGGTTGGTCGGCCTGTTTCGAAGGGGCGATGGGTCTGGCAGCCCGCGAGATGAAGATCGTCCTGCCGGCGGATTTGGCGATCAGCGCCGAAGTGGACCTGAACACGAGCGAGGGTGCTTACTTCCTCCGCGCTCGGCTCAACGTCAGCCTGCCGGGTCTGGAGCGCGAAGTTGCTCAGCGCCTGGTAAAGGCCGCGCACCGGACGTGCCCGTTATTCCAAGGCGACACGCGGCAACATCGACGTCGCGATCAACCTAACAACCTCTTATTCCGAAGAGCGCTTTGCGACAGCGACGCGGACTCAGCTTCGCGAGGAAGTCTTGGTCCTCTGATAGCCTGACTGGGTAGGGTCGTGACGCTGCGCTGATCCATCCACAGCGCTCAGGTCAACCGCCCCCACTCTTGCGCCCCGCACCGCCCTCCGCCACATAACGTTTATCCGGACCGCAGCGGTCCGCTTCGCGCCGTTACAGCCTTTGGAGAGGCCCCATGTTCATCGAGACCGAAGGCACGCCGAACCCGGCGACGCTCAAGTTCCTGCCGGGCCGCGCCGTCATGCCAGCCGGCACCGCCGACTTCGCCACGCCCGATGCCGCTGCCCGCAGCCCGCTCGCCAACTCCCTCTTCGCCCTCCCCGGCGTCGCTCGCGTCTTCCTCGGAGCCGACTTCGTCACCGTCACCAAGATCGGCGAAACCGAGTGGCAGGCACTCCGCCCGCAGGTTCTCGGCGCCATCATGGAGCACTTCATGGCCGGCCGCCCCGTCATCGAGGGTGAGGATGCCGCGACCGAGGAGGATGTCTCCCCCGAGGACCGCGAGGTCGTGGACCAGATCAAGGAATTGCTCGACACCCGCGTCCGCCCCGCCGTCGCCGGCGACGGCGGCGACATCGTGTTCCGCGGCTTCCGCGACGGCATCGTGCGCCTGCACATGCAGGGTGCGTGCAGCGGCTGCCCCAGCAGCACAGCCACCCTCAAGCACGGCATCGAGAACATGCTGCGCCATTACGTGCCCGAGGTCGTCGCGGTGGAGCAGGTCCTGTAGTGCTCGACCAGTCCGGCCTCGACGCGCTCTTCACCGAGGCGCGCACGCACTACACTTGGCAGCCCGACCCGGTGACGGATGACGAGCTGCACCGCCTCTACAACCTCGTCCGCGTCGGGCCGACGAGCGCCAATTCGTCGCCCGCGCGTTTCCTCTTCCTGCGCACGCAGGAGGCCAAGGAGCGCCTGCGCCCGGCGCTCTCGGCCGGCAACGTGGACAAGACGCTCTCCGCCCCCGTCGTCACCATCGTCGCGCATGACCCGGTCTTCTTCGACCAGCTCCCGACGCTGTTCCCGCATGCCGACGCCCGCTCCTGGTTCGCCGGCAACGAGGCGCTCGCCGCCGACACTGCGTTCCGCAACGGCACCTTGCAGGGCGCCTACCTGATCCTCGCCGCCCGCGCCATCGGTCTCGATACCGGTCCCATGAGCGGCTTCGACAACGTCCGCGTGGACGAGATCTTCCTCGCCGACCGCGGCTGGAAGAGCAACTTCCTGGTCAACCTCGGCCACGGCGACCCTGTAGGCCTCTTCCCTCGTTCGCCCCGGCTCAGCTTCAACGAGGCGTGCGTCCTGCTCTGACCCTCCCCGCTCTGGTCCTCGACGCCTCGGCTGGCGCCGGGTGGGTTGCCGTGCTCGACGAAGGACATGTCCTCGCGCGGCGCGACTGGCCCACCTTGCGGGACGCGACCGCGCGCCTGCCCCTGCTCGCCGCGGACGCGCTTGCCGAAGCGGGCGCCGCGCCCGGCAGCCTCGACCTCATCGCGGTCGTCGCCGGCCCTGGCAGCTTCACCGGGCTGCGGGCAAGCCTTGCCTTCGCGCACGGCCTCGCGCTCGCCTCCGGTGCCGCACTCGTCGCTGTCACGGTTGATGAAGCCACTCCGCAAGGGGGCGAGCGCACGCCCGAATCCGTCGCCGACGCCGCGGCGCGGCGGCGCGAGGGTATCCTGCCGCCGCTCGCTCCTCTGCCGATCTACGCGGGCCCCGCCCAGGCCAGGGCGGCGCCGGTGCGGCCCGCACCCGCATGATCCGGGCGTCCCCCGCCCACGCCGAAGCCATGGCGCTGCTGCATGCGGCGGCTTTCCCGCCGCCCGAGCGGTGGAGCGCCGCGGCGTTCGCCACCCAGCTCGCGCTTCCCGGCGTGTTCGGCCTGCTCGACGAGCGCGGCGGCTTCGCGCTCGCCCGTGTCGTCGCGAACGAGGCTGAAGTGCTCACCATCGCCGTTCACCCCGAGGTGCGGCGCCTAGGGGTCGGCCGCGCCCTGCTCACGGCCGTGCTCGCCGAGGCGGCACGGTGCGGCGCAGAAACGGTGTTCCTGGAAGTCGCGGAGACGAACGCGCCCGCCCGCGCCCTCTATGCCATGCTTGGCTTCGTACCCGTGGGCCGTAGGTCGGGCTATTACGCGTCGGACGACGCGCTTGTCTTGCGCCGGGTGGTTGCCGCCACTGTGTGGTGAGGGGCGCTCATGCCCGCTTGATGAGCATCCGTGTAACGCCGTCCTGCCCCGTATCTTCGGCGAGGACTTGGTGGCCGAGCAGCACAGCACTGCGCGGCACACTGGCGCGCGGCTCCTCGCCGTGCAGGCGCACGAGCAGCACATCGCCTGGTTGCAGCCGGTCCAGCGCAAGCCGCGTGCGCACGAAGGTCATCGGACAGGTCTCTCCCGTGATGTCAAGTTCCTGCGAAGGCGGAGCGGCTAGAAGCGCCTGGTCGAGCATGGCAGCGATTACCTAGATTTCATGGTGCATTACTAGTTGCGGAACCCCTTGGACATGACGTATAGCCCGGCGGACAAATTTGCAAAAGGGGAATCGGGATGGCTGAGCAGATGGACACCGAGGTGCTGGGGCTAACGGCGCAGATCGTTTCAGCGCACGTCGCCCACAACGCGGTCGGGGTGGATGCGCTGCCCGGGTTGATCCAAGAAGTCTATCGCACCCTCGCGGGCGTCGGCCGGGCCGAGCCGCCTGTCGAGAAGCCGCAGCCGGCGGTCCCGGTCAAGAAGAGCATCTTCCCGGACTACCTGATCTGCCTTGAGGACGGCCGGAAGCTGAAGATGCTCAAGCGTCACCTCAAGACCAGCTATAACATGACGCCTGAGCAATATCGTGAGAAGTGGGGCCTGCAGTCGGACTACCCAATGGTCGCGCCCTCCTACGCCCGGCATCGCTCGACGCTCGCCAAGAAAATCGGACTGGGAACCAAGCCGCGCGGTCGCAAGTAGGTCCCCGCGGGCACCCACGGCGCGATCCTCAACGGGAGTCGACACGGCGCCTGCGGATCGGCTACGCCGCAGACGGCTCCTCGTGTTCTGCCGCTCAGGGGCCGCTTGCAGCCTGGCCGTCGCGAGCACCCGCCGCGCGCTCCAGGCTGCCGGGAAGGTGGGCTGCCGGAGAAGTGGGGTAGCGTGGAATCGCGCATCGAGCGCCTGTGCGTCGAGCAAGGACTGAAGATGACCGGCCAGCGCCGGGTCATCGCGCGCGTCCTCTCCGACGCGGGCGACCACCCGGATGTTGAGGAGCTCTACCGCCGCGCCTCCGCCCTCGACCGCCGCATCAGCATCGCCACCGTCTATCGTACCGTCCGATTGCTGGAGGAGCGCGGCATCCTGGAGCGGCGCGATTTCGGCGGCGGTCGCGCCCGCTACGAACCCACCGAGCATGGCCGCCACTATCACCTCATAGACGTGGACACTGGCCGGGTGATCGAGTTCGACGCGGCCGAGCACGAGCAGGCCCTGCGCGAGATCGCCGCACGCCTCGGCTTCGACCTGGTCTCGCTCCGCCTGGAGCTGTTCGGCCGCCGCCGCGCAGCACAGCGCGTGACGGCCCACGGCGCGCCGTCTGGTGCGCCGCGCGACAGCCCAGGACGCAGCCCCGAGAGCGGTCCCAGGAGCAGTCTCGGGGACGGCGCGATGAGAGACACCCCAGGCGACGCGAGAGACGATGTGAGCCTGTCTGCCGGCCCGGATGCCCGGTCGGGACCAGGCTTCGGCGAACTGCGGGCCGGCAACCTCGGCGTCCGCATCGCTGCCAGCGCCGCCGAGGTCCACGCCGCCCAGGCCCTGCGCTTCCGCGTGTTCCACGGCGAGATGGGCGCCCAGGCCAGCGCCGCCGCCCTCGCCTCCGGCCTCGACCAGGACGCCTACGACCCGGTCGCCGACCACCTCCTCGTGCTCGACCACGCGCTCGGCGACGGGTCGGAGGCTGTCGTCGGCACCTACCAACTCATCCGCGAGGAAGCCGCGGATAGGGCAGGCGGCTTCTACTCCGCGGCCGAGTATGACATCCGGGTCCTGCAGCGTTTCCAGGGCCGTATCCTGGAGCTCGGCCGCTCCTGCGTGGACCCTGCCTATCGTGGCCGCGCCGTCATGCAGCTCCTCTGGAGCGGTATTGCCGCTTACGCATCCCTCCACGAGATAGACCTCATGTTCGGCTGCGCCAGCCTTGCCGGCACCGACCCGGAGATGCTCGCTCTCGAACTGAGCTACCTGCACCACTATCACCTGGCGCCCCCCGCGCTGCGCCCGCGCGCGGTGCCGGGGCGCTTCGTGGACATGGCTCGCCTGCCGTGCAGCGAGATCGAGACGCGCACCGCGCTGGCACTCCTGCCCCCGCTGATCAAGGGCTACATCCGCCTCGGCGGCTTCGTCGGCGAGGGCGCCGTCGTGGACCCGGAGTTCAACACCACCGACATCGCGATCATCGTCAAGACCGACCTGATCACCGAAAGATATGTGCGCCACTACGAGCGCCAGGTGCGGGACGTGGTGGAGTAAGCCGTGGCCACCGCCGTCGTGATGACCGCGCCGCGCCTCGCCCCCGAGGCGGCAGCCCTCCTGCACGCGGCCGGCCTGCAGCTCCACTGCATGGAGGCCTATCCCGATGCCGCTGCCGTGGCGGCGCTCGCCGGGCGCGTGGACGCGAGGGCCATCATCTCGCGCCAGGGACCCGTCACCGCCGCCGCCATGGAGGCCGCCCCGAACCTGCGCATCGTCGCCCGGCACGGCGTCGGCGTGGACGACGTGGACCTCGCCGAAGCCCGGCGCCGCGGCATCCTGGTCACGCGCGCGCCCGGCAGCAACACGGCCGCTACCGCCGAGCACGCGCTCGCCCTCATCCTCGCCCTCGTCAAGCGCCTGCCGCAGCAGGCCGCCACCATCGCCGCCGGCGGTTGGCGCGGCGCCGCAGACGAGAGTGGCGACCTCGCACGGCTGCGGCTCGGCCTCGTCGGCCTCGGCGCCGTCGGCCGCCGGGTCGCGGGCATCGCCCAGGCGTTCGGGATGCGCGTCACCGCCTACAGCCCGAGCGCACCCGACCAATCCGGCATCGCCCGCGCACCCAGCCTGGCAGCGCTCCTCGCCGGCACGGACGTGCTCTCGCTGCATTGCCCCTTGCGCCCCGAGACCCGCCACCTGATCGCCGCCCCCGAACTGGCCATGCTGCCGCCGGGCGCCTTCCTGGTGAACACCGCGCGCGGCGGCCTCGTGGACGAGACGGCGCTGCTCGTTGCCTTGGAGAGCGGCCATCTCGCAGGTGCTGCGCTCGACGTGTTCGAGACGGAGCCGCCACCCGCCGATCACCCGCTCCGCCGGCACCCGCGCCTGATCGCGACAGCGCACACGGCCGGGGTGACGCCGGGCAGCTTCGTGCGCATGGGGGTGATGGCCGCCGAGTGCGTCGTCGCGGCGCTCAAGGGCCAGCCTGTGCCCCCTGAGCGGATCGTCTAGCGTTGCCCAGGGTGTCACGCTACCCAAAGTCGAATGACTAAAGTTCTCACCTCCCGGCCCATCTCCGTGTTCGCGCCCTTGAGGCGCTTCTCGGGCTGGCGCGCGGACCTCACCGCACTCCTGCTCGGGCTGCTCTCGGCGCTCGCGCTGCCGCCCTTTCACGCCATCCCTGTCCTGCTCATCGCCGTACCTGGGCTGCTGGCCTTGCTCGACACCTCGCCGGGCGCGCTTATCGCCCTGCGGCGCGGCTTCGTGTTCGGCTTCGGGCACCACCTCGTCGGCCTCTACTGGGTCACGGAGGCGATCCTCATCGAGGCCGCGCGCTACTGGTGGCTCGTGCCCTTCGGCGTGCCGTTTCTCGCCATAGTCCTCGCCCCTTTCATCGCCGTGGCCTGCGCGGCCGCGCGCGCCGCGCCGCGCGGCTGGCAAAGGCTCTGCGTGCTCGCAGGCGTCTGGACGCTCGCCGACCTCGCCCGGCAATACATCGGCACGGGCTTCCCCTGGAACCCATGGGGCAGCGTGTGGGCGGTGCCGGGCGGCTTCGGGGACGTGATGCTGCAGCCGCTCGCCTGGATCGGCACGCCGGGTCTCACCCTGGTGACCGTGCTGCTCGCGGGCTTGCCCGCGCTCGGTTGGCGCGCGATGGCGGGCGGCGGCGTGGCTCTTCTGGCTTGGGCAGGCGCGGGATGGCTGCGCCTCGCGGAACCTGCGCCGCCCGCGCCGGGCCTCGCGGTCGTGCTCGTCCAGGGCAACGTCGCCGAGGGCGAGAAGCGGGACCAGGCCGAGGCGCTCGCCGTGTTCGAGCGATATCTGCGCCTCACGGCCGAAGGCGTCGCCGAGGCTGGTGCGCGGCCCAGCGTCGTTGTTTGGCCGGAGACCGCCAGCCCCTTCCTCCTCGGTGCCGACCCGAATGCCCGCGCCGCGATCGCCGAGGCCATGCGCCCGGCCCGCGTCGCCCTCGTCGGCAGCATCCGAATTCCCTGGCCCGAACGGCCTGCCCGCTACGGACCCAGTCACCGGGACCGCCGATCTGCCGCGCAACAGCCTGCTCGCGCTCGACCCGAAAGGCGATGTCGTCGCGTCCTACGATAAGTGGCACCTCGTCCCGTTCGGCGAGTATGGCCCACTCTGGATCCCGTTCTCGGTGCATATCGTGCCGAACCAGCTCGCGTTCGGGTCCGGGCCGGCGACGCTGCACCTGCCAGGCGTGCCCCCTGTAGGACCGATGATCTGCTACGAGGCGGTCTTCCCCGCGCAGGTCGCCGACGAGGCCGCTCGCCCAGCCTGGCTCGTAAACATCACCAACGACGCCTGGTTTGGCAACTCGACCGGGCCACGCCAGCACCTCGCCGCTGCGCGGATGCGCGCGGTCGAGGAGGGCCTGCCGCTCATGCGCGCGGCCAACACCGGCATCTCCGCAGGCTTCGACGCGCGCGGCCACGAGCTGGGGCGGCTGCCGCTCGATATGGCGGGAACGCTCGTGCTCGATCTCCCCGGCCCGCGCCCGCCGACCAGCTTCTCGCGCTGGGGCCTCGTGATTCCGGGCCTGCTCGCCCTCGCCCTGATCGCCGCAGGGTTCGGCCTCGCCCGGAGGCGGGCGGTGACTTGATAGCTGTAGGCAGGCGCACACGCAGGATTGGTCCGAATCTGATACGGAACGCATCATTTCGTGCTAGCGTCTAACTCTCGATGCTGCACGTTGACAATCTTCGGTTGCGCCGTTAACTACTTGATAGTGAGTTCATCACCTCAAGGTCCTCCGATGAGCGAGTTCCCCACGGCGTCCGAGGACTACGCTCCAGTCGGTCCTCCGGAGCGCGAGGGGCGGAGCAGTCCCGTGGATGTCCATGTCGGCGGCCGCATTCGGCTGCGCCGTACGTTGCTCGGCATGAGCCAGGAGCGGTTGGGTGACGCGCTGGGCCTCACGTTCCAGCAGGTGCAGAAATACGAGCGCGGCGCGAACCGCGTCAGCGCATCGCGCCTATTCGATCTCTCGCGCGTGCTCGATGTGCCGATCTCGTTCTTCTACGACGACATGCCGGAGGAGATCGGCGGCCCTGGGCTGGGTGGCCGTGCGCCGGGCGGCTTCGCTGACGCCCAGGATGCGTTTGGTCACGACGAGGCCCTGCACCGGCGCGAGACACTGGAACTGGTCCGCGCCTACTACCGCATCGGCGACCCGGCCCTGCGCCGCCGCGTCTTCGACCTCATCAAGACGATGGGACCGCCCGAGGTTTAGCGTCGTCAATTGTCCCGCAACTGTGGGTTGTCGAAATTCGGGCTGCGCCATCGGTCGAGCGCGCCCCGCAGCGCCGCCGCCAAGTCCCGCTTCTCGGTCTCACCCAACGCCTGCGCCACTTCCAGCCGTGCGTCGCGAGCCAGCAGGAACAGGCCCGGCGCCCGGCCTTGCCGTTCCTGCACCATGACCCGCAGCCACGCGGCGGGCAGCACGCGCTCGTATCGCCGCCCGCGCACGTCTATCCGCACGACCCGCAGCCCCAAATCGCTCAGCAGCAGCATCTCGCAGGCTCGCGCCTGCCGGGCGTTCCAGCGGAGCATCAGCAGCGCGAATAGGATCTCCGCGCCGTTGATGCCCACCGCCGGCCAGGCGCCGAGCCACCACAGCCCCGCCGTCACCATGCCGCTCAGGAACAGGATCGCGCCCACGAGCACGCAAAGTCCACGCCGCCCCAGGCTGCGGTGCGGCGTGATGACCGCCTCGAAATGGACCGCTTCCATCTTCATGACATAGCTGTCCAGAACCGCTTGTCACCCTGCTGGCCGCACGACATCCTCCGCCCATGCCCACCGCGCCACTCATGACGCTCCCCCAGGTCACGACTTTCCTGGAGGCGCTCTCCCGCCTCTACCCCGACGCCGCGAGCGAGCTGACCTTCGCCGACCCCTACACCCTCCTCGTCGCCGTCGTCCTCTCGGCGCAGACAACAGACGCCGCGGTGAACCGCGCCGGCCAGACTTTGTTCGCGGTGGCCCCGCACGCGGCGGCCATGGTGGCACTCGGCGAGGAGGGCATCGCCCAGCACATCCGCTCCATAGGCCTCTGGCGCGCTAAGGCCCGCAACGTCGCCGCTCTCTCGCAGCTCCTGATCGAGCGCCACGGCGGCCACGTGCCGGGCGAGCGCGAGGCGCTGGAGGCCTTGCCCGGCGTCGGGCGCAAGACCGCCAACGTGGTCCTCAACGTCGCCTTCGGCCAGGACGCCATGGCTGTGGACACCCACGTCTTCCGCCTCGGCAACCGCACCGGCCTGGCCCCTGGCAAGACGCCGCGCGCGGTTGAGGACGCCCTGGTCGAGCGCGTGCCCCGCCCCTGGCTGCGCATCTCGCACCACTGGCTGATCCTGCACGGCAGGCGCGTCTGCACGGCGAGGCAGCCCGCGTGCTGGCGCTGCGCCGCGGCCGAGCCCTGCCGCTTCCCGGACAAGACTCCGCCCCCACGAGCGCGCTTGCCCACCCGGAAAGCGATAGTTAAGGACGGTTGATCGTGTAGGAGCGCCCTCGATGTCCCTGACCCGCAAGCGCGTGCTCGTGACGGGCGGCGCCGGCTTCCTCGGCTCGCACCTGTGCGAGCGCCTGATCGCGGACGGGCACGACGTGCTGTGCGTGGACAACTACTTCACCGGGCGCAAGGACAACGTCGCCCACCTGCTGCCCTTGCCGCAGTTCGAGGCGCTGCGCCACGACGTTACCTTCCCGCTCTACGTCGAGGTGGACGAGATCTACAACCTGGCGTGTCCCGCGTCGCCGATCCACTACCAGTTCGACCCCGTCCAGACCACCAAGACCAGCGTCATCGGCGCGATCAACATGCTCGGCCTGGCCAAGCGCACCAGCGCCCGCGTGCTGCAAGCCTCCACCAGCGAGGTCTATGGCGACCCAACCGTGCACCCGCAGCCCGAGAGCTACCGCGGCAACGTCAACCCACTCGGCCCCAGGGCCTGCTACGACGAGGGCAAGCGCTGCGCCGAGACCCTGTTCTTCGACTACCACCGCCAGCACGGCACGGGGATCAAGGTGGTGCGCATCTTCAACACCTACGGCCCCCGGATGCACCCCAACGACGGCCGCGTGGTCAGCAACTTCATCGGCCAGGCGCTGCGGGGCGAGGACATCACCCTCTACGGCGACGGCATGCAGACGCGGGCCTTCTGCTACGTGGACGATCTGGTGGACGGGTTCGTGCGCATGATGGGCACCGAGGACAGCGTGACCGGCCCGGTGAACCTGGGCAACCCGCACGAGATCCCGGTGCGCGAGCTGGCCGAGCGCATCATCAGGCTGACCGGCTCGCGCTCGCGCCTGGTCCATCGCCCGCTGCCCCAGGACGATCCCTTGCAGCGTTGCCCCGACATCGGCCTGGCCAGCACGCTGCTTGGTTGGCAGCCTCGCGTGGCGCTGGATGACGGCCTCGCGCGTACCATCGCCTATTTCGACAAGCTGCTCACCGAGCGCGGTCCCAAGCCGCTGCACGCTGCGGCTGACTAGAGCAGTTCATAAGGGGCTATGTCGGCTCTGGGTCGGGGGTCGGCGGAAACTCCCGAGGGGGTGTCCCGTCCGGCACTGGGTCTTCGATTGGCGGCGGGATCGGTGGCGTTACGGGTTCGGGCATCTGCATCCGCTGCATGGCAACCTCCTCTCCTGTGCCGAGCCAACGCCGCCGCGCCACCGTGGATGCGCCGCTCAACCGAAGCTGTTACCCTGGAAGCCGCCCGTGTAGCCCTGGAACGTGATGCGGGTGTTGTCGGACAGCGTGACCACAGTGCTGCCGGAGCTTACCTGTTCCCCCGCGACGGCGGATTGCGCGGCGCCCGATGCGTAGCCGTAGAGACGCACCTGGTCCTTTGCCGGGTCGAAGTTGGTGATGGTCATGGCGCCGCCGCCAGCCTGTCCCTGCACGAACTCGTATGTCGTGCTGCCCGGCCCGGCCGTCACGGTGCTGAAGCCGGTGCCGCCGAACACCGTGCTGCTGCCGGCGCCCGTGCTGATCTGCGTCACGGCGTAGAACGTTCCGCCGTTCACGTCGGCATTGTTGCCGGCGTAGTAGGAGTTGTTGGCGGTCGAGTAGGAGCCGTTCAGCGTCTCGTTGCCGCCGCCGGCGTGCAGGACCTCCGCGCCGGACACGGCCGCGATCAACTGGTCGCCGTTCGCGATGCCGACCAGCACCTGGCCGCTGGTGACGTGCAGGCCGTTCGAGTCGCTGAACGTGCTGACGGCGGTCGCCGAGGTGTTGCCACCCTGGATGTAGCTGTTGCCAGCCGTGCCGGTCGCGAACAGGCCCGTCGAGCCGTTGGCGAACACGGTGTCGCTGCCGCCGACGCCCTGCACCGTCACCGTCCCGGTGCCGCCCATGAAGGTGAAATTGCTGTAGCCGCCATAGACCGACACGTAGCCCGCGGCCGCGTTGACCGTGTCGCTGCCAGTGCCGGGCGCGTCGCCCTGGTTCACGTCGCCGAACACCGTGGTCTCGCCGCCCGCGGCATTGACCTTGCTGTTGCTCGTGCCGAGTGCCACCGCATCCAGGCCCAATCCCGTCGAAACCGTGCTGCGCCCGGTCTCCAGCGCGATGGTGTTGCTTCCGGCGCCCACGGTCACGTTGTAAATGCCGCCCGAGGTCGGGATCGCGCCGGTGTTTGGGTTGGCGTTCGTGACGTAGGTATTGCCATCCCCGGACACGACGGTCCCGGAGCTGGCCGCGCCGAAGTAGTAGATGAGGCCGCCGCTGCCCGCCTGCACGCGCTCCTGCGCCCCGGCGTTGCCCACCACCGCGATCTGCCCTGGAGCATCGTCCACGAGCACGTTATAGCCCGACGGCTGCTGTATTAGCACACCTGTGGCGCTCACGAAGAGCGCCGCGTTGGTCTCCGTGGGCAGTGTCCCACCCGTGAAGGCGACCTGCGTCAACTGCCCGCTCTGCAGGTCTGTCGCAATCGTGGTTGCCAACGCTTGCGCCGCGAGAGCGGTGTCATTCGAGCTGTAATTCAGCGACACAGTCTGATTATTGGCTCCAAGCACGGTAACGGTCGGCATCGGCTACTCCGCTCTCTTGCTGCTACGCATTGTAGGCACAGCCTCGGGGCTGGGACAAGCATCAGTAGCTGCGAAATGCCTTAACAAACCGCTGCCGCCGATCGTAGCTATATTTCTCTCTCTGTGACCTCACGAATCATTGACCGAGCCGCTAGCGAAACCCTAGCCTACCAGGGTTCCAGAACAGAGGGGGAACATCTTGAGCACTAATCGGTCGCTGAACCCGACCATGCCGCAGCACCGCTACTTCGTCACCGGTCGTCCCGGTCGCGACGATCGTCCGCCGCTTCCTGCCGGCCATCCCTTGACCTGGGGTCTCATCACGCGAGGCACCACGCTCGAATCCGCTCCCTATCCTTTCCCGATCTTCGTCTAATGGCGAGCCGGCGCGCGGAGTGGTCCGACGATCCGCGCGCCGGCATGTCGCGGTGCAAGAGGCGGTGACGTGCATCATACGGCGCAGAGATATTTCATGGTTGAAATACGCTGGAGCAGTCTGCACGATGCCTCCTCGGCAATGCGGATGGGCGCGGAGTTGGAGGCAGGCGTGGCATCGGCGAGTCCCGACCTGACGGACGATTTCGCCCGCGAGCACCTGCCATCGCGTGAGATGTGGCCGGACCTCCTGCTGGGGCGCCCGGAGTTCGCATACCCGGCGCAGATGAACTGTGTGTCCGAGTTGCTGGAGGCCTGGGTGGCGAGCGGGAATGGCGACCGCGCGTGCCTGCGGTCGGGTGCCGCCACGTGGACCTACGCGGAGCTGGCCGATCGCGTGAACCGGATCGCCGAGGTGCTGACCCGGCGCCTCGGCCTGGTGCCGGGCGGCCGCGTGCTGCTCCGCGCGCCGAACACGCCGATGATGGTCGCGGCATACCTTGCCGTGATCAAGGCTGGCGGCATCGCGGTCGCGACCATGCCGCTGCTGCGTGGCCGGGAGCTTGCCTACATGATCGGCAAGGCGCGCATCGGCATAGCCTTGTGCGACCATCGCCTACTGGACGATCTCTACGCGGCGCAGGCGATGCAGCCCGGCCTGCACACGGCCGTGCCCATGGGCGGGGAGGGTGCCGAGGACCTCACCGCCTTGATGCGGCACGAGACGGGGAAGTTCGACGCCTATCCGAGCCGCAGCGACGATGTGTGCCTGATCGCATTCACGTCGGGCACCACGGGCGAGCCCAAGGGCACGATGCACTTCCACCGCGACATGCTGGCGGTCTGCGACGGGTATGGGCGCCACGTGCTGCGCGCGCGGCCGGACGACGTGTTCATCGGGACGGCGCCGCTCGCGTTCACCTTCGGGCTGGGCACGGTGCTGTTCCCGCTGCGCATCGGCGCGTCCGCGATCCTGCTGGAGAAGGCGTCACCGGAGGCGCTGCTGGACACTATCCGCGCGCTCCGGCCAACGGTATGCTTCACCGCGCCCACCGCCTATCGCGCGATGCTCGCGGCGATGCGGCCCGGCGACGTGGACAGCCTGCGAATTGGCGTGTCCGCCGGGGAGACCCTGGCGGCTGCGACCTGGCACGCCTGGCATGACGCCACCGGGATCAAGCTGATGGACGGCATCGGCGCCACCGAGATGCTGCACATCTTCATCGCGGCTCCTGTCGAGGCGATCCGGCCAGGGGCGACGGGACTGCCGGTGCCGGGCTACGAGGCCAAGCTGATCGATGACGAGGGGCGGGACTTGCCGCGCGGCGCGACCGGGCGGCTCGCCGTGCGTGGGCCGACCGGGTGCCGCTATCTGGCCGATGACCGGCAGCGGCGCTACGTCGTCGGTGGGTGGAACGTGACGGGCGATACCTATCACCAGGACGAGGACGGCTATTTCTGGTTCAAGGCAAGGTCGGACGACATGATCGTCTCGGCCGGCTACAACATCGCGGGGCCGGAGGTGGAAGCGGCGGTGCTGACGCATCCCGCGGTCGCGGAATGTGCCGTAATCGGAGCGCCGGACGAGGCGCGCGGCATGGTGGTCAAGGCGTTCATAGTCCTGCGCGACGGCGTCGGCGGCACGCCGGACGTCGCGCGGGCGATCCAGGACTATGTCAAGGCGGAGATCGCGCCCTACAAGTATCCGCGCGAGATCGAGTTTGTCGGGGCGCTGCCGCGCACGGAGTCCGGGAAGCTGCAGCGATTCCGCCTGCGGCAGCTTGTGCCGGGCGCCCCCGCGGGCGGCGGGGCGGAAGCTGAGATTGGAATGCACCCGGTTTGAGCGGCTGTTGAGCGATTTTATTGCACGGCGGCCTGGGGTGGGAGGCATGGTTCAGCAAGGTGCTTCTTGCCGCCGCGCTCGACCAGGGACAGGACCGCGTGCTTGTGAGCGTTGCCGCGACGCCTTGGAGCCTCCTTTCTCTGACCAATGAACGTCTCGTCCACCGCGACCGCCTTCCCGTCGGCGCCCATAGGCGGTAGCAGCGCGCCGTTGCGCATCGCTTCGCGCGCCATGAACCCTCTAGCTCCGCGAACCCTGCGGCCTCATCGTGGCCGACCTTGGGCGTGATCACGCCACACGAGCGCTACCCGCCCAGGAGCTTGTCGAGCGTGATCGGGAACTGGCGCACGCGTACCCCGGTAGCGTGCCAGACAGCGTTCGCCACCGCACCCGCGGTGCCGGTCACGCCGATCTCGCCGACGCCCTTGATCCCGAGCGCGTTGACGTGCGGATCGTGCTCCTCGACGAGGATCGCCTCGAGCGAGGGCACGTCGGCGTTCACCGGCACGTGGTACTCGGCAAGGTTGGCGTTCATCGGGCGGCCCGAGTTCGGGTCCATCACCGCGTGCTCGTGCAGCGCGAAGGAGATGCCCCAGATCATGCCGCCGAAGTACTGGCTCTGCACCAGCCTGGGATTGACGATCCGCCCGGCCGCGAAGGCGCCGACCAGGCGGGAGACGCGAATCTGGCCAAGAGTCGGATCGACCTTCACCTCGGCGAAGACCGCGCCGTGGGCGTGCATGGCATAATGTTCCTGGGCCACCGGGTCGGGTGCGGCGCTCCCATGTCCCTCGATCTCGGCCCGGCCGGCGCGCGTGAGGATGTCCGCGTAGGTCTCGCCACGGCCCTCGTCGTCGCGGCGCAGCAGGCGCCCGTCCCGGGCGATCACGCCGGCATTGCCGGCGCCGAAGAGAGGCGAGCGCTCATCCCCGGTCGCCAGCGCCGCAAGCTGGCCGATTACGTCCCCGCCCGCATTATGGAGCGCCACCCCCGCGGTAGCCGTCGTCGATGAGCCCCCGGCGATGCCGCCCTTCGGCAGATCGGACGTGCCAATCCGGAACTCGACCTCCTCAATCCCGAGGCCGAGGCTATCCGCCGCGATCTGCGCGAGCGCCGTCCAGGCCCCCTGGCCCATGTCGTGCGCGCCGATCTCCACAAGCGCGCTGCCGTCGGCGCGCAGCACCGCCCGCGCTTCCGCCTGGAACGTGATCGCCGGGAACGTCGCCGTCCCCATGCCCCAGCCGACCAAGAGCCCCGCCGCATCGCGCATCTGCCGCGGCGCGCGCGGCCGCCCGGCCCAGCCGAACCGCTCCGCCCCCTGCACGTAGCACTCGCGCAGCGCCTTGGACGAGAATGGCTTGCCTGATAGCGGCTCCACCTCGGCGTAGTTCTTCAGACGGAACGCGAGCGGGTCCATGCCGCAGGCATCCGCCATCTCGTCGATGGCGCTCTCCAGCGCGGCGCTGCCCGAAGCCTCGCCCGGCGCCCGCATGAAGGTCGGCGTCCCGGTGTCGAGCCGGACCGCCTCGTAGATCGTCGAAAGCGCAGGCGTCGCGTAGAGGGTATGGGACACGCCGCCGGACGGCTCGAAGAAATCGTCGAAGGTGCTGGATGCCGTGAGCGTCCGATGGCCGATCGCGGTGAGCGCGCCATCCTCACTGGTGCCGAGCCGCAGCGTCTGCCGCGTCGGCGGCCGATGGCCGACCGGTCCGAACATCTGCTCGCGCCGCGTCACCAGCTTCACCGGCCGGCCGACGAGGCGCGCCGCCATGATCCCGAGCACCTGCGGCGCCCAGATCACGCCCTTGGACCCGAAGCCGCCGCCGAGGAAGGGAGTGCGGATATAAACATCGCCCGGATCGATCCCGAACAGCCCAGCGATCCTGTCCTGCGCCATCGACATGCCCTGGCTCGGCGTATCGAGGACCAGCCGGTCCCCATCCCATTCCGCGACGACCGCGTGCGGCTCCATCGCATTGTGGTATTGCGCCGGCGTCTCGTAGACCACCTCGATCCGCTTGCCCGCCGCGGCGAGGCCCGCCTCCAAATCGCCCTTGCCTTCCGCTGCCGGCTGTCCGACACCGACCGATGGCGGCTCGAACGGTTGGGCACTATCGAGTCCAACCCGGGCCGGCTCGCTCTCATAGCGCGGGCGGAGCAGCGCCGCCCCTTCGGTCGCCGCCTCCAGGGTTTCGGCGATCACCACCGCGATCGGCTGGTGCGCATACCGCACCCGGTCGTCCTGCAACAGGTCGAGCTTGTAAGTGAACATCTCGCCGGCCTCGTCGGGATGGCGGGCGAGCCGCGGCGCATTGGCCGATGTCATCACCTCGACCACGCCGGGATGGGCGCGGGCCGCTTCCACGTCCAGCGACGTGACGTGGCCGCGCGCGATGCTGCTGACCGCCATCACCGCATGCAGCATCCCGGGAGGATGGTTGTCGGCCGCGTAACGCGCGCCGCCCGTGACCTTGAGCAGGCCCTCGCGCCGGGTGAGCGGCTGGCCACTATTCGATCCATGACGGATATGGGGAACGGTCTCAGGCATAGGCCGGAACTCCTGGGGTTGGCGCGAATGGCGAGGCGGGCAGCGCGGGCAGACGCTCGGGCGTGCCGGCGGCAGCGAGGGTGAGAGCGCGCACGACGATGCGCCGCGCGAGCTCGATCTTGTAGGCGTTGTCGCCAGACGGCGTCGCGTCGGCGAGGGCGGCCTCGGCTGCCTCGCGGAAGACGCTCTCGCGCGGCTCGCGCCCGGCAAGCAGGGCCTCCGCCGCGCGGGCGCGCCAGGGTTTCAGAGCGACACCACCCAAGGCGAGGCGCGCTTCGGCGATCTTTCGGTCCTCGATCCGCAGGCCGACCGCGGCCGAGACCACCGCGAAGGCGTAGGAGGTGCGCTCCCGCACCTTCAGGTAGCGCGCATGGGCGGCGAACCCGGCCGCCTCGGGCGGCAGGCGCACGGCGGAGATCAGCTCGCCGGGTGCGAGCGCGGTCTCGATGTGCGGCATATCGCCGGGCAGGCGATGGAAGGCTTCGAGCGGCACGTCGCGTCGGCCCGACGCGCCTTCGATCTCGACAACAGCGTCGAGGGCGGCCAAGGGCACGCAGAAATCGGACGGGTGGGTGGCGATGCAGTGCTCGCTCCAGCCGAGCACCGCGCCCAGCCGGGTGTCGCCGCCCCGCGCGTCGCACCCAGCGCCCGGATCGCGCTTGTTGCAGGCGCTGGCAGGGTCATAGAAATACTGGCACCGCGTGCGCTGCATCACGTTGCCGGCGGTCGTCGCCGCGTTGCGGAGCTGAGCCGAGGCGCCGGAGAGCAGGGCCTCCGCCATCGCTGGATAGCGCCTCGCGATGTCTGGGTCGTGGGCGAGGTCGCTGTTGCGCGCCAGGGCGCCGATCCGCAAACCGCCGTCGGGTAGGCGCTCGATCCCGTCGAGGCCGGGGAGCCGGGTGATGTCCACGACGCGCGCCGGGCGGCTGATCCCGCCCTTCATCAGGTCGAGCAGGTTGGTGCCCGCCGCGAGATAAGCCGCCCCGGGGCCTGCCGCCGCCGCGACTGCCTCGGCGATGCTCCCGGCGCGGATGTAGTCGAAGCCGTTCACGCCGCCTCTCCCTGCGTTTGCTGCCCTTGGGCGTGCTGCCGCCGCATCCGCGCCTGCGCGTCCAGGACCGCCTCGGTGATGCCGGCATAGGCGCCGCAGCGGCAGATGTTGCCGCTCATGGCCTCGCGCACCCGCTCGGGATCGTCGCCCGCCTGCGCCTCACGGATCAGCCCGACGGCGCTCATGATCTGGCCCGGCGTGCAGAAGCCGCACTGGAATGCGTCATGCTCGATGAAAGCGGCCTGTACTGGGTCGAGCGCGCCGCCTTGCGCCAGCCCCTCGATCGTGAGGATCTCGGCGCCGTCATGACTGACGGCCAGCGCGAGGCAGGAGTTCACCCGTCGCCCGTCCAGCAGGATCGTGCAGGCCCCGCACTGCCCGCGGTCGCAGCCCTTCTTCGTGCCGGTGAGGTCCAGGCGCTCGCGCAGCAGGTCGAGCAGGGTCACGCGCGCGTCCTCCAGCTCGACCCGGCGTTGGGCGCCATTCACGGTGAGGGTGATCGGAATGCTCATGATGCTTGCTCCCTGAGCTTCGGTTGCGTGCCTGTGGATGTGAACGGCCTCGTCCATCGCGGCAGCTCGGATGACGCCGCTTGGAGCGGCGTGGCGACGCGAACAATTTCCGCCTCGCTCCTCCCGGAAGGACGAGGATAATGGGTCGGACGCGCGTGGCCTTGACCAACTCTACCGGAACTTGAGCCTTCCCGTCCACTTGTCCAGTCAGCGCTTGCGCCCGTCCGGTCCGCGCGTCCAGGCGCGAGCGCCTCCCGCTGCAGCCGACGGCCTCGCTGACATCGGCCATGCGGACCGCATCGCCATGCCCATCCTGCACTCTCCGCGCATCGTTAGACAGTGCGCCGGCCACTACCGGACGGTTCTCCCCTGGCGGTCGAGGTAGAAGGCGCAGACCAGGGTGTTTGGTCTCAGCTCTGCGGCGGCGCTTGCTCGGCGAACTCGGCACGGGTGGTCGGATGGCCGTTGATCGTCTCGTAGATCGCCTTGGAACGACCGAGCGTCTCCATCAGCGACTTGGGGCCTGCGAATGGCCGGCCGCCGATGTGCCAGCCGTCCGTGTGCAGTTCCTCGATCAGCACCCAGACCACCTCGCGAAAGGCTTCTGAGCCCTCGAACCGGACCATCACGTCGGTGAGGGCCTTGGCCATCTCGTGCTTCTCCTCCGTGGAGAACACGCCATCGACCAGTTTGACATTGACGAAGGGCATCGCTCGTTTCCTTCTGTGCGGTGCGGAGATCCTTCTGTGCGGTGCGGAGATCAGTCGGTCAGCGCCGGCGCGATTGGACCGCTGGCGGGGAAGGCCCCTTCGAGCGCCCCGTCGGGCAGCCGCTCGCCGCGGCGGGCGCCCTCAACGTCGATGATCATCTTCGCGCCCGGTGCCGTCGTTGATCGCGCGATAGGCGTCGCACACTGACGCCAGCGTGAAGCGACGCGCATCGACCGCCACGTACTCGGCAAGCGAGCCCTGGTGGCCGCCGACGCCGCTCGTCATGCCGTGGACCTCGTCGCCGCGCCGAAAGCGCGTGACGCCCTGGCCGAGCGCCTCGACCGTGCCGGCGAGGTCAAGGCCGAGAATGGCGGGCAGCGGGTGCCGGGCATGGGCCGCGGCACCCGCGTGGATCTTGGTATCGAGCGGATTGACCCCGCTCGCCGCTATGCGCACCAGCACCTGACCCGGGCCGGGGACAGGACGGGAGATCGTGGAGAGGCGGAACGGCGCGCCATGGGCCTCGAGGATGGCGGCCTGCATCGTGACGGGGCGGGTCATCGGGGTTGCTCCCTCGTCGATAGCCGCAGCATCGCCCCTTTCCGCACCGCATGGGGATCATCGATACTGCATGAGGTCCATGCAGTTCTGTTTGGGTGAAGGAGCACGACGTGGAATGGAGCGACCTGCGCGTCTTCCTCGCCGTCGCGCGCGAGGGCACGCTCGGCGCGGCGGCCCGCAAGCTCGGCCAGACCCAGCCCACGATGGGCCGTCGTCTGCGGGTGCTTGAGGCAGCAGTCGGCCACGTGCTGTTCCAGCGCACGGCCGACGGCTTCGTGCTGACCGATGAAGGAACGGCGGTGCTCGGCCATGCCGAGCGCATGGAGGAGGAGGCGCTCGCCTTCCAGCGTCAGCTGGCCGGGAGCGAGGTGCAGCTGGAAGGCATGCTCCGGCTCTCGTCCTCGGATTGGTTCGGCACGTTCATGCTGACGCCCGTGCTCGCCGAGTTCGGCCGCCGGCATCCCAAAGTCTGCATCGAGCTCCTGACCGATGCCCGCCTCTACAATCTCCCGAGACGGGAGGCGGACCTGGTGTTCCGCATCAAGCCGTTCGACGAGCCGGAAGTCATCTCGCGCCGGCTGCTGCACATTTCCTACGCGCTCTACAGCCCGGCAGGATATGAAGCGCCGCGCCTGGGTAACGGGGCCGGTGCGCGGGTCGTGACCATGGACACCGCCTTCGCCGAGATGCTGGACGCGCGCTGGCTCAAGCGCGTGCTGCCGAACGCGACGGTGGCGTTCCGCAGCAACAACCGTGAGGTCCAGGCGCAACTCTGCGCACGGGGGGCGGGGCTGGCCGTGCTGCCGCGCCCGCTCGGGGACGCCACGCCCGGCATCGTCGCGCTTGAGATAGGTGACGCGCCGCCGGGGCGGGACACCTTTGTCGGCTACCACCGCGACCTGCGCCGCCTCTCGCGCCTGCGCGCATTGCTCGACTTGGTGATCGACAGGCTCGCGAACTGACCACACGAGTGCAGATCCGAAGGTCCTGATTCCACCGAGGCTTTGTGAGAAAGCGATCGCCGACGACTGTCGTGTAATATTCTTTCACAGGGGATTGCTAGCAATGTATTTGCTCAACCCCCTCTTGGGCTGGAGCGTGTGGGGTGGCGCGAGATGCAGCTTGACGTGACCCGGGTGGTCGCGATCCAAAGTGTGGGTGACCCAGCTTCCTGACCTCAGCGGCCTGACGCACGAGCAGAAGGACGCCCTGATCCGAGCGTTGTGGGCGCAGGTCCAGGCACTGACGGCACGGGTGGCGGAGCTGGAGGCGAAGCTCGGGGGGCCGCCGAAGACGCCGGACAACTCCAGCCTGCCGCCGAGCTCGGGCCCCAAGGCGAACCGGCCGGAGCAGGGCAAGCGCGCAGGCCCGCGCCAGGGCAGCCTGGGCCGCAAGGGCGGTGGGCGTGCATTGAGCGCGACCCCCGACGAGATCGTCACGGCCCGTCCGATGCGCTGCGTGCACTGCCTGGCGGCGCTGAGCGAGGTAGATCACACGCTGCATGGACGTTACGACAAGCTCGACCTGCCCCAAGTTGCCCCGGTGGTCACGCGCGTGGAGCGCTACGCCGGGCACTGCCGGTGCTGCGGCGGCGTGACACTCGCGCCGGTGCCCGAGGGCTTGGAGCCGGGAACGCCGTTCAGCGTGGGCATCGTGGCGCTGGCCATGTACCTGCGGTTCGTGCACGCGATCAGCTACCGGCGCCTGAGCCGGCTGCTGCTGGAGCTGTTCGGCCTGGCGATCAGCGAGGGCGCGCTCGACACCGCGCTGCGCTGGGGCAAGCCGTGCTTCGATGCCGATGTGGCCAGCATCTTGGCCCAACTGCGCCGTGCGCGCGTGATCTGCTCGGACGAGACCTCGGTGCGGGTTGCAGGGCGCAGCTGCTGGAACTGGGTGCTCCAGAACGGCGAGGTGGTGGTCCACATCATGCGCAAGAGCCGGGGTGCTGGCGTGGTCGCCCAGGTCTTGGACGGGCACCGCCCAGCGCTCTGGGTCTCTGACCTCTACGCCGCCCAGCAGGGCCATCGCGCAGCGATCCCCCGGAGGGAGCGGCGGCAGAGCCGCCGCAAGGCCGAAGCCTGGCAGGTCTGCCTGGCCCATCAACTCCGCGACTGCGCCTACGCCATCGCGGCCGGCGACGCCGTGTTCGCCCCACGCATGAAGGCGCTGCTGCTGCGCGCCGTCGTGCTCGCCCGGCGCCGGCGTGATCTCGCCGAGAGCACCCGGCGCGAGTATCGCCGCCGCCTCGAATGCGCGCTCGACGCCGTCATGGCGCAGGCGCCCACGCACCGTGACGGCCAGCACCTGCGCCGGCGCTACGCCAGGGTCCGCGATCACCTCTTCCCCTTCCTCGACCATCCCGAGGTGGCGGCCGACAACAACGGTAGCGAGCGTGAGCTGCGGCCAACTGCCACCTACCGCAAGGTCACCAGCGGATTCCGTTCCGAGTGGGGCGCTGACCTCTACGCCGCCGTGCGCTCCGTCATCGACACCACCGCGCGCCGCGGTGTGGATGCCTACCATGCAATCCAGCAAACTTTACGCGGACACGCCATCATCTACCCGGGTTGAGCAGATACCGGCCTGAAGGGACCAGCCGACGATCCTGCGGCTCCAGGCATCCAGGACTACGGCCAGGGAGAGGAACCCGGCCGCGGTCGGCACATAGGTGATGTCGGCGACCCAGAGTTGGTTGGGACCCGTCGCGCTGAAGTCGCGGTCCACCAGGTCCGGCGCCGGCCGGGCCTCCTTGTCCCGCTGCGTCGTGACTGGGCCGTGCCGCCTCCGGCTGGCGCCGACGAGGCCCGCCGCGCGCATCAGCCGCGCGACCCGCTTGCGGCTGTGCCTCTCCCCGCTTGCCCGCAACTCGGCGTGCACGCGCGGCGCTCCGTAGGTCTGCCGCGAGCCGGTGTGCACGGTCCTGACCCGCTTCAGCAGCACCGCATCGGCCTGGGCATGAGCTGACGCAGGGCGACGAAGCCACGCGTAGTAGCCCGCTTTGGATACGCCGAGCACGCGCGCCATGACGCTGATCGGAAAGGCGGCCTGGTTCGCGCTCATGAACCGGAAGACCCGGACGGGATCGTGCCGGTCTCGCGGGCAAACCAGGCCCGGGTCCCATCCCAGCTAGCTGGGATGGGACCCGCCGCGGCTCGAGAGAGGATGTCGCGCGACGCGCTATCTTACCTCTGCCTTACTCGGGACACAGACATGGCGGCGACCAGCCTCGTCACCACGGTATCGACAAAGGGACAGGTGATCCTGCCCAAGGCGATCCGTGATCAACTGCATTGGGACGCCGGGACCCGCCTCGTCGCGGAGCACACCGCCGAGGGCGTGCTTCTGAGGCTGCTGACAACCGCCTTCGTGCCAACTCGGCCGGAGGACGTGTTCGGCTGCCTCCCCTACAAGGGTAAGCCAAAATCGGTCGAGCAGATGGACGCTGGCATCACCGCGGAGGCTAAACGCCGCCATGCGCGTGGTCGATGCTAACATCATCGTCCGCTATCTGACGGACGATGACCCGAAGCAAGCAGACAAGGCCCGGACCATAATCGGCCACGAGCTGGTCTTCGTGCCAAGGACCGTTCTGCTGGAGGTCGAGTGGGTGTTGCGTGGCGTTTACGATTTCCCAGCTCATCAGGTCATTCCAGCCCTCCGCGCCCTAGCGGGCCTTCCAGGCGTATCGGTGGAGGACGCCCCGCTGGTCGCCAAGGCGCTCGACTGGGCTGAGGGGGGCATGGAGTTCGCCGATGCCCTCCATCTAGCTGCCGCCGCCGAGTGCGAAGGCTTCTTGACCTTCGACAAGCGGCGTGCGCGCTCTGCGGCGCGCCTAGGTGGTATTCTGGTTACGGTGCCATGATGGCACAGGTCGCTCCAACGAGCTTTCGAGACTACAACGCCCTGAGCCACGTATCCGACAGCGTATACCCCTGCGGATACGGATCGCTCGGGTCCAGCCCGACCTGGGACAGCCCGGTGATCCAAGCCTGGCCGGCGATGCTGGGCACAACGGCAGGATACGGCCCGACCTGCGTCACCGTCTCGATGGCGCTCTCGAAGCGCGAGCCGATGACGGATTCGTGGATGAACGCCTCGCCCGGCCGGATCAGCCCCTTGGCGTGCATCACCGCCAGCCGCGCCGACGTCCCCGTGCCGCAGGGCGAGCGGTCCAGCCGCCCCGGCGATACCACCACGGCGTTGCGCGCACGCAGTGCATCGCCCTCGCGCCGCAGCTTCCCCGTGAACTCCGTCATGGTGATGCCGGAGATCAGTGCGTTCTCCGGGTGCACGGCGTCGAGCTGCGCGTCCGCCGCCGCCTTGATTGCCTGGCCGGCGACGCAGAGGTCGCGCGCCTCCTCCGGCACCAGCGAGAACCCGGCGTCCGCGGCCTCCACCAGCACGTAGGTCATGCCGCCATACGCCACATCCACCGTGAGCGCGCCGAGACCGGGAACCTCGATCCGGCGCTCCAGGTGATAGACGAAGGACGGCTGGTTGGTGAAGCGCACCCGGCGGACCTTGCCGTCCGCGCAGTCGCAGCGGATGCGGATCAGCCCGGCGGGCGATTCCAGCGTCAGCTCCGTCACCGGCTCCTGCATCGGCAGCATCCCGGTCTCCAGCAGCACCGTCGCCACGCAGATCGTGTTGGACCCGGACATCGGCGGGTATTCCGTGGATTCCAGGATCACGTAGCCCATCTGCGCGTCCGGATGGCTGGACGGCAGGATGATGTTGGCGTTCTGGCTGACAGCACCCCGCGGCTCGAACAGGAGCAGCTTGCGGAGGTCGTCGCGGTGCCGCTCCAGGAACAGGCGCTTGTCGAACATGGTGCGCCCAGGGACGTCGCCGATGCCGCCGGTGACGACCTTCCCCACCTCGCCCTCGGCATGGCAATCCACGACCGTCAGCACCCTGCTCCACCGCATCCGGACCGCCTCCCAAGCGCTGCTCCCGACCGCCGGACCGTAGAGCAGGCCTTGCCGGGTCACAAACGGCGGCCGAACATCGGCTCCAGATGAAGGAGGGGCCGCATGGCTCGCATCGGCGTGGTGGGCGGCGGCATCGTCGGCCTCGCCTGCGCGCATTCCCTGATCCAGGACGGGCACGCGGTCACGGTCATTGACCGCGACCCGCGCGGCGACAAGTGCTCCTGGGGCAATGCCGGCGGCATCGCGGTCAGCGAGGTCGCGCCCGCCTCCGTGCCGGGCGTGCTCTGGCGTGTGCCGCGCTGGCTCGCGGACCCGCTCGGGCCGCTCTCCCTGCGCCCGGCCCATGCGCCGCGGATGCTGCCCTGGCTGCGGCGGTTCCTCGCCGCCGGCCGGCCGGACCGCGTGGTCGCCATCGCCGCCGCCCTCGCCGCGCTGAACGGCCGTGCCCACGCCGACCTCGCGGCACTCCTGGGCGCGGCCGGGATCGGCCACGCGCTCCGGCATCTCGGCATGTTGACGGTCTATGAGACACCGGAGGGATTTCAGGGCCGACCAAGCGGAATGGGCGCTCAAGCGCCGCCACGGCGTCGCCTGCCAGGAGATGACGGGCGACGAGGCCCGCACCCTGGAACCCGCGCTGGGCGCCAACATCAGGCACGGCGTGCTCGTGCCCGACTGGTGGCAGGTGACCGACCCGCGGGAGGTCTGGGCTGGCGTGATGGACGCGGTGGTCGCGCGTAGCGGCGTAGTGATGCGGGGCGACGTGGTCGGGTTCAACGGCGGCGCACTGCACTTCGCGACGGGAGAGAAGCCTGCCTTCGACACCGTCGTCGTCGCCGCCGGCGCCTGGTCCGCCGAGTTGGCGGCGCGGGTCGGCGACCATGCATCGCTGGAGAGCGAGCGCGGCTACAACACGACCCTGCCGCGGCCGGGCGTCACGCTCGGGCGGCAGGTGACGTTCGGGGAGCACAAATTCGTCGCCTCGCCGCTCAGCGCCGGGCTGCGCATCGGCGGCGCGGCGGAGTTCGCCGGGCTGCGCGCCCCCGCGAACTACGCGCGGTCGGGCGTGCTGCTGGCGCTGGCGCGCCGCTACCTCCCCGGCCTGTCCGGCGAGGGCGGAACCGTCTGGATGGGCAATCGGCCGACGACCCCCGACAGCCTGCCGGTGATCGGCCGGTCACCGCGCCAGGGGAAAATCGTCTATGCGTTCGGCCATGGCCATCTCGGCCTCACCCAGGCGGCGACGACCGGGCGCCTCGTCGCCGATATCGTGGCGGCGCGGGACAGCGGCATGGACCTGACGCCCTACTCCATCGCCCGCTTCGGATAGTTCCTGCCGGGGTCGCGATCCCGTCAGCGGCGGTTCACGGAGACGGCCAGGATGATGATGCCGCCCTTGATGATCTCCTGGATGGTGGTGGAGAAGCCCATCACCAGCAGGCCGAACCCGATCACGCCGATGAAGATCGCGCCGATCACCGATCCTATGATGGTGCCGTAACCGCCGAACAGGCTCGTGCCGCCGATGATGACGGCCGCGATCACGTCAAGCTCCAGTCCCACGCCCATGCTGGGGTTTCCCGTCCCGCTGCGCGCCGCCAGCATCATGCCGGCCAGCGCCGCCGAGGTGCTGCTCAGCATGAACGCCCACACCTTGATCCGCCGCGTGTTGATGCCCGAGAACTGCGCCGCCACCGCGTTGCCGCCGGTGGCGAACACGCGCCGGCCGAACAGCGACAGGTGCAGCAGGAAGGCGCCGATCAGCACCGTCGCCAGCGTCCACCAGATCGGCGCCGGTATCGTCAGGAACTGCCCGTTCCACAGCACGGTGCCGATGCTGTCCTCGACGATCGGCACCGGCATCGTGTCGGTCAGCGTCAGCGCGCCGCCCGAGAACACGCTCAACATGCCGAGCGTCACCAGGAAGGACGGGATGCGCAGCAGCGTCACGAGCAATCCGTTCACGGCTCCGATCGCGGCACCCATTGCCAGGACAACCAGGGCGGCCAGCCATGGCGCATAGCCCGCCTGCAGGATCAGGCTCAGGATCATGCCCGCGAAGCTGGCGACGGAGCCGACTGACAGATCAATCTCCCCGGCCACGATGACGAACGTCATGCCGACCGCCATGACCGAGACGATGGCGGTGATCCGCAGGATCGCTGCCGCGGTGGCGAGCGATGCGAAGTGCGGCGCCTCGATCAGGAAGAACAGCGTGACGCAGCCGAAGATGACGTAGGTGACGTGGTCGGCGAGGGCGTGCCGCACCGATGCGGCCATGCGTGCGTTGCCGCTGGGGGCGGCCAGGTTCCCGGTCATGCGGTGAGTCCCGTCTTGGCAGCGGCGATCGCGGCTTGCAGGGCGCCGCGCAGCGCCGGCTCGCTGGTTCCGGCAGGGACCGCCCCCACGACGCTGCCGTCCACCAGGATGACGATGCGGTCCGCCGTCGTCACCAGCTCCTCGAGTTCGGAGGAGACGAGCAGCACGCCCACGCCCTGCGCCGCGGTGCGGCGGATCAGCAGCCGCATGTCGGCCTTGGCATTGATGTCCACCCCGCTCGTCGGTTCGTCCAGCAGCAGCAGCCGGGGCTCGGTGGCGAGCCACTTGCCGAACACCGTTTTCTGCTGGTTGCCGCCGCTCAGCTGCTGCGCCTCCTGCCGCGGCCCGGTCGCGACGATGGCCAGGGCCTGCCGATATCGCTCGAACAGCGCATCGCCGCGCGCCGTCGAGGCGATCGGCAGCCCTGGGCGGATGCGGATGCGGTCGAGGTTCGGCAGCGCGATGTTGCGCGCCAGCCCATGCTTGCCGATCAGCCCTTCGAGCCGCCGATCCTCCGGCACAAGTGCCACCCCGGCCGCGATCGCGGCGCTCTCGTCGCCGGCCGGCAACGCCGTCCCGCCGACCGTCACCTCCCCGGCACGATCCCGCAACAGGCCGAACAGCGCCTTCAGCAGCGTGGAGCGCCCGCTGCCGACCAGGCCGGCGATGCCGACCACCTCGCCGGCGGCAACGGTAAGGTCAATGTGCCGCAGCTTCCGAGCGGTCCGCACCGCGCGAACCTGTAGGATCGGCACGCCGGGCGAGACGCCGGGTGACGCGGCGAGAGTGGTGCTGATGCTCGGGGACGCGGGCGCCGCCTTCGACATCAGGGCGGCGATGCTGTCCGCCGTCGTGTCGCCGGGCCGAAGCGGTCCGATCAGCCGGCCGTCCTTGACGATGCTGATCCGGTCGGCGATGGCGAAGATCTCTGCCATGCGGTGACTGATGTAGATGATGCCGATGCCCCGCCGCTTCAGATCGGCGATCACGGCGAACAGGGCCGATTCCTCGCGCATGGTCAGCGACGACGTCGGCTCATCCATGATCAGGACCCGCGCGCCGCGGGAGATGGCCTTCAGGATCTCCACCATCTGCCGCTGGGCGAACGGCAGCGAGCGGATCTCGGCGCGGGCCGACAGGTCGAAGCCGAGCGACGCGATGAGAGCCTCCGCCTCGCGCCGCATCGTGCGGCGATCCACCCAGAGTCCGCGCACCTGCGGCTCGCGACCGAGGAATACATTGTCGGCCACCGTCCCGTTCGGCACGAGGCTCAGCTCCTGGAAGATCATCGCGATCCCCCTGGAGAGGTGGTCATGCACGGAGCTGCGCCCGATCGGCTGGCCCGCGAGAGTCACCTCTCCGGCATCCGCGTGATGCACGCCCATCAGGATCTTCATCAGCGTCGATTTGCCGGCGCCGTTCTCGCCGAGCAGCGCGTGGACCTCGCCCGCGCGCAGCTCGAAGTCCACGTCGAACAGGACGCGGTTCTCGCCGAAGCTCTTGCTGATCCGGCGCATGTTGATCAACGGTGCGCCGGTCGCCCCCGTCGTGCTGTCCGGGATCTTCATACCACGAGTGATGCGCGCAGGCCGCCTGACCTGCGCGTCGGGGAGCCGCTCAGAAGCACTTGCCGTCGCAGAGCTTGATCAGCGACTGCGGCGGGTCTTCCTTGGTCACGTCCTTCAGGGCGCTCAGCAGGTTCAGCTTCGTGACCCGCAGCGTCGGCACCTCGATGTACGGCGGCACCTGCTCGCCCAGCATGGCGTAGGCAGCCGACTTCGCCTCGGCGACGCCCTGGTCGTAGGGCCGCTGCGCGCCGATCGCCAGGATGTCGTCGCGGGCCACGTAATAGGCGCTGTCCACGGCCAAGTCGTTCGTGGTGACGATGATCTTGCGGCCGAGCGTCTTGGCCGCCGAGACCACCTGTTCGGCCGGCGTGTCCCACGCCACGAAGATGCCCTTCAGATCCGGGTGCGCGGTCATCATCGCGGTCGCCACTCCATACGCCTTCTCCGGCGAGGCGATGGTCCCGATCTCGACCAGCTTGATGCCGGGATACTCCTTCAACGCCCGCATCATGCCGACTTTGCGCGCCGCCACCGAGTAGTAATACTCATAGACGAGCGTGATGAACCCCATCTCGCCCTTGCCGCCCATCTTCTCCGCAAGCTGCTTGGTGGCGAAGTAAGCATTGCTCTCGTTGTCGGAGGCCGTGACGGACACGTAATCCTTGCCGGGGGTCATGTCCGTCGCGACGTTGTCCATGAACACCAGCTTGATGCCCGCCGCCGGAACCTTCTTGTAGGCGGATGACTTGCCCAGCGGATCGAGCGGGATCGAGAAGATGATGTCCGGCTTGCGTGCGATCACCTCCTCCAGGTCGCTGGTCTGCTTGCCAGGCTGGAACTTGGCATTCGTCGTCGCCACCACGTTGATGCCGAACCCCTTCAGCGTCTCCGTGATCCCGCGGATCTGCAGCATGGGCCAGCCCGCGTCCATCGTCTGCATGACGATGCCGGCGGTGTAATGGCCGGCCTTCAGCTTCGCGATCTGCTCGGGCGAGAACTTGAACACATCAGGCGAGGACGCCGGCGCGCCCTGCGGGTAGCCCGGCACCACCTGCCCGGTCGGAGACAGCGGGGGTGATTCCATGAGCGCCTTGGCCTCGGGCGGAATGTTGTCCGGCCACCGATAATCGCTCGCAGCGAGCGCTGGGGCTGCTGCTGCGGCGGCGAAGGTTACGGCACACAGGGCAACCTGTTTCGTAATGCGCAAGACGACCTCCCACGTTTTTTATGTAGTCTTGCCACGCCTAACATGCCTGGGAGCGGCGGACGAGACTTTGATGCACCTACCGGGTGGCTGCTGCCGCGGGCTGGCCCGAAACGTCGTGGTTCCCGAGCACCGAGGTCAGCCCGGCAAGCGCTTGGCGACCTCCTCCAGCATGACCTCGGTGGCGCCGCCGCCGATCGCCTGGATGCGCGCGTCGCGCACCATGCGCTCGATCGCGCTCTCGCGCAGGTAGCCCATCCCGCCGTGGAACTGCTGGCAGGCGTAGGCGACGCGGTTGACCAGCTCGCCGCACAGCGCCTTGGCCTGGCTCACCTCGCGCACGCAATCCCGCCCCTGCGCGTCCAGCCAGGCGGCGTGGTACACAAGCCGCCGCGCCGCCTCGACCTCGGCGCTCAGCATGGCCAGGCGCTGACGCACGACCTGCTTGTCCCACAGCGTCCCGCCGAAGGCTTTGCGCCCCCGCACCCAGTCGAGCGTCATCGCCAGCATCGCCTGCGCCTCGCCCATCGCCTGCGCGCCCAGCACGATGCGCTCGTTCTGGAAGTTGCGCATGATGGCGTAGAAGCCCCGGTTCTCCTCGCCGAGCAGGTTGGCGGCTGGCACGCGGCAATCCTCGAAGACCAGCTCGGCCGTGTCGGACGAGAGCCAGCCTTGCTTCTTGAGCGCGCGCCCGACCGAGAAGCCGGGCGTGCCGCGCTCGACCGCGAAGATCGAGATGCCGCGGCTGCCCTTGGCCGCGGTATCGGTCTTGGCGGCGACGAACACCAGGTCGGCGTGGACGCCGTTGGTGATGTACATCTTGGCGCCGTTCAGCACGTAGTGCTCGCCGTCGCGCCGCGCGGTGGTGCGGATGCCCGCGACGTCGGACCCCGCGTCCGGCTCGGTGACGGCGACCGCGGTGACGGTGGTGCCGGCGATGACGCCGGGCATCCAGCGCGCCTGCTGCGTCGGGCGACCCGGCGTTGGCCAGGTGCGGCGAGGCCATGTCGGTGTGGACCAGCACGGTGATGGCGAAGCCGCCGAAGGTGGAGCGGCCCAGCTCCTCGGCCAGCACGGCCGTGGCCAGCGTGTCCATGGCGCTGCCGCCGTAGGCCTCAGGGTAGCGCACGCCCAGGAAGCCCAGCTCGCCCATGCGATGCAGCACCTCGCGCGGCACGAAGCCCGCCTCCTCCCACGCCTCGGCACGCGGCTTGATCTCAGTCTCGACGAAGCGGCGGAGCTGAGCGCGGAACAGCTCGTGTTCCGCGGTGAAATACGGGTCGGCTTGCACGCTTGCCGGTCGCGGCGGACGGGATCGCATCGAGTGCCATGCTGCCTCCGGCGATCTGGCTGACGAACGTTAGGTAGCTCAGCCGCGCACTGTCAACGCTGGCACTACCCACGCACGCCTCGGGTTGACCCTGGCGAACGAACCAACCTACCGTCCGATAGATGAGCGTCGCACTCCAGACCGCGCGGCCCCGCCGCGCGGCGGCGCGAAAGGGCTAGCCATGGACGCAGTCGCCGCCCTCACCACCGCGCCGCTGCGCGCCCTGCCGGAGCGCTGGCGCCTGCCCACCCAGGCCGCGCTGCTGGCCGAGGCGCGCGCGGCGGAGGCGGCGGGTCCAGATGACTACTGGGCATGGGCGGCGCAGCGCCTGCGCTGGCAGCGCCCCTGGGACCGGCTGCGGGAAGGCGATCTCGGGAATTTCCGCTACTATCGTCGGCGGCCTGCTCAACGTCGCCGACAACTGCGTCGACCGCCACGCCGAGAACCCGGCCACCGCGGACCGCGACGCCGTCGTCTGGGAGGGCGAGCCTGGCGACGTGCGCCGACTGACCTACCGCGCGCTGCGCGACCAAGTGGCTCGCTGCGCCAACGGCTTGCGCGCGCTGGGCGTGCGGCGCGGCGACGTGGTGGCGATCCACCTGCCGAACCTGCCGGAGGCCTTCGTCGCCATCCACGCCTGCAACCGCATCGGCGCGATCTACACCGTGCTGTTCAGCGGCTTCGCGCCGGACGCCATCCGGCTGCGGCTGCAAGCGTCGCGCGCCGCGTCGTGGTCACGGCGGACGCGGCCTGGCGGCGTGGGCGCGCAGGTGCCCTTGCTGGCCAACCTGCGGGCGGCCCGCGCAGAAGCGGGCGGCGTGCGCCACACGGTCGTCGTGAACCGCACCGGCTCGGCACCCGCCCTGCGGCGCCGGCGAGACGGGCTGGGATGCCCTGCTCGCCGCGCAGGAGGCCGACTGCCCGTGCGAGGCGCTGGAGGCGAACGACCCGGCGTTCCTGATCTTCACCTCCGGCACGGAGAACAAGCCCAAGGGCGTCGTGCACAGCACGGCAGGCTTCCTCGTCGGCACCTGGGCCAACGTGCAGTGGCAGGTCGGGCCGCAGCCGGACGACGTGTATTGGTGCGCCGCCGACGTGGGCTGGCTGACCTTTCCCATCCAGGCGGTGATCGGCGGGCTGGCGCACGGCATGACGCTGTTCTGCTACGAGGGTGCGCTCGATTTCCCCGACCGCAGCGGCTGCTGGACACCGCGCGGCGCCACGGCGTGACCAAGATCCTGGTGGCGCCCACCGGCTTGCGCATGCTGCGCGCGGCCGGCGATGCCGTCGTGCGGGAGCATCGGCCGCCCGGGCTGCGGCTCGTGACGACGCAGGGCGAGCCGCTCGACCCCGAGACGGCGGAGTGGACCGAGCGCGCGCTGGACGCCCCCGTGGTCAACGCCTACGGCCAGACCGAGACCGGCTCCACCTGGACCTATCCGGTGCATGGCGTGGACGCGGCCAAGCCCGGCAGCTGCGGCACGCCGGTGCCGGGCCATGCCTGCGCGGTGCTGGACGACGCCGGGCGGCCCGTGCCGCCTGGCACGCGCGGCAACCTCGTGCTGACGGCGCCGTTCCCGACGCTCGCGCGCACCATCTGGGATGACCCGGCGCGCTACCGATCCGCGTATTTCGACCGCTTCCCCGGCGCCTATGCCACCTCGGACGAGGCGGTGGCGGACGCGGACGGCCAGGTCTGGGTGCTGGGCCGGGCCGACGACGTGATCAACGTCGCCGCCCACCGCATCAGCACCATGGAGATCGAGGGCGCGGCCGGGAGCGTGCCGGGCGTCGCCGAGGCAGCCGTGGTCGGCGTGCACGACGCGGTGCGCGGCACCGTGCCCGTCGCCTTCGTGACGCTGCGGCCTGGGGCGGAGCCGGACGCGGTGCGCGCGGGCGTGGCCGCGGCGGTGGAGCGCGCGATCGGGGGCATCGCCAGGCTGAACCAGGTGTATGTGCCCGCAGCGCTCCCCAAGACCCGGGCCGGCAAGGTGATGCGCCGCCTGCTGCGCGAGGCCGCGGAAACCGGCGCGGTACGGGGCGACCTGACCGGGCTTGAAGACCCGGCGGCGCTCGACGCGGTGCTGGACGCGGTGCGCCGGGCGTGAGCGTCCTGCCGACTCGCGCCAACCCGCGAGACCAGGGGTTCCGCCGCAACCAGGCGCACTACGATGCCCTGGCCGCCACGCTGCGGCAGCGGCTGGCCCAGGCTGCGGCGGGCGGCGGCGAGCGGCACGTCGCCCGGCATCACGCGCGCGGCAAGATGCTGGTCGCGGGACCGCATTGACCGGCTGGTGGACCCGCAGACGCCGTTCCTGGAGCTGTCGCCGCTGGCCGCGTGGGGCCTCTATCGGCAACGAGGTGCCGGCGGCCGGCATCGTCACCGGCATCGGCCTCGTGCATGGCACGCCCTGCATGGTCATCGCCAACGACGCCACGGTGAAGGGCGGCAGCTTCTTCCACGAGACCGTGCGCAAGCACCTGCGCGCCCAGGAGATCGCGCGGGAGAACCTTCTGCCCTGCCTCTACCTCGTGGATTGCGGCGGCGCCTACCTGCCGGAGCAGGATCGCGTGTTCCCGGACCGCGGCCACTTCGGCAGCACGTTCTACGAGCAGTGCCGCATGTCAGCCGACGGCATCCCGCAGATCTCAGCCGTGTTCGGCGGCTGCACCGCGGGCGGCGCCTATATCCCCGCGCTGTCGGACGAGGTAGTGATGGTGCAGGGCAATGCCCGCATCCACCTGGGCGGTCCCAGCATCGTCAAGGCCGCGATCAACGAGGACGTGGACGGCGAGACGCTGGGCGGCGCCGCGATGCACACGCGCGTCTCCGGCGTGTCGGACTACCTCGCCAGCGACGAGGCGGAGGCGCTGGCCCGCCTGCGGGAGATCGTCGCCGGACTGAACCAGCGGCGCCCGTGCTACGCCGCGGTGCGCGAGGCCCGGCCACCGCTTCACGACCCTGGGGAGATCGGCGGCATCCTGGAGGCCGATCCGCGCGTGCCGTACGACGTGCGGGAGGTGATCGGGCGCCTGGTGGACGGTAGCGAGGCGGCCGAGTTCAAGCCGGACTGGGGCAGCTCGCTGGTGTGCTGCACCGCGCACCTGCACGGCTACCCGGTCGGCCTCCTCGCCAACAACGGCCCGCTGTTCAGCGAGAGCTCCGCCAAAGGCGCCCACTTCATCGAGTTGTGCGACCAGCGGCACATCCCGCTTGCTGTTCCTGCAGAACATCACCGGCTTCATGGTGGGCACGGACGCCGAGCGCGGCGGCATCGCCAAGCACAGCGCCAAGCTGGTGTACGCCGTATCCTGCGCCCGTGTGCCGCGTTTCACCGTCATCATCGGCGGCAGCTACGGCGCGGGCAATTACGGCATGTGCGGACGCGGCTTCGCCCCGCGTTTCCTGTTCGCATGGCCCAATGCCCGGATCGCGACCATGAGCCCGGACATCGCGGCCAACGTTCTGTTGGAGCTGCGCCGCGCCAGCGTGAAGCGCGACACGGCCGATGACGCCGGAATTGGCCGAGCTGGAGGCGCGCACCCGCGCCCAGTTCACCGAGCAGAGCGACCCCTACTACGCCACCGCGCGGCTCTGGGACGACGGCATCATCGAGCCTGACCAGACCCGCGACGTGCTGGGCCTATGTCTCGCACTCGCCGCCGCCGAGCCGCGGCAGGAGCGCCGCGCCCCCGTGTATCGGATGTAGCCCCGGCCCCGTGTTCCGCACCGTCCTGATCGCTAATCGCGGCGAGATCGCCTGCCGCGTTGCCCGCACCTGCCGGCGGATGGGGCTGCGCAGCGTGGCCGTTTACTCCGACGCCGACTGTGGCGCCCTGCACACCCGCATCGCCGACGACGCCTTGCGCATCGGCCCGGCGGAGGCCGCGCGCAGCTACCTGGACGTGGACGCCATCATCGCCGCGGCGCTGGCGTCCGGGGCGGACGCGGTGCATCCGGGCTACGGCTTCCTGTCCGAGCGCGCCGTGCTGCCGCGCCGACTGGCGGAGGCCGGCATCGCCTGGATCGGCCCGCACGTCGCGGTCATCGAGCGCATGGGATCGAAGCGCGCGGCCAAGGCGCTGGCGCGGGAGGCGGGCGTACCCTGTGTGCCGGGCTACGACGGCGCGGACCAGGATGATGCCCGCTTTGCCGACGAGGCCGCGCGCATCGGCTGCCCCATGCTGGTCAAGGCCAGTGCCGGCGGCGGCGGGCGCGGGATGCGGCGCGTGGACGCGCTGAACGCCCTGCCCGCTGCGCTCGCCGCGGCGCGGGCGGAGGCCCAGGCCGCCTTCGGCAGCCCGGAGCTGCTGCTGGAGAAGCTGGTGCTGCGCCCGCGCCACCTGGAGGTGCAGCTCGCCGGCGACAAGCACGGCAACCTCGTCCACCTGTTCGAGCGGGAGTGCTCGGTCCAGCGCAACTACCAGAAGGTGCTGGAGGAGGCGCCCGCCCCTTGTCTGCCCGGCACGGTGCGCGCGCGGCTGCACGAGGCAGCACTCCGCCTGGGCCGGGCTATCGGCTATGACAATCTCGGCACCGCCGAGTTCATCCTGGAGGAAGGGGCGGAGGAACCCTGGTTCCTGGAGATGAACACCCGGCTGCAGGTCGAGCATCCCGTCACCGAGCTGGTCACCGGGCTTGATCTGGTCGAGTGGCAGATCCGCGCCGCTGCCGGTGAGTCCCTGCCGCTGCCGCAGGAGAAAATCACCCTGCGCGGCCACGCTATCGAGGCGCGACTCTGTGCCGAGGACCCGGCGCAAGACTACCGCCCCGGCACCGGCATCGTCCTGCGCTTCGACGCGCCGCCGAGCGAGGGCGTCCGGATGGACTCCGGGGTGGCGGCCGGCTCCGCGGTGACACCCTACTACGACAGCCTGCTCGCCAAGGTCGTGGCGCACGGCTCGGACCGGGACGAGGCGCTGCGGCAGCTCGCGGGCGCCCTGGAGCAGCTGGTGCTGCTGGGCGTGACGACGAATCAGGCGTTCCTGCGCGACGTCCTGGCCCAGCCCGGCTTTGGGGAGGGGCGGCTGACCACGCGCTTCCTGGACGAGGCGTTCCCCGGCGGCTGGCGCAGTCGCCGGGAGGCCGGAGGTGACGCGGATGCGGCGGAGATGGCCGCCCTCGCCGTGTGGCTCACCGCGGCGCAAGCCGGGAGCGCCGGCCCAGGACCTTGGGGCACGCTGGGAGGCTTCCGGGTACTTGCGCGAGCCGGCCGGCCGGCCCAGGCCTACGTCGCGCTGGATGGGCCGGGCGGAGCGCGCGAGGTCGCGGTGTCCGGGGAGGCTGGACAGTTTGAGGCCGAGGGCCGGCACGTGGCGGCGACGGTGGACGAGGGGCGGGTCTCCGTGGCCTTCGACGGTGCGGCACGCAGCTTCGCGTGGGCGTGGCACGGCGGCGATGTGTGGCTGCAGTCGGGCAGCCGGGCAACCCTGGTGCGCGTCGCCGCGACGGGCGGCGCGGCGTCCGGGTCGGGGACCGCTGCTGGCGGGCCGCGCGTGGTGGCGGCGATGCCCGGCTTGGTGAGCGCCGTGGAAGTCGTGGAGGGCCAGCCCGTCGAGCAGGGTCAGGCCTGCGTGGTCATGGAGGCCATGAAAGTGGTGTTGCGGCTGCCTGCGCCCGTTGCGGGCCGGGTGGCGCGCGTGCTGTGCGCGCCCGGCGAGACGGTCGCGGGCGGCGCCGTGCTGGTCGAGATCGAGGCGGCGTAGAGGGGACGCGCTGGATCACCTCATGCAAGCAAAGCTCAGCCGACCCGATTCAACTCGTTCAGCTTCACCGAACCGTTCTGGCTCGTGAACGCGAGCGACTGTCCCTGGCTGTCCTGCTGCGACACGCCAGTGATCTGGTGATCGCCGCTGTCGTACGTGGTCATTTGCCCTTCCTTCTCGATCAGCAAGCGGCGCTTGCCAGGGAAGAAGGCATATTGCATCCCGTTCTGCGACCCGCTCGATGCTGGCTGGCCGAGATCATTAGGCCACCATACCTCGCCGCCAGACATCGGCTTCATGGGCCGCATCGGTTCCATGGGCTTCATCGGTTCCATAGGCAGCGTCCCCGTGCTCTGAGTTCCTCCACCTGCTACGCTGCACGGCCTGCAAGGTTGACAGTGTTCCGTCGGGGTCGGGCTTTTTCCGCCAAGCCGGCGGCCTCAACCGCGGTGATCAAGATGCTGGAGGAGGAGCACGGCGCCTGGCAGCTCGCCGCGCTTCTCCCGCAGCAGCTTCGCACCGCCGACGGCGAACACGGCGATGGCAGCGAGAAACTCACGCAACCGGTCGGGGGCGCCGGCATCGAATGGCAGGACGCAGCCGCCAGTCCGGCGCGCGAGGTCGAGGAACAGCTCGGCGTCTCGGCGCGCGTTCCAGTCTGCGGTATCGTGCAGGACGATGAGCTTGATGCCGCGGCGCCCCATCTCGTCCGCGAGCGTGCGGCCACGCGCGGGGGATTCCTCATAGACATCGCCGATGTAGGTGACGACGCGGACGCCCGGCGAGGAGAGCGAGCGCGAGAGGATCGGCAAAAGCTGGGTGTGGCCCGCGATGCAGGTGACGGAAGCGGCGCGGTCGCGGAGTCTGTTCGGGTCGGCGGTGAACTCGGTGAAGGTGTGCAGACGCGAGCCGCCGTGGACGGCAAGAGCGACATCGAGTTCGCCGGGCAGCGCGCGCACGAGGGCGTCGGTGACGTGCCGGGCCGTCGCCCAAGCTGGCTCACGGGACGCGGTGGCATCGAAGCCGAAGACCAGGCGGGGACGCTGCGGCGCGGCGGCCGTGAGCGGGGCTGGATTCGATCCGGCGAGCGCTGCCGGGCGGTATGGCAGCGACGCGGTGACGGACGTTGCCACGGCGCGCAGCCGGCCAAGGAGAGTAGCCGGCGGGCCGCTTGGGCCACCGGCATTCGGATCGGGGTCAGGCACCAGGACGAAATTCGGTTCGTCGGTCATGGCATGTCGTGCTCGCTACCAGGCTTCGCCGCTCGCCGTAAGATATCCTACTCCAATAGCTGACAACGCGCGCGACCCGACGTAGCCACTGGAGATCCCGGTCTGCATGGCATCCAAAATCCTGGCGAACAACGGCATGAGGCCATCAGGATCGTTGCAGCACGCCGGCTCGGCAACCATCTCCGCAACGGATAGCCAATCGTGCCGCTCATCTGGAGCATGCCAGGATGCTGACACTGTTCTCCTACCCGGGCCTGTATGGCGTCGCGGACAACAATCCATACGGCCTGAAAGTCTTCGCTTTCATGAAGCTGTGCAACCTCGTTTTCCGGCATGAACACATCTTCGACGCGAAGGACGCACCCCGTGGTCAGCTACCCTACCTCACAGACGGCGAGGAGGTCATCGGCGACAGCGACACGATCATCTCCTACCTGATCAAGCGCTATACCCTTCCAATCAACGACGGCGTCACGGCGAGCCAACGCGATACCGACCTTCTCATCAGAAGGGCGCTTGATGACCTCTACTGGGTCATGTCCTTCTCGCGCTGGAAGGACCCACGCTACTGGCCGCTCTTCAGGGACGCGATTCTCAAGACCCATCCCAGTGTCACCAAGGACGCTTTGGAAGCAGCACGGGAATACAACTTCAAGCGGTATCACTATCAGGGTATCGGGCGCTATGAACCCGAGGCTGCATACGCGAGGGGTATCGCGGACCTGAAAATCTTAGCGAATTTGGTCCCCGAGAGCGGGTTCTTGTTCGGCGCAGATCCAAGGAGCATTGATGCAACGATCTACGGCTTCACGGCCAACATCTATTTCTACGACATAGACACACCGCTGAAGAGCTTCCTTGTATCCCACCCGAACCTCGTGACGCATTGCCAATCGCTTCACGCCATGCTCGACGGGTGAGCGGCCACATCACAGCGGCGCAGGCCCGATCTCCCGGCTGAAGAATCGCCCGACCACCCTGTCTGCCGAAGGTCTAGACATCCGTGGCGCTGTCGCCGCCAGTCACCTCGTAGTCCGCCCCCGTGACCATGGCGGCGGCGTCCGAGGCCAGGAACACGGCAGCGGGCGATATGTCGTCCGGCTGCAGCCAGCCGACCTTCAGCGGCACGGTCGGCGCGCGCCAATCCCACGCCTGCTGCGGCGTCGGCTGCTCGGGCGGCTTCCGGCCGGTCTGGGCCATGCTCTCGCGCAGGCGCGTCTCATAGCGCGTGAGCGGGGTATCCACGAGACCGGGAATCAGCGCGTTCACCGTGATATTGTATTGGCCCAGCTCCATCGCGGCCGACTTCATCAACCCCAGGATGCCCCATTTGGACGCCGAGTAGCTCGACGCGTCCTTGGTGCCGTGCTTGCCCTGCATGGAGGAGAGCACGATGATGCGTCCGTAGCGTCGGGCCACCATCTTCGGCGCGAAGGCGCGGATGGTGTTGGCGGTGCCGTTCAGGTTGTTGTCGATCACGTCGAACCAGTCGCTGTCCTCCATGTCGAGGAGGGGCTTCCAGCGCTGGATGGCCGCGTCGGCGACCACGATGTCAATTTTGCCGTAATCGCGCTCCACCCGGTCGGCGGCGGCGCGCAACGCCTTGATGTCACGGATGTCGGCTTGGATGGCTTCGCTCCGGCGTCCGTAAGCCTGGATCTGGCGCACGGTCTCGGCCAGCTCGTCCGGGGTCGCAGGCTCGGCGTCCGACGCCGGGCTGACAGGGCCTGCGATGTCGAGCACCGCGACGTCGGCCCCGTTTGCCGCGAGCTCCACGGCGATTGCCCGGCCGATGCCGCGCGCCGCACCCGTGACCACGGCGACCTTGCCTGTCAGCGCCGAGCCTCGCCCCGGACGCACCGGACCCGCGCTCTTGTCCGCGGGCGGCTCAGGCATGGGCTGACCATCGAGCAGATGCGGTCCGGGGGAGGTTTGAACGGTCTGAGCCGCCGCGGCGCCCGCCAGGACTGCGCTGGCCGCCAAGCCGCCGCCGAGCACGAGGGTGCGGCGCACCGGGTCGTGCCCCGCCCGCTCAGCAATCCGGTCTTCATCGTCCTGCGCCATGGGTTCCCTCCGGCATTCCCCGGCCGAACGAGCGAGAGGCGTTCGAGGTTTCAGGTGATCTCGTCCGCTGCACGTTGCCCGCCTTCGCAGCCAGGCGTCGGTCAGGCCGGGCAGTCCGGGGAAGGCAAGCGATCCGCCCAAGCTTCTGCCGCCCCCGGAATTGTTCACGGCATTAACGCGAACGTCCAGAGGCTGCCGCCGATGGGTATGGTCTGCAGGCGCTCGTCCCCGGCGAAGAACCTATAAACGGTGCCTATGCCGCTGGCCACGGTGACGTATTGGCGTCCGTCACGTTCCCACGTGATGGGTTCGGCGTTGATGCCGGAACTGGTCTGGAAGCTCCACAGCTCTTCACCGGTCTTCGCATCGAACGCGTAGAACTTGCCAGTCATGCTGCCGCTGAACACGAGGTCGCCCGCGGTGCTGAGGGTTCCCGACCAGCTTGCGAGATGCCATGGATGCTTCCACTTCGCCTGCCCCGTCAGAGGGTCAAGCGCCTTCAGGGTTCCGCCATTGCTTTGGTCAAAGCTCCACTTCGCGTCCATTGCATACCAGGGTGCGCCTAGGACGTAAGGCTGCTCTGCCGGCTTGTAATCCCACTCATCGTCCAGCACGTTCGCATACAGCAGGCCGGTCGCCGGGTTGTACGACATAGGCGGCCAGTTCTTGCCGCCGAAGGCGGACGGCGCGACGGTGATCTTCTCGCCAGTCTTCTTCATGGCCTGGACGGCGGCCGTCACGATCGGGCGGCCCGTCTTCATGTCAATGCCGTCGGCCCATGTCGTCTTGGTGAACGGCTTGGCCGACAGCAGCTCCCCGGTGAGCCGATCGAGCACATACAAATAACCGTTGCGATTGGCCTGCATCACCACGCTGCGCCGCTTGCCGGCCACGTCGATGTCGGCAAGCACCAGCTCATTGGTGCCGTCGTAATCGAACGAGTCGTTCGGGGTGAACTGATAGGTCCACACCAACTCGCCGCTCTTGGGACGCAGCGCCAGGATGGACGCGGTATAGAGGTTGTCGCCAGGGCGGTAGCGCGCATTCCAGGGTGATGGATTGCCGGTGCCCCAGTAGAGCAGCCCAGCTTTCGGGTCATATGACCCCGTCAGCCACGTGCCGCCGCCGCCGTGCTTCCAAGACTCATCCTTCGGCCAAGTCTCGCTGCCCGGCTCGCCCGGTGCCGGCACGGTGTAGCGGCGCCATAGGCTCTGCCCCGTCTTGGGGTCTCTCCCCTCAAGGTAGCCGCGCGCACCGTTCTCCCCGCCGCTGACGCCGATGATGAGGACGCCGTCGGCGATGAGAGGTGCGACGGTCATCGCGTAGCCGAGCTTGTAGTCGTCGCTCTTCACCCGCCAGATCTCCTTGCCTGTCTTGGCATCGAGCGCGATCACGTGATCGTCCAGCGTGGTGCGGAACAGCATTCCCTCGAACAGCGCAGGCCCCCGGTTGACCTGCCCACTGCTGGCTGCCCCGGCGATGTCCGAGGGATAGGCTTCCACACGGCTCCACACCATGCGGCCGCTCACGGCATCCACGGCATACGTGCTGTCGCCGGTCGTATAGTACATGATGCCGTCATCCACGAGCGGCTGGGCGACGTCGCCCAGCGCGTTGTTCGTGCTCATGCCCCATACGGGCACCAGCCGTTTGATGTTGCCCGTGTTGATTTGCGCAAGGGGGCTGAATCTCTGGGCCGAATAGCTCATGCCCTGCATCAGCACGTTGTCGCCGGTTGTCCCGGCGTTCAACAGGTCGGCGGTGCTCTGAGCCTCGACACGCGATGAGGCGCTGACAATCGCTGCGCAGAGGATTGATGACGCGATCCATTTGTATCTCAAGACACCCTCCGCGAAACCGTTTCGCTGATGCGAGATTTCAGGCTCAGACGCCAGCGTGCGCGCAATGCACCATTGCTGGGGCGATCTTTCAAGCTTGAAATGTTGCTGGATGCAGGGATCCGAGGAGCAACGGAACGCAAGAGCTATCTAAGGACTGGCTCCTCGGGTTCGCCGCTGGTTAGGGCAGGATCGCGCACCGTGCCGCGATCCAATACCGCTTGCCGCACAGGAAACAATGGGTTCGGACACTTCTGCAGGCAGTCGGGGCGGCGATGGCGCCGATCACATGGCTGGCCCCATCCCCTTGGCAATGAGCTCGCGGGTGGCCGCTTCCGTCTTTCCAAGCTGAAGCTGCATCCCGCGTAGGACGTGTTCCGTCTTCGTGAACTGGATGTCGGCGTACTCGACCACCTCAACCCGATTGCCCCAAGGATCGAGGAAGTCGAGGAAGGGACCATCCAGCATCTGCGCACCTGCCGCCACGGCGAGCGCCCGAACGGCCGAGCGGTCATCGACCACTAAGCCGAAGTGGCGATGGCCCGGTATCGCACGAACGGGTCCCTGCATCAGCGCGATGAACTGGTCTCCCATGTCCACCCAGGCAGCCCCGTCCGTCCGGCCGCGCAAGCTGATCTCGAAGATGCACCCGTAGAAGGCGAGTGCCTCCTCGATGTCTCCCACTTCAAGCGCGATATGGTTGAGGCCGACCAGCCTTGGCCGGCGGGTGTCTGACGTCGTGTCCATGCTCATGCCTGACCTCCTCGCCGGGTGTCGTTTTCCACCTTTGCCGCCGGCGGACTCGTCCGCTCGCCAGGCTGCAGAAAGTCCGGACCTGGCCCAGCGGGCACGATCCCGGTCGGGTCCAGCCACGGGTGGCTCAGGTAGTAGTGCCGCTTGATGTGGTCCAGGTTCACCGTCTCCGCCACCCCAGGTATCTGGAAGAGGGAGCGCGTGTAGTTCCAAAGCGCCGTGTAATCGAGCAGACGCCGCAGATTGCACTTGAAGTGACCGTGATAGACCGCATCGAACCGGATCAGCGTCGTGAACAACCGCCAATCGGCTTCGGTGATCCGCTCGCCGCATAGGAATTGCTGCCGCGACAGACGGTCCTCCAGCCAGTCGAGCGTTTCGAACAGCGCGGCGACGGCGGCATCGTAGGCCGGCTGCGTCCTTGCGAACCCGGCTTTGTACACCCCGTTGTTCACGGTCGCGTAGATGCGCTCGTTGAGCGCGTTGATCTCCGGGCGCAGGTCCTCCGGGTAGTAGTCACCGGGAGCAGCGCCTGCGCCGTCGAACGCGCTGTTGAACATGCGGATGATCTCGGCCGATTCGTTGTTGACGATCGTGCCCTCGCGCAGGTCCCACAGCACCGGCACGCTCACGCGGCCGGTGTAATGCCGATCCGCCCGCGCGTAGATCTCGTGCAGGGCACGCGCGCCGAGCGGGTCGGGGATCACGCCTTCCGCGATGTCGAACGTCCAGCCATCCTCGCCCATGAGCCAATGGGTGACCGACAGCCCGATATGCCCCTCCAACCCCTTGAGCCGGCGGAAGATCAGCGTCCGGTGCGCCCATGGGCACGCGAGGGAGACATACAGGTGGTATCGCCCCGCCTCGGGCGGGAAACGGCCACCCGGCTCGATGCGGTCGCGGAACGCCGTGGCAGGCCTGACGAAGCCGCCGTTGGTCGTGGGAGCGGCATCCTGCTCGCGCCGCCAGACACCGTCGATCATCTTGCCCATGGCTAAAGCCTCGCCCCATTTCCGCCGCGCAGATGTAGCGTCCAGTCGCGCAGTGCCTCAAGCATCGCCGCGAGGAACCCGCGCGTCGCCCCGATCATCACCTCCAGCTTGTTCAGCACGCCGTGAGGGACAAGCTCAATAGCTGCCCGAAGGGCTGCTGCGTTGAAGGAGTCAGCCCAAAGACCGACGCGCGGCAGGTCTTGACCCACCCCGCCCAACACCCCGAAATGTCACCGCTTAAGAGGAGACCGTCCCATGAACGTCGTCACACGCCCGGCGCCGGAAGGCGTCTCGGCTGAGGAGTGGAAGATCCGCTGTGATCTCGCCGCCCTCTACCGTCTCGTCGCCCATCACCGCATGACGGACCTGATCTACACCCACATCAGCGCCCGCCTGCCCGGCCCCGAGCACCATTTCCTCATCAACCAATACGGCGTGCAGTTCCACGAGATGCGCGCCTCCGATCTCGTGCGCATCGACCTCGACGGCCGCGTCATGGAGCAGGGCGCATCTAGCCGCCTAGTCAACGCCGCGGGCTTCACGATCCACTCCGCCATCCACATGGCCCGGCCAGACCTCGCCTGCGTCATTCACACGCACACCGCCGCCGGTATTGCGGTCAGCGCGCAGAAGCAGGGCTTGCTGCCCATCAGCCAGCACGCGCTCAAGTTCTACGGCCATCTCGCCTATCACGGCTACGAGGGCATCGCGCTCGACCTTGACGAACGTGACCGCCTGGTCCGCGACCTAGGACAGCACAGGGCGATGATCCTGCGCAACCACGGGCTGCTCGCCGCCGGGCGGACGATCCCGGAAGCGTGGGGTGAGATCTACTTCCTGGAGCGCGCCTGCCAGGCCCAGGTCGCAGCGCTCGCAGGCGGGTGCGAGTTGGTGCTGCCGCCCGAGGAGGTGCGCCGCCACACGGCCGAGCAGTTCAACAGCGTCGGCAGCCTCGATCACGCCGAGCTGCTGTGGGCAAGCTGCCTGCGCCTCATCGAGGATGGGCGGCCGGACTACCGAAGCTGAGGGCGCAAGAGAGCGGAACCTTCTCCATGATCGCCTCCATCGCAGCACCCCGCACCATGCTCGTCGGTGGCGGCGCCGTCGCGGAGCTGCCGGGCCTGCTCGCCAAGCTCGGCTTGTCGCGCCCGTTCGTCGTCACCGACTCCACGATGGTCGAGACAGGACTCCTGCGCCGCTGCCTCGACCCGTTGGAGCGGGCCGGCTTCCACGCCGAGGTGTTCGGCGAGGTCGCCGCCGAGCCGGCCGACACAAGCGTGGAGAGGGGCGTCGAGCGGCTCGCGGCGGCGACGGCGGACTGCCTCGTCGCCTTCGGCGGCGGCTCGCCCATGGACACGGCCAAGGCCATGGCCATCCTCGCCGAGGGCCGCCGCGCGAACCCGGCCGCGAAGATGCGTGACTTCAAGGTGCCGTTCCAGGCCGACCACGCCAGCCTGCCCGTCGTCGCGATCCCAACCACGGCGGGGACGGGCAGCGAGTGCACGCGCTTCACCGTCATCACTGATGCCGAGCTCGGCGAGAAGATGCTGATCGCGGGGCTAGGTGCGCTGCCCCTCGCGGCCATCGTGGACTACGAGCTGACCTTCAGCGTGCCCCGCCGCACGACGGCGGACACGGGTGTGGACAGCCTCACCCACGCCTTGGAAGCCTATGTGTCGAAACGTGCGAACCCGTTCTCGGACGCGCTGGCGGTGAGCGCCATGGGGCTGATCGGGAAGCACCTGCGCCGGGCGTTCGCCACGCCGCACGACCGCGAGGCGCGCGAGGGCATGATGCTGGGCGCGACGCAGGCTGGCCTCGCGTTCAGCAATGCCTCGGTCGCGCTCGTCCACGGCATGTCGCGTCCGATCGGCGCGCATTTCCACGTCCCGCACGGCCTGAGCAATGCCATGCTGCTCCCCGCCGTGACGCGCTTCAGCCTCGACGCCGCCCAGCCGCGCTACGCCGAAGCCGCCCGGCGCATCGGCATGGCGCGCGACGATGACGACGACCTGAGCGCGGGGCGCTCGCTCGCGGACGGCCTCGTCCAGCTTAACCGCGACCTCGACGTGCCGACCCCGCGCGGCTACGGCATCAAGGAGGCGGATTGGGAGCGGCTGTTGCCCACGATGGCGAGGCAGGCGCTGGCGTCGGGCAGTCCGGCGAATAACCCAAGGGTTCCGAGCGAGGTGGAGATCGTGGCGCTGTATCGGGAGGTCTGGGCGGGAGGGAACTAGGCACCGGGGTCGCCCCGCCGAAGTTCTGGACACGCGATGGGAGACCTCCTACCGAATGCGGGCGATGCGATCATCGACCTGAGAAAGTTAACGGAATACGTTCTCAACTGGAATCATCCAGTTGGGGGCAACAAGGCACGGGTGTTCGAGTCCACCCTGGGGTTCACGCGCGACGACGCTGGCGCGTTGGCCGTGCAGATCAGGTCAGGCGTGCTGAGCAACCCAGCAATTTCCCGAGGCACCCTTCGGTATGGTAGCTTGTTCATCGTCGATATCCCGGTCGTTGGGCCCAAGGGCAGAAGCATTGTCAGGACGGGGTGGATCGTTGACCTCGGTGCCGCCGTCCCCAGGCTCGTGACGGCCTATGTGCGATAGGAAGCTGCTATGCAGGACTTCTCGTTTCCCGACGTCGTGATGCTCGTCGTGGCCCTGCCAGAGCACGGGCTGACTAAGGGCGCGATCGGCACAGTTGTGGACACTCTCACCTGCCCGGACAAAGCTTATCTCGTCGAGTTCTGCGACGACGACGGCAGGACAGTAGCTCTGCTGCCTTTGCTTCCCGACCAGATCAAGGCGTATGAACCTACCCCCGCTGTTGGCCGAGCCGTTGCGTGACGCACGGAGCGCCGCGGAGATCGTGGCGCTGTCTCGGGATGTCTGGGCCGGGGAGGGACACTGATCACCGGGACCGCTTTGCCGGACTCGTGGGCACGCCTTCCAGCAGCTGCCTAAACCGGATCAATCGGAGCTGGCGGGACGCCTGCGGCCTCGATCACCTCGCCTGCCGCGAAGCACAAATCCTCCCGGTATCGGCCTGCGATGACCTGCACGCCGACTGGGGCGGCGCCGGCCAGACCGGTGGAGACGGTCAGGCCTGGCAGGCCCATGAGCGGCAGGCCGATCTGGGTGAGCTGAGCCTCCCACACGCGCTTGAAACCGGCCTCGCCCTCCAGGTCGAGCCCGTCCGGGAACGGCAGCTCCGCCGAGACCGGCAACAGCAGCACGGGGTGGCGCTCCAGGAACAGCAGCCACTCGCGCGTGAGCGTGGCGCGGCGGACCAGCGCGCGGGGTATCGCGTCCGGCTCCAGTTGCGCCGCCTCAGCCCGGAACCCTGCCACCACTGCCAGCGCGCCCGGATCGCCCTCGCGCTCGGCCGCGTCCGCCAGGGCTGCGAAGCCGTCGGCGAGCCAGAGTTGCACCTGCAGCGCCGCCGGCTCGCGCAACGGGGGTGTGTCTTCCACCTCCTCGACGTGCCATCCTGCTGCTTGTAGCCGCCGCGCCGCGTCGAGCAGGGCGGCCTCGACCTCGGGCACGATCCGCAGCCCGCCCGGGCGGAGGCAGAGCGCCGCGCGCCGCGGCAGGTCCGGCCCTACGAGCGGCGCGGGCGTCCACCAGGGATCGCGGGGATCAGGGGCTGCCATGGCGGCCAGGCCCGCGCGCAGGTCCGCGATCGTGCGGCCGATCGGCCCGGAGACGGCCATGAGCTGCGGGCCGATACCGCGCTCCGGCGAGGAGGCGTTGTAGGCGGCGACCCGGCCGAGCGTCGGACGCAGCCCGTGCACGCCGCAGGCGTAGGCCGGGTAGCGGATCGAGCCTGCGATGTCCGTCCCATGCGCGAGGTGCCCGATGCCGGTGGCCACCGCGGCCGCCGCCCCGCCCGAGGACCCGCCCGGCGTCAGCGCCGGGTCGCGCGGGTTGCGCGTGGCCCCGTGCAGCAGGTTGCTGGTGAACCAGCGCAGGGAGAAGGCAGGCGCGTTCGTGCGCCCCAGCACCACCGCGCCGGCCCGGCGCAGGTTGGCCACCACGGGGCTGTCCACCTGGGCAATCAGGTCCCGTTGCAGCCTGACCCCGTTCGTGGTCGCGAACTCGGCCTGGTCCACGTTGACCTTGACGGTGACCGGCACGCCGGCCAGCGGGCCGGAAACCTCGCCGCGTGCGAGGGCGTGGTCCATCGCGTCCGCCTCGGCGCGCACCTCGTCGGGGCGGTGCGCCACGACGGCGTTGATGCGGGGATTGGCTGCATCGAGCCGCGCCAGCGCGGCGTCGGCCGCCTCGCGCGCGGAGACCTCGCGGCGGCGGATGCGGGCAGCAAGCTCGGTGGCTGAGAGGCGCCAGAGGTCGGTCATGGCCAGATCCTATTCCAGATTCTATCAGGGTGATGGAGCACGCGACGATCTCGCATGCTCTCGATCGGCCACGGAGTTACGGCGGTGCCGTTCTCCGACGGTTGCTCGGCGTGTCGCCGCGCTGTTCGGCAAGGGCCTGGGCGAACACCGGCTCCCATTCGCGGATAGCGCATGTTGTCGCGCAGGCTCAAGATCAGCTCGGTGAGGAGCCGGTTGCCAGCCGTGCCACGAAGCGAGCGTGGAATTCCCGGTCCGAGGCGACATACTCCTGCGTGCTGCCCGCCTGGACGGCATCGCCCACGCATCCGTGAGAGCGTGAAGGTGGCAGCAACACCTCGTTTGGAAAGCCGTAACCGCGATCGCCATCTTGGACGCTGCTTGAGCGCCTATCGGCTTCACCTCAGCACAAGCGATGCTTGCTGGCGCGAGATGTGGCGGAGCCCTGAACGCCAATCCCAATTAGGTGCTCTCCTACGTCGCGGCCAGCGCGGTCCATCCCGGGCTGGAGCGGGATGGGGCCACGGTTCCAAGCCAGGGTCCCCCATTCCGTTGCGCATTTCCCTTGCCCGCAGCGGTCCTGTGTGGCGGAAAAATTGGTTCCGGTGCAATTTGGGTATCTGCGGAGAGACCGGAGCGTAGATCGTGAGCGATATAGCCAGCCAGCATGATCCTTCCGTCGCTGAGGACGTGAACGCGGTACCCTTGGACCAACTCGACCCCGGCCACCCCCGGCGCTTCCAGGCCGACACGATCTGGCCGGTCTTCGAGCGCCTGCGCCGCGAAGCGCCGGTCCACTACACGCGCGACAGCATGTTCGGCCCGTATTGGTCCCTGTCCCGCTACAAGGACATCTTGGATGTAGAGGCTAATCACGCGGTCTTCTCGTCGGAATCCAGCCACGGCATGATCAGCATTCGCGACGGCCGCCCAGGCTTCCAGATACCAATGTTCATCGCCATGGACCCTCCTAGGCACACCCAGCGGCGCGAGGTGGTCAACCCCATCGCAGCACCCGCCAACGTGGCGCGGCTGGAGGAGACGATCCGCACCCGTGCCGCCGCCATCCTCGATGCGCTGCCCCGCGGCGAGACCTTCGACTGGGTCGAGCGGGTCTCCATCGAGCTCACAACCCAGATGCTCGCGATCCTGTTCGACTTCCCCTGGGAGGACCGCCGCAAGCTCACCCGCTGGTCGGACGTGGCGACCGCGATCCCGGGCGGCGGCATCATTGAGTCGGAGGAGGCGCGCCAGGCGGAGCTGCTGGAGTGCCTGACCTACTTCACCAGGCTGTGGAACGAGCGGGTCAACGCCGAGCCGCATCCCGACCTGATCTCGATGATGGCCCACGCCGAGGCAACCCGGCACATGCAGCCCATGGAATACCTCGGCAACCTCGTCCTGCTCATCGTCGGCGGCAACGACACCACCCGCAACTCGATCAGCGGCGGCCTGCTCGCGCTCAACCAGAACCCGGATCAATACCGCAAGCTGCGCGACAACCCGGCGCTGATCGCGAGCATGGTGCCCGAGACCATCCGTTGGCAAACGCCGGCAGCTCACATGCGGCGGACGGCGGTGGCCGACTTCGAGCTGCACGGCCAGCGCATCCGCGCCGGCGACAAGGTCATCATGTGGTATGTCTCGGCCAACCGCGACCCGGACGCGATCGAGGACGCGGACCGCTTCATCATCGACCGTGCGCGGCCGAAGAAGCACCTCTCGTTCGGCTTCGGCATTCACCGCTGCGTCGGCGAGCGCCTGGCGGAGATGCAGCTGCGGGTGGTCTGGGAGGAGATCCTGCGCCGCTACCCGGTGATCGAGGTCGTGGGCGAGCCGAAGCGCGTGTACTCCAGCTTCGTCAGGGGCTACCAGGCATTGCCGGCGCGGATACCGGCTTGAACCCGTGGGAAGACATCTCTCGTCTCACGTTCGAAGGGGTTCGCTCTGCAACGCAGGGCCGGAGTTGTTCACCCCTGTGATCTGGATCACAGCGATGCTTATCTAAAACATAACCAATCCCCTTGAACATGCTTCCATGCTCCGTTCTTGCATCGCTTGGGGACAGGGATCTCATCCTCCCGAGAAAGTTGCGCCTGCCACCTATCCGATGAACGTCCTGATCGAGCCTGGATGCCCCGCACGCACAGTGATGAAGACCGGCTATACTCGGCCATATGGCAAATCCCGACTTGCCCTCCTCGCTCGGTGTATTTCTACATAGGTGCAAAGCGTGAAGATCTTCAGCCCCTTTCAGATGACCCTTTGGGTGAAAGACCGGCTGCGCTCGCGGGCGGACACCGAGCATGTCATGAGCTTCAACAGGGCCGTGTTCAGCATCCTGACAGGGTCCTATCTCGCGCTCGTGGTTCCGGGACAGGCGATCAACGCCCTCCTGGTCACGGGCGTG
>CAWBOZ010000023.1:0-57752 GCA_963790535.1 uncultured Alphaproteobacteria bacterium | reverse complement strand
CTGCAGATTGATGGTGGCCCGACGCCGTCCGCCATCGGGTCTGTCATTTGGGGATCTGTCATCCGGAATGCCGATCTGCAAAGCGCGCCAGAGCAGCCGACCTTTGACAACGACATGCTCCACATTCAGACCACCGAACGAGGTCGTCTCGATCAAGCGGAGGTCGAAGCCGACACAAAGGTCCCTCGCATAGAGCGTCGAGCGAGCTGGATTGCTGAAGACCGCATTCTCGCAGTTGAGATTCCTACCGATGACGGCAGCCGAAAGGTTCAGCTCGCCGATGCTATGGGTGTGATCGAAGGCTACGCTGCCATCTATCCTGGCACGCTCGGCTTTCAGCGCGGCAGCCCGACCGTCATACGCGTAATTGCCGAGTGCTGCGTGCTTGAATCGCAAATCGCCAGAGATTGCAGCGCCAGTGAAATCAATACCGCCAACGACGACGCTCCGATTGAACTCCGCGCCGCGTGCAATCTCGATGTTGGGTGCGAAGAGGGTGGCCCTGTCTTTCCGAGGAAAGGTGAAGACGGCACCGGAGCAATCAAGCTCACCGCGGATGCGGGCGCCGGAGAAAGTGACGGGGCCACGCACGCGCGCTTCCTTCATGAGAACATCCGTGCCCACCTCGATATTGGTGGCCACGATGGCCTCGCCTGGCTTGTTCCAGTCAGGACGCCCCTGACAATAGGCGCCGTTCAAGATGGCACCGTTGAATTGCAGGGTCCTGCCGATACGGCTGGCGAGCAGCCAGACGGTGCCGTTCGCGCAGAATGGGGTGTCGGCTCCCTTGTCCATCACCAACCTGCCGCCGATCCGGGCGTTCTGGGCGTTGAAGGCATCGTCCTCGCAGGCGGTCAGTATCGCGCCGTGTGCCCAGACATTCCCGCGCACATGAGCCGTATCGAGCGACACGCCGCCCGCGGCAGTGAAGCCGTTCGTGAGATGCACGTTACCCTGGATGACTGCGTTGCGAAGCCAGAGAGCGTAGCGGATCTCGGTATTGAGCGGCTTCTTGGGGGGCGGCGCGGCTCCCTGCAGCGTAGCGCCGCTCGCATTGAGCTCGCCGTTGATGATGCAGTCCCGGGCGTCAATCCAGCAGGTTGGAGGCCAGCAGGTTGTAGGAGTGCCCGGCTTGAGCCACGGGCGAACGCGCGAGATGTCCAGCGGGCCGTCAATCTCCGCATCGCGCAGACAGAGCTTGCTGAACCGGCTGCCAGCGAGCGAGAGCCGTGCCAGGCGAGCAGAGCCGAAGTCGAGCCCGTGGGTGAATTCACAATCCTCTAGGTGTTTGGTCCCGGGATGAGGCGACGCGGGTTGATCTTGAAGATGTCAGGCGTGTTGGTCCAGGCCAGGCAGACGGCTTCGAAGGGGGTCTTCCATCTGAGTGCCTTGAGGTGCTTGGCGAAGTTGTAGGCCGACACGAAAGCAAGGACGTGGGCTTTGAGGCTTTCAAGGTCCGGGTAGTGGAACGCCTTGATGGTGGCGTCCTTGACGGTGCGGTTCATCCGCTCGGCCTGACCATTGGTCCAGGGATGGTAGGGCTTGGTGAGCTTGTGCTCGATCCCGTTCTCATCGCAGACGCGATCGAAGATGTGGGCGCCGAGATACCGCCTGGTCGGCCCGTTTCGGTTCTTCGGCAGGTCGGCGAAGGCCATGCCGTTGTCGGTCAGCACGGTGTGGATCGCATAGGGAAATGCAGCGACGGGAAATGCAGCGACCACACCGCGCAGGAAGTCCGCCCCGTTCATCTTCCCGGCGTCGTCACGGAACTCGACGCAGGTGAACTTGGAAACCCGGTCGATGGCGAGGACCATGGTGAGCTTGCCCTGGGCCAGACGCCGCTCGCTGATGTCGATGTGCACGTAGCCGATGGCCGCCTCGGCGAACTTGCCCCGCTTGGATGCCTTGTCCGGGTTCTCGGGCAAGCGGGAGATGCCGTGTCGTTCCAGGCAGCGATGCAAGCTGGATCGGGTGAGCTTGGGGATGCTGTCGCGCAGGCAGCCCAGCACGTCGTCGAGCGGCAGGAGCGTCCGGCGGCGGAACTCGACCACCATGGCTTCTTCGACCGGGGAGAGCACGGTGCTGTGGGGTGCGCTCGGCCCCATGGGCGCGTCGTCGGTCGTGGTCCGGGCGCGCCACTTGGTGACGGTGGTCCGGCTCAGCCCGTGGCGCCTGGCCAGGGTGCTAGTCTTCTCTTGCGACGCCTGGAGCTCGGCTCGAACTCGCGGCGTCGTTCGGGCGCTGCCATGAAGACCGCCTGCCATAGCGCTTCTTCTCCCTCGCGGGTCAAAGTAGCGTCACGACTTTCCGGGACCAAACACCAGCAGTCGGCTATGGATAATAATCATGCTCTCTCGATAGGCGTCAGAAGCCGAAAGCGGAGCACTGCGTCCCGGTCGGGTATCTCGATGTAGGCGAGAGCTGTCGCGTCTGGACATGGCTAGAGGGCAACCCGCGTTTCCGCATGGAATGTGTCGTATTCGGCCCGAATGCCTTCCGAGTCCCGCTCCAGGAGCCCAGCCGCCGTGAGAGCCTCGACGTCCTCATGGACGCGTCGGTAATCGCGGCCGAGGGCCTGCGCTAGGGCACGGATGTTCCGTGCGGGCTCGCGGTGGACGTGTCTGAGGAGCTGGAGCCGCTTCGGCGTCATGACGCCCACGAAAGTCTCCCAAGTGGCGAAGCTCACATGCTTCTCTTGGACGTCCTCGCCGCGCTCCATGCGGTCCCAGCCGTCCAAGAACCGAGCGGCAACCTCATCCAGGCCCTCGCCTACGTGGATCTCCAACGTGCCTCTGCTCATCGGCCTTCCTCCTCAGCCTGGACGGCGCGCACGTCCGCCAGGAAATCCTCAACCAGCTTCTTGCGCGTGGTGAACGCGTACGGCGTCTCAATCTCACGGAAGTGCCTATGGTCTCCCTTGCCGCGTTCGTTGTCATAGAGAACCAGGCGCTCGCCAGGGCGGCCGTAGAACAGCGAGTACTTGAAGCGATGCACGGACGGGGGAACCGGCTCCGGCACCTCCCACACCCGTAGGTGCAGGACGCAACCGTTCGGCAGCATCAGCCGGGAATCCATCGCCTTCCAGGCTTTCGCCACCTCAGCTGTCGCCCCGATATGGCGCCGAATGCCATAATTCAGAGATGGTCTGCTGTCAACAGGTTCATGGCATCGTACGCCATAACGCAGTGCCCCAGAAGGGCTGCCTCATGCAACGAGCATTGGGATCAGTGACTATGTCCCATATCCTCGTCCAGCCACGCACCCACCAACTCCGCCACTTCGGCCGGCTTCTCCAGCGTGGGCAGGTGCCCGCACTCGGCGAGAGCATGGAAGTGCGCGTGCGGCAGCGTGTCGGCCAGCTTGCGGCCCACCGCCACCGGCACCAGCGCGTCCTCGGCGCCCCACAGAACCAACACCGGCATGGTCAGCTCGCCGAGCCGGTCCCACACTGCCTCGCGCGTCGCCAGCGCCCGCATCTCAGCGCTGCCAGCCTTGCCCCCAACTCGTCCCGCCATGGCCTTGAACGTCTCCGCCGCCTCCGTGTGCTCCGGCCGCACCACGAGGGTTGCCAGATGTGCTGTGGCCGCCTCGGTCTGGCCCTCGATCATGCCGGCGATGCCGAGGCTCTGCTCGTGGTCGGGCGCCCCCGGATCGCATCCCATCAGCCACAGCCCCTGCACGCGCTCGGGTGCCGCCAACGCGACCTCGAGCGCCAGGCTCGCCCCGTAAGACGTGCCGGCCAGCACGAACTCCGGCGGCGCACGACCCAGGATATCGGCCACGCTCTCGGCGAGCGTCGGCCGCGGCGACATCATCACCTGCGGCGCCACACGGTCGCCGAGGCCGGCGATCACGTCGCGATACAGCGCGTCGTCGCACAGCAGGGCCGGGATCAGGACGAGCGGCATAGGTGTCGGCATGGTGTTTCCCCGCTGGCGTAAGGCGCCACTTAGCCCCATACCTTCCCTGCACGCCAGAGGATCGCCGGTAGGCAGCGATGCGGATCGAGGTTTCGGAAGGGTTGTCGCTCGACGAGCGTGAGATCGAGGAGAGCTTCATCCACGCCTCCGGGCCGGGCGGGCAGAACACCAACAAGGTGGCGACCGCGGTGCAGCTCCGCTTCGACGCCCGGCACTCGCTGTCGCTGCCGAACGAGGTGAAGGCCCGGCTGCAGGCCCTGGCAGGCAGCAGGCTCACCCAGGACGGCGTGCTGGTGATCACCGCCCAGCGCCACCGCTCGCAGCAGCGCAACCGGGAGGATGCCCTGCAACGCCTCCTCGACCTGATCCGCCAAGCCGCCGTGCGCACCCCGCCCCGGCGACCGACCCGGCCCTCCTTCGGCGAGCGCCAGCGGCGGCTAGAAGCGAAGGGACACCGGTCATCGCTCAAGCGCCAGCGGAGCGAACGTCCGGACGAGTAAACGCGGCGGCGGGACCATTCCCCACGATCACCTCATAGCCATATCTCAGGAGGCAACCATGACCGACACTCCTTCCCAATCCTCCCGCATCGCCCTCGTCGTCGGCGCCTCGCGCGGCCTCGGCCTGGGCCTCGCGCGTGAGCACCTCCGCCGCGGCTGGCGCGTCATCGCGACGGTACGCGACGCCACCCAACAAACGCCGCTCCACGACCTCAAGGCCAAGGCAAAGGACGCGCTGGAGATCGAGGGCGTGGACATCAACGCGCCCGACCAGGTCACGGCGCTGCGCCGCCGGCTCGACGGCCGCCCACTCGACCTGCTCTTCGTCAACGCGGGCGTGGCGAACGATCCTGGGGAGACGGTCGCCCAAGTCTCGACCGAGGAGTTCACCCGCGTGATGGTCACCAACGCGCTGAGTCCGATGCGCGTTGTGGAAGCCTTCGCGGAGCTGGTGCGGCCGGGCGGCGCCATCGCGGTCATGTCGTCCGGCCTCGGCAGCGTCGCCGGCAACACCCAGGGCGGCTTCGAGGTCTATCGCGCCAGCAAGGCGTCGCTGAACACCTTGCTGCGCAGCTTCGCCGCCCGGCACGGACACGATACGCACGCGCTGCTGGCCATCGCGCCAGGCTGGGTCCGGACGGACATGGGCGGCTCCTCCGCGCCGCTCGACGTGGAAACCAGCACGCGCGGCATCGCCGACGTGATCGCCGCGCGGCAGGGCAAGCCGGGCCTCGCGTACATTGACTACCGGGGCGAGACGGTCGCGTGGTGATCCGTCTCGCACTCGTCGCTGCATTGCTCCTCTGCGCACCGCTCGCTGCCTCGGCAGCTGAGCCGTCCGTTGCCGAGACCCGGCCGCCCACGGTCACGGTCGTGCCAGCGGAGCGCGGCGCGATTGCGGAAACGGACGTGATCACCGGCACGCTGGTCCCGCGCGAGGAAATCATGGTCAGCCCGCAGCTCGACGGGCTGGCCGTGACCGAAATCCTAGCCGAGGAGGGCGATTCCGTGCAGGCAGGCCAGGTGCTCGCCCGGCTGTCGCGCGACGTGCTCGACGCCTCGCTCGCCCAGAACACGGCGCAGATCGCCCATGCCCAGGCCGCGGTGGCGCAGGCCCAGAGCCAGCTCACCGAGGCCGAGGCCAACCGCACCGAGGCCGATGCCGCCATGGCCCGTGCGCGCGACCTCGTCGGCAGCGGGACCACCTCGCGCGAGACGTTCGACCAGCGCCAGGCGGCGGCCCGGACCGGGGCGGCGCGGGTCGAAGCCGCGGAGGCGGCGCAGCATCTCGCCCAGGCCGACCTGATGCTCGCCGAGGCGCAGCGGCAGGAACTCCTGGTCCGCGTCGCGCGCACCGAGATCCGCGCCCCGGTCGCAGGCCGGGTCAGCCGCCGCACGGCGCGGCTAGGCGCCGTCGTGGGCAGCGCGGGCGAGCCGCTGTTCCGCCTCATCGAGGACGGCGCCATCGAGCTGGACGGTGACGTGCCGGAGGCCGAACTGGCGCAGCTGCGGCCTGGTCAGCCGGCCGTGCTGCACGTCGCCGGCCATGAGGCCGACCTCGCGGGCCGGGTGCGCCTCGTCGCCCCTGAGGTCAGCCGCACCACCCGGCTCGGCCGGGTGCGGGTCGCGCTGGATGATGGCGCAGGTGGGGGCGGCGCGGGCCTGGCTATCGGCGGCTTCGCGCGCGCGACGGTCGAGACGGCGCGGCACGAGGGCGTGCTTGTCCCGCTCTCCGCCGTCTTGTTCGGGCCGGAGGGGCCGCGCGTACAGGTGGTGGCAGGCGGGGTGGTCGAGACCCGGCCCGTGCGGCTCGGCCTGCGCGACGAGGCGCGGGCGGAGGTGGTGGAGGGCTTGAAGGCGGGTGAGACGGTCGTCGCCGTCTCCGGCAGCTTCGTGCGCGGTGGGGACCGGGTCGTGCCCGTCCCCGCGCAAATTGCCGCCGCGGGGACCAAAGGGGGGAACTGAGGCGTGGCGCTCAAGATCTCCGGCGCGTCCATCCGCCGGCCGATCCCGGCCTTGGTGCTGTTCGCGGTGCTGCTCCTGCTCGGCGTGGTTGGGTTCCGGGCGCTGCCGATCACGCGCGCGCCGAACATTGATATCCCCGTCGTCGCCGTCACGATCACCGAATCGGGCGCGGCACCCGCCGAGCTTGAGACGCAGGTAACGAAGCGCATCGAGGACGCCATCGCGGGCGTCGCCGGCGTGAAGCACATCGAGTCCAGCGTCACCGACGGCAGTTCGCAAACCGTGGTGGAGTTCCACCTCGAAGTGAACTCCGACCGCGCCCTGAACGACGTGCGCGACGCGGTCGCCAAGGTCCGTGCCGACCTGCCCCGCACTATAGACGAGCCGATCATCGAGCGCGTGGACGTGGTCGGCCAGAGCATCCAAACCTACGCCGCCGTGGCGGCGGGCATGACGTTGGAGCAGCTTTCCTGGTTCGTGGACGACACGGTGACGCGCGCGCTGCAAGGCATTCCCGGCGTGGGCCGGGTGGACCGCATCGGCGGCATCACGCGGGAGGTGCGGGTAACGCTCGATCCCGACCGGCTCGCAGCACTCGGCATCACCGCGGGCGACGTGAACGCACAGGTGCGTGCGACCAGCGTGGACATGGCCGGCGGGCGCGGCGAGGTCGGCGGCCAGGAGCAGACCATTCGCACGCTTGCGAGTGCTGGGAGCATCGAGGCGCTGGCGGCCACGCGCATCGTGCTCCCTGGCGGGCGCGAGGTGCGGCTCTCTGACCTGGGGCAGGTCACGGACACGGCCGAGGAGCCGCGCAGCTTCGCGCGCATGGACGGCAACCGCCCGGTGGTCGCCTTCGCCGTCTATCGCGCCAAGGGTGCGAGCGACGTGACCGTGGCGAAGCTCGTAGCGGAGCGCTTGGCGGCGCTGTCGGCGGCGCATCCGGACGTCTCCTACACGCTGATCGACGACAGCGTACGCTCGACGCGGGGCGGCTTCGAGTTGGCGATGCAGTCACTCGCCGAAGGTGCTGCGCTCGCCACCCTCGTCGTGCTCCTGTTCCTGCGCGACTGGCGGGCGACCCTGGTCTCGGCCATCGCCCTGCCGCTCGCCATCATCCCGGCCTTCGGGGCGATGTGGCTGATGGGGTTCTCGCTCAACTTCGTCAGCCTGCTCGCGATCACGCTCGTCACCGGCATCCTGGTGGACGACGCGATCGTGGAGATCGAGAACATCGTCCGCCATATCCGTGCAGGCGCGCCCCCGTATCGCGCCGCGATCGAGGCGGCGGACGAGATCGGGCTGGCGGTTGTCGCCATCAGCCTTACCATCGTGGCGGTGTTCGCGCCGGTGAGCTTCATGGGCGGCATTGCCGGACAGTATTTCAAGCAGTTCGGGCTGACGGTGGCGGCCGCGGTGCTGGTCTCGCTGCTGGTGGCACGGCTGCTCACCCCGGTCATGGCCGCCTATTTCCTGCGCCCGCTCCCGCACGGCGAGGCGCGGGAAGGCTGGATGATGCGCGCCTATTTGCGCCTGCTCACGGCGACGCTGCGCTACCGGGCGGTAACGGTGCTCGCGGGCCTGACGCTGTTCGGCCTGTCCATCTGGTCCACCACGCTCCTGCCCACGGGGTTCATCCCGCCGCAGGACAATGCGCGCGCCGTGATGTCGCTGGAGCTGCCGCCCGGCTCGACGCTGGATGACACCGCGGCCAAGACCGACGCGGTGGCGCGCGCCTTCCGCACCGTTCCAGGGGTGGCGTCGGTGTTCACCGTGGGCGGCACGACGCCGACCGGCGCCGACCCGGAGATCAGGCGCGCGTCGATGGTGGTCAACCTGGTGCCCAAGACGCAGCGCGCGCTCAGCCAGAAGGAGATCGAGCAGTGAGCTATCGCGCCGCCTGGCCGCGATCCCCGACGTGCGCGGCTGGTACGTGAACGACCGCGGCGAGCGGGAGCTGTCCGTCACCGTGCTGGGCGACGACCCGGCGGCGTTGGACCGGGGCGTTGCCGGGCTGGAGGGGGCGATGCGCCGCTTGCCGGGCTTCGCGAACGTCGCCGCGAGCGCGGGGGCGGAGCGGCCGGAGATCCACGTGGTCCCGCGCGGCGACGAGGCGGCACGGCTGGGTGTCTCGACGGAAGCGATCTCGGAGGCGGCGCGGATCGCGACGCTGGGCGACGTGGGGCCGAACCTCGCCAAGTTCCGCGCCGGCGACCGGCTCATCCCGATCCGGGTCGAGGCGGATGCTTCCGTGCGCCGGGACCTGGGCCGGCTGCGGGCGTTGCCGGTGCCGGGTGCGGGAGGGATCGCGGTGCCGCTCTCGGCGGTGGCGGACGTGCGGCTGGGCGAGGGGCCGTCCTCGATCGAGCGCTATGACCGCGTGCGCCGGGTGGTGATCGGGGCGGACCTTGCGGGCAAGCTGGCGCTGGGGGCGGCGCTGAACGAAGTCCATGGGCTGACCGAGGCGCGGGCGCTCCCCACGGGCGTGCGGCTACAGAACGGCGGCGACGCGGAGATCATGGACGAGGTGTTCACCTCCTTCGCCGGCGCGATGGCAGCGGGGCTGGTCATGGTGCTCGGGCTGCTGGTGCTGCTGTTCGGCAGCGTGTTCCAGCCGCTGACCATCCTGTTCTCGCTGCCGCTGTCGCTCGGCGGCGTCATCCTGGCGCTCTTGGTCACGCACCAGCCGATCAGCCTGCCGGTGGCCATCGGCATCCTCATGCTGATGGGCGTCGTGACGAAGAACGCGATCATGCTAGTGGACGTGGCCATCGAGGAACGCGCCCGCGGCGTCGCCCGGCGCGAGGCGATCACGAGCGCCGGGCGCAAGCGGGCGCGGCCGATCGTGATGACCACCATCGCCATGGTGGCAGGCATGGTGCCGAGCGCGCTGGGCCTGGGCGATGGCGGTGAGTTCCGCGCGCCGATGGCGATCGGGGTGATCGGCGGGCTGGTCGCGTCCACCGTGCTATCACTGGTGTTCGTGCCGTCGTTCTACACCGTCATGGACGATCTCTCGCGGGTGACGGCGAGGCTGCTGGGCCGCACGCTGACCCCTCGCGACGGAGGGCCGCAGCCGACGCGGCCCAGCGTTGCGCGCGAGCTTGAGCAGTACCCGGCGGAGTAGGGGTGCTAAGCGTTGCGGCGCCAGATCTCTTCGCTCAGCAGGGTCGCGAATCCGAGCCAGGCGACGAGCGGGGCCTCCGCGCCTGCGGCGACCGGGTCCACGCACGCGGCCGTCCCGACCGCGGCGGCGGCCGATGCCAGCATCCCGCCCGCGACGGCCGTGCTCGCACCGAGTTGCTTGCGGCCGAAGAAGACCCACGGATAGCCCGCGATCCCTGCGATGTTCAGCCCCCACGCCGCAAGGGCGGCGTTGCGCATCGCACTGGGGCGCGTTGTCAGGAGCCGGTAGCCAGCCACGCAGAGCAGTGCATCGAGCACGGCCCAGGCGGTGCCGATCACGGGACCTGGCGGTGTGTAGGAGGGCTTGCGGAGCGAGGCATACCAGAGCGCCGTCCGGGGATGCTGCGGCCCCTGGCTCCGCCCCGCGAGCGCTGCGGCGGCGACGGCGCCCACGGAAAGACATGCGGCTGCTGGTTTCCTCATACTGCGCCTCCGAAGAGAGTGATTAGGTGGCCGCTATGTTGGCGTCCGCGCCTCAACGCGCCTGCGTCCGCCGCGTTGCCGTCGAGTGCCCGGCGGTGCGCGGTCCCTAGCGCCGCCCTTGGGTTTGCACGCCCTCGCCTATCCGCTATCCCTTGCGTCCTGATATCCAGGAAGACCGCCTGCCGATGCCCAGCCTCGTCGAGACCGTGCCCACTGAACCCGCTCCTGGCGAGGCGGCGCAGCGTCTCGCGATGCTGCGGGCGGAGTTGGACACGCTCGATGACGCGCTGCACGACACGCTGATGCGCCGGGCGGAGGTGGTGGGGCGGATCGCGGCACTGCGGGTCAAGGATGGGACGCCGCTGCGGCCGGGGCGGGAGGCGGCGATCCTGCGCCGGCTGCTCGCCCGGCACAGCGGCGCGCTGCCGCGGCACGGCGTCGTGCGCATCTGGCGCGAGCTGATCGCAGCGATGACCGAGCTTCAGTGGCCGCTCGTCGTGGCCGTCTGCGATGAAGGAGACGCGGCGGCGCTCACGCGCGAGCAGTACGGGGCACTCGTGGCGCTGCGGCGGTATCCGACGCCGACGCAAGCGCTGGACGAGGTCGCGGCAGGGACGGTGGCAGCGGCCGTGCTCCCATTGCCGGCCGAAGGGGAATCGCTTGCCAATGCCTGGTGGACCAGGCTGCTGCATCCGGGCCAGGATCAGTGCCGGGTTCACGTTGTCGCCCGATTGCCGTTCTGGGAGCCGCGGCCGGAAGGGGCGCCGCGCGGACAGGCGCTCGTTGTCTCCGCTGCCCAACCCGACCCGAGCGGGCAGGATCGGACGCTCCTCGCACTGGACCTTTCCCAGGGCAGCGGCCGCGCCCCGCTCGGACAGGCACTGGCGGGCGCCGGGCTGGAGGCTGGGACGGTGATCCTGCGGGGCGATCCAGGCGTGGCGCGAGCACTCGTGGATGTGGCGGGGTTCATGACCGAGGATGACCCGCGGTTCGCAGCACTGCATCCCCGGCCCGTCGTAATCGGCGCCTATGCGGTGCCGGTCGGGGATGCCCCGTGAGTCCGCGCCCACGCCCCGAGATCCTGGGAATCGCGCCCTACGTGCCGGGCGAGAGCAAGGCGGCTGGAGCGAACCGGATCGTCAAGCTTTCCAGCAACGAGGGTGCGTTCGGCGTGCCGCCCGGCGCGAAGGCTGCCTACGAGGCTGCGGCTGGCGACCTGCACCGCTATCCTGACGGGGGAAGCACCGAGCTGCGCCAGGCAATCGGGGCGCGGTTCGGGCTGGACCCGGCGCGCATCGTGTGCGGCGCGGGATCGGACGACCTGATCTATCAGCTCTGCCTGGCCTATGGCGGGCCGGGGACGGAGCTGGTGATGAGCGAGCATGGGTTCAGCATCTATGAGATCGCCGGGCAGTATGCCGGGTGCCGGGTGCGCAAGGCGCCGGAGCGGCGGCTCACCGCGGACGTGGACGCGCTGCTCGCGCAAGTCTCGGAGGCGACGCGGCTGGTGTTCCTCGCCAATCCGAACAACCCGACAGGGACCATGCTGCCGCGGGGTGAGGTGGAGCGGCTGCGGGCGGGATTGCCGGGCGATGTGCTGCTGGTGCTGGACGCAGCCTATGCGGAATACGTGGAGCGGCCGGACTACGAGGCGGGAGCGGCGCTCGTCGATGCGGGGGATGATACGGTGATGACTCGGACCTTCAGCAAGATCTGGGGGCTGGGCGGCGCACGGCTTGGATGGGCCTGCGCGCCGGCGGCGGTCGTGGACGTGCTGAACCGGGTGCGGGGGCCGTTCAACGTGTCGGTGCCGGCACAGGCGGCGGGGGTGGCGGCCTTGCAGGAGCCGGGATGGCTGGAGCGGTCGCGCGCGCATAACGCGCGGTGGCGGGCGTGGCTCACGGAGATGCTGGAGGCGGCAGGGATACGGGTCTGGCCGAGCGAGGCGAACTTCGTGCTGGCCGATTTCGGGACGGCGGAGGCGGCCGAGGCCGCGGACCGGGCGTTGCGGGCGCGGGGGATGATCGTGCGCCGGGTCGGAGGCTACGGGCTGCCGCACTGCCTTCGGATCACGGTGGGGTTGGAGGAGGAGTGCCGGCTCGTCGCCGAGACGCTGGCCGAGCATAGGGGCGCATTTGAGGGAACGCATGGCTGAGCCGGTCTTCCGCCAGCTCGCGGTGATCGGGGTGGGGCTGATCGGCGGCTCCGTCGCGCGCGCGGCGCGGGAGCGGGGCGATCTGGCCGCCGAGGTGGTCGGCTACGCGCACAAGGAGGCGACACGGGCGCGCATCCGCGAGCTGGGGATCGTGGACCGGGTGGCGGATACGTTGGAAGACACGGTCGCGGGGGCGGACTGCACTATGCTGTGCACGCCCGTAGGCACTTATGCAGACATCGCGGAGAGGATCGCCCCCCACCTCGCGCGGGACAGCGTGCTGACCGATGTCGGCAGCACGAAGGCCAGCGTGATCCGCGACGTGGGGCCGCTGGTGCCGGAAGGGGTTCACTTCGTCCCTGCACACCCGCTCGCGGGCACGGAGCACTCGGGGCCGGACGCCGGGTTCGCAACGCTGTTCGAGGGACGCTGGGTTCTGCTCACGCCGCCGCCCGGCACCGACGAGGCCGCAGTCGGGCGCGTCGAGACTCTGTGGCGGCGCATGGGCAGCCAGGTGACGCGTATGGACCCGATGCACCACGACCGGGTGCTCGCCATCGTGAGCCACCTGCCGCACCTCATCGCGTTCACGATCTGCGGGACGGCGGACGATCTGCAGGACGAGACGCACGACGAGGTGCTGGAGTTCGCGGCGAGCGGGTTCCGCGACTTCACGCGCATCGCCGCGTCGGACCCCACGATGTGGCGGGACGTGTTCCTGAACAACCGCGACGCACTGCTGGAGATGCTGGCGCGGTTCACGGAGGACGCGCAGGCGATGGCGCGGGCCGTGCGCTGGGGGGACGGAGGCTACATCGAGGATCGGATCATGCGGGGGCGGAAGGTCAGGCAAGGGCTGATCGAGCGGAAGCAAGCCTGACCGCGGCGACGCGGCAAGACTTGCTCGATCCGTCCCCTGGGAGGCGCGCCCGTGGCCATCGCCTCGCCTCAGGCGCGAGCTTCCAGGATGATATTGAAGGGCGTCTCGGCCGCGCGGCGAACGTGCGTGAAGCCGCCCGCCTCGATGACCTCGCGCAGCCGCCGCTCGCCGGCCTGCGCGCCAAGACAGCACGCACCGTCCTGGGCCTGCGAAGCCGGCACGCAGATCATGGCGGAGGCTGCGTAGAACACGCGGCCAACCGGGTTCAGGTTCGCTCCCAGTTCGTCGTGCGCGAAGGGTTCAACGATCATCCAGGTACCGCCCGGCGCGAGGCTCTCGCGTACGTGGCGAGCGGCGCCGGCAGGATCACCCATGTCGTGCAGGCAGTCGAAGAAGGCGACGAGATCGTAGTCCCGACCTGGGTAATCCTGTGCCTTCGCCACCTCGAACCGCACGCGGTCCGCGACGCCCGCCTCCTGCGCCGCCTGCTTGGCCCGCTCGATGGACGGCCGATGATAGTCGAAGCCGACGAAGCGCGAGCGCGGAAATTCGCGCGCCATGATGATCGTGGATGCGCCATGGCCGCAGCCGACGTCCGCGACGGTTGCACCGGACTCCAGCCGTGCCGTCATGCCGTCCAAAGCCGGAAGCCACTCCTTGGTGAGGTGGGTGGCGTAGCCGGGTCGGAAGAACCGCTCGGTGCCGCGGAACAGACATGGATTGTGCTCGTGCCAGCCAAGTCCCTCCCCGGTGCGGAACACCTCGGCGAGACGGTCGCCGTCGAGGAACATCGCCGCCACGATGGCGTAGGCGCCCGGCATGAAGACGGGGCTGGTCTCGTCCGCGAAGCCCATGGTCTGCTCGGGCGAGAGCCAGAACGTGCCCGCGTCCGGGTCACACGACACGTTGCCGGCGGCGGCTTGCGCGGCCAGCCATTCCTGGACGTAGCGAGGGAACAAGCCAGTGTGTTCCGCAGAACTCATTGCGGTCACCGGGCCGGCCTCGGCCAGCGCCTTGTAGAGGCCAAGCTTGTCGCCGAGCACGATCAGAGGCGCAGTGAACGCTGCCCCCATCTCGCCGATCAGCTTGCCTACGAAGTCCTGCATTTTATTCTCGTTGATCTCGTCGAGCGGCATGGATGCTCTCCTTGGCATTTTCGCGGGCGACGCGCCGGTTCACGCTCTGGTCGGCCTTCGGAGGCCACCAATTGGCAAGCTGCGCACGGCAGCAACGGACTCGGCAGAGACCGGCGCCAGTCGCCGCGCAGTTGGGATCAGGCTAAGATCAGTCCGTATGCGGAAGGATGTAGCACGATTTTCATCTAAGACGTAATGAATCTCGGGGCGGCTTGACACGAAATGGTGAGCTGATCCCGATTTGAGACCAGTGGGATGAAAGCGGCCGTGCTATGGTGGACTAACCTTAGTCCATCTGAGAGAAGCGAACTCCGTGGCCATCGTCAATCTTCATGCCGCCAAAACCCATCTCTCGCGCCTGGTGGACCAGGCCGCTGCCGGCGAGGAGGTCATCATCGCCAAGGCGGGAAAGCCGGTCGCGAAGCTTGTTCCCGTAGATCGTGCCCCTGCCCGGCGCGTGCTGGGTCGCTTCGCCGGCCAATTGCGCGTGTCAGACGATTTCGACGCTCCCTTGCCTGAGGAGATCCTGCGCGAGTTCGAGGGAGGGTAATGCGCGTCCTCCTCGATACGCACATCCTGATCTGGTCTCTTTATGAGTTGGAAAGGCTCGATCAAGCGACGGGCGCACTCCTGGAAGAGCCGAGCACGGATGTGCTCTTCAGCGCAGCGAGCATCTGGGAGATCGCGATCAAGGCACGGCTCGGACGTGTGGATTTCAAACAGCGGCCCGAAGCAGTCGTGGAAGCAGCCTTGGAGACCGGCTTCACCGAATTGCCCATCCGGTCGAGAGCCGCCGCGCTCGTCGCCGACCTGCCGCTGCATCACCGCGATCCCTTCGACCGCCTCCTCGTCGCGCAGGCGATGAGCGAGCCGGCGCGGCTGCTCACGTCCGACGCGCAGCTCCGCGCCTACTCGGAACTGGTCACGCTGGTCGGCTAGCCACGCCTCTGCTAAGCGCCCCTGCCATGTCTATCCCTGGGGCACAGCGGTTGCGCGTCGGCGTCGTGGGCGCCGGGCACTTCGGGCGGTTCCACGCGCTCAAGGCGGCGTCCGGGCCGCGCACCCGGCTTGTCGGCGTCGCGGACCTCGATCCCGCGCGCGCCGCCGCCGTGGGCAAGGAGACGGGCGCCCCCGCGCTCGATACCGAGGCGCTGCTCGCCGCGAGCGACGCCGTGATCGTCGCCGCACCCGCCGAGGCGCATTTCGCGCTCGCGTCCCAGGCGCTGGACGCGGGCAAGCACGTGCTGATCGAGAAGCCCATCGCCGCCACGCTCGACCAGGCCGACCAACTTGCCCACCTCGCCCACGAGCGGGGCCGCGTGCTGCAAGTCGGCCACCTGCTGCGCTACTCCGCCGAACACCGCGCCATCTCGGCCCGCATCGCCCGCCCGCTTTACCTGGAGGCCACGCGCGTCGCCCCCTACAAGCCGCGCGGCACGGACGTCTCCGTGATCCTCGACCTGATGATCCATGACCTCGACCTCGTGCTCGCTCTCGTGGACAGCGACATCGAGAGCGTGGACGCCGTGGGCGCCGCCGTCTCCTCGCCGCACGAGGACGTGGCCAACGCGCGCGTGCGCTTCGTCAACGGCTGCGTCGCCACCATCACGGCGAGCCGCATCGCGCTCAAGACCGAGCGGCGGATGCGCCTGTTCTCCGAGGAAGGCTATCTCTCCGCGGACTTCGTCGCCCGCAAGCTGGTGATGATCGGGCGCGAGCGCGGCCTGCCCCTGCCCGGTACCGGCGGCTACCGGCGCGAGGAGACTTCCTGGCGCGACGAGGATGCGCTCGCCGCCGAGCACGCCGCCTTCGCCGCCGCCTGCCTCGACGGCGCGCCCGTGGGCGTGGACGCCGCGGCTGGGCGCCGGGCACTGGCGGCGGCGCTCGCCGTCACCGGGAGCATGGAGGCGTCGCGTGCCCGCGCGGTCGCGTCAGGACTGATCCAGAACGTCGAGCACCTCGCGCGCGGCGGCTTCGGAGGGTAGCCCGGCCGGCGGCCGAAGGTCGGCCAGTGCCGCCGCGAAGCCTGCCCGCTGCGCGGCGGCAAGCGCCGGGTCGCCGAGGAGCGCCTCGATGGTCTCGGCAAGGCGCGGCCCGGTGCAGTCCTGCTGCAGCAGCTCCGGCACCAGCGCCCGCCCGGCGAGCAGGTTCACCATGGCGACGTATGGCACCCGGATCAGCCGCCGCGCCGCCATCGCGGTCAGCGGGTTGACACGGTAGGTCACGGCCATGGGCACCCCCGCAAGCGCCAGCTCCAGCGTGCTCGTGCCGGACTTGGTGAGCGCCGCCCCTGCCGCCGCGTAGGCGTCGTGCTTGGCGTCCACGGTCTCTGTGACGACCGGCCGCACCGCCCACCCCGCCGCCGCCCGGCGCACCGCCTCGGCAACCACGGGCGACACCGGCAGCACCGGCACCACCCCCGGCGCCGCGCGCGCGAGCCGCGCCACCGCGTCCCCGAACACCGGCAGCAGCTTCGGCGCCTCGGAGCGCCGGCTGCCCGGCATCAGCACCACCACGGGCGCCTCCGCCGCGATCCCGTGCGCCGCACGGAACCGCCCGGCATCGCCCCGGTCCGCCCCGCTCTCCAGCACGGGATGCCCGACGAACCGCGCCTCCAGCCCGCGCGCGGCGAACCACGCCGGCTCGAACGGCAGCAGGCACAGCAGCCGGTCCCATAGCCCTGGGAAGTGCCGCACGCGCGCCTCGCGCCAGGCCCAGACCTGGGGTGCCACGTAGTGGACGCGCCGGAACCCGAGCGCCGCCGCCTGACGCAGCACGCGCAACGTGAAGCCTGGGCTGTCTATGGTGACGACGAGCGCGGGCTGCCGCCGGGCGAGGTCGGCGCCCACCTCGGCGAGCCGGCGGCGCAGGTGTCGCAGGCGCGGCAGCACTTCCGCGAGGCCCATCACGGCGAGATCGGCGAGCGGGAACAAGCTCGAAAGCCCCTGCTCGGCCATGCGCGGGCCGCCCACGCCCGCGAACTCCAGCCCAGGCCGCGCGCGCCGCAGCGCCGCGATCAGCCTGCCGCCGAGAACGTCCCCGCTTGCCTCGCCAGCGACGAGGTAGATGAGGGTCATGCGAACTCTAGGAGTTCGCGCGGGCGGCACCGCGTCCGGCCAGCTTCGCTCGTTGCGCACGGCGCCGTCCTCGCGCACACGGGCGAGGCACGCCAGGTCGAGGTCGGCGTAGAGCCAGCCCGGCGCCCCAGGTGCTCGCTCGGCGACGATGCCGTCCGCCGCGAAGCCGCGGTCCACGGGACCGTAGATGCCCGCTCGCCCAATGTTCACGTCGAGCGTCCCGAGCCAGGGCGCCTCGCCCACCGTGGGCGCCAGGGCCGTGAAGCACTGGTTCTCCATCGCCCGCGCCCGTGCGGAGAGGCGCACGCGCTCGGCGCCGTGCGGGGTATCCGTGCAGGCCGGCACGAGCACGAGCCACGCACCCAACTCGACCTGGGCACGGACGAGCGTGGGGAACTCGGCGTCGAAGCAGATGGCGAGACCGATTCGGCCCCAAGGCGTCTCGAACACGCCCGGCAGGTCGCCGCCCACGACGCCCCATTCCTCCGCCTCGAAGCGCGTCATCAGGCGCTTGCCCTGGAAGGCGATGCGTCCATCCGGCGCGATCAGGGGCGCGCGATTGTGGATCTCGCCGCCGTCCCGCCGCATGGGCAGGCTGCCGGGCGCGAGCCAGGCGCCGTGGCGGACAGCGCAGCCGCGCATAGCGGCGAGCAGCGCGTCCGCTTGGTCGCAGGCGGTCATCAACTCGGCCGCGATGTCCGGCGCGGACTGCACCGCCGCTTCCATGGCAGCATACTCGGGCAGCACGAGCAGGTCCGCCCGCGCCACCCTCGCCTCGGCTACGGCTGCATCGAGCCGGCGCGCGAAGCCAGCGACGCCGTCCACCCGGCCGATCTGCCAGGCGCTCACCGCGAGGCGCAGCGTCGTCACGGCAGCGGAGCGTCCCTGAGCGCGCGGCCCCAGAAGTTGAGCTTGTGCGGCGTCTCGTCCGTCTGCCCGACCTCACGCCAGTGCATGGTACAGGCGAGACCGGACATCGGCTGATAGCCCCGATTGCGCCAGAACGCGTCGAGCGGCGTGTAGCCTGGTGGCCGGCGCGGGTCGTCAGGCGCGCGCTCGACGGAGCAGAAGCAGGCGAACTCTGCGTCCGAAACCCCGCGCGCGTGGGCTTCTCGCCCTTCGAAGAAGCGCACCCCGATGCCGCGCCCGCGCATGTGGGGCAGAAGCACGCTCTCGCCGAAGTAGAACACACGCGAGGGATCAATGCCTTGGGCGAGAAATGGCGCCTTCACAACGTCGCCCTCGTCCGCGAGGGGAAGGCAGGTCGCCGCCCCAACAGGCTCCTCGCCCGCGAAGGCGAATACGACTCCCGCGCGCGGGCTATCCAGGTAGGTTTGCGTGTAATCGGATTCGTACGCGCCGCTGCCGTCGTAGAGATAGGGCCACTCACGGAACACGGCGATCCGCAGGCGGGCGAGCGCGGGCAGCAGCGGAAGCAGCGCCGTCCCCGTGCAGGTCTCAACGTGGATCGGTTGGTCCTCGGGCATGGCCGGCTGCATAGGCGCGGTGTCGGGCAGGCGCAACACGGAACCGGGGACGCCTAGCGCGCGTCAGGCTCGGCGGCGGAACAGCATGGACAGCAACCTGGGCGGCGCCTGGAATACGCGCTCGGAACCGAGATCGGCATCCTGCCATTCACCGAGACGCACGAGGCCGAAGCCGCTGTCCAGCGCCGCGTTCACGTAATCCGACACTGCATGAGGGTAGGTCTCGACCAGCACCAGCCCTTCCTCGCCCTGGAACTGGGCCTGGGCGCCGCAGATCTGGCGATAGGGGTGGAGCTCGCACAAAAACAGCAGACCGCCCGGCCGCAGCACTCGGTGCGCCTCGGCAAGCACGGGGTGCAAAGCGGCGACGTGTTCCAGCACAAGATTGCCGACCACGACACCTGCCTGTCCGTCGGGGGCCGGCCACGGGCGGGTATCCCCCTACCCGCCTCGTACCCCTCCACCTTAACGGTGTTAAGTGCGCTGAGTGTCGATGACGCGTGGTGAGATCATCACCGCGGAGCGCCGGCGGCGGTGGGCACACAGACAAGCTGCGCATCGTCGCCGCGACGCAGGAGCCGGGCGCGCGGGTCCGCCGTCGCGTGCCACGGCGTGTGCGAGAGCCTGGTGTTCACCTGGCGGCGGCAGGTGCGCGACGGCGTCCTGGTGCGCCGGACACGCCGGTCTTCTGCCCGTGCAGATGCTCGGCGCCGGCACGCCGGTGCGTTGTGCTCCCCTGCGGAGCCGCGTCCTGGACCGCTGCCTGTACCGCGGCGGCCGCAGGCGGGGCTGATCGAGATCGAGCTCGGTGACGGTCGCCAGGTGCGGGTGGCGCGGACGTGAACCTGCCCGCGTTGCGACGGGTGCTGGCGGCGCTGCGCGGGTGATCCCGGTCCCCTCCGGCGTGCGGGTGTGGCTGGCCGCGGGCGCGACCGACATGCGTAGGCTGAATGGCCTTGCTTTGCAGGTGCAGCAGCCTTGGGCGCGATCCGCACGGGGGCGACCTTTACGTGTTCAGAGGCCGTCGCGCTGACCTGGTGAACTGCTTTGGCATGACGGGTCGGCATGTCGCTCTACGCGAGGCTGGAGCGGGGCCGGTTCGTGTGGCCGCGGCCACGGAGGTGTCGTCTCGCTCACCCCGGCACCCTGGCGATGCTGCTGGAGGCATCGACTGGAGGCACCCGCAGCGCACCTGGCGTCCCGAGATGGCTGGCTGAGGCGACTGACGGCCATGGGGGCACAGCCCGCTGCGGATGTGGTCACTCCGGAGCGTGACGCCGCGACGCTGGCCCGACACCATCGACGCGCTCCGCGGCGCCCTCGCTGCTGAGCGGCTGGCGCGGCGCGAGGCGGAGGCGCGCGCGCGGGCCGAGGCGATGGTGGCCCACCTCAAGCTGCTGATCGCCAAGCTCAGCACGAGCGCTTCGGCGCCTCTGCCGAGCGCGGCCGCAAGCTGCTCGACCAGTTGGAGCTGCAGCTCGAGGAACTCGAGGCCGCAGCCAGCGAGGACGAACTGGCGGCCGGACCGCGACGGGGCAGGACGGCGCGGCCCCGCGTCGGCCCGCGCGGCGCAAGCCGGTGCGAGGTCCCTGCCGGCGCACTTGCCGCGCGAGCGGGTGGTGTCCCGGCACCTGCTGCCTGCCCGTGCTGCGGCGGCAGCTCGCCAAGCTGGCGAGGACGTGACCGAGACGCTGGAGGTAGTGCCCCGGCACTGGAAGGTATCCAGACCGTGCGCGAGCGCTTCTCCTGCCGCGCCTGCGAGCGTGTCAGCAGCCGCCGCGCCGTTCCATCCCATCGCGCGCGGCCGGCGGGCCGGAGCTGCTGGCCATGATCCTGAGCCAAGTTTGGCCAGCACCTGCCGCTCAACCGCCAGAGCGAGACCTTGCGCGGAAGGGTCGGCTACGTCTCGACCCTGGCCGACTGGGTCGGCGCCTGCACGCGCGCTCGCGCCGCTGACGCGCTGATCCGCGCGCAGTGATGGCGGCCGGCGGCTGCATGGCGACGACACCACCGTGCCGGTGCTGGCGAAGGGCAGACCAGCACCGGGCGGCTATGGACCTACGTGCGCGACGACCGGCCGTTCGCGGCCAGGCCGCCGCGCGGTGTTCTTCTACTCGCCCGACCGCACGGTCAGCACCCCAAGCCACCTGGCCGGCTACGCGGGCGGCTGCGCTGACGCTTACGCCGGGTTCAACGACCTCTACTCGAGGCACGCAGCCGGTCCGTCACCGACCGGGTGTGGGCGCACGGACGGGAAGCTGTTTGACCTGCGCAGCTCGCACGCGCGCCACTCGCGCAGCGGTGCGGCGGATCGAGCCATCTTCGCGGTCGAGCGCGCCATCAACGGCCTGCCCCAGAGCGCGCCTGGCCGTGCGCCAGCAGCACGTCGCACCTCTGTCGCCGATCTCGAGCCTGGAGCGCCAGCCCGCGGCAAGCTGTCGCGCCACAACGACGTGGCCAAGGCGATGGACTACATGCTCCGCGCTGGGACTAACTTCAGCCGCTTCCTGCACGACGGCGCACTGCCTGACAACACCGCCACGCGCGCTCGCGTCGCCCTTCGCGCTCGTGCTTTCGCGCCGATCGGTGAGCGCGCCGCCCAGTACGCTCCACCACCCCAACTAACACGTACCCCGCGCCTGCTCGCCGACGTGCTGCTCGCATCAACACCACCCCGCTCCCAACTCACGAACTGCTCCCTAACTGCCAACCCACCCAACACCCCTCACCTACAGTCCCCCGCGCCTTCCATAGTACGGCGGTGACGTCGTGCTCGACGAAGCGTACGTGGCCGCCCGGCACTCGCTCGCGGGCGCGCGCCAGCATGGCCGCCGAGAAATCGAGCGAGAGCACGCTGCTCGCGTGCGCCGCGAGATAGGCCGTATTCTTGCCAGTCCCTGCCCCGATCTCGATGATGGTCTGCCCGTCCAAGGACAGGCCGGCCGCGCGCAGTACCGCCGCGTCGAGGTCGCGCGTAGCGTTGGCCTGCGTGTCATAGGTCGCAGCCCAGGCCTCGTAAGCAGCGCGGGCCGGCACGACGTCAGAGGTCAAGCGTAGCTCCTCGTCCATGGGCAGATCGCCCGTTAGTCTCGCTGCTATGCCCGGTCCCGAACGAGCCGAATCCCGCGCGCTTCCAGGTCGCGCAGCACCAGCGCGGCCAGCTCGCGCGCCTGCTGCTCCGAGACGATAGGGAACAGTCGCCGTGTGGACGCCGCCACCACACCCACGGCCTCGGCGCGTCCTAGCTCCTCGTGCTCCACTAAATCGTGTCCCCTACCGCCTGATGCTCCGCCCTGCGCCGGGCGCTGAGCGCGTAGAGGAACAGCGAGGTGGCCGATCCCAGCACCTCGCCCCTGGCGAGCTGGATCACGCCAAACCCGGCGAGGAGAGCCGCGAGCCAGGGCTGCCCCGTGGTGGTGTAGGCGCTGTGGGCATTGAACAGGCTCTCGGACGCACTTCCGACCACCTGACCCCGCGCGACTTGCAGCAGCCCGGCGCCGGCGAGGCCCATGGCGGCGACGTTGAGCCTGGCGGGCGTCTCCACGCCCACCAAGGGGTTCGGGGGCTGGGCAGGCGGGGCAACCCCGAACAAGCCCTGCTCCCGTGCGGCGGCGAGCACGGCGGCCTCGTCGCCCGCGTGCTCGACCAGGATGCTGCCTGTATGGGGATTCGCGTGCACGGCCTGGACGCCCGGCATGCGCGCGAGGCGCGCTTCCGCCGCTGGAAGAACCCGGCGTCGCCGCGCCGCGCACGGACGCGCAGCCGCATCCGGCCGGGGATGCGGTGCTCGACCTCGGCGAGAGGGAGCGATGCGTCGGCATCAGGCATGGTTCGGCCCTCCGTAGCGAAGGTCAGCGGGCACACGCCCGGTGATTGCGACGCGCGGCGGCATCGGGCGTATGGTGCACCCTTCTCACGGCAGGGCAAGGGGAAGCAGGGATCGATAGCGGTAGTGTCTCACTCTGAAATTGGGCGCTGATCGCGTAGCGTTAAACCGGCGGCTCCGCTTTCTTACGCTCTTCAAGCATGCCCGGCAGAGTGAACGCGTAGGTCAGGAACATCTCGGTAAAAGCGTGCAGCGCCTTCGCCTCTCTCTCCGTGAACGGCTCCTCCTCGTGAGCAGCATCGTTCCCAAGGTCTCGGATTTCGTGCGCCCATTGCTTCATCGCAGGCGTGATGCCGAGTTCCTGCGGCAAGGCATCAATGCGCTTCTGGAGTGTGCCTCTCCCTTCAGGATGAACATGCTTGAGGGCCACGTCCAGAGACTTGCGGAACATGGTGCCGGACGCGTCGTACCCGTTGCGCCGCAAGCTATCAAGTCCCTGAAGAAAGAAGCCACGTATATTTCCGGCAGATGCTTCGGAGCATTAAGCGGTTCAGCCTTCGGCCACACTCCCAATATCTGCGGTGGACTCACCATACCATTAGTTTGTATCCAGTGTACGAAGTTTTGACCGCGAAATTTTCCCACAATTCCATTTTGGCAATAGCCGCATTGGAGGAGTATGATGAATTCAGAGCTCATATTATCGCACGGCATGAAGTAGTCACCACGGAAAGCTACCCTCTCCGTGTGACAATGAGGGCAGTCTAACGGGATTTGGATCATGGGTATTTATCCACGTAGTTCCGGTATCGAGGCAATGCTCGGGAAAGCTCTTGCAGTCGTAGTAAAATCGCACCAATGTAAGCGCGGGTCAACCTAAAGGTCATCCCATGCGGCACGCTCTCCTGGCCGTTCTAGCGGCCTTCGCCGCCTTCGTGCCGAGTCACGCCCGCGCGGCGTTGAGCTACAACTTTACCACTATTGACGATCCGAACGCGACGGTAGGCACGACACCCTCGGCATCAACGACGCCGAGAAAATCGTGGGCGTTTATGAGGATAGCTCCGGGTTCCATCGTTTTTTCGCGACGCCTGTGGTCGCGGCGGTCCGGAACCCGCCTCGCTGGCCCTGCTCGGCCTCGGCCTGACCCGGCGTCGCGCTCCCCCTGAACCGCCAGCGTCCTGTGAGCTGGCCAACCCAAGCCTGACCGTGCCGACGTGGGGTGGCCTGCGGCTACAAAGGCGGACTCACGATGGGTTTGGTGCTGGGCGCAGGCAACGGCCGCGCCGCCTTGAGCGCCTCGTTCGCGACGTAAGGGAACACGCCCGCCGCCGCGGTCACGGCCAGGTCCAGCGGCCCGAGTGGCACCACGCCCAGCACCGTACGCACGCCCGGCACCAGCAATCCCACCGCCTGCAACGCGACCGAGGCGAGCAGCAATCCCGTGAGCGGCCGGTTCGGCGGCAGGGCGCCCGGCCCGTTCTCGTCGGAGCGGGCGGTGAGCGCATGCAGGAGCTGCGCCGTTACCAAGCTGCCGAACGCCATCGTGCGCGCCTCCGGCCCGGCGCCGTGGCGCAGCGCCCCCCAGCCCAAGGCGGCGAGGCTGCCCGCCGCGATCGTGCCGCCCTGGAGGCCGAGCCGGCCCAGCTCGCGGCGCTCGATGATCTCGCCGTCCGCGGCGTTCGGCGGGCGCTGCATCACGCCGGGCTCGGGCGGCTCGAAGGCGAGGCCGAGGCCGGGCAGGATGTCGCCAACCAGGTTGATCCACAGGAGCTGCATCGCCGTCAGCGGCTCGGCGAACCCGGCCAGCGTCGCCCCCAGGACGACCACGATCTCGCTCAAGTTCGTGGCCAGCATATAGCGAATGCTCTTGCGGACGTTGACGTAGGTCGTCCGCCCGCGCTCGACCGCCACGGCGAGCGTCGCGAGGTCGTCCGTCTGCAAGACCACGTCGGCCACCTCGCGCGCGGCCTCGCTGCTTGCTGCACCTCCCATGGCAACGCCGACATCGGCGGCCTTGAGCGCCGGGCTGTCATTGATGCCGTCTCCGGTCATGGCGACGCGCTCGCCGGCCGCTTGCAGGGCGCGCACGAGGAGCAGCTTCTGCGCCGGGCTGACGCGGGCGAAGACGTGGGCGCGACGCGCCGCCGCGGCCAGTTCGCTCCCGGAGAGACGCTCGATGTCGGCCACATCGAACACCTCGACATTGCCGCCCTTGGGACCGCCCTTGGGGCCATCCTCGGCCAGGCCGAGCTGCCTAGCGACAGCGCGGGCCGTGGGAACCTGGTCGCCGGTCATCATCACCGTGCGCAGGCCCGCGCCGTGCAGGGTCCGCATGAGCGCGGCCATGCCGGGGCGCACCGGGTCCGCCATGCCGGCAAGGCCGATCCAGGTCAGCCCGGCGACTGGCACCGCGGCATCGTCACCATCGAGCAGGGCCAGCTCCGACGTCTCGCCGAACGCGAAGCCGAGCACGCGCAGCGCGTCCGCCGCCATCGCGTCGTTCGCGCGCAGGATCGCCGCGCGCCGCTGCGCCGTGAGCGGCTTGCGCGTGCCATCGCGCAACTCCCAGGCGCACAGCTCCAGCACCTCGGCGGGGCTGCCCTTGACCGCGACCAAGGCATCGTCCCCGTCCGATGCGGTGCGGTGCGCGGTGGCCATGAAGCGGTAATCATCGGTGCGGTGACGTACCGCCAGGCGCGGATGCGCCTCGCGCAGCGCCGCCACGTCGAGCCCGGCGTCCAGCGCGAGCCGCACCAGCGCGCCCTCGGTGGCCGAGCCGGTGGGCGCGAGCGCGCCGTCCCGCTCCTCCACCCCGGCGTCGCTGCACAGCACGCCCACGCGCAGCAGCCAGGCGAGCGGATCGTTCGGATCGGGGTCCCCCCCGAGGCGCATGGGCTGCCCATCGGCGTCGAGCAGCGCGCCGTCCGGCCCGGTGCGGAACCGCCGACCGCCGCTTGCCACCTCGGTGACGTGCATCTGGTTCAGGGTCAGCGTGCCCGTCTTGTCGAAGCACACCACGCCCACGCTCGCCAGCGACTCCACCGCATCCAGGCGTCGCACCAGGACGCCGCGCTTGCGCATGTCCTCGATGCCGAGCGCGAGCGTCGTGGTCGCGACCATGGGCAGCCCCTCGGGAATCGCGGCGACGGCGAGCGAGATGCCCGACCGCACGACCTGGAGCAGCGCGATGCCGCGCAGCGCGCCCACGCCCATCACTGCGGCGCAGGCCGCGAGCGACGCCCACACGAGCTGCCGCCCGAGATGGTCGAGCTGGCGCTGCATGGGCGTCTTCGGCCGACCCGCGTCGCCGACGAGATGCTGGATGCGGCCCATCTCCGTGCGCGCCCCGGTAGCGACCACGACCGCGGTGCCGCTGCCGCCCGTGACCGCAGTGCCGCGGAACACCATGCTGGCCCGGTCCGCGAGCGGCATGGCGCGGTCAACCGGCTCCGCCCACTTGGCGACGGGCAGGCTCTCGCCCGTCAGCATGGCCTCGCCCACCCGCAGGTCCCGCGCCGAGAGCACGCGGGCGTCCGCCGGCACGACCGTGCCGGGGAGCAGCTCGATGAGGTCGCCCGGCACGACCGCTTCCGGCTCGATCTCGGCCGGCACGCCGTCGCGCACGACATGGGCCGGCTCAGTCTCCCCCGTGCCGAGGCTGCGTATGGTGCGCTCCGACCGGCTCTCGATCACCGTGCCGAGCGCGCCGTTGAAGCCGACGACGGCGAGGATGGCCGCGGCCTCGACCAAGCCGCCCGTGACGACCGAGAACGCGCCGGCCGCGACGAGCAGGCCGATGGGCAAGGTCTGGAACTGACCGAGGAAGATGCCGAGGCCCGAGCGGGACGGCGGCGGCGGCAGTGCGTTCGCGCCGTGCTCGGCCAGGCGCTCGCGGGCCGCCGCGGTGGTCAAGCCCTCGATCTCCGATGTGCTGAACGCCCCGACCACGGTGTCGGCAGGGCGCGCGTGCCAGTCGGGCGGGCCGGAGATGCCGGGCGGCGGCACGGCGTCGCCGCGCGCGAGGGCGGCGATCCGCTCGCCGATCCGCTCGGGAGGAACGGTTGGGTCGAACTGGGTGAGGAGGTTGCCGGTGTCGGTGCTGGCGCTCGCGGCATGGATGCCGGGCAGCTCGGTGAGACCGTTTTCCAGCACAACCTTCAGCGCTGGATCGCCGCGCAGCCCGCGCACATGCCAGCGAACCCGGCCCGGCACGCAGGCATGGACCGGGATGACGAGGCTCACCGCGTCGGTAGGGCGCGGACGCGCATCGGGAGGTTCATCACGCGGCGCGCTACGCCGTTGAGCCAGGGCGTCGAGAGAGGACACGGCGGCCTCAAGATGTCCGAGATAGAGAGGACCGGCGTGTCGCCGGGGCGGCGCGGCCGCAGGCGGCGGCCGCGCCAATCACGGTGCGAGGCTCGTGCGCCTCAAGCAGCGTGCGTTTCGCCCGCAGTCGGTTCCACCGCAGCCTCGGCATGGTGCGCATCCGCGCGAGCCTCGGCGACCATGTCGCTGGTCATCTCGCCGAGCTGCGCCATCGCCTGGCGGCCTCGGTCATAAGCCAGGATGCCGCCCTTGATGACGGCCTTGGCCGCCGGGCGGAGCGCGTTGCTCAGCGCGGGCGCGACGGTGGGGAGAATCACGGCCGTGCCGACCGCGATGGCGACGCCGGTGACGATGTTGCCGCCCTTGAACATATCATCGAAGAAAGCCATGCCCGTTGTCTCCTGTGCTGGGATTGCGCGCCGATGCCCGGTTTGCGCTAGTGATGGGCGCGCTAGGGATGATTGCCGCGGCGCTTATGCGGTCGCGGCGTCTTGGGAGCGGCTGGTTCCGGGGCGGCCGCGCCGGGCGGCGTGGACTCGGCGGACGCCGTGGCCAACTCAAGCTGCGCCTCGGCGACCAGGCCGCTGACCGCCGCGCTGACCGGCTCGACCACGCTGCGATAGAGGGTGATTCCGGTCCGCATCATGGCCTTGGCCGCCGGGCGGAGGATCTGGGAGGCCGCCGGCGCCAGCACGGGCGCCAGCAGCGCCGCACCGACGCCGACCGCAAGCCCGGTCGGGGTCGCGGCGCCCTTCGCGAGATCGTCGAGTAGGGCCAAGACTGTTCTCCTCAACCTGTATGGGGCTGCGCGTCGGCGAGCGAGGCCGAGAGGTTCGACAAAGCCGTCGCTTTCGCACCCGTGTGATGAGAGCGCGCGCGCTCAAGGGCGCGGTGCAGCGCCGCGATGTGCCGCTTGTAGCGGGCCGAGCGATCTCGGTCATTGCGCCCATAGCGCCGGGCGCGGCTGTGCGCCGTCCGCTTGAAATTCTCCACTGCGGCCTCGGCCGCCTGGTGCTTCTCATCCGCGGAGCCGGAGCCGGAGAGGCTCGTGAGCACGGACTCCAAGGCGCTCTTCGCCAGCGTGCTGACGATGCCGCCTTCGGCTTCCGAACTCAAACTCCAGGAACAACGACACGCCGCCCTGGATCGCCGAGCGCAACGATGGGGACAGGTTGGGGAGCACCTTCGGCAACACGACCGCCGTCGCGCCGATGGCAGCGACGGTGAGTAGGTTGCCCTTGAGAATGTCCTCGACCAGCGCCATGCCGCCCCTTGGCCGCTCCGTGTGTGACCGAACGATGATAGGGAGCACCTACGCGCTGCCCCATTCTCAATACAGGGCTGGACCTTCACGATTCAAGGAGTGACCTGGGCGCGGAGCGTTCAGACCACGGCGGCAAGGGCGGTGTGCAGCAGCCGTTCCAGCAAGGTTTCGGCCAGGATGCGGAGGAGTGGATGCGCTCCTGCTGGCGCATGTCCAAGATGGGCCGCGACTGGTGCAGTGATCAGGATCGAGTGCCCGCAAGCCTCAAGTGCCGTGGTGATCCGCTCTCGCGTCGCGGCCCGGCCGTCGTGAGTGATGATCAAGCTGCACGTCAGCGGGCTGGCGCTGACCCCTGCGACACCCTGCATCGCCGCGATGCGATCCCGAAGCCGCTCCGCGCGCCGGCTATCGTGCTTGAGGTGCTGGACTCGGAAACGTAGGCGGCACGGCACCTCGTGGACGAGAACGGCGGTCATGCGGACGGCACCCGGACCATGGTGCCGCGGTCTGTAACATCGTTGGATTACAGGATGATGAGCGCAATATAGCAGTCTCGTGACGATTTGCGCGTCGAAGACAGGGCAGGGTCGCCAGAACTATCCCGCGGCCCGCAACGCCTCCAGCCCGCTCTCCAAGTCCGCGATCAGGTCGCGCGTGTCCTCCAGCCCGATGTGGAAGCGGCACACCGGCCCCTCGAACCTGCTCGCCGCGGCCGTGCGGGTGATGAAGCCGGTGGTCGGCAGCACCAGGCTCTCATAGCCGCCCCACGACGCGCCGATGCCGAACAAGCGCAGGCTGTCCGCCATCGCGTGCGTCGCCTCGCGCGTGTAGCGCGGCTGGAACTCCACCCCGAACAGGCTGCACGCGCCGGTGAAATCCCGCTTCCACAGCGCATGGCCCGGCGCACCCGGCAGCGCCGGATGCAAGACGCGGCGCACCTCCGGCCGGCCCTCGAACCAGCGCGCGACCTCGATCCCCGCCTCCATCTGATGGCGCAGCCGCACCGCCATCGTGCGCGCCCCGCGCAGCGCGAGCCAGCAATCGTCCGGGCTGGCGTACTGCCCGAGCGCCAACGCCGCGTCGCGCAACCGCTTCCAGTCCTCGTCCGCATTGGTGGTCACGCCGCCGAGCAGCACGTCCGAGTGCCCGACGACGTACTTGGTGAGCGCCTGGATGCTCACATCGACGCCGTGCCGGAACGGCTGGAAGAAATGGATGCCCCAGGTGTTGTCCATGAGCACCTTGGCGCCGCCCGCGTGCGCGGCGCGGGCGAGGGCGGGCACGTCCTGCACCTCGAAAGTGTGGCTGCCGGGACTCTCCAGATAGACGACGCGCGTGTTCGGCCGCATCAGGGCGGTGAGGCCGGCCCCGTCCACCTCGGGGTCGTAGTAGCTCGTCTCGACGCCGAGCCGGCGCAGCATTCCGTCGCAGAACGTGCGCGCCGGGCCGTAGGTGCTGTCCGGCATCAGGCAGTGGTCGCCCGCGCCGAGGTAGGCGAGCAGCGGGGTGGTGATCGCGCTCAGGCCGGAGGAGACGAGTTGGCAGCGCGTGCCGCCCTCGATCTCGGCGACCATGTCCTCCAGGGCGAAATGCGTCGGGTTGCCCATGACGCCGTAGAGCAGCGCCTGGTCGAACCGGCGCGCGCCGAACGCTGCCTTGCGCTCGGCCATGCTCGGATAGAGCACCGTGCTGCCGCGGTGGACCGGCGGGTTGACGAAGCCGTGGACACGGGTGCCGGCCCGGCCCGCGTGCGTGAGCCGCGTCGCGAAGCGCTCTGGCGGGGCGCGGCCTTGCCCAGGGCGCTGGTCGTCGGGCATCAGCCGGTCTCCTTGGGCGTGTCGGGCCGCCCGCCCCACTCGGTCCACGAGCCGTCATACACGGCGGGCAAGGGCAGCCCGGCACGGGCCATGGCGAAGGCGATCAGCGTCGCGGAGACGCCGCTGCCGCAGCTGGTGACGACGGGACGGCTCCCGTCCGCGCCCACGGCCCCCAGCTTGGCGCGTAAGGCATCGGGCGGGAGCAGCGTGCCGTCCGGCCCGACCAGCTCCGAGGACGGCAGGTTGCGGCTCCCTGGGATGTGGCCGGAAGCGAGGCCAGGCCGGATTTCGGGCGAAGCACCCGTGAAGCGCCCGGCCGAGCGCGCGTCGAGGATCAGGTTCGGGCTGTTCGAGGCCGACATCAGGTCGCCGATGCCGCGCACCCGCGTCGCGCGCCAGGCCGGCGTGAAGGTGGTGGGCGCTGCGGGCTTCACCGGGCCGGTCTCGACGGCGCGGCCCTCCCGCTCCCACTTGGGCAGGCCGCCGTCGAGCACCGCCGCCTGGTCATGCCCGTAGAGGCCGAGCATCCACCAGGCGCGCGTCGCCCACATCGTCCCGTTCTGGTCGTAGAGCACGACGCGGCTCCTGTTCGAGACGCCCAGCGCGCCGACGAGCTTGGCGAAGCGGGTCGGCGAAGGGACCGTGTGAGGCAGGTCGCTCTCCGGGTCGGCGATCAGCTCCACGTCGAAGCGCCGCGCGCCCGGCACGTGCGCGCGGCGGAACTCGGCCTCGGCGTTCTTGTCCTGGCCGGGGAGGAAGCTGGTGGCGTCGAGCACCACGAGGTCCGGCTTGCCCAACTCGGCCGCGAGCCATTCCGTGCCCACCAGGATGTCCATGGCGCTACTCCACCAGTTCGAGGACGACGCGCCGGTTCTGCCGGCCCTTGCTCTCCACCTTGGCGACGCGGAGCGCGCCCACCTCGGCAGTGTTCGCGACGTGCGTGCCGCCGCAGGGCTGCAAATCCACGGGAGCTTCCCCCGCGCCGATCCGCACGAGCCGGAGCCGCCCCGTGCCGCGCGGCGGCTTGACGGAGAGAGTGCGAACCATCGCCGGGTTCTCGTCGAGCACGGCTTCGTCCACCCACTCCGTGCTGACCGGGTGCGCAGCGGCGACGAAGGCGTGGAGCGCGTCCTCCAGCGCGGCGCGATCAGGAGCCTGGGGCAGGTCGAGGTCGAGGCGCGAGCGGTCGGGGCCGATCTGCCCGCCCGTGACGCCGGCGCCGGGGAGCGCCGCGCAGAGCAGGTGCAGCGCCGTGTGCATCCGCATCAGCCGGTGCCGCCGCGGCCAGTCCAGGACGGCGCGCACGAGCGTTCCCGGCTGAGGCAGCGCCGCGCCCGGCGCGGGCACGTGCAGCACGGCGTCGCCGTCGCCCTTCACCGTGTCGGCAACCTGCATCTCATTCTGGCGCCAGTCGGGGCCGCCCCAGCGAAGCCAGCCCTGGTCGCCCGGCTGGCCGCCCGCGCGCGGGTAGAACGGACTGCGGTCGAGCACGACGCCATCAGGTCCGGCCGAGACAACGCGCGCCTCCGCCTCCGCGAGCGCCGAATCGCCGAGATAGAGCCGCTCGGTCACGCGCACCCCCATCGCGCGCGCAGCCAGTCGCGCCGGGAGGCGAGCCAGAAGAGTGCTAAGCTGGTGATCGCGTTCGGATACTCGCCCGCCAGCGCCCGCGCGACGGCGTCGGCCGCTGGCATCCGCCGCACCCGGATATCCTCGTTCTCGCTCGCAAGCCCGCCCGAGCCGATCAGCCCGTCCGGCCCGGCGGCGGGGGCGTCGATGCGCCCGGCGAAGAGCGTGCACCGCTCGTCCGAGGCGCCCGCGCTCAGCACGAAGTCGCCGATCCGCTCAAGCGCCGTGACCGTCAGCTTGGCCTCCTCCTCGGCCTCGCGCCGGGCGGTCGCCGCCGGGTCCTCCCCCTTGTCGCAGAGGCCGGCCGGCACTTCGAGCATGACCGGCTCGACGCCCGCGACGAGGGCGGGCAGGCGGAACTGCTCGGTCAGGACCAAGACATCCTGCACCGGGTCATAAGGCAGGAGGGCGGCGGCGGGGCCACGGCGCCACAGCTCCCAGGTGCGCGTCCCGGACCACGTGCCGTCGAAGCGGCGGTTGCGGAAGCGCACGAGATGGAGCGGGAAACGGCCGTTCCAAACGGAGTCGTCGGAAATGACCTGGAGATCAGGGTGCGGGGGTAGGCTCATGTCACGAGCCTAACGCCCCGCTCCCCAATCGCCTACCCCTCGGTGGCTGCTCCAGTAGTCGCCCTGCAGGGCCTACTCCGCACTCGGCAGGAGCGCCCGCACCTGCGCCGCGGCTTCCGGCCCCTTCACCGCCTCGCGCCAGAGCGGCTCGGCCACGCGCTGGTGCGCGGCGATCGCCTCGTCGGCGCCGGTGATGATCGAGACCCCATTCTGCCCGACGGGCGGCGTGTCAGGCATGAAGGGGTTGATGGCGAGCGTCGCCCGGTCGCGCGAGCGCAGCAGCGCGAAGCTGCCCTGCCCGCCGTGCGGGACCAAGCCGAACTGCAACCCCATCGGCTGCGCCTCCATCAGGTCCGCCACGTGCGAAATCTCCTGAGCCGCAGCATCCCGGCAGCGCCGGCGCGTCCGCTCCGAGACCGGGAGCTGGCCGCCGACGCCCAATTCCAGGAAGCCCCGAATCGCCGGGATCGAGAGAACCGCGATGATGGCGGGCCGCCGCTGCATGTAGAGTCGCTTGCGCGCCGTGAGCACGCCGAGGAGCTGCTCTGCAGCCGCACTGGCCTGGCCACGATCCACGCCCGGCGCGGTCGCCGCGTCCTGCAGCGCGCCGGCCAGCGCCGCGTCGTAGGCGTCCGAAGTCGTGAGGTAACAGACAGGCGTATAGGCGAACAATTCCTGATCGGCGGTTTCCTCGATCTGGCGCAGCCGCTCGAAAAAAGCACTGGGCCGTCCGTAATACTCGACGCCGATGCCCATCAGCGACAGCGGCGAGATCTTCAGGAGGGCGGACAGCCGCTGGACGGTGTCGAGCTTGATGACGTCTCCCTTTTCGTACCGATAAAGCGCGGCACGCGACACACCCAGCCTAGATGCAATCTCTTCTGCCCGCAGCCCGGATTCGAGCCTGTATGCCCGAAGCTGCTGACCGATATCCGCGAACCGCATTCTGTTCCCCTCAGTCATGACGCCTCCGCTCATACGGGACGTATCTATATCTTCATACATTTGTAGCGACAGCGGTCGTGAAAAAGATGTGACTGAGACAAGTTATTTGTTCTCGTTCTGTTCAGGGTATTTATCACGATTAGGAATTTATGTGCCATAGTGATCTCGCCAAGCTAGGCCGGCGACGGTTTCCCCGGCGGGACGATACTCGCAGCCTACCCAGCCCTCGTATCCGAGTGCATCGAGTTGACCGAACACCCAGCCCCAGGCGATCTCGCCCGTGCCGGGCTCGTGACGGCCCGGCACGTCGGCGATCTGGACGTGAGCGGTGATGGGCAGGAGCGCCTGCATGTGCCGAGTCAGGTCGCCTTCGCTGACCTGGCAGTGATAGAGATCGAGCTGCAGGCCGACGCGGTCCTTCCCGAGCGCCTCGACCACGCTAGCGCCCTGCGCCGTGGTGTGCAGCAGGTAGCCTGGCATGTCGCGATGGTTGATGGGCTCGATGATGATGCGCACGCCCGAGCCGGATGCCCGCTCCGCGGCCCAAGCGAGATTGGCGACGTAGAGATTGGCCGCCACGCCCGGCATCGCGTCGGGCGGCACGATCCCGGCCATGCAGTGCAGCAGCGGGCAGTCCAGGGCGTGCGCATAATCGAGGGCGCGCGCGACGCCATCGCGGAACTCAGCTTGCCGGCCGGGCAGGCCGGCGAGGCCACGCTCACCAGCAGCCCAATCCCCTGGCGGCATGTTGAACAAGGCAACGGCAAGCCCCGTGTCGTCGAGGCGCTCACGCAACTCGCCTGCCGGATGCTCGTAAGGGAACAGGAACTCGACAGCGTCGAAGCCCGCCCGTCGCGCCGCGCCGAAGCGGTCGAGGAACGGGACCTCGTTGAACATCATCGAGAGATTGGCGGCGAAGCGCGGCACTGCGGGCCTCATGACAGAGGGCCAGGGGAGCGGAACGTACCCGAATGCAACGCTCGTGTCAGCCGAGCAGTTGCCTGGCCATGCCGCGCAGACGATATGGGTCTCAGCCGACAGCTTATGAGCCAAGGGATAGGATTCAATTCACGTATTGACCGGGTCGTATCTTTGAAACGCAGCGCCCGTCGTCATGTCCGGGCTCCGGGATCAAGCCCGGCCATGACAGGAAGGAGTATGGAGTGACGGAGCTCGATCTCAAACCGTGGCACTGCCAATGACCGCGGAGCGGTTGCTTCTGGGCGTGCTGCTCGCCGGGCTTGCCGTGGGATGCGCGCTCGTCCTGCAGCCGTTCCTCTCGGCGATGCTGTGGGCGGCGATCCTGGTGTCCACGACGTGGCCAGTCTGCCGCTGGCTGCGCGCCCGGCTGCGGCTGGGCCGCGCCGGTGCTGCGGCCGTCATGGTGCTGCTCACGGCGGTGCTGCTCGTGCTGCCGATCGCGATCGCAGTCCCGAAAGGGGCAGACGACGTGGAGCGCCTACGCGCCTCGATCACGAAATCTGCTGGAAGGCGGGATGCCCTCCTCACCCCATTGGCTGTTCGCCCTGCCCCTCGTCGGGCCGACGCTGTCCGACTACTGGAACATCTGGGCGGCGGACCTCGGCAGTGCCGTGGGTTTCTTCAAGCCCTGGTTCGGCATCATCGCCGAGCAGGGATTGAGCCTGCTGCTCGGCCTTGCGGGCGGGCTGCTGCAGGTCGTGCTCGCGCTGGTGATCGCCTATTTCTTCTGGGTGTCCGGCGACGCGCTCGCCCGCTTCCTGCGGGGCGCCATGCGCCGCATCGCCGGCGAGCACGCTGACCGCCTGATCCTGCTCACGAGCGTGACGGTGCGCGGCACGGTCTATGGCCTCCTCGGCACGGCGCTGGTGCAGGGGCTGCTCACCGCGTTCGGCCTGTGGATCTCGGGCGTGCCACGGGCGGTGCTGCTTGGGCTGCTCGCCGGGCTGCTCTCCGTGCTGCCGGTCGGAGCGCCGTTGGTCTGGGTGCCGGCGGCGCTCTGGCTGCTGGCGGAGGGGCATACCGGCTGGGCCATCTTCCTTGGCGCCTACGGGCTGGTGTTCATCTCGGGGTCGGACAACGTCATCCGCCCCTACTTCATCGCCCGCGGCGCGCGGCTGCCTTTCCTGCTGACCATCCTGGGCGTGCTCGGGGGGGCGCTTGCGTTCGGGTTGCTCGGCATCTTCCTCGGCCCGGTGCTGCTCGGCATCGGCTACACGCTGGCGGTCGAGTTCGCGGGGGTGTCGCGGCCCACAGCGCCCGTGGCGGCCGGCATCAGGCCGGTGCCGTCGCTGCGCCGCTTGGCGCGGCGGCGCACCTTGCCCTAGAACAGCAGCAGGGACGCCACACCGCGCGGCCAGCGCCCCAAGGCCCGAGGCCACGCCCATGATCGCCTTCATCCTTGTCCGCATCGTGCAGGCCGTGCCCGTCGTGCTCATCGTCGGGCTGATCGCCTACGCCATGTTCGCCTACGTGGGCGACCCAGTGACGATCATGCTCGGCCAGGACTACACGGCGGCGCAGAAGGCCGCGCTGATCCACCAGTTCGGCCTCGACCAGCCATTCTACATGCAATACGCCCGCTACATCTGGCACGCGCTGCACGGCGAGTTCGGCGTCAGCTACCGGCTCGCCCGGCCGGTCTCGACGCTGCTCGCCGAGCGGCTGCCGGCGACGCTGGAGCTGGCCTTCACCGCCTCCCTGCTCGCGCTCGCCGTGGGCCTGCCGATGGGCATCTATGCCGGGCTGCATAGGGCCTCGCCGCTGTCGCGCCTGTTCATGGTGTTCAGCCTGGTCGGCGTCAGCCTGCCCACCTTCCTCATCGGCATCCTCCTGATCCTCGTGTTCAGCGTCGTGCTCGGCTGGCTACCCAGCTTCGGGCGCGGGGACGTGGTCAACCTGGGCGGCTGGACCACGGGATTCCTCACCGTCTCCGGCCTCAAGGCGCTCGTGCTGCCGGCGATCACGCTGGGGCTGTTCCAGATGACGCTGGTCATGCGCCTGGTGCGCGCCGAGATGCTGGAGGTGCTGCGCTCGGACTACATCCGGTTCGCCCGCGCCCGCGGCCTATCCCGCCGCGCGATCACCTTCGGTCACGCGCTCCGGAACACGCTCGTCCCCGTCATCACCATCGTCGGCCTGCAGCTCGGCGGCGTCATTGCCTTCTCGATCGTCACCGAGACCGTGTTTCAGTGGCCCGGCGTCGGCTTCCTGTTCTTGCAGAGCGTGCAGAACGCGGACATCCCGGTCATGTCGGCCTATCTCATGCTGATCTCGGTCGTGTTCGTGGTCATCAACCTGGCCGTGGACCTGCTCTACTTCGCCGTTGATCCCCGGCTGCGGGCGGCGCGATGATGCGGCACGCGCGCAGGAGCGCACGATGAGCAGCACGATCGAGGCCCGCGAGGCCACCCTGCAACCGGGCCGGCTGGCCCGCGCCTGGGACAGCGACCTCGCCTACGGCTTCCGCCGCTCGCCTGTGGCGATCCTCTCCGCGCTCGTGCTGCTCCTGATCGTGGCCAGCGCCTTTCTCTGCCGCTGGGTCGCGCCCTACGACCCCTTCGACCTCGCGAGCCTGAGCCTGCTCGACAGCTTCAAGCCGCCCGCCTTCATGCCGGACGGCGCCGCCGCCCACCTGCTCGGCACCGACGACCAAGGGCGGGACATGCTCTCGGCGATCCTCTACGGGACGCGCCTCAGCCTGATCGTGGGCGGCGCGGCCGTGCTGTTCGCGGTCGTGCTCGGCGTCGCGGCGGGGCTCGCGGCAGGCTATCTCGGCGGCATCACGGACGCGCTGCTCATGCGCGTCGCCGACGTGCAGCTCAGTTTCCCGGCGATCCTGATCGCGCTGCTCGTGGACGGCGTAGTCGCCGCGGCACTCCCGCCCTCAGCTCATGAAGCCTTGCAGCTGCAAGTCCTCATCCTCTCCATCGGCATCTCGCTCTGGCCGCAATTCGCCCGCACCGTGCGCGGCTCAACGATGGTGGAGCGCGGCAAGGACTACGTGCTGGCGGCGCGCGTGATCGGCCTCTCCGCACCCCGCATCATGGCGACCCATGTCCTGCCCAACGTGCTCGGCCCGGTGTTCGTGATCGCCACCCTCAATCTCGGCCTCGCGATCCTGACGGAGGCCACGCTCTCCTTCCTCGGTGTCGGCCTCTCGCCCAACCAGCCGAGCCTGGGCACGCTGATCCACACTGGCAATGACTTCCTCTACAGCGGCGAGTGGTGGATCACGGTCTTCCCAGGCGTCATGCTCGTGCTCATGGTGCTCGCCATCAACCTGCTCGGCGACTGGCTGCGCGACGCGCTGAACCCGAAGCTCCGCTGATGCCGCTCCTCGAGTTGCAGGAGCTGACCATCGAGTTCCCGACCCGGCGCGGCCTGCTGCGCGCGCTCGACCGGGTCTCGTTCGCGATTGAGTCGGGCGAGGTGCTCGGCGTCGTCGGCGAGAGCGGGGCAGGGAAGTCGCTGACGGGGGCCGCCGTCATCGGCCTGCTGCCGCCGCCGGGCCGCATCGCGGGGGGCGAGATCCTACTGGACGGGCGCCGCATAGACCGGTTGTCCGAGGCGCAGATGCAGCGCATCCGGGGCAAGCAGGTCGGCGCGGTGTTCCAGGACCCGCTGACCACGTTGAATCCCTTGCTCACCGTGGGCCGCCAGCTCACGGAGACGATGCAGGCCCACCTTCCCCTCTCGGACGCCGAGGCCCGCACCCGCGCGGTGCGCTGGCTGCAGGAGGTGGGCATCCCGGCGGCGGCCGAGCGCGTCGGCAGTTACCCGCACCAGTTCTCGGGCGGGATGCGCCAGCGCGTCGTCATCGCGCTGGCGCTGTGCGCGGAGCCGCGCCTCGTCATCGCCGACGAGCCGACCACTGCGCTCGACGTGAGCATCCAGGCGCAGGTGATCGCGCTGCTGAAGCGCATCACCCGCGAGCACGGCACGGCGGTGATGCTGATCACGCACGACATGGGGGTGATCGCGGAGACGGCGGACCGTGTCGCGGTCATGTATGCCGGGCGCGTGGTCGAGATCGGCCCGGCGCGCGACATAGTGAAGCACCCGTCTCACCCCTACACGGAGGGGCTGATGGCGAGCATTCCGGCGCTGGACCGCCGGGTGGAGCGCCTGCAGCAGATAGACGGAGCGATGCCGCGGCTGGGCACGATCCCGCCGGGCTGCCCCTACAACCCGCGTTGCCCGCGCGTGTTCGGCCGGTGCCTCGTGGAGCGGCCGGAGCTGATGCCGGCCGGCGCCACGCGCGCCGCCTGCTGGCTCCACGCCCCGGCGTCCCAGCCCGCCGTGGCAACCGCCCATGCCTGAGGCGCCGCACGCGCCGACCGTCTTCGAGGCGGTCGGAGTCAGCCGCACGTTCGACGTGTCGAGGCCCTGGCTGCAGCGCGCGCTGAGCGGGGCGCCGCGCCAGGTGCTGCGCGCCGTGGACGAGGTGAGCTTCGCCATCCCGAAGGGGCGCACGCTCGCCCTCGTCGGCGAGAGCGGCTGCGGCAAGACCACGGTCGCGCGCCTCGCCGTCGGCCTCTACGCGCCGAGCGGGGGCGAGATGCGCTTCGAGGGCCAGACGCTCTCCACCGCCCGCGCCCAGCCCCAGCTGCGGCGGCGCATGAACATGATCTTCCAGGACCCCTTCGCCTCCCTCAACCCGCGCTGGCGCGTGCGCGACATCGTGGCCGAGCCGATCCGCGCCTTCCGCCTCCTGCGCGGCAAGGGCGAGGTAGGAGACCGAGTGGCGCAGCTTCTGACGCAGGTGGGCCTCTCGCCGCGGGACGGCGAGCGGTTCCCGCACGAGTTCTCGGGCGGCCAGCGCCAGCGCATCAGCATCGCCCGCGCGCTGTCGAGCGAGCCGGATTTCCTGGTCTGCGACGAGCCGACGAGTGCGCTCGACGTGTCGGTGCAGGCGCAGATCCTGAATCTGATGCGCGATTTGCAGGAGCGGCTCCAGCTCACTTACCTGTTCATCAGCCACAACCTGGCCGTGGTCCGGCAGATGTCCGACGGGCTCGGCGTGATGTATCTCGGCCGCATCGTGGAGCAGGGGCCGGGCGAGGAGGTGTTCGCGACGCCGCGGCATCCCTACACGCGGATGCTGCTCGACGCTGTCCCAGACCTGGAGATGCCAGACTTGGAGATGCCAGACTTGGAGATGCCAGACCTGGAGATAGCTGAGCGGAATCGCACTCCCGTGGTCGGTGAAGTGCCAAGCCCGATCAACCCGCCCTCGGGCTGCCCGTTCCATCCCCGCTGCCCGCTCGCCAACGCGCGCTGCGCCGTGGAGAAGCCGGGCTACACGCGGGCGGGCGGAGTGTTCGTCGCCTGCCACGCCGTCGAGGAAGGGCGGGACCGGCCCTGACCCGGCACGCACGCGGCCTCGACGCCGAGGCGCTCGCCGCGGCGGCGCTGGAACGGGAAGGGTGGGAAGTCCTCGCCAGGCGCTTGCGCACGCAAGCGGGCGAGCTGGACCTGGTCGCCGAGCGTGATGGGCTGCTCGTCTTCGTGGAGGTGAAACGCCGCCCGACCTTGGGCGACGCGGCGGCAGCACTCGGATCGCGCCAGCGCGCGAGGCTGCTGGCGGCGGGGGAAGCGGCGCTGGCGGAGAACCCAGGGTGGGGCCGGGCGGGAGTACGGTTCGATGTGCTGCTGGTGGACGCGGCGGGGCGGGTGCGCAGGGTGGTGGATGCGTTCAGGGTGGAAGGTTAGGCCCGATCTACTAGGATGAGATAGGAGGCCGAGCCATGCCGATTCCAGAGCCATCCATCTTCGACGAGATCGATGCGGACGCTGAGGAGCGCGCCATGCAGGAGGGCGAGGCCGATATTGCTGCGGGTCGAGTGATCTCCCACGAGGCGATGACCCGTTGGCTCCTGTCCTGGGGAACACCCCATGAGCTACCGCCGCCCGAGTGCGGCGAGTAATCTGGGCCAGAGCCGCGCGAAACGATGTCGCCGGTATCCGCGCCTATATCGGCCAGTTCAATCCGACCGCTGCGCAGCGCATGGCGATTCGGTTGATTTCGCGGCTGGCAACAGCTTGGCCGAGCTTCCTGAGCGCGGGCGAGCCATCGGCAAGGGCTGGCGGGAGCTCGTCATCGTCCCTCCCTACGTGCTTCGGTACCGCGTGGACGACAGAGCCGTTTACATCCTCAGCGTCCGCCACGGCGCGCAACGCCCGGTTCCCTGAGCACGGCCCACCGCCTTGCGTGCCGCCCCGCGCTGCGCCATATCTCCCGCGCCTGGGGCTAGCCCCAGGTAATTCGCACGCGGGGCGCCTTCCGGGAACATCCCGGTCCGGTGCCGAGAGGCCAGGTCCCGCGGAGGCTCAACCGGACACGTGAAGGACCCGCCCCCATGGCGATGCCAGAGTTTACCCTGCGCCAACTCCTCGAAGCCGGCGTGCATTTCGGCCACCATACCCGCCGCTGGAACCCGCGCATGGGGCCGTACCTCTTCGGCGTGCGCAACCAGGTCCACATCATCGACCTGCAGCAGACCGTACCCATGCTGGACCGCGCGCTGCGTGCCGTCCGTGACGTGACTGCGGCAGGCGGGCGCGTGCTGTTCGTCGGCACCAAGCGCGCCGCCGCCGAGCACGTCGCCGACGCCGCCCGGCGCTGCGGCCAATACTACGTGAACCACCGCTGGCTCGGCGGCATGCTCACGAACTGGAAGACCATCACGGGCAGCATCAAGCGCCTGCGCCAGATCGAGGACATGGTCGCCGGCGACACCCAGGGCTTCACCAAGAAGGAGGTCCTGGACATCACGCGCGACCAGGAGAAGCTGGAGCGCGCGCTCGGCGGCATCAAGGACATGGGCGGCCTGCCCGACATCCTGTTCATCATTGACACGAACAAGGAGAAGCTGGCCGTCGAGGAGGCGAATAAGCTCGGCATCCCCGTGATCGCCGTCCTCGACAGCAACTCGGACCCGAAGGGCGTGACCTACCCCATCCCCGGCAACGACGACGCGATCCGCGCGATAACGCTCTACTGCGACCTGGTGGCGAGCGCGGTGCTGGACGGCATCAGCGCCGAGATGGTGGCGAGCGGGCGCGACCTGGGCGAGGCGGCGGACCTGCCCCCGGAGGCGCTCCCCGCCGTCGAGGTCCCGGCGGAGCAGCCGGCCGAGTAAGGAGGATAGGACATGGCTGAGATCACTGCGGCGCTCGTCAAGGAGCTGCGCGACAAGACCGGCGCCGGCATGATGGACTGCAAGCGGGCGCTGAGCGAGACCGGCGGCGACCTGGAAGGCGCCGTGGACTGGCTGCGCAAGAAGGGCCTCTCGGCCGCGGCCAAGAAGAGCGGCCGCGTCGCCGCCGAAGGGCTTATCGGCGTGGTGAGCAAGCCGGGCCGCGCGGCCATGGTCGAGATCAACGCCGAGACGGACTTCGTGGCCCGCAACGAGCAGTTCCAGGCGTTCGTCGAGCAGGTTGCACGGATCGCGCTCGATGTGGGCGAGAACGTGGACGCCCTCCGCGCAGCACCCTACCCCGGCACCGGCCGCAACGTCGGCGACGAGCTGACGCAACTCGTGGCTACCATCGGCGAGAACATCACGATCCGCCGGGCCGCCGTGCTGCACGTGGGCAGCGGGGTGGTCGCCACCTACGTCCACATGCCGCTGCGGCCGGGCCTGGGCAGGATCGGCGTGCTCGTCGCCGTCGAGGGACCGAGTGAGGACGGCACCCTGGAACTCCTCGGCCGGCAGGTGGGGATGCACGTCGCCGCCGCCCGCCCCGAGGCGCTCGACCTGGATGGCGTGGACCCGGCGGCGCTGGAGCGCGAGAAGGTGGTGCTCACCGAGCAGGCCCGCGCCTCGGGCAAGCCCGAGAAGGTCATCGCGCAGATGGTGGATGGCCGCATCCGCAAGTATTACGAAGAGGTGGTCCTGCTGGAGCAGGTCTGGGTCCACGACGGCGAGAGCCGCGTGCGCGCGGTCGTGCAAAAAGCGGGCGCGAGGCTCACAGGCTTCGCCCGGTTCGCGCTCGGCGAAGGCATCGAGAAGCAGAGTGGCGACTTCGCGGCCGAGGTCGCCGCGGCGGCGGGCGTGAAGCAGGCCGAGACCGAGCCTTCGCCCGCGAAGTGATCGTGCAGGAACGGCTCCTCTCGCGCGGGGGCCGTCCACTCTGGGAGTCCTGGGTGCCTTGCACAGCTCGACGTTGACGCTCTCCTGCCCGAACCGGCCAGGCATCGTCGCGGCCGTCGCCACCGCGATCTTCGAGGCGGGCGGCAACGTCACTGAGGCGCAGCAGTTCGATGATGTCGAGACCGGCAAGTTCTTCATGCGCGTCGTGCTCGACCTCGCCAATGACGCTACGGCCGAGGATCTGCGCCAGCGGCTTGCGGCGATCGCCGGCCGTCTCGCGATGGATTGGCTCCTGCGGAACCGGTCCGAGCACCGGCGCGTCCTGCTCCTCGTCTCGAAGTTCGACCACTGCCTCGCCGATCTGCTGTATCGCTGGCGCATCGGTGAGCTGCCGATGGTGCCGGCGGCGATCGTCGCCAATCACCCGCGGACTGCCTACTTTCCTTTTTCGCGCTGTTTCTTTTGCTCGGGCCCGGTCCGTGCGCCTCGCGGCCGGTGCGCTCGGGCGCGGGTCGTGCCTTCGGCGCGCGCGTGCGGGGCGCTGCGCGCTCTGTCCGCGGCTGCGCCGGCGGGCGGGCGCCGCGCGCCTTCGGGTGGTGGCGTGTTCGCTCGGCGTCGGCTGGCGCCGCGCTGTGGGGGGCTCGGTTCGGCCTGCCTCGCCTCGGGTCGGCGGCTGGCCTCCCGCCCCGCCGCGCGCGCTGTTCGCCTGCTGCCCGCGCCTGGGCGCCCGCTCCGCTCCTGCGCCGCGCGCTGCTGCCCTGCGTGCTCCTCGCGCTGCTCGCTCTTCGCTCTCCTCCCCTCACTGCTCGCTCTTCCACTCTGCGCACTTCCTCGCCCACCTTCCTCTCACTTCCTTCTTCTACTCCCACCCCCTACTTCTCACCCCCACACGCGCGCTGCCTGCCCTCTACCCCCTCTGCCCGGCACGCTCGCACCCGCCGCTTCTCTCGCGCTCTCTTCTCCCGCACGCTCCCTTGCGCTCCTGTGCTGCCTGCACACGCGACTACCACTCGCACTTCTCTGCGCCCGGCTCGCCGCTGCTTCGGCACGCCACTCCCACCCTCCCCCTCCCCCCTCCGCTCTCCTCCTCCCCCGCTCCCCTCCCCCCCCTCCCACTCCCCTCTCTCTTCCCCCCCCCCCTCTTCTCCCCCCCCCCCCCCCCCCCCCCCTCCCCCCCCCCCCCCCCCCCCCCTCCCCCCCCCCTCCCCCCCCCCCCCCCCCCCCCCCCCCCCCCCCCCCCCCCCCCCCCCCCCCCCACCCTCCCCTCTCCCCCCACTGCTCTCCCCTCCCCCCCCCCCTCCCCCCCTCCCCTCCCCCCCCCCTTCCCCCCCCCCCCCCCCACTCCTCCCACCCCCCCCCCACACCCCCTCTCCCCCCCCCCGCACCGCGCCCCTGCGCACATCGCGATGGACGACATCCCCTTCCACTACCTGCCCGTCAGCAAGGCCACGAAGCAGGAGCAGGAGGCGCGGCTCTGGGACCTGGTGCAGCAGACCGGGGCGGACCTCGTGGTGCTCGCACGCTACATGCAGGTGCTCTCGGATGACCTGACCGCGAAGCTCGCCGGCCGCTGCATCAATATCCACCATTCCTTCTTGCCAGGCTTCAAGGGCGCCCGGCCCTACCACCAGGCCTACGCGCGGGGCGTGAAGCTGATCGGCGCCACCGCCCACTATGTGACGGCGGAACTCGACGAGGGTCCGATCATCGAGCAGGACGTGGAGCGGATCAGCCAGTGGGACGTGCCCGAGACTCTCGTGCGCAAGGGCCGCGATATCGAGCGTCGCGTGCTGGCGCGCGCCGTTCGCTACCATCTTGAGGACCGCGTGATCCTGAACGGCACGAAGACCGTCGTCTTCAGCGACTAAACAACGCCCCCGCGCGCGCCCAGGTCATCACGCCCGCCCCGGACGACGCCTCAGCCGAGCTTCACCTTCTCGTTCTCGCCTGGGTGCGGCGGCTTGCCCGTCGTGACCGCCTTCACGTAGCCGTAGGCGTGCACCATCGTGCTGCTCGGCGCGTCCCAGTATTCCGCCATCTCGACCCGGACCTCCAGGATCGCGATGTCCGGATCGTCCTGCCCCTTGGGGAACCAGGTGCGCACCCCCTCGCTCCAGTGCGCCTTGATCTGCGCCTTGTCGCGCACGAGCTTGGCCCGGCCGCTCAGCGACACGTAGTCCTGCTTGCTCGGCTCGGCGTAGGTCACGCAGACGCGGGCATCGTGCTCGACCTCGCTCACCTTGTGCGAGCTGGCGCGGCTGAAGAACCAGAGCGTGCCGTTGAACTCGCTCTGGTTCGCGACCATGGGCCGGCCGCGCAAGTATTCGCCATCTTCCGTGACCAGCATGGCGAAGCCGACGCCCTTGATGAGCGACCATAGCTTCTCGACCTGCTCGGGCTGCGCGGTGCCGGACATATTTCCTTCCTCCTGCGAATGTCAGGAGCAGAAACAGGTGGGACGCCGACGGGTTCCCGCGGCGTGGCTCGACGAAACGGATGGGCCGTGCGACGACGGCGCCGTCCAGGTCCGGTTCTACGATTCCGGGGTCGGAGCGACAGGATCCTGGTTCGACCACATCATCGGGGGCGCGTTCGGCGTCGGCCTCGACCAGAAGATCCGGGACGGCTACGCGTGGCTGGTCGAGAACTGGCCCACCGGCAGCACCGACGACATCAGCGCCTACATCGTCGGCTTCAGCCGCGGCGCCTACACGGCGCGCAGCCTGGCCGGCATGATCTCCCTGGTCGGCCTGCTCAAGACGGCAAATCCGGCGATGGTCCGAGTCGCCTACACGCTCTATCGCGACCGCACCACCGAGCCTGCCGATCTGCGGCGGTTCCAGCAGGCGTTCACCCGCGCGCCGACGCCGAAGATCCACTTTCTCGGCGTCTGGGACACGGTCGGCGCGCTCGGCATCCCGCTCCCGGCCCTCGCGCGCCTGAACAGCGCCGACTACGCGTTCCACGACACGGCGCTCGGCGCCAACGTGGGCACCGCCGTGCACGCGGTCGCCGTGGATGAGCACCGCATAGACTACACGCCGACGCTCTGGACCTCCGTCCCCGACCCGGCGCACCAGACCGTCGTGCAGCGCTGGTTCGCCGGCGCCCACGACGACGTAGGTGGCGGCTACGCGGACCGCCGGCTCTCCGACCTCACCCTGCGCTGGATGCAGGAGCAGGCGATCGCCGCCGGCCTCGTCCTCGATCCCGCCCGGATCCCGGCACCCGATCCAGCCGCCACCATGGCGCCGATAGACGATTCCTACACCCAGTTCCTGGGCGGCCTCTATGCCGCAACCCACCCGCCCTACTATCGCCCGATGCTGATCGGACCCGATCTCCTCCAAACCATGGACGACAGCGTCTATGACCGCTACGGCGCCGACATGACCTATCGTCCTCGCAACGACGGTTTCCCGCCGCCATCGTGAGGAGCAAATGTCTGATGCCAGTGGCGCGGTTGGCTGACCGCTCCATCAGGCTGGCGGCGGGCCGGTGCTGGTCCGGGGGCGCGGGGGCGCGGTTCCCGGCTGAGCGATGCTAGGCTGAGCGGTCCTGGGCTGAGCCGGTCTGGGCTGAGCCGGTCTGGGCTGTATTGTCCCTGGCTGGCCGGCGCGGGCGCAGAGGTCCATCACGTCCTTGGGCGTGCGGCGCTTCCAGGGATGGGTGCCGGGGAGGTGGGCGAGGCCGAGGTCGCGGCGGATCAGGGCGATGAGCTCGGCAATCGGCAGGTTGTCGATGTCGTCGTCGCAGTCGATGGTCTCCAGGCGCTCGTAGAACTCGGCCTGGAGCACCTCGGCGTCGGCGCCGTCGGAGTTGCGCTGGATGGTGTCCTCGACCTCGCGGATGATCTGCTTGCGCGCGATGCGGCGGCGCTCGGCGGCCTGCGCGACGGGGGTGGGCGCGGTCAGGCGGTCGCTGAGCTTGCGGGCGAGGGCGATGGTGCGGCGCAGGGTGCGGGCGATGCGGTCGAAGGCGATGGTGGGGTCGGGCGCGGGTGCCGCGGCGGGCGCTGCGCTGGGCCTGGGGTGGCCTGGCGGTGGAGGGTGCGGGCGAGGTCGGTGCCGATCTCGATCAGCTCGTGGAGGACCTGGCGGTAGTACTGGGCGTCCTCGTCACGCTGGCTCACGGGGTGGGGCTCGCGGTCGGTCGGGTCGGGACGGGAGGGCGTGGAGGACATCGGGGAGGATAGGCGGGTTTCTCGCCGACCGGGTCAAGCGCTAAGTTGGTGGGCGGGACGGGCGCCGGTCGTTCTAGGACGCAGATATAAGACCTAGCGGTATGTCCGCTCCCCACCCAGTGGCTTTGCACACATATTTTGACGGGTTGCCTGAGCAGCCATCCCAGCTCCTTGGGCCTGTTTCCGCCGGGTTCCAATCTCCTTCGCGTTGTTGGTCTGGTGATGCAGCCATCCGGCATCGCGCCGGATCGGATCGTCTGATGGCTGGGATGGGTGGATTACGGACGGGCCGGTTTCGGGTCGGTGGATGGCAATAGATGCCGTTGGCAGTGGAGGGTGCCGGCTTCTCGAAGGATCGGTTAGCGAGAAGCTGCCGCCCTTCACTGATCGACCCGATCCAGACGTCATCGCCGTCGTTTAGTAGGTAGTAGGCTGCCGCTTTCAGGCTGCCTGTTCAGGCCGGCCAATGAAGGACAGCACTGTGGGCGCTACCTGATCGGAACCTCGGCGTGGGGGTAATGCCCCGCTCCATCAACGATTAGGCTTTCGGCATGAAGTATATCAGCGAGCGATGCTGCTTCTGCTGCTGCGTCCACAAAATCCGGGTCGCGGGTTCCCATTACAATCAGCGCCGGCACCTTGTTCTGCGGCAAGATGGCGGCTGTGTCCGCCTTCGGCAGGCTCACCATTGAACGAAGCGCGGTCATGCGTCCTGTTTCACGCAAATTCTGTTGCAGCGCCGCTTTGGTCTGGCGCTGGTCCGACGGCTTGCGGGATGGAAACAGGCTGTCCCAATACGTGGTCCAGAACCATACCCGCCACGGTCCGGCAAAGCCGATCGCCAAAGCGAGTTTCGCCATGGCCGACACCTTCTGATCGCGCACGATCGGACCCAGGAGCACGACACCGCTCACTCGCGCCGGAGTGTCGTGCGCCGCCCACAACGCGGCTCCTGACGCGAACGAGGTGCCTAGGATCACCGCCGGACCCGTCCCGAGATGATCGATGAGCGCCAGTGCATCCCGACCGACCGCGTGCGCGGAGTAATCGTCCCATCGCGCCGACGTTTCACCGAAACCCCGCACATCCATCGTGACGACGCGATAGCCTGCTTTCCAGAGGATTGGCCTCTAGCTTTCGATACTCCGATCGAAGATCACCCATGCCGGGGATCGCGAGGACGAGCGGACCATCGCCTCCAGTGTCGTCAAACGCGATCTGACCGCCATTGATCGTCAGAAGCGAGTTCTCCGAAGTCGATGCAGTGGTCGCAGGCATGCCCTCCTTTGGTGTTGTGCCGCCTCGTGGCCTTCAGTTTGTGGTTCTGAGTTTCGGCTCTTGCGTGCATTCCCCGCGTGCTCCGCGGGCAGCCTTGCGGAGGCGGTGCAGACATCGATTGGCGCGCTGCGCTCGTTCCTCGCGGTGGTCGATACCGCTCGCTGTCGCGCAGCGATCGCGTGCGACCACCCACCACCCTCAGCCGACACATTCGCGACTGGCAGTGCTCGGCGTCAGCCTGTTCAGGCGGTCGGTGCGTGGTCTCGATCCACAGGTAGCACTGCTCTCATCGATGTCGCCCGCACCATGCGCTGCCGCCGAAGCCGCTGACGCTCAAGCGCAGAGCCGTTCACAGCAACTACCGGAACCGTGCGCGCGCGGCCTCCGTGATCGTCGCCAATCTGTCTTGCCGCCGATGCTGGCGATCCTCCGCGAAGCCGAGCCCGAGCATCCAGATCGAGATCGTCGCGTCAGACCTCAATCAGAACCTGCGCGTCGCGATGCTGATCTCGCCATACGCATGTCGACCCGACACAGAACGCCCTGATCGCGCGCAGCTGGAACGCGCCGATCGGCTTGTTCTGCACTCTACTTCTACATCGCTCGCTACGGCCGCGTCTCACCGTTGAGCCTGATGACTCAGGATGTAGGCTTCGATCGCGGCGATGTCTATCATCAACTCGCCGCCATGGCTTATCAGTCACGCGCTATCTACTTCCCTGTACGTTGCGACGACAGATGGTTACTGAACCTCCTGCTGGCCGCGCCGGTCTTGGATTTGCGCAAAAACTCGTGGCTCGTCGCCATCCCGAGCTTGAGCAGGTTAACATCGACATGCGCATCCCGCCCATGCCGGTCTGGCTGGTCATGCACGAGGGTTCGTAGCAATGCTCGCATTCGTCGGGTTGCCGATTTCTGTCGGCAGCGCTTGGCGATGCTCTACGCAATACCTAGTCGGTCACGCGTGACCAGCGCTTCTCAAAAGGACCGTATGGCGCGAAACAGCGTTCGTCATCGGCCTATCGTCGGCAGCGCTGGCAAAGTGGCTGACCTCGTTTCTCAGAATCCGTTCTCTGAATATAAATTCTCACGATCTCCGTTTTTAACGGAGTTGCGAGAAGGGAGCGGCATACTACCGCTACGCGACGCATCCAGGCTGCCTGAACGAACCGCTGCTTCCGGACGCGCATGAAAGTCGGTGATCGTCGCAGTCTGTCGAAGTCGGCCATCCCGCCGCGCCTCACACTCACCGCGGGAGGTCTGCGAACAGCCCGCATCCAACCCGTCAGATCCTCTGTGCCGGCCATCAGGTGGCCATTAACACGCCGCCGGCATAGGCAGGTGCCCCCTGCGTCATTCCGAAGCGGGGTGCGCCCCAAGGCCCAGCCGCTTGGGAACCAGCAGGGCGACCGCCAGCACCGCCGCCGCGATGCCGGCCCCGAGCAGGAACACGTCGTACAGCGCGCCGTCGAGAACGCTGACCAAGTGGTGCAGCTCGGCCAGCGGCAGCCGCGCCCGCTGTGCCGGCTCGACCAGGTCGCGCACCACATCCTGCTTCCCCACCCCGGCCCGGAGGACGCCCGCGTTCAGCACGCCCCCGAACGCGGCCGCGCCCAGGGCCTGGCCGAGCAGCCGGGCGAAGTAGAACAGCGAGGTCGCCCGGCCACGGTCCTGCCAGGCAACCGCGGACTGGACCGCTACGGTGAAGACGATGCTGTTCAGCCCAAGTCCGGCCCCTATCAGGACGCAGGCGACGTATAGCCCTGCCGCGCCAAGACGGCCGCCCGTCACGCCGAGCAGGCCGAGGCTGCCCGCAAGTAGGGCGACCGAGCCGACCACCGCGAGCGAGCGGTAGCGCAGCCGAGCCATGAAGCGGCCGAGGCCCATGCTGGCGGCGGTCCAACTCACCGTCATGATCCCGAGCGTGAAGCCCGCGACGAGCGCGCTGGCGCCGGTCACGCCCTGGACGTAGGTCGGCAGGAAGGCGGTGACGCCGATCATCAGCGCGCCGCACAGGAGGGCGGATGCATCGGCGGCCAGGATGATCGGCCGGCGCCAGAGATGAGCCGGCAGCATCGGCTCGGCGGCGCGCCTCTCGTGCCAGGCCAGCGCCGCCAGGGCGAGCGCGCCGAACGCCAGGAGCGCGGCAACAGCGCCAGCGCCGAGCATCTCGTATTGCACCAGCGCCACCATGACCGCGCCGACCCCGGCCATCAGCAGGGCGGAGCTGACCAAATCAACCCGGCCGCGCCGCTCGCGAGCCGGCTCGGCCAGGCACGTGCCGACGAGGAGCATGGTGAGCAGGCCGACCGGCAGGTTGATCCAGAACACGAACGACCAGCCGAGGCTGCCCACGAAGAAGGCGCCGAGCAGCGGCCCGACGATGGCCGCGATGCCCCAGACGCCGCTGACGTAGCCCAGCAGCCGTGGCCGCTCGGAGGGCTGCGAGATGTCGCTGATGATGATCGTCCCCAGCGGCGTGAGCCCGCCGCCGCCGAGGCCCTGAATGGCGCGGAAAGCGATCAGCGAGGTCATGCTCCAGGCGAGGCCGCACAGCAGGGATCCCAGGAGGAACAGGGCGGTGCTGCCGAGATAGACGATCTTGCGCCCGTAGAGGTCGGCGAGCTTGCCATAGACCGGCGTCATCACCGCCTGCGTCAGCAGGTAGATGCCGAACGCCCAGCTGAACAGGGCGAAGCCGCCGAGCCGGGCGACGATGGTGGGCATGGCCGTGCTGATGACCGTGACCTCCACGGCGGCCATGAAGGTCGAGATCAGCATGGCGCCGAGGACCAGCCGCTGCCGGGTCGGCGAGGTCTGCTCGCGGGTGGGGTCCTGGATCGCGCTCATCGGCCTCGGCTCTGGCAGACCCAAAGGCTGGATCTTGATCCAGGGATGTCGAGCGCTACGACCTCAGATCCTCCGGCACCTTCCCGCCGTTCTCCGCCAGCTTCTGCATGACCTGCTTGTGCAGCCACATGTTCATCTCGGCGGAGCCGTTCATCTGGCCGGTGTAGCCCAGCTCCTGCGCGAGCTGCTTCCGCGCGTCCAGGCTGCTGTCGAGATCGAGGAGCTTCATCAGGTCAACGATGGAGTGGCGCCAGTCGAGCTTCTGGGGCGCCTTCGATGCGAGGCTGGTCAGGACGGCTTCCACGTCAACGGCCTGCTGCGGGGCGGCAGGCGGCGCGCCACTGCTCGACGCCGGAGCACTGCTCGGTGCCGGAGTGGCGGAGGCCTGAGCGGCAGGGGCCTGAGCAGGCGAGAACGGGTCCTGCGGGGCAGGCGCAGCAGCCGCCGGGGCAGCCGCAGGCTGCGTGCTGGCCGGGTGAGTTCCAAGGATCTTGGACATGATCGAGCCGAAGACACTCATGGGGTGTTCCCTTGCATCCTGGTTGAGCCGGAACATCGGTCCGCGACAGCTTCTGCGCAAGCGATTGCGGCGGCGGTCGCGGGTGAAACTACCGCCTCATCTCCGAAACATGAACGCCACCCCATCCCACAGCCCAAACGGCTGCTCCCCCGCCCGCGCAACCACGAACCCATGCCGCGCCGCCCAGCCTTCCGCATCCGCCCGGTCCGCCGCGAGGTCCTGCCTGTAGGATAGGTTCAGCACCGCCAGCGCACCTCCTGGCCGCAACGCCCGTGCCGCGCCTGCCACGTGCCGTTCCGCCACGTTCCCGCCGACCTGGACGATGTAGGGGAAACTATCCACCGCCAGCACCAGGTCGAACGTCCCCTCCGCCATCCCCGCCAAGTCCTCCCCCGCCGTCACCTCGAACCGCAGGTTCCCCAGCCCGGCACACCGCCGCCGCGCCTCCGTCACCATGCCCGCTGACACGTCCAGCCCCAGCACCGACCGGCACCGCGGCGCCAGCGCCACCGCCATGCGCCCGATGCCGCAGCCAAGGTCCAGCACATCCGGACCCTCCGGCGCCATCCCCGGCCGTGGGCCGAGCAGCCCTTCCACGTCGAGCCACGCCACGATCTCCGCCGTCGCCGCGGCCAGGATCGCCGGGTCGCCCAGCGAGTAGAGCGCGACGCCAGCCTCGGGCGTGCGGGCAGCCTGGCGGTCGAAGAAGGCCGCGACGCGGGCGACCCCGCCCTCCGCGAACCCCGTGTGGTCGCTCCCGACCGCCGCGATCTCCACGGCCAGGGCGTCCAGCGCTCCTGCCTTTCCCTCCACCAGCCGCGCCAGCGCCGCCCAGCGCGGCGTCGGCGGATCGGGGCGCCTTGCCGCGACCAATCCGGCGATCCCCGCCGCCGCCTCCCCCCCGAGCAGCAGCCGTGCGACCGCGACCTCGGGCGAGATCGCGCCGCGCAGGCACAGCCTGATTGCGTCCTCTGGGGCATCCTCCGCCTTGCCGCTCATGCGCCGGGCAGCCAGCCAAGTGCGCGCAGCCGCGCCGCCTCGCCACCGAGATAGCGGTCGCCGATGTCGCCGCGCCAGCGCAGCTCGGGCACGATCACGTTGGCGGCCCGCGCCCGCGCCGCCTCCTGGGCCGCCTCGACGCTCGGCCCGGTCCCGGTCACGATCATGGCGTGTCCGGAACGCCTATGGACGAGGAGCTGCCCGCCCTCCTGCCGCATGTCCACGAAGCGGTAGTGCGCCGCCTCCTCGCCCCTGGGCGTCCGGTGGAAGAAAACCGGCGGATCATCCTCCGGCGCCGCGTCGTCGCGCCGGGCCGGGAAGGGCGGCACGGTGAGCACGATGCACACGGCGAAACCCGGCAGCGTCGCGAACCGCCCGGCCCCACGACTCTGCTCCCTTGGGGCCATCTTCGCGAGCAGGTCGCCCCACCCGTCCCGCTGCATCGCGGCCAAGACAGCGAAGCCGGGGTTGCCGAACCGGCAGGTGAACTCCAGCGGCCAGGCGCCGCGCTCGTTCACGATCAGGTTCATGTTCAGGTAGCCGACATGCCCGGCGCGCGCGAGATGCGGCGCGATCCGGTCCAGCGTCGCCTCGAACAAGCGGTCCGCGCCCTCGTAGGACGCGAGCGTGCCCATCTCCCCCGTCATCTCGCCCAGATCGCCTGGGAAGAAGCGCTTGTGCTCGAAATCCAGGCATGCCGGTTGCAGGAACGCTGTCCCGTCGAAGTAGGCGCCGACGCCGACCTCGACGCCCTCCAACCGCTCCATCAGCAGCACGCGCCCCGCCTTCGCCCGGCGAAGCTGGAACGCCACGTCGGCGCCCGCTGGATGCTCGCCGACGTAGGTCTCGTTCGCGCCGTCGTCCCACTTGAGCACGTAACGGCCGGGATGCCGGGCAAGCCACTCCAACGCGGGCGCCGGGCCATCGAAGGCGACGCTGTCCGCGATCGGCAGCCCCGCCTCGCGCATGATCGCCTGGCCGAACTCGCGGTCCTTCTCCAACCGATCCCCGAAGGCGCTGCCGCCCACGACGCGGAAACCTTCCGCCCGCAGCGCGTCCTGGGTAGCGCCCTGGCCGACCCCCTCGAACATGGCGATGCCGTCGCGCCCGACCCAGTCAAGCTCGGCCCGCCAATCCTCCACCGGCTCGATCAGCCCGCCGAACGCATGCTGGTCCGGTGGGTCCTGCGCCGCCACGCGCACCTCGTGCCCCTCGCGCCGCAGGGAAAGGTAGATATCGCCGAGATAGACGCGCTTGCCGACGCCGAGGATACGCACTGCCGAGTCCGAGCTGGTTCGTGGTCTGACATAGCAGGACCAAGCCGCGGCGCCACCCCGCCCGCGCCGCAGTGGAACTCCCGCGAGGAAACTACGTTCCACAGGCAAGATACCGGCTCCTAGCCCTCTACGTCCCCGCGGCCAGCCAGGATGTACTATCCACTCTATAAGGAATCTGCGATGTTCCATCGTATTGTGCCGTGCGTTGGCGTCCTTGCACTCGGCTTCGCGCTGGTCGGCTGCACCGACACGGCTCCCGCGGCCGTAGCACCCCCAGGCAACGCCGCGCTCGACAGCGGGGTCCGTCAGACTGGGGCATCAAGCTCGCCGCTGGGCGGGGGAGCAGCCGCCGTCGGATCGCGGCCTTCCGGCGCCATAGTCACCACTCCTACCCAGTGAGGCGTGCCGTCGCCGTGATGCCTGGCGGCGGCGTGCTTGGCCTCTAGAGACCAAGCTACCATACCGCGCTCCGCCTGATCCGCTGGGCGGCGCCTCACAGCAGCTCGCGATACACCGCGAGCGTCGCGGCTTGCATGGCGGCGACGGTGCAGCGCGCGATGACGGCCGCTCGCGCCCGCGCGCCGAGGGCGAGGCGAGCCTCCGGCGGCAGCGCCAACACGCGGTCCAGCGCCGCCGCCAGCGCCGCCGGGTCGCCGGGCCGCACGAGATATCCCGTCTCGCCGTCCTCCACGGTCTCGGCCGCGCCCCCGTGATCCGTGGCGACCACCGGGCGCGCCATCGCCTGCGCCTCGATCACCGCGCGACCGAACCCCTCTGGCTCGGTGCTCGCGCTCACCACCACGTCCGCGAGCATCAGCGCGGCCGGCATGTCCGCGCAGTGCCCGGCGAGCCGCACCCGGTCGGCGACGCCCAGCGCGCGCGCCCGCTGCTCCAACTCGGCAGCGAAGTCCGTCCGCCCCTGGTCCGAGCCGACGAGCACGGCCACCACGTCGCGCCGGGCAAGGCGGGCCAGCGCCTCGACCAGCACGAGGCCGCCCTTCCAGCGCGTCAGCCGCGCCGGGAGCACCACCACGGGCGCCCCGTCCGGCAGGTGCCAAGCGCTCGCGAGCTGGGCGAGCTGGGCGCCGCAGCCGGCATCCGGGTCGAAATGCGCCGGGTCCACGCCGCGAGGGATCAGGCGGATGCGCGCCGGGTCGGTGCCGTGGCGCGCGGCGATCAGCCCGGCGACGTAGCGGCTGGCGGCGATCACGCGGTCGCCGCGGGCCATGACGCTGTTGTAGAGCCGCTTGCCCGGCACCTCCTCGCGATAGACGCCGTGGTAGGTTGTGACGAAGGGCAGGCCGGCGCGCCGGGCGGCGAGGAGCGCGGACCAGGCGGGGGCACGGGAGCGGGCGTGGAGAAGGCTGGCTCCCTCCGTGCGGGCGAGGCGGGCAAGCTTGCCCGCGTTGCGCAGGAGGCTCACCGGGTCCTTTGCGGCGAGCGGCAGCGTGAAGTGCTGTCCCCCGGCCGCCTGCAGCATGGGCACGAGTCTGCCGCCGGCGCTCGCGACGAGCGCGCCCAAACCTTCCCGAGCGAGGGCCTGGGCGATCTCGACCGTGCCCTGCTCCACGCCGCCCGTGTCCAGGGCGGGGAGGACTTGCAGAACGGTGTAAGTATCGGGGGCGGCCACGGCGGCGCTCATAGCGCGCGGCGGGACTTGGACCAACCAGTCGGTCCACCTCGGCAAATTCTTCCACCCTCAGCGCCGTAGAGCGCGGCGCAGAATCGAGCCGCTCGCTTTGTCCTCTGTCGCCTTCATGCGGCGCTGACCGTGCGCCGGTGCAAAGCGAGCAGCGTGCCCTCGATCAGCATCGGCACCCGGCCCCACGTCGGCCGGGTGAACAGGCAGGCGAACGGCGCGAGCCAGGCCGCGAGAAGCCCAGATGCGGATGACGAAGACGACAGCACGGCGGAACGCTCCAGGGTGGATGTCGCCTTCGCTCCTTGCCGAAGCCGATCATCTGCGCCGTCAACGGCGTGGCCGCTGGTGCCGGCGCCAACATCGCGTTTGCCTGCGACATCGTCCAGGGCGCTTAAGGGGGCGTAAAGGCGCTCGGCCCATGATCCGCTGGGGACCACCCCGACGACGCGCGTGCCCACAGCGGGGGCGCCCGGCAGGTCGAACGTCTCCTCTACTACGCCGGCGAGGTCCCAACCGGGCACCACGCCGTTTTCCATCACCGTCAGCGCCCGCTTGACTTCTCCACGGTTGAGCGAGATCGCCGTGACGCGAATCGCGATCTCTCCAAGTTGGCGGGCCCCTAGACGCGCGGTGCGCACCGCCAGAGGATCGGGAGCGCTACGGTCAATCGAGACCGCTCGGATCTCGTCTGTTGGCATGACGATCTCCAGGCTTTGGTGGGTGCGCCTTCGTCGGCTGCCATCCGGCAGCTAGAGCTTGACGACGGTCATCTTGAACGGACCGCCGTTCTCGGCGGCATGGCTCACGGCCTCGTTCACCTGGTCCAGGTCGAATTCGGTGATCTCGGTACTGGCTGAGGTCCAGCATGCCCGAGCGGGCGAGCGCTGCGAGCCGCGGCCCGGCGGTCGTCGGATACATCCATTGTCCGTGGATCGTGACGCAGTTCCGCATGATCCACGGATAAGGCAGAGCCAGGTCTTCGCCGCCCAGCATCCCGACACCGCCCATCAGGACGACGCGGCCGTAGGGGCGCACCGTCATCAGCGCCGTCCTGCTGACCGTCGCGGGCACTGACGGCGGCAGGATGTCCAGCACGCAGTCGATCGGACCCGGGGCGGCCTTACGCATCGCCTCGCGGTCCTCGTCTTCCTGTCCGGTCAGCTTGACCGGCCGCAGGCGCTCTCCGAACCGACGTCGGAGGTCGTCCAACGTTCGTTCGTTGCGGCCCGGCACCACCACGCAGGCCGCGCTCATCGCCAACGCAACCGCTACCGCCGCGCTGCCGAAGTTGCCGGTCGCGCCGCTGACCAGCACCGTCTCCCCGGGTTGAAGGCTCGCCGCGAGGAAGCCGCCGTACGGGACGAGCGCGGTCCCGAGCGCGCACCACTTGGCCGCTTCCTTCGCCGCGATCGCGCCGATCCGGACGGCGTTTTCGGTCGGGATACGGATCTGCTCGGCCAGCGAACCGTCGTGGAAATATTTCTGCAATCGCAGGCCGCCATCCCCTCGCGCACTCAGGCCTTGCAAGGTGATGTCGGGCGAAAACGCGTCGTCCCGTGACCGCACCGTGCAGTCGCAGTAAACCCAGTCCCCGGGCTGGAGGCGCGTCGCATCCGGACCTATGGCTCGCACGCGTCCGACCCCGCCTGCTCCGGGGACCGCCGGCAGTTCCAACGGGTATTTGCGCTTTCCGCTGAAAACCTCGGCGGCGTAGGAAGGCAAGGTCGTGGCGACCATCTCCACGATCACTTCGCCCGTTCCCAGCTCAGGGTTAGGAACGGTGTCGATGGAAAGTGGCTCGCCCCACTGGCTGAGAACGGCAGCTCTCACGATGTGTCTCCTTGCTGGCGAAAAGAGAAACTGACGACGGCCCCGTTCCGCATCAAGGCTACTCATGATACCAGTATGGAGAGGACCATGATGGGAGCCGGTGTGTCAGAGGCACTCGAACCCCTCGGCGATTTCTTGCGTTCGCGCCGCGAGAGGCTCAGGCCGGCGCAGGTCGGCTTGTCCGACACGCGACGCCGCCGCACGCCGGGTCTCCGGCGCGAGGAGGTCGCCAGCCTGGCTGGAATCAGCGCCGAATGGTACGTCAAGCTCGAGCAGGGTCGAGCGGTAGCTCCCTCGGCGAGCACGGTGGACGCGCTCGCGCGGGCCCTGCGGCTGAACGAGAGCGAGCACGCCCATCTTCGTGCGCTGGCTAGCCGTGGCCACCTCTCGACCTACGTGTCTGAGACGGTACCCGATACGCTGCGGCGCCTGATCGACAGCCTGCCGCACCCGGCTTATGTGACCGGGTTGCGGTGGGACGTGCTCGCCTGGAACGAGGCGACCGCCGCCTTGTTCGATGACCTGAACCAGCTGGCGGTCGAGGATCGCAACATCCTGCATTACGTGCTCACCAACCCGAGCGGCCGCTTACTGTTCGGGAACGACTGGGCGATCGAGGCGCGCCGAATGGTGTCGCTATTCCGGGCGACCTACGATTTGAGAAGAGACGATCCCGCCTTCATCGATCTTGTCGGCCAACTCCGGGAGGGTTGCCCCGAGTTCAAGGACTGGTGGATTGCGCACGAAGTCGCCACGCCCGAGTCCGGTACGAAGGTGCTGTGGCACCCGCATCGGGGCGCAATCCGCTTCGACTTTGCGACGCTGCAGGCGAACGATGATCCCCGGCTGAAGCTCGTCGCGTACTTGCCTCGATAGCGGATCGACCGCTTCTGCTAAGCTGATGGTCTAGTTGGAAGGGGTTCCAAACTTCCGGACTATGTCGCGTGCGGCCAGACCGTCGAGGTTGTCGTGCGCCAGCTCGTGACGC
>CAWBOZ010000022.1:0-24003 GCA_963790535.1 uncultured Alphaproteobacteria bacterium | reverse complement strand
ACGTCGCGGCGGTGAACGTGCTCTCCGCTGGCGCCATCGTGGCCGGCGCGCTGGTCACGGCGCCACTGCAGCACATGGGCCTGGACCCGCCGGCGCTGTTCGGCGTGCTCGGAGCGGCGAGCCTCCTCGTTGCCGCCATCATGCTCGCGACACTGCGCAGGAGCCGGCGGCGCAGCGTCGTGGACGGGCCGGCCTGATCATCTTATGTTCTTGATATGTTCTCATCAGCGCCGCTAGAAGTCCATACATTCGACTCGGAGGCATGGCTATGAGACCCCACGACGAAGCGGCCTGGCGGAAGAAGCTCGTGGCCGGCGCGGTCACGGCCGCGATGATCGCGGGCGGGTTGAACGGGATCGTGCAGGCCGTCAGCGCCGGCACGGAGTACGGCTGCAAACATGGCTGGTGGACACAGGGCTGCGCGCCGCGCCAGAACCCGGCGGTGTTGGGCAGCGTGCGGTGATCGCGGCGGGCATGGGCGGCGACGCTCATCGCGTGTCGCCCGGCGGCTCGCGCGGGGGCTGGGCGTCGAGGCGAGGATGCCCGGACCGCTGGCGTGCGTCCGCCACCTCGATCGCTGGCAAGCCAACGATGTCATAGGTCGCGGATGCGATAGCTATCCCTGCAGCGTCGAAGCCGGCCAGGATGTCGCGCGCGATCAGGTCCTTGACGGCGCGGGTTCCGTGATCGCGGAACACGAAGCGCACGGTCAGCTCCAGCCAGTTGCTCGTCAGTCGGCAGTAAACTTTCGGTTCGAAGTCGAGCGGACGGAGGTCGAAGCGCTGCTCCAGGCTGCGCGTGGCCTCGCCGCCGATCGTGCGCGCGTCGAGCGCGTGGCGCCGCGCCGCTTCCAGGATGATCGCCTCCGCCCGCCCCCGGTCGTCGCCGTAGCGGACCGGGACGCTGATCTCGTCCCAGATGTAGGGGAAATCGCGCGTGTAGTTATAGACGGCCTCGTCGAAGATCTTGGCGTTGCTCACCGTCACGATGCGCCCCGTGAACTGCCGGCTCCTCACCCACACCGCCGGCCCGGCGTCGCCGCCGGGCGTGCTGCCCATCTCCAGGATCGTCGTCTGCATGAAGCCGAGCGCGATGACGTCGCCGCGCACGCCGCCCATGCTGATCCGGTCGCCGATGTTGAAGTTGTTGCCCCGCAGGATGACGAGATAGCCGGCGAATGCGGTGACGACCCGCTGCAGCGCGAAGGCCAGCCCGGCACTGACCAGCCCGAGCGCGGTTGCTAGCTGCGCCGGGTTCTCGAACCAGATGGACAGCAGACCGAGGGTGATCACCACCGCGAACGCCAGGTTGATCGCTTGCTGCGTCCAGAAGTGCGCGTATTGCCTCCGGTCGCCGCCCTTGCCGCGCAGCGCCAGTCGGGCGATCAGATGCAGGACGGCCCGGAGAACGAAAACGGCGAAGAGGAAGCTGATGGAGAGCAGCAGCTTCTGGCCGTTCTGCTGCGTCACGCCGACCCAGTTGATCCCGAGGAAATGCACCTGCTGCGCGCCTCCTTGTCGTCCGCTGACGGTATGCAAACCGCCGGGAAGGCGGCAAGATTGCCCGGCGATTTTGGAGAGCGCCATGGCCGACGCGCACCCCTGCATCCGCCGCAAGGCGCCCGAGGATCTGCGCAGCGCGCGCTGGTTCGGCCCGGCCGACCTGCGCTCCTTCGGCCACCGCTCGCGCATCGCGCAGATGGGCTACGCGCCCGAGGACTGGCAGGGCCGCCCCTGCATCGCGGTCGTCAATACCTGGTCGGACATCAACCCCTGCCACGCGCACTTCAAGCAGCGCGTGGAGGACATCAAGCGCGGCGTCCTGCAGGCGGGCGGCTTCCCCATCGAGCTGCCCGCGCTCTCGCTGTCCGAGAACTTCGTCAAGCCGACCACCATGCTCTACCGCAACATGCTCGCGATGGAGACGGAGGAGCTGCTGCGCAGCCATCCCGTGGACGGCGCGGTGCTGATGGGCGGCTGCGACAAGACGACGCCCGGACTGATCATGGGGGCGATCTCCGCCGGGCTGCCGGCCATCTACGTGCCGGCCGGCCCGATGCTCCGCGGCAACTGGCAGGGCAAGGTGCTCGGCTCCGGCTCGGACGCCTGGAAATACTGGGACGAGCTGCGCGCCGGGCGGATCACGGACCAGGACTGGCTCGGCGTCGAGGGCGGCATCGCCCGCAGCGCCGGCACCTGCATGACCATGGGCACGGCGAGCACCATGACGGCCATCGCGGAAGCCCTCGGCCTCAGCCTGCCCGGCGCCTCCTCGATCCCGGCCTCGGATTCCGGGCACATCCGCATGTGCGCGGCATCCGGGCGGCGTATCGTGGACATGGTGTGGGAGGACCTGGCGCCGGGTCGCCTCCTATCGCGCGCGAGCTTCGAGAACGCCATCGCTGTGGCGATGGCGATGGGATGCTCGACCAACGCGATCATCCACGTGATCGCCATGGCCCGGCGCGCGGGCTGCCCCGTCGGCCTCGACGATTTCGAGCGGGCGAGCCGCGGCGTCCCGGTGATCGGCAACATCCGGCCCAGTGGGGACCGCTATCTCATGGAGGATTTCTTCTACGCGGGCGGCCTACGCGCCCTGATGTCGCGGCTGCGGGACCATTTGCACCTCGACGCGCCGACCGTTACCGGCCGCAGCTTGGGCGAGGGACTCGAAGGCGCCCAGGTCCACGACGCGGACGTGATCCGGCCGCTCGACAACCCGGTCTATGCCGAGGGGGCGCTGGCCGTCCTCACGGGCAACCTGGCGCCCGACGGCTGCGTCATCAAGCCGAGCGCCTGCGACCCGCGCTTCCTGCGCCACGCCGGGCCGGCGCTGGTGTTCGACGACTATCCCGCGATGAAGGCGGCCGTGGACGACGAGAGCCTCGACGTGACGCCGGACCACGTCATGGTGCTGCGCAACGCCGGCCCCCAGGGCGGCCCTGGGATGCCCGAGTGGGGCATGTTGCCGATGCCCAAGCGCCTGCTCAAGGAAGGTCATCGCGACATGCTGCGCCTGTCGGACGCGCGGATGAGCGGCACGAGCTACGGGGCCTGCATCCTGCACGTGGCGCCGGAATCCTACGTGGGCGGCCCGCTCGCCCTCGTGCGGACCGGGGATTTGATCCGGGTGGACGTGCCGGCGCGCACCCTGAACCTCGACGTGCCGGAGGCGGAGCTGGCCCGGCGCCGGGCTGCGTGGACCCCGCCGCCGCCGCGCTACGGGCGAGGCTACGGCTGGATGTTCTCCCGCCATATCCGCCAGGCCAACGAGGGCTGCGACTTCGACTTCCTGGAGACCGGGTTCGGCGCCCCCGTCGCCGAACCCGTGATCTTCTGACCTCAGCGATTGAGCGACGCCATCTGCGGGGCGGCGTAGCGCGTGCCGGCGGCGGCGCCGGGCGGCAGGATGCGGTCGATGCGGTCGAGGTCCGCGCGCGTCAAGTTGACGCCGAGGGCGCCGACGTTCTCCTCCAGATACTTGCGCCGCTTGGTCCCTGGGATCGGCACGATGTCCCTTCCCTGCGCCAGCACCCAAGCGAGCGCGAGCTGGGCGGGCGTGCAGCCCTTCTCGGCGGCGATGGCCTCGATCTCGCCGACGAGGTCGAGGTTGCGCTGGAAGTTGTCGCCTTGGAAGCGCGGCGCGTTGCGGCGGTAATCGTCGGAATCGAGGTCGTCCACGCTCTTGATCTGCCCCGTGAGGAACCCGCGCCCGAGCGGCGAGTAGGGCACGAAACCGATCCCCAGCTCGCGCACCGTGTCCAGGAGCTCGCCCTCCGGGTCGCGGGTCCACAGCGAGTATTCGGTCTGCAGCGCCGTGATCGGGTGGGTCGCGTGGGCGCGCCGGACCGTCTGCGGGGCGGCCTCCGAGAGGCCGAGATAGCGCACCTTGCCCTCGCGCACGAGCGCGGCCATGGCGCCGACCGTGTCCTCAATGGGCGTCTGGGGATCAACCCGGTGCTGGTAGTAGAGGTCGATCACCTCCACGCCGAGCCGCTTGAGGCTTGCCTCGCAGGCCTGTCGAACATACTCCGGCCGGCCGTTGATGCCGGCAGAGCTGCCATCCGCCCGGCGCACGTTGCCGAACTTCGTGGCCAGCACGACCTCGCCACGCCGCCCGCTTATGGCCCGGCCGACAAGCTCCTCGTTGCGGCCCATCCCATACATGTCGGCGGTGTCGAGGAAGGTGACGCCCAACTCGATCGCGCGGTGGATGGTGGCGACGGCCTCTGCCTCGTCGCGACCGCCGTAGAACTCGGACATGCCCATGCAGCCGAGTCCAATTGCTGACACGCGAAGACCCTGCGATCCAAGCTGCCTCTGGTCCATATCGCTCTCCTCCGAAACAGGAGTGAAGCGGCCCGGCAGCCCGGTAGTTTCTTGGACTAGCTGCAACGCCTTCTTTGCACGGCGCGCCTCGCTTGCTACAGTGTCCGGCCCATCGCCTGAAACGGACGCGACCGATGAAGTTCAAGGCCGACCGCGCGACCCTCCTCAAGGCGCTGGCCCATATCCAGAGCGTTGCCGAGAAGCGCAACACCATCCCGATCCTCGCGAACGCTCTCATCCGCGTCCAGGACGGCAAGCTCTCCTTCACCGCGACAGACATGGAGATCGCGGTCGTCGAGGATGTCGCCATGATCGAGGCGCAAACGGACGGCGCGACGACCGCGCCCGCGGCCACGCTCTACGAGATCGTGCGCAAGCTGCCCGAGGGCGCCGAGGTCGAGCTGGACCAGCCGGGCGGCGACGCGCAGCTGGCGCTGCGCGCCGGGCGCTACGCCACCAGCCTGGTCACGCTGCCCACCGACGATTTCCCGAGCATGACGGCGGGGACGTTGCCCCACAGGTTCAAGCTGCCGGCGAGGACGCTGCGCGGCCTCATAGACCGCACGCGCTTCGCGATCAGCACGGAAGAGACGCGCTACTACCTCAACGGCATCTATCTCCACACCGCCGACGGCGAGGGCGGGCGCGTGCTCCGCGCGGTGGCCACCGATGGGCACCGCCTCGCCCGCGTCGAGGAGCCGGAACCGGACGGCGCCTCGGGAATGCCCGGCGTCATCGTGCCTCGCAAGACGGTGGCGGAGCTCCGCAAGCTGCTCGACGAGGAGAGCGGGGACGTGGAGGTCGGTCTCTCCGACACGCGAATCCAGTTCCGCGTCGGCTCCATCCAGCTCACGAGCAAGCTGATTGACGGCACCTTCCCGGAATACGAGCGCGTCATCCCCAAGGACAACGACAAGATAATGCGCGTCGGCAACCAGGAATTCTCGGACGCGGTCTCGCGCGTGGCCGCGATCAGCAGCGAGCGATCGCGCCCGGTCAAGCTCAGCCTCGCGCGCGACCTGCTCACCCTGTCCGCCGCCTCACCCGAGCAGGGCACGGCGACCGAGGAGCTTGACGACGGCAAGGTGCAGTACAACTCCGGTCCCCTGGAGATCGGCTTCCAGGCGCGATACCTCAACGACATCACCGACCAGATCGCCAAGGAGAAGGCCGTGGAGTTCTGCTTCTCGGACGGCGCCGCGCCGACGATCGTGCGCGACGCCGAGGATCCGAGCGCGCTCTACGTGCTGATGCCGATGCGTGTGTAAGAAGGCGCTCTCGGCCCTTCACGTGCTTACTCGATGCCTTATCTCGCCTTCGATCTTGGCTTAGCGGCCTCATACTCTAGCCCCGCTCAGCGCGCCAGGGTTATGAGTGAGCATTGGGCGCACAAGAACGTATTTTGCCCGAATTGCGGAAAAGAGACCCTTGAGAAGGTAGCAAATAACCGGCCAGTTTCAGACTTCGTCTGCCCAGACTGCCACGAGACCTACGAGCTGAAGAGTCAAAAGGGTTCGTTTGGTCGCAAGCTGACCGACGGTGCCTACGCTACAATGATTGAGCGGCTACGGGGTGATAACAGCCCCAATCTCTTTCTTCTAAATTACGCTCTTCATCCAGTCCAAGTCACAAACCTCGCCGTTGTTCCGAAGCACTTTCTCGTCCCGGGGTTAATCGAGAAGCGTAAGCCTCTTGCAGCGACGGCAAGAAGGGCAGGATGGATCGGGTGCAACATCATACTGCAGGGTATCCCGCCATCAGGACGCATAAGTTTTATCGAGGCTGGGAGGTTTCGCTCGAAAGCTGAAGTGCTCGCGGATTGGCGGAGAACCCTGTTCGTCCGCCAGCAGACACGCCCGGACGGCCGGGGGTGGCTCGTTCATGTGATGAAAGGCATCGAGAGTTTGGGGCGGGATACATTCACGACGGCGGACGTTTACCAACTTGAGGACGTGCTTAGGCGCATTTACCCCGAGAACAGGCACATCCGACCAAAAATCCGGCAGCAACTACAGCGCTTGAGGGGTGCCGGATATCTGGACTTTTTGGGGAACGGCACTTACAGACTTCGCCGCGGCGTCGGATCGACGAGCTTTCCTTCGTAGGACATGAGACGATGGCTTGGTTCAACAACCATTACGAATGTGATAGATGCCAGAGTCAGTGGCAAGATGAATGGTCCTGCATGTGTGACGATGACTGCCCGGTTTGCGGAGCGCGCCACATGACGCCATACGACAGCGAGGACCTGACCGACATCATCGAGCAACACCACGGGCAGTTCGTCGTGCTCCAGTCGCCCGATACAGCCGAGCACGATCCGTGCTACGAGGAGGTTGCCAGGTTCGACACTCTCAATGAGGCGTCGGCCTACATTGCCAGTCATGCGAAGGCGCGTGAGCAATTCTAGAGGTATTCACTTCGTCCCTTTCGGCGGCTTACTAGCTATCTTTCCCGCTATGTTGTAAAGCTTATCTACGTCGTCCGGAGGGAAAGAGTGTTCCTTGGCGATTTGCTCGACGAAATCGTGAGCAGCTTGGATCGTAGAAACTTCTTCTTCACCGATAAGTGTAATATCGTTATTTGTTGATACTTTCGAAATACTGACTATATAATCTCGCTCTATCTTGCTAATTACTGCACGAAGCCGAAAATCTGGTGCTGTCTCACGCATGTCTAATCCTTTGGTCATAAACGTCGGCCCTCGCCCTGAACCTATCTGGATGATGCTGTCGGGTGCAACCCGCAAGCATGCGCTTGAACGGTCGCGGTGTACCCGCGCCTTTTCACTGCCTCGGCACGGCCTCATCTAGGTCCGGTGCTCCGCCTCCACCGCCTGCAGCTCACGCAGTTCCGCTCCTACGCCGCGCTGGACTGGCGCCCGGCAGCCTCCATCGCGGTCATCACCGGGCCGAATGGCTCGGGCAAGACCAATCTGCTCGAAGCCGTCTCCCTGCTCGTGCCGGGCCGGGGATTGCGCGGGGCGCGGACGACGGACCTTCCCCAAAGGACGACGGGCGGCGCCGCGGAGTCCTGGGCCGTCGCCGCCGAGGTCGAGCGCGACCGGGTTGCCTACGCGCTCGGCACGGGAACGCCGCCCGAGGGACCGAGCGACCGGCGGGTGTTCCGCCTGGACGGAGCGCCGCCTCGCAGCCAGGCGGAGGTAGCGGCACTCATCTCCGCCGTGTGGCTCACGCCGCAGATGGATCGCTTGTTCCAGGAAGGCGCCTCGGGGCGGCGGCGCTTCCTCGATCGGCTGACCTGGGCGCTGGAGCCGGGCCATGCGCGCGAAGTCTCGGCCTTCGAGCAGGCGATGAGCGGCCGCAACCGGCTGCTCGCGGACCGCAGCACGGACGGGGGATGGCTTGCCGGGCTGGAGGACGCGATGGCACGCCACGGCGTCGCCGTCGCGGCCGCCCGGCGCCATCTCGTCGCCCGGCTCGAACTCGGCGTCAGGGGCGACGCGCGGCTTCCCCTCGGCGCGGGTCCTGCTCCTCTGCCCCGTGGCGGACCGTCTCGCGGAGGCACCCGCCGTCGCCGTCGAGGACTGGCTGCGCGAACGGCTCGCCGAGGATCGGGGGCGGGACGCAGCGGCCGGCAGCGCCGCGGTAGGAACGCACCGGGCGGACATGGGACTTGAGGACCGCGACACGGACCTCCCCGCGGCGCAGGCCAGCACCGGGCAGCAGAAGGCGCTCCTCATCGGCGTGATCCTCGCCCATGCCCAAGCCATCGCCGAGGCGCGCGGGGCGCCACCGCTCCTCCTGCTCGACGAGCCGGCCGTACACCTCGACGAGGGCCGCCGCCGCCTGCTCTTCGCCGCGCTCGCGGACGGCCCGGCGCAGGCGTTCCTCACCGGCACCGATAGCGCGACGTTTGACCCGCTGGCGGGCGTCGCAGAGGGCCTCGTCGCGGGCGAGGGCACGCTGCGGCGAGACGCCAGCTTCCCTCCCCCGCCCGCGTGACGCAGATCGTGGGGCGATCAGCCTCCTGACCGTGCAGATGGCTGGCGCCGCCGATTTGCGGCGAGGCCGATCAAGCCGGCCGCGAGCAGCGCGAGCGAGGCCGGCTCCGGGACTGTCGTGGGCGCTGCCGGAGGCGTGACCACGCTCGAGACGAGCGTCACCGACGGCTGGGTCGTCGAGGTGGCGAACGGCGCGTCCCTGTTGAGGACGAAGAACGAAAGCAACTCGTAGCCGAGATCGCCGGCCGGCGTGCCGTTGGGATTGCAGACCGGAGACAATGCGGCAGGCGCCCCGATGCAAGCCGTGGCCTGGGCATTCACGTCGTCCACAGTGCCCCCGTTGGCGATCACGCCCAAGGTGCTGTTCCCGCCGTTCGTGTCGAAGGAGAAGAACTTAAGATCGGCAAGGCTCCAGAACACTCCCTGATTGTCGGTCATCGAGAGGCTGGTCAGGTCGGACAATTCGATGAAGCCGCTTGGCTCGACAGCGCCCGTGAACGATCCCGTCATGAACGGTATCGGGAGGGCGCCCGAGAGCTGAGCATAGCCCGGCTGTTGGAATGTGAAGGTATCCACCGTCGTCGCGCGCACGGGCGAGAGGGTGGCTGCCGAAATGGCCAAGGAGGCGAGTAGCAGGTGTCGCATGGTTGTCTCCGCACATTGATGGCGATCACCGGATGCGCGGCCTGGCCGGCTTGCGTCTGTGGGAATTGCCACGCCCGCGGCTGGGCAGGGCGGGTCGCGCCGCTTGTGGGAAATGCCACAGCGGGGCGGCCGTCCCTCGGCGAGAAGGGTGCATCCCGGCACTGACGCCGGGACAACGGACGACAAGGAGACCAACATGTCACGTTTCCTCACCACGCTCGGCGCGCTCGGCCTCAGCCTCGCCGCCACCACCGCATTCGCCCATGGCGGCCTTCACGGCTCCTTCGAGGGTCCCAAGCCCGTCGTCGTCACGCCCTTCACGCCGGGCAACGGGTTGGGATCGGGCAAGGTCAGGATCTTGACGGCTCCGGGCAAGATCGAGGTGGTACCGGCCCGCGACCTGAGCCGGGATCGGCTCGACGACCGTCGCGATGACGGCCGCGACCGTCGCGAACTCACGGAGGAGAGGCGCATCCAGGAGGAGATCAAGAAGCTCACGACACGGAAGGAGGAGCTGCCGAAGCCGTCCGGCTGGTCCACGGTCAAGAATGTGCAGCCCCTCAATCTCATGGGCCAGGCTCAGTAGGTTGCGCGCCTGGCAGCTTGATCGCACGACCCCAGCACGAGCAGGCCCCGCGGTCGGGCGGGGCGGCTCTGACCGGCGGGCGGCACTGAGCCGCCCGCCGTTTCTCGTTCAGCCCTCGCCCGAGTCGGCGACCATGCGGCGCAAGCGGTCCGCGTCCAGCAGAACGATGGCACCCCGCCGACGCTCAACGAGTTGGCCCCGCTCCAAGGAATTCAGCTCGCGCGTGATCGCCTCGCGGTGGCTGCTCACCCTGGCGGCAAGCTCGGCGTGGGTGGGCGGGGGCGACACGACGGGATGTCCGCCGCCCGCTGGCGTGCGGGCGAGCCGCAGCAGCTCGGCGTAGAGGCGCTGGCGGACGCCGAGCGTCGAGTGCTCGTTGGCGCGGTTGGCCAGCACACGAATCTGCGCCACGAGCGCCTGGAGAAGTTGGTCGCATACGTCGGGGTGCTCGTGCACCGCGCGCCGGAACACGGCGGCCGGCATACGCGCTACGATCGTGTCGGTGACGGCGACGATGCCGGCCGAGCGCGGCTGCTGATCAATGGCGGCGAGTTCGCCGAAGAACTCGCCGTCGCGGATGTCGCGCAGGATCACCTCGCGGCTGGCGGTGGCGATGACCACGCGCACGTGCCCGCGCAATACGAAGAACAGGTCCGTGCCGCCCGACTGGTAATCGAGCACCCATTCGCCCGCACCTGCCCGGCGCCAGATGCACCCGGCGTCGAGGCGGCGAATCGCGTCATCACCGAGCGAGCGGAACAGCGGGAGGCGCGCCAGCGTCTCGGCGATGCGGGACATGGCGCCATCATGAACGGGTCGCCCGGCATTCGGAAGGGCGGCAAAACCGCACCCGCCCCAGCCCTCTGTTGCGCGGGCGAGGCATTCGGCGATAAGCCAAGACCATGGAGCGGAACGTCAGGCTGGCGACCGGCCTCACTCTGTTCGCCTACGCCGCGTGCCACTTCGCGAGCCATGCGACCGGCCTGTTCGGCCTGCGCGCCATGGACGCCATAGGGCGCGGCGTGCTGCTTGCGCCCTGGCGGAGCGTGGTCGGGCACACCGCCGTGTTCGGATCGCTCTTCGTGCACGGCGGTCTCGGGCTGCGGGCGCTGCATCGCCGCCGCCACCTGCGCATCCCTGCCGCGGAAGCGTGGCAGCTCGGCCTCGGCCTCTCGATCCCGCTCCTGATGATCCCGCACGCGGTCAACGTGCGGCTCGGCGCCGGTCTCTACGGCCTCGATGACACCTACGACCGCATCCTCTACCAGTATTGGCTCACCCCGCCGGTCAGCGGCCTGGTCCGCCAGTTCACGCTCCTGTTCTTCGTGTGGGTTCACGGTTGCGTCGGCCTGCATTTCTGGCTGCGGTTCCGGCCGTGGTACGGGCGCTGGCGGCTCCTCTTGCTCGGCGCCGCGGCGCTGCTGCCGTTCCTCGCCGTGCTCGGCCTCGTGAACGCAGGCTGGGACACGGCCATGATCTCGGCGCTGCAGCCCAGCTTTGCCGGAGCGCATAGACCGCCGCTTGCAGGCACGCCGCGAGCGGTGACGCTCGCAGCCCTCAAGAGCCTCTGGCAGTGGCTGCAACTCGCCTATATCGCGCTGGTCGCGGTCATCCTGCTGCTGCGCCTCGCGCGCAACCGCCGCGCACGCGGGAGTTCGGCCTTGCGGATCACGTATCCGGATGGGCGCGTCGTCCTCGTGCCGCGCGGCTTCTCCGTCCTCGAGGCCAGCCGTTGGGCGCGCATCCCTCATGCCTCGATCTGTGGCGGGCGCGGGCGCTGCTCGACGTGCCGGGTGCGGGTATCAGGCGGACTGGGCCATCTGCCGCCGCCCTTGCCGGGCGAGCGGGAGACGCTTGAGCGCGTCGGGGCGCCCGCCAGCGTCCGGCTCGCCTGCCAGCTTCGGCCCAGCCGCGACGTGTCGGTCGCGCCGCTGCTGCCCGCGAACGTCACCTCGCAAGGCATGCGCGTCGCCGTGAGCGAGGGCCATGAACTCCAGGTCACGGCCCTGTTCATTGATCTGCGCAACTCGACGCGCTTGGCCGCCGACCGCCTGCCGTTCGACGCCCTGTTCATCATTGATCGCTACGTCCAGTGCGTCACGGCGTCCGTGGCGGCGCATGGCGGCCATGTCACCAGCGTCGCCGGGGACGGCATCATGAGCGTGTTCGGGGTCGGGACGGGGGGCGCTGCCGCTTGCGCGGCGAGCGCCCTGCAAGCCGCCCTCGCGATCTGGGCGAGCCTCGATCAGCTCTCGGACGAGCTGCGGGCGGAGATCGAGCAGCCGCTCCGCTTCGGGATGGGGCTGCACAGCGGCCTCTCGGCGGTCGGCTCCATCCTGGTGCTCGGTCAGCCCTCGGTGCGGTTCCTAGGCGATACCGGAAACGTCGCCGCGCGGCTGGAGGCGATGACGAAGGAGATGGGGTGCATCCTGATCGTCTCGGACGCGGCCCTCGAAATCGCCGGTCGCGAGGTGCCGGTGGGGATGCAGCGGGCCGAAATCCGCCTCCGTGGACGCGAAGGACAGCCCTGCCCTGTGGTGCTGCTGCGGAGCCGCAATGAGGCGCAGTCCCTGATCCCGTTGCCCGTGCCTTCCCTTGAGACCGGACGGCATCGCCGGCACGGGGCAGTGACCATTCGAGCGTAGAGCGGTTCGCGACGGCTATCCCAGCGGCGCACGAAACCGCGCCGGCATTGCGTCCGGCAGCCCGGAGCCCCGCCTGCCCCTGGCCTCAGCGCCCCAGAATCCCTATATTCCAGAGCGTAGCAGTCTATCTTCTAAAGGTATCCCGAAGGCATGTCCGAGGCCCTCCAGCAGCCCGATCCGGCGGCGTATGACGCCGCGTCCATCTCCGTCCTCAAGGGGCTCGATGCCGTGCGCAAGCGGCCCGGCATGTACATCGGCGACACCGACGACGGCTCCGGTCTGCACCATATGGCGTTCGAGATCATAGACAACGCCGTGGACGAGGCGCAGGCCGGCTATGCCACCCGCTGCGAGCTCACGCTCAACGCCGACGGCAGCGTGACCGTGCGCGACGACGGGCGCGGCATCCCGACCGACATGCATATCGAGGAAGGCGTCTCTGCCGCCGAGGTGGTGCTGACGCGGCTGCACGCGGGCGGCAAGTTCAACCAGAACAGCTACAAGGTGTCTGGCGGCCTGCACGGCGTGGGCGCGGCCGTGGTCAACGCGCTCTCCGAGTGGATGGACGTCCACATCTGGCGCGATGGCCTGGAGCACTTCATCCGCTTCGAGCACGGCGACGCGGTCGCGCCCCTCGTGGTCGTCGGCCCCAGCGGCAAGCCATCCGGCACCGAGGTCACGTTCAAGCCGAGCGCGGGGACGTTCACGAAAACCGAGTTCGACCACGCTGTTCTGGAGCGGCGGCTGCGCGAGTTGGCGTTCCTCAACTCCGGCCTCAGCATCGTGCTGCGCGACGAGCGGCACGCGCCCCCGCAGGAGCAGCTTTTCCGCTTCGACGGCGGCCTGGTCGCGTTCGTCGAGTGGCTGGACCGCGCCAAGTCACCCGTGCTCTCGCCGCCGATCAGCGCGGCTACCGACGATGCAGCTTCAGGCATCCGCGTCGAGTTCGCGCTCTCATGGAACGATTCATTCCACGAGACGATGCTCTGCTACACCAACAACATCTCGCAGCGCGACGGCGGCTCGCACCTGGCCGGCTTCCGCCAAGCCCTCACGCGCGTCGTCACCAAATATGCCGACGGCCTGGGCAAGAAGGACAGCCTACAGCTCTCGGGCGAGGACATGCGCGAGGGCATGACGGCCGTGCTCTCGGTCAAGGTGCCGGACCCCAAGTTCAGCAGCCAGACCAAGGACAAGCTGGTCAGCAGCGAGGTCCAGCCCGTCGTCCAGGCCGCAGTGGCGGACGCGGTCTCGCACTGGTTCGAGACGCACCCGAAGGAAGCCAAGTCCATCATCGGCAAGGTGATGGACGCTGCAGCCGCGCGCGAGGCGGCCCGGCGCGCCCGCGAGCTGACCCGGCGCAAGGGCGTGCTCGACGTGAGCACGCTGCCGGGCAAGCTCGCCGATTGCCAGGAGCGGGACGCGACGAAGAGCGAGATCTTCATCGTTGAGGGCGACAGCGCCGGCGGCAGCGCGAAGCAAGGGCGCGACCGCAAGTTCCAGGCCATCCTGCCGCTGCGCGGCAAGATCCTGAACGTGGAGCGCGCCCGCTTCGACCGGATGCTCGGGAGCGAGATGATCGGCACCCTCATCACGGCTCTTGGCGCGGGCATCGGCCGCGGCGAGCCCGATCTGGGCGGCTTCGACCTAGCCAAGCTGCGTTACGGCCGCGTCATCATCATGACGGACGCGGACGTGGACGGCAGCCACATCCGCACGCTGCTGCTCACCTTCTTCTTCCGCCAGATGCCGGAGCTGATCGAGGGCGGCCACCTGTTCATCGCCCAGCCGCCGCTCTATCGGGCCAAGCGGGGCAACGACGAGCGCTACCTCAAGGACGATGCGGCGCTGGAGAGCTTCCTGCTCGACAAGGCGCTGGATGGCGCGCGCCTCACCTACGCGGGGCAAGAGCCGCTGGAAGGTGAGGCGTTGCGGACGGAGATCAACTTCCTGCGGGAGACCACCGCCCGCATCCGCCAGCTTGCCCAGGGCACGCCGGCCTGGATCGTCGAGCAGGCGGCGATCGTGGGCGCTCTCGTGCCTGATCCGGCGCGTATCCTGGCGCTCGGCAACGTGCTGACTCAGCGCCTCGATGCGTTGTCGCAGCCCGGCGAGCGCAACTGGGTGGTCACGGCCGATGACCGCGCGTTATCCCTCGCCCGCACCGTGCGCGGCGTTGGCGAGCGGTTCACGATGGAGATTGCGAGCCTGCGCAGCGCGGAAGCGCGGTGGTTGGCGGAGCGGTCGGGCAAGCTCGCCGAGCGCTTCGCCGAGCCAGCACGGCTGCAACTCGACAAGCAGGAGGCCGACGCCGCTGGGCCGGCCGCGCTGTTCGACCGCGTGCTGGCGCACGGCCGCCGCGGCCTCTCCGTGCAACGCTTCAAGGGCCTGGGCGAGATGAACCCCGAGCAGCTTTGGACGACAACGCTCGACCCGGCCCATCGCACGCTCCTGCAGGTCCACGTCGGCGATGTGGAGGATGCAGCGCAGGTGTTCAGCACGCTGATGGGCGACGTCGTCGAGCCGCGGCGCGAGTTCATCGTCGGCAACGCGTTGAAGGTGGCGAATCTGGACGTATAGGTGTCTTGTTGCGGGCCGCCACCAAGTGATCGATCGGGCCGCGACCCGAAGCGGTCATGGGTCGTCGTTGAAAGCCATGCCGAGCAGCCATGACCAAACGGATTGCGAAGACGAGTTGTGTCCCATGTTCCGCACGGCCGCGACGCCAGTGTTGTTCGGACCCGATCCGTAGGTGATGCCACGCCAAGCGTTGCTGACGAACGCGGTCGCCGTGTTGTTGTCCCCGAAGCAGCCTCGCCCGCCGATCCCGATCGAGAGGCATTTGCTGAGTTCGTTCATCGTGAGTTGCCCACCCACGCACGTTGTCAGCGAGATCGGCTCTCCCCCGGTTTGGAGAGCACACTGCACCAGGACCTGTTGCTCGGGCGTGAGGTATCGCCCGCCAGCTATGCAAGCCCCGAAGCCGAAAACATCCGTATCCTGCTGAAGGCACTCGATGGCCCTCTGCTCGTCAGAACCCAGATAAGTTCGCCCAAGGCATTCGGCGATCGCGACTCCATCTCCACCGTTCTGAGAGGCGCAGCTAACAGCGTTGGCCTGATCTTGACTGAGATGCACGCCAAGCGCGCACGCGACGAACTCGACAGCGGTTCCTGATTGTGCGTAGCACGTGACCACGTGCTGCTGCGGCGCCGACATCATCTGCTTCGACCAGCATCCGACGAACGCCTGCGCCCCAGAAGGGATCAGCGCCTGGCACGCCTGAGCCGCGCCCCTGGGAGTAGTCTGAGCCCGCGACGGCTCCGTGAAGGCAGCAAGGGTGAGCAGAGCAAAGATGATGAAGGCGGCGATTGGCTTCGAGGCCATGACCCAACTCCCAGATGCCATCACTATGGGCGAACGAGTATGGAGCAGGGCCGAGTCTGCTTCGCTCATAAACCTGTGAGGAATAAGGGTTGGTCTTGCTGCCAGATCCTGGGTGCCCGGATGTCATGAACCGTGCACTCAGACGCCAGCGGACTTCTATGGCGGAAATTCGGGCAGGTCCGGGGCAGGGCGGGTCGCCCGTGCTCGCTTCCCACCCCCCAGCCTGCGCTGTGGGCGTTTCGTTGCCCTCGGCACCAAGCGTGTCGGAACCGGCCATCGTATTTGGATCACGTGTTCAGTGAATATCCCGCCCGGTGTGATGTCTCTCGCACACTGGAACATCACTCCCTTGTCCGCTCCCGCATCTCGTCGCTACGCTCCCCACGCGCGACGATCTGCGTAGGAGGGGACTGATCTCATGGGTATGACTTGGAAGGCGCTGGCGCTGGCCGGCGTGTGCGGGATGGCCATGTGCGGCGCGGCTCGGGCGGATGTGATCTACGATTTCACGAACACGTCGGTTGGCGAGGGCATCGCGCCGCAGCTTACTCTCGATCTGACCAATGCTCAGGTTCAGTCGGGGAGCTTCGTGTTAAGCGGGTCCGGGAACGGTAGCGTTTCAAACCACGGCTTCCCGCCGTCGTTCTCGGGAGACGCGGCCGGCTTCATCAGCTTGGACGTTCCTGAGGTTGTGACGCCGGACTACCTCTACGGCACGATCCGGGCCAATTTCACCTTCGACGCGGCCGGCGACGTGACCAGCAACAGCCTATTCTTCGCGGGACTCAGCACCGACGTAAACATTGCCGGGAGCAGCGCAGCAGGCTCCGGCATATTCAGCTCCGACAATCCCCAGGCCTGCCCTCTGGCCACCGGCTGCACGATCAGCGGCACTTGGACGCGGGCGGTTGCTCCCGTCCCTGAGCCTGCCACCTTCGCGCTCCTCGGCGCCGGGCTGTTGGGCTTGGGAGCGATGGGCCGCCGGCACGCAAAGCTGAATGGAGGAATGACATGAGCAGCGTCGTGAAGATGCTGGCGCTCGCCAGCGCGTGCGGGCTGGCCGTGTGCGGTGCGGCCAGGGCGGATGAGGTTTATACGTTCGTGCCGACGACATCGTTTGGGTCATCATCCAGCGGCTCGCCGACGTTCAATCTCAGCTTCGATCTAACTGATGCAGCCGTTCAAAACGGATCGTTCTCGCTGGCTCACAGCGGGGTTATCGACTACCCAACCTTCGCGGCTACTCTTACGGGCGATACCAGCGGCTTTATCAGCCTCAGTCTGAACGGCGACATGGTGCATCCTGGCTACTCCATGGCCATCTTTTCGACTGAACTCACCTTCAATGGAGCGGGCGGCGTAACCAGCACAAGCCTGACCTCAGACGGCTATTACAGTGATATTCGGCTGTCCGGCACTGGCGTAGATGCCTCGGGCGTGTTCGGCTCGGATTTGTCGCAGGGCTGCGAGCTTGGCCCAAGCTCGTGCTCGGTCTCCGGCTACTGGACGCGCTCAGGCGATCCGCTCCCGGCGCCAGTGCCCGAGCCTGCCACCTTCGCCCTGCTCGGCGCCGGCGTGCTCGGGCTGGCGGCAGCGAGGCGTCGGCGCATCTCGTCGCCAGCCTGAGAAGCGCGTGCCGGGCCGTCGCCGATCAAGGCAGCCCGGCATATCCGCTTGCCACGCCGGCACCGCGATGCCGTTTCCGCCCACGTCCTGCTACCTATGTGCTACCTAGCTGCCAGGACTGGCCTTGCTCGCGGCGGCTAACTTATTGAAAAGATTGGCGGACCCGACACAATTCGAACGTGCGACCTTTGCCTTCGGAGGGCAACGCTCTATCCAGCTGAGCTACGGGTCCGTCGCGCCCTTCATAACCCCAGTAACTGCTCCGCGCCAGTCCCTTCCGCAGGTGCCGCGAGCCAGCCCGTTGCGGCGGCGTCCGCGCCCGAGGGCAGCCAACCGCCGGGCGCATCCATCCAACCTAGCACGTCACCCACTGGCTGTGCCCGGTCGTGATCGCGCAGCAGCAAATGGTAGCCGTCCGGGTAGAGCGCCCGGCGCACACCCGCAGGCATCCGCACCCACGCCCGGCGCATCGCTTCGGGCGGCACGATCTGATCCCGTCCACCGTAGCAGGCCAGCACGTTCGCGGGGAGGCCCGGTACTACCGCCTGCGCCGCGTCCATCAGGTCCGCAAGGCCCCGCAGTGCGTCCACGCGCGTGCGCAGGATCGTGAGTGGGTCGCGGCCGAGGCGAATCAGCGCCTCACGGTTGTCACTCGCGACCACCTCGATCGGCACCTCGCGGCCTGTCAGCGTCCAGGCAGGCGCCACGTTGCTCGCGATCCAGAGCGCGGCGCTCAGCGCCGGCCCCATCTGCTGCCGACCCCACACGGCGGGCGCGAGCAGAACCCAGCCAGCGACTGGGGGTGCTGCGGGGCTGGCGGCCAGCACCATGAGCACGGCGCCGCCCATGCTCTCGCCCATGGCGTAGAGCGGCACGCCGGGCCACGCCGCGGCGAGGGCGTGCAGCATGGCGGCGGCATCGGCGGCGAGCCGGGCTTGGCCGGGCCAGCGTCCCCGCCCAGGTGCCGCGCCGAAGCCGCGCTGGTCCGGGGCGTAGAGCGCAACGCCTGCCGCAGCGAAGTACGGGCCGGACAGCTCCCAGGCATCGCGGCTGTCGTTGAATCCGTGCAGCCCCAGCGCGATGGCCCGAGGCGTGCCCTCGGGAAGCCACGCCCGCGCCGGCAACACGCCCTCCGATGCGGGCAGCCACAGTTCCGGGGCGGGCGGCGCACCCCGGGGTTCCCGCAAGCTCCGTTTGGGCAAGGGCAACGTTCCCGCGCACCCCGCCGCGACCATGGGCGCGAGCAGCGGTCCGAATAGGAGCGAGCGTCGAGCAATGCTGGTTGAACGCACGGCCGCACTGCGTATCATCCCGCCCGCCGTCCGCCCAGCCCCAAAGCTGCCCTGCACAAGGAACCCATCATGCCATTCGGCGCCGATACGCCAACCCCCGACCTCGGTCAGCCCGAGATCACCGTCGTGGACGACCGCACCGTGGCCTGCGACGGCGGCGACGGTCCGCTCGGTCATCCGCGCGTCTGGCTGCGCATCGTTCACGAGCAGACCTTCTGCCCGTGGTGCTCGCGCATCTTCGTGCTCAATCCGGATGCGGCGCACGGCGGCGGCCACTAACCCGTGCTGGAAACGCCGCTGCACCTCGTCCTCATAGATGCCTCGGGCTTCGTCTTCCGCGCCTTCCACGCGCTGCCGCCCATGTCCCGGCCGGACGGAACGCCCGTCAATGCGGTGTTCGGCTTCTCGCAGATGCTGGCGCGCCTGCTCGCCACGCACGCAGGGACGCATATCGGCGTGGTGTTCGACGCCGGGCGGACTACGTTCCGCAACGAATTCTTCCCCGCTTACAAGGCGCATCGCCCCGAGCCGCCGCCGGAGCTGGGGCCGCAGTTCGCCCTCGTGCGCGAGGCCACCGCCGCGTTCGGCGCTGCCGGCCTGGAAGTGGAGGGCTGGGAGGCGGATGACGTGATCGCGAGCTACGCGCGCGCCGCCGTGGAGGCGGGCGGCCGGGTCACGATCATCTCCTCCGACAAGGACCTGATGCAGCTCGTGGGCGAGCGCGTCGTCATGCAGGACCCGATCAAGCAGAAGCTGATCGGCCCGGCCGAGGTGGTGGAGAAGTTCGGCGTGCCGCCCGCGCGCGTCGTGGACGTGCAGGCGCTCATGGGCGACTCCGTGGACAACGTGCCCGGCGTGCCCGGCATCGGTCCCAAGACCGCCTCCCAACTCATCGTCGAGTTCGGCAGTCTCGATGCCGTGCTCGCCGCAGCCCAGGCGATGAAGCCCGGCCGCCGCCGCGACTTGCTGCTCGCCCATGCCGATGCCGCCCGCACCAGCCTGCGCCTCGTCACCCTGGATTGCGGCGTGCCGTTGCCGGCGCCAATCGACGCGCTCTCGGTTCACGAGCCGGACCGGCCCAAGCTCGTCGCCTGGCTCGCCGCCCAGGGGTTCCGAAGCCTCATCGCCCGCCTCGGCCTCGACGCGCCCCCGCCCGGCACGCCCGCGGCCCCGGCCGCTGCCGTGACCACGCCGCACGCCGCGCCCGCCGGCCAGCCCGATTTCGGCCCCTACGAATGCGTCACCACCGAGACGCATCTCGCCGCGTGGGTGGAAGAGGCCCACGCGGCCGGCGTGTTCGCGCTGGACACGGAAACCACGAGCCTCGACGCGCTGCGTGCGGACTTGGTCGGCCTCTCCCTCGCGACCGCACCGGGCCGCGCCTGCTACGTCCCGCTCAGGCACGAGAATGCTCCGCAGGGCGAGCTAGGCGCGCCCGAGCAGGTACTTCCCGAGCAGATCCCCGTGGACCGCGCGCTCGCCCTGCTCGCGCCGTTGCTCGCGGACGCCTCGGTGCTCAAGGTGTTCCAGAACGCCAAGTATGATTTGCTCGTGCTGCGGTGCGCGGGGATCGCCGACGTCGCGCCCTTCGACGATACCATGCTGGTCTCCTACAGCATGGAGGCAGGCGCGCATGGGCACGGGATGGACGAGCTCTCGCGGCTCCACCTCGGTCACGAGCCGATCACCTACGACAGCGTGACCGGCACCGGGCGGGCGCGCATCCCGTTCGCGCGCGTGCCGCTGGACCGCGCCACCGCCTACGCCGCCGAGGACGCGGACGTGACGCTGCGGCTCTGGCACGTGCTGCACCCGCGGCTGCGCGAGACGAAGAGCCGCGCGATCTACGAGCAGCTGGAGCGCCGCCTCGTGCCCGTGCTCGCCGCCATGGAGCAGGAGGGCGTGCACGTTGACGCGGACGAGCTGCGCCGCTTGAGCGCGGATTTCGGGGTGCGCATGGCCGAGATGGAGCGGGAAATCCATGCTCTCGCCGGGCGCGAGTTCAACCTGGGCAGCGCCAAGCAGCTCGGCGAGATCCTGTTCGACGAGATTAAGCTGCCCGGCGGCCGCCGCCTCGCGGGCGGCACATGGGGCACGGACGCCATCGTGCTGCAGCAGCTCGCCGAGGCCGGGCACCCGCTTCCCATGAAGGTGCTGGAGTGGCGTCAGATCGCCAAGCTCAAGAGCACTTACGCCGACGCGCTCCTCAACCAGATTGATCCCGCGACGGGCCGTGTGCACACCAGCTTCAGCCAGGCCGTGACCAGCACTGGGCGGCTGTCCAGCACCGACCCCAACTTGCAGAACATCCCGATCCGCACCGAGGAGGGTGGGCGCATCCGCCGGGCGTTCGTCGCCGAGGAAGGGCACGTGCTCGTCTCGTGCGACTATTCGCAGATCGAGCTGCGCCTGATGGCCCACGTCGCCGACGTGCCCGGCCTCAAGGCGAGCTTCGCGGCAGGCGAGGACATCCATACGCGCACGGCCAACGAGGTGTTCGGCGTGCCGATGGAGGCAATGGACCCGAGCATCCGCCGCAACGCCAAGACCATCAATTTCGGCATCATCTACGGCATCAGCGCCTTCGGCCTCGCCGCGCGCCTCGGCATCGGCGCACCTGAGGCTCGGCGCTACATAGACGCCTACTTCGCCCGCTACCCGGAGATCCGCGAATACATGGAGCGGGCGAAGGACGAGGCGCGGCGGCTCGGCTACGTGCTGACTCCGTTCGGCCGGCGCTGCTGGGTGCCGCAGATCAACGACAAGCGCGCCAGCATCCGCGCCTACGCCGAGCGCGCGGCGATCAACGCACCGCTGCAAGGGGGGGCTGCGGACATCATCAAGCGGGCGATGGTCCACCTGCCCGCGGCGCTTCGCGATGCCGGGCTGCGCGGGCGGATGCTGTTGCAGGTCCATGACGAGCTGCTGTTCGAGGCGCCGATGGCGGAAGCGGACCGGCTCGCGGCCGTCGCGAAAGGGGTGATGGAGAAGGCGGCACACATCTCCGTGCCCTTACTCGTGGAGACGGGCAAGGGGCACTCGTGGTCGGAGGCGCACTAGATCAGGGCAAGCTCCGGTAGATGTCGTGCGACCCAATAAGCAGCACCTCGAATAGCTCACCTTCGGCATCTTCGGTGCGGCGCAGGATGGCACGGTCCCCGCGGCTGAGCCGGATGGAATAGAGGTCAGAACGTCCCCGCCATCTTCTCGAAGTTCAGGCCGGGATGTCGAGGATTTTCGACAAAAAGCTGAAAGGCGCGGCTAGCCTGCTCGGCCTGCCGCGCGTCCATTGCACGGATTGCTTTGCGGGCCTGACGCCCGAACCGAAGGCGCGTCAAGGAGCGGCGCGAAGGGACCGGAAGAAGTCGTCCACCTCGGCCGGCGTGGACAGGACCGGACCTTCCGCGGATGGCTCGGCCTCCGCTTGGAGCGCCAGCACCTCCCAGCGCACGTCACGTACCGCCTCCATGTAGAGCCGGAACTCCTCCTCCATGAGCGCGGTCATGCGCTGGAGCAACGGCAGCAAGCGGGGTGCCTTCTCGGCCGCATCCGTCTCATTCTGCCGAGCCTTGGGCAATAATTGCTGGAGGGACTCGCCGAAGCTGCGCTCCGCAGCCAGGAGCACCTCCACGGCGGCGTCTCGCTCTGCCGCCGTTGGCGTCTCAAGGCCCGCGCTGAGGCGCCTCGCGAGGTCAGCCGCCCCTTCCGCGACTTCTCGCGCCTCCACGACACGCCGCTCGGACCTGGCCACAAGCCCTTCAAGGTCGGCAAACCGATTGATCCGACCAGCATCGGCCACGTCGAAGGGCGCACCGACCAGGGCACGCGTCAGCGGCGTCCCGAGAAACCTGCTCGCCAGCATATGCTAGCCACTCCCATCCACGCTGTTCCTTTATTCTAGGCCTACAGCCCTAGTCGGTCCACCAGATCACGGCGGCAGCAATCGCTCTCGCGCCAACACCCGTGATCGCCCATCCGCGCCCGGCTACGCCGCCCGCGCGTTACGCTTGGCGCGCAAGCCGAGGATGCCCGCAATGCCAGTCGCCCTTACTCACCACACCACCGAGGCCAACGGGATCAAGCTGCACTACGTGGACGCCGGCGAAGGGCCACCCGTCATCCTGCTGCATGGCTTCCCCGAGACTTGGTATGCTTGGCGCAAGCAGATCCCGGTGCTCGGGCAGCGATACCGCCTCATCGTCCCCGACTTGCGCGGCTACGGCCAGAGCGACAAACCGCAGGCTGGCTACGACAAGCGCACCATGGCCGCCGACATCCGCGCCTTGATGGACAAGCTCGGCATCCAGCGCGCGCCCATCATCGGCCACGACCGCGGCGCCCGCGTCGCCACCCGCTTCGCGAAGGACTACCCCGACGTGATCGAGCGCCTCGGCGTGCTCGACAACGTGCCAACCCTGGTGATCTTCGAGCGCATGGACGCCACAGTCGCGCGCGGCAACTGGTTCTTCATCTTCAACCAGGTCGCCGATCTGCCCGAGGCGCTGATCGCCGGGCGCGAGGAGATCTGGCTGCAATTCATCCTACAGGGCTGGACCTACGACCCGGAAGTGCTGACCCCCGAGGACCTAGCGACCTATGTCCGCGCCTACCAGAAGCCCGGCACCGTGCGCGGCGCCATGTGCGACTACCGCGCCGGCAAGGAGGATGTCGCCCAGGACAAGGCGGACCGCGAGAAGAAGATCACCTGCCCCACCCTCGCGCTCTGGGGCGAGGATTTCGAACTGGTCGGCCGCATGTTCGATGTTGCCGATATCTGGCGCACCATGACGACCGACCTGCGGACCGTCTCGATCCCGCAGTGCTGCCATCTGCCCCATGAGGAGCGGCCCGACGAGGTCAACGCGGCGCTGCTCGATTTCCTGCAAGGCTGGGCGGGGTAGCGCCGGCGTTCAGGCCAGCCTTCAGGAGGGCGCTTCCTCATACCAGGTGCGCCCGTCGCGCTCGATCAGCGCGATCGCTGCCGTGGGACCCCAGCTCCCGGCTGGATAGGGCCGCGGCGCCTCGGGCTTATCCTCCCACGCTTGCAGCAGCGGCTCCACCCAGCCCCAGGCCGCTTCCACCTCGTCGCGCCGCATGAATAGCGTCGCGTTGCCGCGCACTACGTCCATCAGCAGCCGCTCGTAAGCGTCGGGGTAGCGTTGCCCGAATGCCTTCTCGAAGGAGATGTCGAGACCCGTCGGCCGCAGGTGCAGCCCGCCGGGGCCAGGTTCCTTCGTCATCATCTCCAGCCGCATCCCTTCCTCTGGCTGCAGCCGGATCACCAGCCGGTTGGGCTGCCGATCCGTCGTATCCGCGGGGAAGATGCTGAACGGCGGCGCTCGGAACTGCACGACGATCTCTGACACCTTCTGCGGCAGCCGCTTGCCCGTGCGCAGGTAGAACGGCACGCTGGCCCAGCGCAGCGAGTTCACCTGCGCCTTCAATGCCACGAAGGTCTCGGTCAGGCTGCGCTCGTTCGCACCGAGATCGGCGAAGTAGCTCGGCACTGGCTTCCCGTTGACCGCGCCCT
>CAWBOZ010000021.1:0-92918 GCA_963790535.1 uncultured Alphaproteobacteria bacterium | reverse complement strand
TGCCGCAATGCCAGCCTACGCAGCCGTAGGACTCCATCTTGTTCATTGCACCGCAGCCTGTGCGGAAAGCGTCATTCAGCCAGTAACCCGTAACCATCTTGCCTGGATGAATACTCAGCCTTGCCGGGATACCAGCCTTACCAGTCCGACCTGACCGATGAAGAAGGGGTCATCCTCGAGCCGCTGATTACGCCCGGCAAGCGGGCCGGCGACCCGCACTCGTCGGACGCCGGGTCGCTGGACGGGGTGCTGGGCGAAGACTTCAGACGCCGGCTTCCCGGCATGACCGCGAACGCTCTGTCAGCCATGCCGGCCGCCGCCTGACACTCCCAGGTCTGCGATGCTCTCCACCTCGCTGCACCAGTGTCATCGTCAGACTGATCTACCGACCAAGGGGCGGGCGCGGACTCCGCCACCCCCTTCACCGGGTCCTGCCGCGCGCGGCGACGTGCCAGTTGTCTTTGACCCGCCCGCCGCGGCTGACGACGACGTCGTCGTGCAGGTTGCTGACCACGCAGACATGGTTCGGAAGGATGCGCACACGCTCGCCGAGTGCTGGCTTGCGGTCGCAGCGGGCGAGATCAACGATCCCGTGCTCCTCGTTCAGCCGCTCGATCACGGCGTCTGGATAGTCGAGCAGCAATCCATACCCGGCGCCGACCGAGGGCGGGACGAGGTCGCTCGACAGGCTCTTGGAGCCCGCATCAATGATGGCGCGGTCCTCAGTCGGCCGGCTGACCACGGTCGCATGGAGGTGGAGCGCGCACTCGTCGAGGCTGGCGACGCCCGTCCCGACCGTCGCCCGGTCATGATAGATGTAGGTCCCGACCCTCACCTCGGTGACGCCGGCGATCTCGTGCGCCTGCCAAGCATTCGGCGTGCCGCCGCCGGACACGATCGCGATCTCGATGCCGTCCTGCATGAGGAGCTGCCGCGCCGCGGCGACGAACCCGCTCGTCTGCGGGCTGCTCGGATAGGTCATGAGGCCGTCGAAGGAGAGAGGCTCGGTCTCGCGCACGGTGCGTGCGAGCTGCAGGACCTCCTCGGGTGTGGTGACCCCGGTCCGTTTGTTGCCGCTGTCGAACTCGACGAGAACGCCGATGGGCTGACCGGCCGCAGACGCTGCCCGCGCGGCGGTGTCGAGCGCGAGCGGGTTGTCCACCGCCACGCGCATGTGCGCGCGCTGCGCCAGTGCTGCGAGGCGCCCGGCCTTCGCCGTGCCGATCAGCGGGTAAGAGATCAGGATGTCGTCCAGCCCGGCGTCGGCCATCACCTCCGCCTCACCGAGCTTCTGGCAGGTGATGCCCGACGCGCCCAGCTCGACGGCTCTTCGAGCGAGCGCGGGAATCTTGTGTGTCTTGATGTGCGGCCGCAGCTTCAGCCCGTGCCGGTCGCAGTAGGCCTGCATCTTGGCCAAGTTGTGCTCCACCCGGTCCAGGTCAATGACAGGGACCGGGGTCTCCAACTCGTCGATCAGCATGCGCTTCGTCCTCAGGAGTGCGGGAGTGCGGCGATGCAGTCGATCTCGACCAGGATGCCGACGAGCTGGCAGCCGATCGTGGTGCGCGCCGGCGGCTCGTGAGGGAAGAACTCCCGGTAGATCTCGTTGTACTCGCGAAACCGGGTCGCGTCGCTCAGGTAAGCGTTGACCTTCACGACATCCGCCATGTCAGCACCGGCGCCGCGCAGGACGACTCTCAGGTTCGTCAGGGTCTGCCGCACCTGGGCCGCGAAGCCGTCCGGCATCGAACCGGTCGCCGGGTCGGCGGGGCCTTGCCCGGAGACGAAGACGAAGCCGTTCGCCACGACGGCGTGCGAGTACTGCCCCGCAGGCTTCACCGCACCCTCGACCATCATCGCCTTACGCATCTGCGTTCCTTCCATTCCGATCTCCTCAGCCCAGCACGGTGATCGGTGATGGACTGCGCTCGCACACGGATGAGCTCCGGGCCCCGAGGTGGACATCGCCGTCAATGCGATCAACTGCATGCTGGAGCTGGGACGCCCGATCTCCATCTGCATCGCCGAACCTCAGACGGGTTGAGCCTACTGCGCTCGTTCCGTCGATCCCTGCAACACGGCCGCGCGGCGTGCCAGCAACCTTCCCATAGACGCCTTTCAACCGATGCCGCCGCCTGCCGTGGATGCCGCATGAGGGAACAGGGCGATCGGCTCGCAGCCGCTCGCGGTGACCCGGATCATCCATTCCGTGCGGACGCCCCGGCGGAATCGTCCAGCGTCATGGAGTATTATATCTTCGAGAACGGCTTCGAGAACGGGGCCATCGGCATCGCCTGCGCGGCCGTCGTGGTGCTGCTCCTTATCGCCTGCATGCTCATCGCCTTCTATCTACGGCTGCGCGCACGCGCCATGGAGGCAGACGGGTGAAGCACCCGGCGACGACGATCGGTGCAGCAACTGCTGCTGATCTCGCTCAGCCTGGTCTCGCTGTATCCGCTGTGGTTCGTCGTGCAAACCAGCCTGAAGACGCCGCAGGCGTTCACGAGTGACCCGACCGGACTGCCGCAGGCCCCGACGCTCGCCAACTTTCTCGCCTTGTTTGCCGCCATGCCGTTCACCCGCTGGACGCTCAACAGCATCCTTGTCACCGTCGTCTCCGTCACCGCGTCAACGCTGATCGCGGTGCTGGCGGCCTATGCGATCGCGTTCGGCCGCTTCTTCGGCCAGCGAGTGTTGCTCGAGCTGAACATCGCGCTGATGGCGCTGCCGCCGATCGCACTCGTCGTGCCGCTGTTCACGCTGATGGTGCGGGCGGGGTTGATCAACACGCTGCCCTCCGTCATGCTGGTTTACACTGGCCTGACGATCCCATTCTCGATCTTCTTCCTGGTCAATTTCTTCAGGGAACTGCCGCACGAACTGATCGAGGCGGCGACCATCGACGGCGCCTCGCCGGCGCGCATTCTCGTCTGCATCGTCATGCCGCTATCGGTGGCGACCACCTCGACGCTGGTGATCGTCAATGCGATCTGGGTCTGGAACGAGCTGCTGTTCGCACTCGTGTTCCTGCAGAACAACGATCAACGCACGCTGATGGCAGGCCTCGCGCTGTTCCAGGGCCGCTACTCCACCAACGAGCCCCTGATGATGGCCGGCGCGTTCCTTTCGATCCTGCCGTTGGTCGTCCTGTATCTGGGCAGCCAATCCTTCTTCGTCCGGGGAATGACCGCCGGGATCGGCAAATAGGGATCCATGAGGTTCCGTGGGGTGCTCACGCTGGGCGGGCCTGATCAACACCGGCTGCGTTGCCGTTCGCCAGCCCCAGATACATATGAGGGTTCTCGTCTCAGGCATGAAGCCAGCAGCGCACAGGATGGGCATGGCCCGGCGGGCCGATGTCGAACGGCGGCGGGCTGGCCTCTCGGCAATTCTCCATCACGAAGGGACAGCGTGGATGAAAGCTGCACCCCGGAGGCGGTGCCTCCGGGCTCGGCGGCTCTCCCATCACCGCCGGCCGCTCCAGCCGCTCCCCGTCGCCCGGATCCAACACTGCGGCGAGCAGCATCTGCGCGTAAGGGTGGCCCGGCCCGGCGAAGAAGGCGTCCGCCTCGGCCATCTCGACGATCTCGCCGAGATACATCACCGCAACGCGGTCGCTCACGTAGCGCACCACGGCCAGGTCGTGCGAGATGAAGACGTAGCTCAGCGCGAAGCGGCGGCGCACGTCGAGGAGCAGGTTGAGGATCTGCGCCTGAATCGAGACGTCGAGCGCCGAGACTGGCTCGTCCGCAACGATCAGGGCCGGCTCAAGCGCCAAGGCACGCGCGATCGAGATGCGCTGGCGCTGGCCGCCGGAGAACTCGTGCGGGAACCGCAGCACAGCGTCGCCCGGTAGGCCGACCAACTCGCACAGCTCCGCCACGCGCCGGGCGCGTTCCACCCGGCTGCCGACACCGTGGATCGCCAGCGGCTCCTCCAGGAGCCGGCCGACGCGCATCCGGGGGTCGAGCGAGGTCTGCGGGTCCTGGAACACCATCTGCATGTGCCGGCGCTTGCGTCGCAGTGCGGCGGGTCCCAACTGCCCGAGCGCCTCGCCCTCCACGAAGACCTCGCCCTCTGTCGGCGGCAGCAGGCGGAGGATCAGCCGGGCCAAGGTTGACTTGCCGCAACCGCTCTCGCCGACGACGCCAAGGGTTTCCCCCTTCTCCTGCCGGAAGCTGACGCCGCGCACGGCCTGGAGCATGCCGCCGCCCTTGAGCGGGAAGCTCTTGCTCACGCGCTCGACGCGCAGGATCTCGCTCACGGCAGCGGATACCAGCAGGCAGCGTCGTGTCCCCCCGTTGGAGCGAGCGGCGGCATCTCGGCCGCACAGCGCCCGGCGGCGTGGGGACAGCGAGTGACGAAAGGGCAACCTGCCGGGCGGGCGTGCGGCGGCGGCACGGTCCCGGGAATCGCGGCCAGCCTCTCGCGCGGCCCGGTTAGGCGCGGCCGGGCTGCGAGCAGCGCGCCCGTGTAGGGGTGGCGCGGCCGTCGGAACAGCTCGGCCGCGGGGGCAGTCTCCACGATCCGCCCGGCGTACATCACCGCAACCCGGTCAGCATAGCCGGAGATCACGCCGAGGTCGTGCGTGATCAGCAGCACGGCCATCCCGACCTCCCGCCGGAGCTGCGCGATCAGCTCCAAGATCTGCGCCTGTACGGTCACGTCGAGCGCGGTCGTCGGCTCGTCGGCGATGAGCAGGCGCGGGTTGCAGGCCAGCGCCATGGCGATCATCACGCGTTGCCGCAGGCCGCCGGACAGCTCGTGCGGGTACTGGGCCAGCCTGCGCTCCGGCGCGCCGATGCCGACCAGCCCGAGCACCTCGACCAGCCGCGCCCGAAGTGCCCTGCCGCGCAAACTGGTGTGCAGGCGCAGTGCCTCGGCGAGCTGCCAGCCGACGCTGAAGGTGGGGTTCAGGCTGGTCATCGGCTCCTGGAAGATCATGCCGATCTGGCCGCCGCGTATGGTGCGCATCCGGCGCCGGTCTAGGCGGGCGAGGTCGAGATACGTGAGATCAGGGTTGGCGAAACGGATCGCGCCCGCGGCGATGCGGCTCGGCGGCTCCGGCATCAGCCGCAGGACCGACATGGCGGTGACGCTCTTGCCGCAGCCGGACTCCCCGACCAGGCCCAGCACCTCGCCGGGCGCCACCTGGAAGGAGATGTCCTCCACCAGCCGAACCGGGCCGCGCCCGGTTTCCACCTCGACGCACAGCCCCTCGACGGATAGCAGGGCGGCAGCCGCCGTCGGGGGGGCCTCCAGGACCGGGCTAGTCGAAGACAATGCGCGGCAGGTAGAGCGAGACGAGCCAGTTCGGCGCGTCCACGATCTCGCTGATCCGTAGGTCGGCGCAGACGCTGCAGAGCATATAGGCTTCGACGGCGCTCATCGCGTGCCGGGCGGTCAACAGGTCGATCATGCCCGAGACCGCTTCCCGCGCCCCTTCCATCAGGTCCGGACCGATACCGGTCGTCACCTCGTAGCCCTTGGCGTCCACGTGGCGCGTCACCGGACCCGGCAGGGTCACGCGGGGGAAGCGCAGCCCCGCCTGTTTCACCAGCTCGAAGCGCAGCGTCACCTGCATGGGACTCTCGATGGCGGTGCCGCACACCTCGCCATCACCCTGCGCCGCGTGCGTGTCGCCGACGGAGAACAGGGCGCCCGCCACTTCCACGGGAAGGTAAAGCTCCGCCCCCGCCGCGATGTCGCGCAGGTCCATGTTGCCCCCCACCCGGCGTGGGGGCACGACGCTGTGCTGCCCGGCCTCGCCCGGCGCCACGCCGATCGTGCCCGCGAAGGGCTTGAGCGGCACGCGGGCGAAGCGCCCGAACGCCGCAGGCGTCATGCTGGCCGCGTCGTACGACCAGAGATGCAGCGCCGGCTCCTTGAACTGGTCGGCGAGCAGGCCGAAGCCGGGGATGTTGGCCGTCCATCCCCAGCCGGACGGCGCGAATCCCTCGACCACCACCTTCAGCGCATCGCCCGGCTCCGCCCCGTCCACGTGGACGGGGCCGGTGACCGGGTTCACCAGGGCGAAATCGAGCACCTTGAGGTCGTCCAGCGTCGCAGCCGGGCCGAGCTGGCCGCCGGAGGCGTCCACCGTCTCGAACGTCACCGTATCGCCTGGTGCTACGCGGATCGCCGGGGCGAGGGCATTGTTCCAGCCGTGGTGGTGACACCGCGCGTGCAGCGTGTGGGCGTTACTTGGCATCGGTCGCCCACACGTAGGCGTAGTTGATGGGCGTGTAGATCGGGTCGATGAAGAGATCCTTCGGCCCGGTGATGCGGGCGCTCTTCAGTACGTAGAGCTTCTCGTTATAGACCGGCACCCACGGCGCATCGTCCATGACCTGCGCGTAGATCTTCGCCCAGGCCGCGTCGCGCTCCTGCGCCTTCGCGGGGTCGGCGATGGAATTGGCGGCGACGGCCTCCTTGTCGAGGTCCTTGCGGCAGTAATAGGCCCAGTTCCAGCCGCCCTGCGTGGCGCTGCCGCAGGAGAGGATGGGCGTATAGAAATCCGCGGGATCGGGGAAGTCGTCGCTCCACGCCATGCCGCCGGACCACACGAGCGGCCCCTGGTCCGGGCTGCCAGCCGCGGCGATCACGTTCTCCTGCGCCAGTGTCGAGAGGTCGGCCTTGATCCCGACCGCGGCGAGGTCCTGCTGGATCGCCTGGGCGATGCGCGGGTTGGGATCGGTGTTGTTGGCGAGCAGCGTCGTGGAGAACCCGTCAGCGTAGCCCGCCTCCTTCAGCAGCGCCTTGGCCTTCTGCGGGTCGTAGTCGTAGCCCTTGTAGTTGGGGTCGTAGCCCGGCATCCCCGGCGGCAGCACCTGGGTCGCGGGGACGGCGCGGCCGTTGATCAGCCGGACGATGCGGGCCTTGTTGATCGCGTGGTTCATCGCCTGCCGCACGCGCTTGTCGTCGAACGGCTTGTGGTTGACCTTCATGGTAAGATACGTCGTCGCCAGGCGCGGGCCGACGATGATGTTGTCCTTCTCTTGCGGGTCCTTCATCACCTCGACGAACTTCGCGGGCGGGATGCCGTCGCCGAGGGCGTCGAGGTCGCCGTGCTGCAGCCGGAGAAGCGCTGTCAGCGGCTCCTGCCCGACCTCCACCACGAGCTGGTCCAGGTGCGGGATGCCGGGCTCGAAGTAGTGGGGGTTTCGGACGAGCGTCACGCGCTGCCCGAGCTGCCACTCCTTGAGCTGGAAGGCACCCGTTCCCACCGGGTGCTTACCGAAATCCGGCTTCTCGACCTCTTCCTTCGGGACGGCGAAGGCGAAGTTGAGCGCGAGCACCTGCAGGAACGGCGCGCTCGGGTGGGAGAGCGTAATCTCCACCGTGCCGGGATCGGGGGCGCGCACGCCGGCGAGGTGGTCTGCCTTGCCGTGGATGTAGTCATCGAAGCCAGCAATTGCGCCGAAGAAGCTCTGCCCAGGGCTCTGCGTCTTCGGGTTCACCGTGCGCTGCAGGGAATAGACGATGTCGTCCGCGGTCAGCGTGCGGCCGTTCTGGAACTTGACGCCGGGGCGCAGCTTGAAATTGTAGGTAAGACCGTCCTCGGAGACCGCGTAGCTCTGCGCGAGCATCGGGCGCAGCTTGGTCGTCCCCGGTTCGTAGTCCATCAGCCCGTTGAACATGGACTTGATCAAGGCCCAGTTCTGCCAGTCGTAGCCGATGGCCGGGTCGAGCGTGGCGATGTCGTCCTTGAACGAGATGCTCATGGAGCCGCCATTCTTCGGCCCGCCCATCTGGGCGAAGACCGGAACGGACGGGAGTGCTGCGGCGATGGCGGCGCTGTGCAGCAGGTGGCGTCGTGTCAGGGTCATGCGGGTCCTCCCCCAAAGGCTCAACCAGATCAGCGCAGCCGTATGCGCGGGTCAACCAGCGGCGCCATGAGATCCACCAGAAGGTTAGCAAGAACGATACCGGTCGCGGCCAGGAGCGTGACCGCCATGATGATCGGGATATCGATCTGCTGGATCGCCTGCCACGTGAGCTGCCCGATTCCCGGCCAGCCATAGACCGATTCCACCACCACCGCGCCCGACATGAAGGTGCCGATGTCCAGGCCGATCATCGCCAGGATGGGGAGGATCGCGTTGCGCACGGCGTGGATCAGGATGACGCGCCGCTCCGACGCGCCCTTGGCGCGGGCGGTGCGGACGTAGTCCTGGCTCAGCACCTCCATCATGCTGGAGCGCATCATGCGGCTGTACCAGCCGCCGCCGAGGATGCCGAGCGTGAGTGCTGGGAGCACGAGGTGGCTGAACCCGCCGTATCCGCCGATCGGAAACCAGCCGAGCTGCGCTGCGAAGACGTAGAGCAGGACGATGGCGATGACGAACTGCGGGATCGAGACGCCGAGGAAGGCGAACACCATCACGCCGCGGTCAACCAGGCTCCCTTGCCGGACGGCGGCGAGGATGCCAACGGGCAGACCGATCGCCAACTCCGAGACGATCGCCCCGAGCAGGAGCCAGAGCGTCGCCGGCAGGCGGCTCAGCAGCAGCGTCGTCACGTCCGTGCGCTGTAGGTAGGAGCGGCCGAAATCGCCGTGCGCGAGGCGCCAGACGTAGGCGCCGAACTGGAGCAGAAGCGGCCGGTCGAGGCCCATCTGGTGACGGACGATCTCGACCGCCTCGTGGGTGGCGCTGCGCCCGGCGATCTCGCGCGCCGGGTCGGCCGGCACGAGGAAGAGCAGGAGGAAGGTGACGGCCGCGACGCCGAGCAGGATGGCCCCGGATTGCAGGACCCGGCCGCCGAGGTAGCGCAGCATCAGCGCCGCTCGCGCGCGCGGGGGTCGAGCGCGTCGCGCAGCGAGTCCCCGACCAGGTTGCAGGAGAGTGCCAACAGGATGATTGCCGCCCCAGGGAAGAAGACGAGCCAGGGTGCCGAGGTGAAGTAGGTCTGGTTCTCGTAGATGATGTTGCCCCAGGACGGCGTGGGCGGGCGGACGCCCACGCCCAGGAAGGAGAGCGTGGCCTCCAGCAGCACCGTGGTCGCGATTCCCAGCGTGGACCAGACCAGCACCGTTGGCAGCAGGTGCGGCAGGATGTGGTGCCAGAGAATGCGCAGCGGCCTCGCCCCGAGGCCGCGCGCCGCGGTGACGAACTCGCGCTCGCCGAGGACCGTGGTCTCTGTGTAGATGACGCGCGCGATCTGCACCCAGTTCACCATGGCGATCACCATGGCGACGATCCACAACGACGGCCGCAACAGGGCGGCGAGCGCGATGGCGAGCAGCAGGGCCGGGAACGCCATCATCAGGTCGGTGAAGCGCATGATGATCGCGCCGACCACGCCGCGCCCGTAGCCGGCCAGCACGCCGAGCGCGGTCCCCGTGACGATCGCGACGCCGTTGGCCACCAGCCCGATGACGAGCGAGGTCCGCGCCCCGTAGAGCAGGCGCGAGAGCAGGTCGCGGCCGAGGAGGTCGGTGCCGAGGAGGAACCTGGCGGTCGGGGCGAGCGGGCCGCCGTCGTCACCGATGCCGTCGGTGAACTGCTGGTCGGGTGAGAAGGGTGCGAGCTCGGGCGCGAAGACCGCGGCGAGGACGATCAGCACCAAGATGACGGCGCCGGCAATGCCGAGCACGTGGCGGAACCTACCCATCCGATCGGCTGCTCCGGCCAACGCGCATCATGCCTCGCTGCCTTCTGCTCTCATCGCACCATGACATGACCCATGGGATGCCGAGCCTACGCGGTGTGCGCCGACAGGGATATATATGGTCACATCGCCGGCATGAGCCGTAAGCTCCCGGTTCGGACGGTGCGGCACGCAAGCCGAGCCAACTGAGGCATCTCGATTAGCTGGGCGTCGGTGCCGAACAGGTGCGCCATGGAGGCCGGCAGCCGCTGCACCAGGTCGGCGAGCACCGGCTGCCCGGTGGTGAGCGACTGGCCGAGGTCGCCGTGCACCAGGTCGCGCACGTAGGCGAGGAGCTGCACCGGCAGGCGGCGGTCCAGCCCGAGATGCGCCCGCACCTGCGCCACCGACTCCGCGTTCGCCGCTGGCCCGGCGAACAGCACGGCCGGATCCCCTGGCAGCGCGTGCGACAGCAGGAAGGTGACGATCATCACGCCTGCCAAGCTCGGCACGGCGCCGAGCAGGCGCTTCGCCGCGATGCGCATCGGTCCCAAAACGTCAGATCCCCCATCAGCCGGCGTGGCCGACGCTCGACGCTGGCGTCATGCAGTATCCGTGCCGCTGAGTGCACGAAGAGGTCAGAGATGCTGCTTCCCGAGCAGCATGTGGACGCCCTTGTTGCCGTCCACGGTCTGCGTCACCCGCAGGTCGCCGATGAGCGAGCACAGCATGTAGGCCTGGTTGCGCGACAGGTTGGTGCGTAAGCACACGTGCTTCACCATCTCACGCACCGCCTGCTTGGCGGCGTCGTCGAGGTCCTCGTCGAGGCCGATGGACATGAGGTGCGTCTCCGTCTCAGCGAACGGGAAGGCGAGGTCCATGTCCTTGCGGACGGTGAGCCGGAACGTGCCGGTGAGGCCGGTCTCCAGCGCGGTGATGCACACCTCGCCGTCGCCCTGGACGCCGTGGCCGTCGCCGGCCATGAACAGAGCGCCCTCGTTGAACACGGGAAGGTAGAGGGTGGTGCCGGGCTTCAGCTCCTTGTTGTCCATGTTACCGCCGAAGGCCCGCGGCACCGGCGAGCCGCAGCGGCCCCAGACGCGGGGCGGCGCGGTCGCGATGATGCCGAAGAACGGGTCGAGCGGCAGCTCGGTGCCCCAGGGTAGCGTGCAGACGCCGCGGGCGCGGTCTATGGCCGGGTGGATCGTCTCGTATTCGGTGAACTCGTCAGGCAGCGTTCCCAGGAGGGGGAGGATGGCGACGAAGCCCCAATCCATGCGCGGCAGTGCCTCCAGGATGTCCACCTGCAGGGCATCGCCCGGCTGGGCGCCGCGTACGTGCACGGGGCCGGTAATGAAGTGCGGCCCCGGGCCGGGAGGCAGCGTGTCGAGCGCGGCCAAGTAGTCGGCGGGCACGCGGGAGAGATCGGCGGGCAATGCCTCGCGCCCACCAGCAGGGAACGAGTGGAGCATCACGGTGTCTCCCGACTCAACCTCCAGCACCGGTGGCGTGGTCGCGTCGAGATAGCCGAGGACCATGGTCTCGGGCGTCGCTGGGATCTCGTAGTGCCGAGCCATCGGCCTGCTCCGTCGCTGGGATAGCGAGAGCCATGCAGACCGCGTGCCAGCGCGCCCGGATGCCTGCTTTGTGGCCATTGCGTGTGCCAGTGCGGCGCAGGCGGGCAGCCCTGATACTCGCCCCGTCGCCCAGCGTCATCCAGACGCGGACGTCATCGTGCCGCCGCGCGCGACGGCGGTGCCGAGCGAGACGGCCGCGACCGCGCCCACGCAGCGCGACCGCCACCTCCAGCACATCGCCGAGCACGGCCGCCTTCAGGCCGCTCTGCGGCCTGTTCCTCCGGAGGATCGCTTCGCGATGGGAGGGCAGAAAGCCTCAGGCTACAGCACGCGAGCTCGCGCCGAGGCGGCCATCGCGAGATGGAAACAGGTGATCGGCGATGCGCCGCGCTCGCGCACGGATGAGCGTCGGGCGACCGAGGTGGAGATCGCCGTCCATGCCCTCAACCGCATGCTGGAGCTTGGACACCCGATCTCTGTCCGCATCGCCTGACCCCGGATGGGGTTGGGGAGACTGCGCCTGTACGTCTGCTCCGTGCAACATCTGTGGACGCCCCCCTCCGGGCAAGGAAAAACTTCGGGACCGCAGTGACGCGTAGTCGGATGCTGCCATCTGTCCGGCCTCCGGTGCGGCAGTGCGCCGCCTTGGGCCTGCATGGGAGTTCGCGGATCGGGTCCAAATCACGCAGGGCGTACTCAAGGTACGGTGTTGCAGCCTGGTTGTCCCGATCCCGTCTCGCCGACTGTTGCGCCATGCCCTCCTTCCGCTCGCCCTACGCCCTCGCGGTCGCGGCGCGCTTACGCCGCCACGGCCGGAGCCCGATAAACCCCACCCTTGACCAGCAGGGCCCACACGATGCGAGCCATCTTGTTCGCGAGCGCCACGGTGACCAGCATCCTCGGCTTGCGCGCCAGCATCCGCGCCAGCCACGAGCCCTCCGGTGCGCCGCGCTGGCTGGCCCAGCGCACCACCGCGCTCGCGCCGAGGATGAGCAGGCGCCGGATGGTCCGCTCGCCCTGCTTCGACACCGCACCGAGCTTCTGCTTGCCCCCGCTCGACCTCTGCAACGGCGTCAGCCCGAGCCAAGCGGCGAAATCCCGTCCGGCCCGGAAGCCTTCCGGTGCCGGCACGAGCGCCGTAATCGCGGTCGCGGCGATCGGGCCGACACCGGGGATCGTCATGAGGCGGCGTGCAACCGGGTCGACCTTGGCGCGTCGGCCGATCTCGGCATCCAGCGCCTCGATCTGCGTCTCCAGCGCCTTGTAGGTGCCGACCAGCACAGCCAGGATCGACCGCGCGCTCTCGGGCAACGCGGTGCTCGGGTCCTCGACGTGGGCGATCACGGCATCGGCGTGCGCGATGCCTTGCGCGACGACGTAGCCGTACTCGGACAGGTGCCCGCGCAGGGCGTTGATGCACTGCGTGCGTTGGCGCACCAGCAGGTCGCGGGCCCGGAACACGACCCCGTTTGCCTGCTGTTCTTCGCTCTTCACCGGCACGAAGCGCATGCTCGGCCGCGTTGCTGCCTCGCAGATCGCCTCGGCGTCGGCCATGTCGTTCTTCTGCCGTTTCACGAACGGCTTCACGTAGGCCGGCGGGATCAGCTGCACCGTGTGGCCCAGCTTGCCGAGCTCACGCGCCCAGTGATGCGCTCCGGCGCACGCCTCCAGCGCCACCACGCACGGTGGCTGGGCGGCGAAGAACGGCACCACCTTGGCCCGCGTCAGCCGCTTGCGAAACACCACCCGGCCGGCCGCATCTGCGCCGTGCGCTTGGAAGATGTGCTTCGCGAGATCCAAACCAATCGTGCTAGCCTGCCCCACGGACGCCTCCTCATGTGGTCGGTCGACACCACCACCTTGGCACACTGATGCCGTCAGGGGGCGTCCACCCCATCACGCCCTCATACGCCGCCGGGCGCTGAGGCGGCCTACCCGGCGGAGAGGCGCCGTTTGAGCGCCTCGTTGACCAGCGCCGGATTGCCCTTGCCCTGCATTCCCTTCATCACCTGGCCGACGAAGAAGCCGAACAGCTTGTCCTTGCCCGCCCGATACTCGGCCAGCTTGTCCGGGTTGGCCGCCAGCACCTTGTCTACGGCCGCGTCTATGGCCCCCGTGTCCACGACCTGGCGCAGCCCGCGCGCCTCGACGATGGCCATCGGGTCCTCCCCCGTCTCGACCATCGCCTCGAACACCTCCTTGGCGATGCGGCCGTTGATGGTGTTGTCGGCGAGAAGATCGAGCAGGCGGCCGAGGCTGCCCGCACTCACCGGGCTGTCCGCGATCCCGCGCCCGGTGCGGTTCAGCGCGGCGAACAGGTCGCCCAGCACCCAGTTCGCGGCCAGCTTCGCGTCCCGCCCGGCGGCCACGGCCTCGAAATAGGCGGCCGTCTCCGCCTCGGCGACGAGCACCCCTGAAATCGTAGGCCGGCAGGCCGTAGTCCTGCATGAAGCGGGCGCGCTTGGCGTCCGGGAGTTCCGGCAGGCCTTCCCGCAGACCCTCCACCCACGCCTTGTCGAGCACGAGCGGCAGCAGGTCGGGATCGGGGAAGTAGCGGTAATCGTGAGCGTCCTCCTTGGTGCGCATGGAGCGCGTCTGGCCGCGGGAGGAGTCGAACAGCCGCGTCTCTTGCTGCACCTCGTCGCCGCCTTCCCAGACCGTTACCTGTCGCCGCGCCTCCGCCTCGACGGCCTGCATCACGAAGCGGATGGAGTTGACGTTCTTGACCTCGCAGCGCGTGCGGAAATCCTCGCCCGGCTTGCGCACCGACACGTTCACGTCGGCGCGCATGGAGCCTTCCTCCATGTTGCCGTCGCAGGTGCCCAAGGCCCGCAGGATGGCGCGGAGCTTGCGGAGATACGCCCCAGCCTCCTCCGGGCTGCGCAGATCCGGCTCGCTCACGATTTCCATGAGGGCGATGCCGGAGCGGTTGAGGTCTATGAGCGACTTGCTCGGGTGCTGGTCGTGCAGGCTCTTGCCCGCGTCCTGCTCCAGGTGCAGCCGGGTGACGCCGATCCCTTTCGTGCTGCCGTCTGGGAGTTCGATCTCGATCTCGCCGCGGCCGACGATGGGGTGCTCATACTGGCTGATCTGGTAGCCGGCGGGCAGGTCCGCGTAGAAGTAGTTCTTGCGGTCGAACCGGCTGCGCAGATTGATCTGCGCGTTGAGACCCAGCCCGGTCCGCACCGCCTGCGCCACGCATTCCGCGTTGATCACGGGCAGCATCCCTGGGAACGCCGCGTCCACGAGGCTCACCTGCGAGTTGGGGGCGCGCCGAACGGGGTCGAGGCGCCGCTGAACAGCTTGGCCTGGCTCACCACCTGGGCGTGGACTTCGAGGCCGACGACGACCTCCCACTCCCCCGTAGCGCCCTCGATGCTGTAGCTCATGCCTCGCCTCCTGCCCGGAGCGCCGGGCGATGCGTGAACCCGGCCGCCCGCTCCAGCGCAGCCCCGACCGCGAACACCGTCTCCTCGTCGAACGGCCGCCCGATCACCTGCAACCCCAGCGGCAGCCCCTGCCCGTCCAGCCCGGCCGGCACCGACAAGCCCGGCACCCCCGCCATGCTCGCCGGCACCGTGAACACGTCGTTCAGATACATCGTCACCGGGTCGTCCATCTTCTCGCCCTGGGCGAAGGCGGCGCTGGGCGCGGTGGGCGTGAGCAGCGCGTCCACCTTCTGGAAGGCGTCCGTGAAGTCGCGCAGGATCAGCGCGCGGACCCGCTGGGCACGAAGGTAATAGGCGTCGTAGTAGCCCGCCGAGAGCACGTATGTCCCGATCAGCACCCGGCGCTTCACCTCGGCGCCGAACCCGTCCGCGCGGGTGCGCTCGTAGAGGTCCGTCAGGTCCCGCCCTTCCACCCGCTCGCCGAAGCGCACGCCGTCGTAGCGCGCGAGGTTGGACGAGGCCTCGGCCGGCGCCACGATGTAGTAGGTCGCCAACCCGTATTTCGTATGCGGCAGCGACACGTCCACGCACTCCGCGCCCGCGTCGCGCAGCCAGGCCATGCCCTGCTCCCAGAGCGCCTCGATCTCCGGATTCATCCCTTCCATGCGATACTCGCGCGGGATGCCGACCCGCAGCCCGCGCACGCCGCGGCGGCAGGCGGCGGCGAAGTCGGGCACCGGGCGGTCGGCGCTGGTGCTGTCCTTGGGGTCGAACCCGGCCATGCTGCCCAGCAGGATCGCGCAGTCCTCGACCGTGCGCGCGACCGGCCCTGCCTGGTCGAGCGAGGACGCGAACGCGACGATCCCCCAGCGCGAGCAGCGGCCGTAGGTGGGCTTGATGCCGGCGATGCCGCAGAAGCTCGCGGGCTGGCGGATGCTGCCCCCCGTGTCCGTCGCGGTGGCGCCCGCGGCAAGGTTCGCCGCGACGGCCGTCGCCGAGCCGCCCGACGAGCCGCCCGGCACCAGCGGGCGGTTGTCGCCCCGCCGGGTCCAGGGGTTCTCCACCGGGCCGTAGGCGCTCGTGATGTTCGAGCTGCCCATGGCGAACTCGTCCATGTTCGTCTTGCCGAGGAACACGGCGCCGTCGCGCAGCAGGTTCGCCGTCACCGTGCTCTCGTAGGGCGGCACGAAGGGCGCGAGGATGCGGCTGCCCGCCGTCGTGCGCACCCCCTCCGTGCAGAACAGATCCTTGATCGCGAGCGGCACGCCCGTGAGCGGCCCAGCATCGCCCCGTGCGAGCGCCGCGTCGGCGCACACCGCCTGCTCGCGCGCGCGCTCCGCCGTGACGGTGATGTAGGCGTTGAGCCTGGGGTTCAGCGCCTCGACGGCGCCGAGATAGGCGTCCGTGATCTCGCGGGCGCTGAACTCGCGGCGGCGCAGCCCGTCGCGCGCGGCGGCGAGGGTGAGATCGGTCAGCATTACTCGACCACCTTAGGCACGGCATAGAAGTCGCCGATGCGCTCCGGCGCGTTGCCGAGCACGCGCTCCGGGTCGCCGCCATCGGTCACTTCGTCGTCGCGCAAGCGCAGCGCCATCTGCGCCGCCCCCGTCAGCGGCTCGACGCCCTCCACGTCCACCTCGCCGAGCTGCTCGACCCAGCCCAGGATGGCACCCAGCTCGCCTTGCAGGCGCGCGGCCTCGTCGTCGTCCACGCGGATGCGGGCGAGGCGGGCGATGCGGCGAACGGTCGCGGCGTCGAGCGACATGAGACGATCCTTGAGCAGCGGGAAGGGCCGGACCATAACGGCGGCCATGCCCCTGTTCAACATGCCCCTCCTTGACATGGCGGAGCTGCGAGCGAGCCTCGCGCGCGGGCAGCGGCTAATCGGGCTGGACCCAGGCGCCAAGCGTATCGGCGTCGCGCTCTCGGACGTGATGCTGACCCTGGCCTCCCCTTACGCCGTGCTGCCCCGGAGCAAGCTGCGTCTCACCGCGGCCGAGCTACGAACTCTTGCGGCGCGCGAGGGCGCGGGCGGCCTCGTGGTCGGTTGGCCGCTCAGCATGGACGGCAGCATAGGGCCAGCGGCGCAGGCCGTGCGTGACTGGGCGGGGGACCTCTCCGAGGCTGCCGGGCTGCCCGCGGCGCTGTGGGACGAGCGGCTGTCGTCCGCGGCCGTGAACCAGCATTTCATCGAGACGCTGGACCTCTCGCGCAAGAAGCGCGCAGCGCGGGTGGACGCGGCGGCGGCCTCCTACATCCTGCAAGCGGCGCTGGACGCGACCGCGGTGTGCTAGGCTTGACTTGCGCAGCCTCGACCTGTGCCTTCAACCCGGCGCGAACCTGCCCATTCCCACATCGTGCTGCCCGACCCGGAGATTGGCGTCGAGCAGGTAGGGGATGGCCTGCGCGCTGCGCCGGGCCAGCGCCGCGAAGTCGCGGCGGAAGCCCGGCATCACCGCCTCCGCCTCGGCGCGCAGCGCAGCCTCGTCGAGCCGCGTGAGCCGGCCGTCGAGCAGGATCGGCTCGCCGTCCACTATCACGGTCCGCACGCCGCGGCCGGCCTCGGCATAGACCACCTGCCGCGCCGCGCTGTTCAGCGGCACGTAGGCGATGTCGGCGAGGTCGAGCAGGACCAGGTCGGCGCGCATCCCAGGCCGGATCGCGCCCACTTGCCCGTCCAGCCCCACCGCCCTCGCACCTCCTAGCGTCGCGGCGCGCAGCGCGCCGGCCGCGTGCACGCCGGTCGGGTTCGGGTCGGTGACGGCGGCGAGCAGGCAGAGCAGCTTCATCGCCTGGAACATGCTCTGGCAGTCCCCGCAGGAGCAGTTGTCGCAGCCGAGCGCCACGTTCACGCCGGCATCGAGCACGCGGCGCATCGGCGCGATGCCGCTCTTGAGCTTGAGGTTGCTGACGGGGTTGTGGGCAAGGCCCGTGCCCGTCTCGGCGAGGAGCGCGATCTCCTCGTCGCGCAGCCAGACGCCGTGGGCGATCGTGGTGCGCGGGCCAAGCAGCCCGGCGTCGCCCAGGAAGCGCACCATGGATCCGCCCCAGGCGGCGTAGCGGTCCCGCGCCTTGGCCGCCTGCGCGCGCGTCTCGTAGGCGTGGGTCAGGATGGGCAGGCCGTAGCGTCGGGAAAGGTCGGCGATGCCCTCCAGCAGCCCGCGCGAGCAGCGCTGCGGTCCGGACGGGCTGAGCGCCCAGGACAGGCGCGACGGCAAAGGGTCGAGCCGGCGTATCTGCCCCTCGACGAACGCGAGCTGGGCCGCAGGGTCGGCCGGCGCTCCCTCGACAAGGAGGCGTACCGCGTCCGGCGCGCCCGCCGCCACGAACGGCGCGATGTCGAGCGCCGCCACGTCGCGCACGGCGGCGGAGAACACGACCCTGATCCCGCTCTCCCCGTAGGCGGCGAGGATCGTGTCCAGGGTCTCCTCGTCCATCGGCACGAGCGTGTTCATGTCCTGCACGGTCGTGACGCCGTGGCGCAGGCAGTCCACCGCGCCGAGGAGCGTCCGCAGCCTGATCTCCCGCGCCGGGCGCGGACCGAGATAGGCAGGCTGCGAGTGCAGCGCCCAGACGTCGAAGGGCATGTCCTCCAGCAAGCCTTTCTGCAGCACGTCGTAGGAGTGATAGTGCGCGTTGACGAAACCTGGCAGCACGAGTTGGCCCGCGGCCTCGATCACGCGCGGGCCGCCCGGCCGCGCCGCGTCCCGGCGCAGCGCCGCCTTGGCTTGCGCATCCTCCTCGGGCCGGGTGATGGCGGCGATGCGGCCGTCCTCCACGAGCACGTCGCGCATCGGCGGCTGGTCCAGGTCGCCGTCGTGGTCGTACACCCGGCCGCCCGCAACCAGGAGTCTCGCCGGAGAGCAGCTCACGGCCCCGCCACGCCGGTCAGCCCGGCCATCGCGACATACCATTCGGGGCGGCGGCGCGCCGCGAAATTGAACATCGTGTCCTTGCCCTGGCGGCAGAGTTCGAGGTCGCACTCAATCGGCCGTTGAGGCTGCTCACGGTAGTCCCAGGCTGTCGCAAACCTCAAGGGGCGAGCCGGCGGCCTCGCTCCCGCGTGCGCACGGTCTTGCGGCGTTCCGTCTCCACGGCCAGTCTGCATTCCATGGACAGGCTTGAGCCGGACACCGAGCGTTTCCTCGCCGACCTCGACGCGCTGCGGCGGATCGGGGCGTTCAAGACGGGCGTGCATCGCCCGACCTATACGCCGCAGGACATGGAGGCCCGAAGCTGGCTGATGGCGCGCATGGCGGAGGCGGGCCTCGAGCCCGAGATGGACGGCATCGGCAACGTGCTGGGCCGCCATCCCGGACCGGGTCCGAAGCTGCTGGCGGGCAGCCACATCGAGAGCCAGAACGAGGCCGGCTGGCTCGACGGCGCGCTGGGCGTGGCTGCCGCCGTGGCGCTGGCCCGCGCCGGGCTGCCGGTGGACGCCGTGGCGTTCGCCGACGAGGAGGGCCATTACGGCTCGTTCATCGGCTCCCGCTCCTTCATCGGCCTGCTGGACGAGGCGGAGATCGCCGGCCTCGCGAACCGCTACGACGGAAAGCCGCTGCGCCAGGCGCTGGAGGAGGCGGGGCTGGCCGGGCGTCCGCGCCTCACGCTGGAGGAGGGGCGCTACAAGGGCTTCGTCGAGATGCACATCGAGCAGGGCACGAACCTGGAGAGCCTGAACCAGCAGGTCGGCGTGGTGACTGGCATCGTCGCCATCTGGCAGTACCGCATCGTGTTCGAGGGCCAGCAGGACCATGCCGGCGGCACCACGATGGCGGAGCGGCGCGACGCCGGTCTCGCTGCCGTGCGGATGCTGGCCTGGCTCGACGCGGAGTTCCCGAGGCATTGCGGCGAGCGCACGGTCTGGACGACGGGCCGCATCGCGCTCGAACCCGGCGCGCCGTCCATCATTCCCGGCCGCGCGGAGGTTCTCTTCCAGTTCCGCGATATCTCGACGGACGTGCTGGAGCGGCTGGACGGCGTGCTGCGCCGGGCGGTGCAGGAGAGCAACCGCCGCGAGCGCTGCACGGCGACGCTGGAGGTGATGAGCCAGTCCAGTCCGGCCCTCTGCGATCCGGGGCTGCAGGACGCGCTTGCCGCCGCCGCCGAGGCTCTCGCGCCGGGCGGCTGGCAGCACATGCCGAGCGGCGCCGGGCACGATGCGCAATACATGGCGCGCAAGATGCCGGCCGCGATGCTGTTCGTACCCTCGATCGACGGCGTCAGCCATCATTGGGCCGAGGACACCAAGCGCGAGGACCTGGCGATGGGCCTGCGCGTGCTCGCGGAAGGTGTTCGGCGCACCATGGCCGGGTTAAGCATCGCCACGCAGCGCGCCGTATGATATATTTTCATTTCGCAACATTATTTCACGTTAAACAAGGGATAGGTTACTGCTCCAAACGCGCTGCCAATATCAAACGTAGGGGATGTTCTCCTTGAAGATCGCCTGGATGCGCACGGGGGGCGCTGGGTGACCCGGTGTGCCGTGCACGGCCTGGACGAGGCGCTCCAGCGCGTCGCGCGCCTCCACGCGGGGATTCTGGTCGATGACGGCGTCCATCGTCCCCGAGACCAGGAAGCGCCGCGTGTAAGGCGTCAATTCGTGACCAATGTACACGACCGAGCGGTCCCGACCGGCCTCCTCGAGCGCGCGCGCGATGCCGCGATTGCCGGCACCGATGTTGTAGATGCCGGCTAGACTTCTCGACTCGCTCCAGCAATGCGCGAGCGTCGCGATAGGTGCGCTCGACGTCGTCGTGGCTCTCGCAGAACTCCACGATCTTGAGGCCCGAGAAATCCTCCGCGAGGACATGGCGGAACCCCATTTCCCGTTCCTCATGCCCGCGGTAGGAGAGGGACCCGGCGAAGAGGGCGACCTGCCCCTCGCCGAGGCCGATGAAGCGTCCCAGGAGATGGCCCGCTAGACGGCCTGCCGCGCGGTTGTCGATGCCGATGTAGTCGAGGCGCGGCACGTTGGAGATGTCGGACACCAGCGTCACGACGGGGGTGCCCGCGGCCGCGACGGCACGCAAGGCTTCGCGGACCGTCGGGTGATCGAGGGCGATGACGCCGACCGCGTCGGTTCGGCCCTGCAGCTCGTCTAGTTTCGCCGCGAGCGCGTCGGGATTGAAACCCTCGATCGAGTGGATGTGGAGTCGCACATCGTCCCGCAGCCCTGCCATGGCCTCGAAGTGCTGGGCCAGCAACGCGATGAAGGTGTTCGTTCCGCCGGGCAGGATGATGCTGACATCGACCGGATCAGGTGCCTTGGCCGAGGTCGGATGACCGTAACCCAATCGCTCGGCCGCGGAGAGGACACGGGCGCGCATGGCGGTCTTCACGCCAGGGCGATCGTTGAGGACACGATCGACGGTCGCGGTTGAGACGCCGGACTCTCGGGCGATGTCGGTGATGGTTGCGCGCATCGGGCCAGGACGGAAGGTTCGCGGCCGAACCTACTGGGTCCGCACTCGAGGGGTCAACGCTTGCAGAGCCATGAATGATGTATTCTGATGTATTTCTGCTCGCATCAGCGAACCGCAACGTGCGAGCTTGACATCGAAGACGATCAGAAGCCATCATTTGGAAAGGCGGACGACAGAGCCGCTATGCGACGGATCGCGTCGATGCGAGCGGGGGCGCCTGCCCCCGCCGACGGGGTGAAGGGAGGTCTTGGTGAGTGCGCCAGCGCACAGCTTCTTGCCGGATCCGCCGATCCGATGCCGCGAGTACCGCATCGGTGCGGTCGGCGCGGGCTTCATCATGGCCGACGTGCAACTCGCCGCCTATGCCGAGGCTGGCTTTCCCGTGGCGGCGATCGCGTCGCGCACGCCTGCGCGGGCCCGGGAGGTGGCGGCGCGCTGGGGCATCGCGACCGTTCATGATACCCCGGAGCAACTGATCCAGGATTCCGCAAGTCGAGATTCTCGACTTGGCCTTTCCGCCCGACCTCCAACCGGCGCTGATCCGGCTGGCGCTGAAGCAGCCGCACATCCGCGCGATCCTGGCGCAGAAGCCGCTGGCGCTCGACTTCGCGGAGGCCCGGGCCTTGGCGGAGGACGCGCGTTGCGCAGGCAAGCCCGTCTCAGTCAACCAGAACATGCGGTTCGACCAGTCGATGCGGGTGCTGAAGCAGGTCCTCGACGGCGGCGAGCTCGGCGCGCCCGTGATCGCAACCATCGAGATGCGGGCGGTGCCTCACTGGCAGCCATTCCTGGAACGCTACGGTCGGCTGACGCTGGCGGCGATGTCGATCCATCACCTCGACGTCCTGCGCTTCCTGTTCGGCGACCCGGCCGACATCTACACCGCCGCGCGGCCGGATCCGCGCACCGCCTTCCCGCACCGGGACGGCATCACGGTGTCAACCCTTCGCTTCCCTTCAGGCGTCCTGGCCGTGTCCCTCGAGGATGTCTGGTCCGGTCCGCGCCAGCAAGGATTCGAGTCCGACATCTTCATCAAATGGCGCGTCGAAGGCACGGACGGGGTCGCCCAAGGCACGATCGGCTGGCCCGACTACCCTGACGGATCGCCATCGACGCTTCGCTACGCTTCGACCACGACGACGGCGGGGCAGTGGGTCGAGCCTCGTTGGCAGACCTGGTGGTTCCCGCAGGCCTTCAAGGGCGTGATGGAACAGCTCCAGTGGTCCGTGAAGACCGGCACCCCACCCGAATTGTCGATCGACGACAACATCAGGACCATGGCGCTCGTCGAGGCCGCGTACCGCTCGCTCGACGAGCGGCGCGCGGTCGGCTTGTCGGAATTCGCCATCTGATCCCTCCGGAGGCACGGCGCCATGATGCAAACCGGCATCTTCACAGCCTACTTCCCCTACGGCCTGACCGAGACCGCGCAGAAGATCCGCGGCCTCGGCTTCAACGCCGTCCAGCTCGACATGCACTTCAAGGACGTCGATGTGTCGGCGGGGCAGATCACCAAGAATAAGTGCGTCCGCATCCGCGAGACGTTCCGCGACCACGACCTGCCGATCTGCTGCATCTCGGGCTACACCAACATCGTCCATCCCGATCCGGCCGAGCGGCAGCGGAGGCTCGGCTATCTCAAGGAGATCATCCGGCACGCCCAGCATCTCGGCACGCCCTACGTCATCTCGGAGACCGGCACCTACAACACCGAGAGCGACTGGGTCGCCCACCCCAAGAACAAGACCGAAGAAGGCTTCGAGGAGTGCCGCAAGGTCATCTCCGACCTCGCCCAGACCGCCTACGACCACGGCGCGGTTTTCCTGCTAGAAACCTACGTCAACAACGTCGTGGGCTCGGTCGAGGAGACGGTGAGGATGTTCGCCGCGATCGACCACCCAGGCCTCGGCCTGCTGATGGACCCGACCAACTACTTCGAGTCCCACAACATCGACCGGATGGACGCCGTCCTGAACCAAGTCTTCGATACGCTTTCGGACAGGATCAGGATCGCGCACGCCAAGGACGTGAAGCGGTCGGGCACCGACAAGGGCGAGAAGCACGCCGACATCGGCGACGGGGACGCGCTCGAATCCCACACCTTCCGCGGCGTAGGCGAGATCGAGCTGCCCGCGCCGGGCCTGGGGGCGCTGAACTACGATCTTTACCTCCAGCGCCTGGCCCGCAAGCACCCCAACATCCCGATCATCATCGAGCATCTCGATGAGGCGGACGTGCCGCGCGCGAAGAGATTCCTCCACGGCAAGCTGCGCGCTCTCGGCGTCTGAGGGCCAATCCCTGTGGTCGAGCTTCATGGCAAGCGATACACGCGGCGGGATCTCGCGAGCCACGCCGGCGCGTTGAGCCAGTTCGCGGGCGTTCGGCTGATGACGCTCGGGGATGGCGTCGAGCGCGGCATCCGCATGCTCGAATTCCGGACCGGCACCGGCCTGCGGTTCACGGTCCTCGTGGACCGGGCGCTCGACATTGCCGATTGCGAGCACAAGGGGCGCGCCGTCGGCTGGCACTCGCCCGCCGGCTTCCGCCACCCCGGTTTGCACGAGTACCGAGGGAGAAGGGGGGCTTGCCTGGCTGCGGTCCTTCTCCGGGCTGCTGGTGACCTGCGGCCTCGACCACATCCTGTTCATGGACGAGGAACCTGCCGGGCACTTCAACTACAAGCCACGCCAGAGCGTGAAGCACTCGATCCACGGCCGGGTCAGCACCATCCCGGCGCAGCTGACCGGCTATGGCGAGCAATGGGACGGCGACACGTGCGTGCTCTGGTGCGAAGGCGTCGTGCGGCAAGCCGCGGTGTTCGGGGAGAACCTGCACCTCATCCGCCGCATAGAGGCGGATGTCGGCTCCGACGAGATTCGGCTGACCGACCGTGTGGTCAACCGCGGCTTCTATTCCACGCCGCATATGTATTGCTACCACATCAACGTTGGCCATCCACTGCTGGCGGAAGGGTCGCGATACGTGGCGCCAATCCGTGACGTGGTCTGGGCCGCGCACGCGGGCGCGGACTATCGCGAGCAGGGCGTGGGCTATCGCAGGCTGGCAGGGCCGCAGGAGCGCTTCCATGAGCAGGTCTGGCAGCACGAGATGGCGGCGGACCGCCAGGACCGCGTGCCCGTCGCGGTCGTCAACGAGGCGCTCGGGCTCGGCTTCGAGGTCGAGACCCGTCAGAGCCAGTTTCCCTGCTCCTTCGAGTGGCAGAATTTCCAGGCCGGCCAGTATGCGCTCGGCATCGAGCCTGCGACCAACCACGTCCTCGGCCACGCCTTCGCGCGCGAGCGCGGCGAGCTGATCCGGCTCGGCCATGCCGAGGAACGCCGCTACGACAGCGTCTTCCGCGTGCTCGACGGCGCCGCGGCGATCGCGGCCGCCGAGGCCCGCATCCGCGCCATCGCCCGGCAACCCGAGGAAGACTACCCGGCACCCTCCGGGACGCACCGGCAGGTGCGCCCGTGAGCGGCAAGCGCACCGTCCTCTACACGGGTGCCGCGGGCGGCCTCGGTTTGCCGGCGACGCTCGCCTTGATCGCCGCGGGATGGCGTGTGGTCGCCCTGGATCATGACAGAGGCAAGCTCGACGCGCTCGCCGCAGCCGCGTCGGGGCGCCGTGGCCTCGTCGTGCGCGATCTCGACCTGTCCGACCTCGCTGGCCTGCGCGAGGAACTCGACAGGCTGGCCGGCCAGCTCGGCGGCTTCGACGCCGTGATCAACAACGCCGCCATCTACCCGTCGAAGGCCTTCGAGGACTTCACGATCGAGGACTACCAAGCCGTCCAGCGGGTCAACGTGGAGGCCGGCGTGGTTTGCGTGCAGGCCGCCCTGCCCGGCATGCGCCGAAAGGGCTGGGGCCGCATCGTCAACATCGCCAGCATCACCGTCTATGGCGGCTGGCCGCTGCTGTCCCCCTACGTGGCCTCGAAGGGAACGTTGGTCGGGCTCACGCGCGCCTGGGCCCGCGAGTTCGGTCCCTACGGGGTCACGGTGAACGCGATCGCCCCGGGCGCCTTCCCGACCGACGCCGAGACGATCCACCCCGATCCCGAAGGCTATGCGCGCTTCGTGCTCGACAACCAGTCGGTCAAGCGCCGCGGCGAGCCGGGCGACATCGCCAACGCCCTACTGTTCTTTGTCTCGGAACGATCCGGCTTCGTGACCGGGCAGGTGCTCAACGTGGATGGCGGCTGGGTGATGCACTGATCCCGGCGGACGAGGATGACGACATGGGAATCCTGAGCGGATACCGGGTGCTCGATTGCTCCATCGCGATGGCCGGGCCGTTCGCGGCCCAGCGCCTGGGCGATCTCGGCGCCGACGTGGTCAAGGTGGAGCCAATCAAGGGAGAATGGCAGCGCCACGTGGCGGCCGGAGGTGCCACCGGCAACAAGATCAACGTCTCGTTCCTGTCGCTCAACCGCAACAAGCGCTCGCTGGCGGTCGACCTCAAGTCAGCGGACGGCAGGGCCGTTCTGCAGGAACTCGTCAGGACCGCCGACGTGTTCCTGCAGAACTACCGCCCCGGCGTCGCGAAGCGGCTAGGGGTTGATTACGACAGCCTGGCGGCGATCAACCCGCGCCTGATCTACGTGTCCATATCGGGCTACGGCGAGTCCGGCCCCTACGTGGATCGCCCAGGGCAGGACCTCGTTCTGCAGGGTCTGTCCGGGGCCATGCTGTCGGCCGGCCGCGAGGGCGAGGCGCCCACTCCGGCCGGCCAGTATCTCGTTGACGCCGTCACGGCCTCGACCGCCTTCGAGGGCGCATTGGCGGCCCTGCTGCATCGGGAGCGCACGGGCGAGGGCCAGCTCGTGCAAGTCAACATGCTCGACGCCATCACGACGCTGCAGATGCAGGAGCTGTCCGTGTTCACCGTCGCGGGCAAGCCTCAGAAGCGGTCCGCCGAGCCGCACGCGCACGTGTTCATCCGGTCCCCCTACGGCGCCTTCGCGACGAGCGACGGCTTCATCGTCGTGGCCTTTCCTCCGCTGAGACGATTCGGTGAGCTGATCGGCGAGCCCTCCTTCCTGTCCATGCACGACGAGGTGGAGTCCTGGACGCGCCGCGACGAGATCTTCGCCAAGACCCGAGAGCGGCTCAAAGCCAAGACGAGTGCCGAGTGGCTGGAGCTGTTCCGCGCCAACGACGTCTGGTCGGGGCCGGTCTATGGCTACGAGGATCTCGTGAACGACCCGCAGATCGCGCACAACGGCACCCTCGTCACCTACGACCATCCCACGGAGGGCCGGGTGACGACGCCGGGCTTTCCGATCCGCTTCTCCAAGACCCCGTCGCGGGTCGAGCGCGGTGCGCCCCTCGCCGGCGAGCACACTCGGGAGGTGCTGCGCGAAGCGGGCTTCGATGCCGGCACCGTCGAGGCGTTGCTGGCCAACGGTGCCATCGCGGTCCCGAATGAGTCGCCGTCGGCCTCCGGCGACGCGGCGTCCTTCTCCGGCGCAGCCGATGCGGCGCCCCTGTCCAGCGTGCCCTGATGGTTCGAAGTCCGCGGCCTCACCTGGGATCATCCGCGCGGCTACGACGCGCTCGCGGCGGCCGCGGCGCGCCCCGAAGCGATCGAGGGCGGACTCGCGATCACTTGGGAGCGCCAGCCGCTCGAAGATTTTGAATCAGCCCCGATCGCGGAGCTCTGCGCCGCCTACGACCTCGTCGTGCTGGACCATCCGCACATCGGCGAGGCTTTCCGCCACGCTTGCCTGCGACCCATCGAGGATTTGTTCGGGCCAGAGGACATCGCTGGCTGGCAGGCGGCCATCATGGGCCGTTGCCTTTCCAGCTACCGCTACGGCGGCCGGCACTGGGCCCTGCCGCTCGACGCGGCCGCCCAGGTGATGGCGCTGAGGCCGGATCTGACGGGCGGGGAGATCCCGGTCACCTGGTCCGAGGTCGTCGCCCTGGCGCGGACGCGGCCGGTCGCCCTGTCGGTTGCAGGGCCGCACGCGTTCCTGTCGTTCCTGTCGATGGCCGCGGCGTTCGGCGCGGCCACGAGCGATGCCGCCGATCCGGCCGAACTCATCCTGCGCGGCGCCGGCCTGAAGGCCCTCGATCTTCTCGCGACCCTATACGGCCTTGCTCCGCCGATGACGCTCGGCCTCAACCCGATCGGCCTGCTCGATCTCATGGCCCGCGGCGATGCGGTGGCGCTGATCCCGCTCATCTACGGCTACGCCACCTACGCGGCACCGGCCCATGGCACGCCTGTGGCCTTCCATAACGCCCCCCGCGCGTCTGCAGAAGGCCGCCCGGGCTCCGTGCTCGGGGGCACCGGCATCGGCGTCTCCAAGCGGTGCCCGGCCGCACCGGCCATGGTCCGCCACCTCGGCTGGCTTCTGTCCGCTGAGGCACAGCGCGGCTTCATCCCGAGCCATAACGGGCAGCCGAGCCGCAGCGAGGCCTGGCGCGACGAGGCCGTCGATCGGCGCTGGGGCGGGTTCTACAGCCAGACCGCCGAAACGCTCGAGGCGGCCGTCGTTCGTCCCCGCTACGACGGCTACGTAGCCTTCCAGTCCCGCGCCTCGGCCCTGCTGCGCGAGGGTCTCGAATCCGGCGCGGCCCCGGCCCGACTGCTGGACGCCTTGCGTGACCTCTATCGCCGAAGCCGCCCGGAGGATGCCGAGCCATGACTGGAGACGTTCTGTTCCGGGTCGAGGACCGCGTGGCGACGATCACGCTCAACCGGCCGCAGAAGCTCAACGCCGTCACGCCGGCGATGGCCGAGGCGGTCGTCTCCGCCGTGACGGAGTGCAACGCCTCGGACGCGGTGCGCTGCGTCATCGTCACCGGGGCGGGCGAGCGGTCCTTCTGCGCCGGGTCGGACATCGCCGAGCTCGACGCGCTACGACACGCCCTGGAACTTCCGCAACCGGCCCGACTACTGCGACGCGATCCGGAAGCTGTTGAAGCCCTCGATCGCGGCGGTGAACGGCTACGCCTTCGGCGGCGGCCTCGAGACGGCCCTGAGCTGCGATATCAGGATCGCATCCGAGGACGCGCGGTTCGCAGCGCCCGAGATCAAGCTCGGCTGGATCGGCGGGGGCGGCATGGCGACGTTCCTGGCCCATGCGGCAGGCCCCTCGAACGCCGCGCTGATGATCCTGACCGGAGACCCGATTGATGCTCAGCGGGCCCTCGCCTGGGGCCTGGTCAGCGAGGTCGTCCCACCCGCCTCACTCCTCGCGAGGGCGCGCGAACTCGCCGCGACGATCGCGAGCCGCGCGCCCATCGCGGCCGAGACCGCCAAGCTCAACCTCAGGGCCGCGTTCAGCATGCCGCAGGAGAAGGCGATCGAGTACGAGCGCGACCTGCAAACCATCTGCTTCGCCACGCAGGACGCCCTGGAAGGCCGCGCCGCCTTCAAGGAGAAACGCAGCCCCGACTTCAGGCGGCGCTAGGCCGTGACGGCGCGTGTGCCCTCGATGTCCTGCGCGGCCGCCGTCCTGGTCGGCACGGCCGTCGGTCCGTGCAACGGACTCCTGATCACACGGATCCGCATCAACCGCTTCATCGCGATCCTCGGGACGCTCTCGATCACGCGACACCAACAAGGACATCAACAGGGAGGGTATCATGAAGACCAGCAAAGGGTTTCGCCGCCTCGCAGCCTTGGGCTTGATGACGGCCGCGGTCGCCGCGAGCCAGGCACGCGCGGCGGATCAGAAATACGCCGTGGGCGTCTCGAACACGCTGATCGGCAATGGCTGGCGCGAGGAGATGATCTGCTCGATCAAGGCCCAGGCCCTGGCTTCAGGCCTCGTCTCGAAGGTGGTGGTCGCCAACCGCAATGCCGGCCCGGCCGAACAGATCTCCGACCTGCGCAACCTGATCTCGGCCGGCGTCAACGTGATCATCGTCAACCCGTCCGACCGCGAGGCTCTCAACCCGGTGATCAAGCAGGCGGCCGCCAAGGGGATCGTCGTCGTCGCCGTGGACCAGGCCGTCTCGGCGCCAGAAGCCTATGTCGTCTCCAACGACCAGGTCGCCTACGGCAAGCTCGGCGGGACCTGGCTCTTCAAGCACCTGAACGGCAAGGGCAGCGTGGTCGAGATGCGTGGCATCGACGGCGTCCCCGCCGATGCGGATCGGCACCAGGGCTTCACCGAAGCCCTGAAGGACTATCCCGGCATCAAGGTCGTGGCGGCCCCATTCACCGGTTGGGCGCTGAACAAGGCAGTCCAGCAGACGAAAGACCTGCTCGCCTCCGGCAAGCCGATCGACGGCATCTGGACCTCGGGCATCGACGCGGTCGTGGTCGATGCGATCAGAACCTCCGGCAAGCCTCTGATCCCGGTGGTCGGCGCCGACACCAACGGCTTCGTGGGCCAGCTCATCGACTTGAAGGACAAGGGCTTCATAGGTGCGGCCGTAACCAATCCGGCCGCGGTCGGTGGCGCAGGCCTCGCCGTCGCGCTCGACGTCCTGCAGAAGAAGGGTGATCATCCCCACGTCATCAAGATCACGCCCGAAGTGTGGGACAACACCACCGAGGCGGGTTTGGATAATCTCAAGAAGCAATACGACCCCAAGCTCGAACCAAATTACAGCGTCGCGTTCGAGGTGAAGCCGTACACGACCTACACCAAGGAACAGCTCTTGGCCTGCAGGGGGCCGTGACGAAAGCCCTGTGCAGGCAAGCGGAACGGCACCGGTCACCGATGATGCCCGGTGCCGCATGCTTCCCACTACGAGCGGGTTGCGGACGTCCATGAGCGACGCCGCATCCCTGCTCGAATTGCGTGACGTGGCCAAGCGCTTCGGATCGGTGGTTGCGCTCCGCTCGGCCGCGCTTTCGGTTCGAGCGGGCGAGATCCATGCCCTGATGGGCGCCAATGGTGCCGGCAAGAGCACCTTGGTCAAGATCATCACGGGCGTCTTCCCGAGCGACGCGGGCAGCCTGATCCTGGCGGGGACTGCCCGACGCTTCCGCTCCCCCGCCGAAGCCCGCCGCGCCGGCATCGTGTCGGTTTACCAGGATCCCGCGCTGGTTCCCGACCTGACGCTCGCGCAGAACATGCGCCTGGCGCGCGTGCCGATCGGCGCGGTGCTGGCGCGGTTGGCCGAGATGGGCATCGAGAAGCCGGATCTCGGCGCCTTCGTCCGAGATCTTCCGCAGCCGATCCTGCGGCTGATAGACCTCGCCCGCGCGCTCGCCTCCGATCCGAAGCTCCTGCTGCTCGACGAGATCACGGCCGCCCTGCCGGCTGACATGGCTGAGAAGGTCTTCGCCGTGGCGCGGCGTTGGCGCGAACGCGGCAACTCCATCCTCTTCATCTCGCACAGGATGGCCGAAGTCTCGGCGTTGTGCGACCGGGCGACCGTCCTGCGCGATGGGAGCACCGTCGGGGTAACGGACACGGCCCGCGGCAGCGAGGAGCGCATCGTGTCGCTGATGCTCGGCACGGACGTGGCCCGCAACAGCGCGGAAGCCTTGCACCGGCCCCAAGGTCCGCAAAGCCGACCTGCCGGTCCTCCCGCGCTTGAGGTCCAGGGGCTCAGCCTCGGGCATGTCCTTCGCGACGTGTCGTTCCAACTCGCGGCCGGGGAGGTCCTCGGCGTGGCGGCGCTCGAAGGCCAGGGCCAGGACGAACTCTTCGAATGCATCGCCGGTGTCCGGCGATGCGACGGCGGGACGGTCCGCGTGGAGGGGCGTGAACTGCGCCTCCGCTACCCTGGCGACGCGATCCGGGCCGGGGTCGTGCTCGTGCCCGCAAACCGCCTCCAGGCGTTGCTGCAGCAGCGCTCCATTCGGGAGAACATCGCGCTGCCGATGTTCCGGAGCCTGCGGTCATGGGGGCCGATCCGCATCGGCGCGGAACATCGGCGCGTCCAGTCGGCCGTCGCGCGCCTGCAGATCGACACGCGCGCCGAAGCCGAGCTGCGGCGCCTGAGCGGCGGGAACCAGCAGAAGGTCGTCATCGCCCGCTGGATCGCGAGCGGCTTCAAGGTCCTGCTCTGCTTCGACCCGACGCGCGGCATAGATGTCGGCACCAAGCGGCAGATCTACGCTCTGGTGCGCGAGATCGCCGGCGCGGGTTCGGCCGTGCTGCTGTTCACCTCCGAACTCCCGGAAATCCCGCTCGCCTGCGACCGCACCCTCGTGATGTTCGCCGGGCGCATCGTCGGCGACATCGCGGCCAGCGAGGCGGACGAGACGATGCTGCTGCGCGCGGCCCACGGCCTGGTGCCCGGCGGAGCAGGATCGGCATGACGACGGCACCGAGCTCGTCCCGCTCCGACGCGCGGCCCTCGCGCACCGGGAGGATCGTCCCTCGCCTCGTGTCCCGCAACGCCACGCTGGTCGGCCTTCCGGTCCTGCTCGGTCTCGCGCTGGCCGCCACGATGGTGATCCATCCAGATTTCGGCGCCTTCGACGTGCAATCGCTGGCCCTCGGCGCGCTGCCGCTGGCCTTCGCAGCCGCGGCCCAGACGGCGGTCATCATCTCAGGCGGGATCGACTTGTCGGTCGGATCCTTGATCGCCGTGGCCAACGTCCTCGCCGCCAGCACCATGCAGCACGCGAGCTTCGGCCAATCGCTGCTGCTGGCCGCGGCGGTCCTCGTCATTGGCGCGGCAGCCGGCGCCCTGAACGGGGTGGTCGCAGTGCTGTCCCGGATTCCCGACGTCGTCGTCACGCTCACCACTGGCTTCATCTGGGGCGGCGTGGCCCTGCTCATCATGGAGAAGCCAGGCGGGGGGGCGCCCCCGGAGTTCCTCAACCTCGCGGCCGGGACATCGCTGCTCGCCGGGCTGCCGAACGCCGTCATCCTCCTGGTCGTGGCCGTCGCCGTCGTCTGGATTCCGATTGCCCGCACGCGCCTCGGCCTGCTGATCCGCGCGGTCGGCAGCGACAAGGTCGCGGCCTTCCGCAGCGGTGTCGGCGTCGAGAGCACGCGCATCCTTTCCTACGCGCTGTCAGGGCTGTTCAGCGCCATCGGCGGCCTCGCCCTGACCATGACGACAGGGATCGGTGCTCCGCTGGCCGGCGTCTATTACACCCTGAGCGGGCTGGCGGCGCTCGTCATCGGAGGTGTCAGCCTGACGGGCGGCAAGGGCGGCATCGTCGGGCCGGTCATCGCCGCCTTCGTGCTGACCTTGATCCCAACGGATCTCATCTTCCTCAACATAGATCCGAACTACGGCCAGGTGATCCAAGGAACGCTGATCGTGGCGGTCGTGATGATCGGCGGCTTCGTTACCGTCCTGCAGAGCCGCAAGTGAAGATGTTCGCGAAGCCGATGGCCCGCAGTCTCGAACCCGGCGGCCGGACCGGCCCGGGAAGCCTTCTCGACTTCGTGCGCCGCAACACGATCCTGGTCTTGGTGTTGCTGCTCGGACTCTTCGTGCTCGGCATCGAACTGGCGCGGCCCGGCACGGTCACGCCGACCTGGATCTCCAACACGCTGCTCTTCGCCGCGCCGCTGGGCATACTCGCCGCCGGCCAGACCCTGGTGATGCTGACAGGGGGCATTGATCTCTCGGTCGCGAGCGTCGCCGCGGGCGCCGCCTATCTGCTCACCACCAACGGGTCGCTCGGCAGCGCCGCCGCCCTGGCCATGGGGCTGGCGCTCGGCGTCGGCGTCGGGGTCCTCAACGGCCTCGGCGTCGCGCTGCTCCAGGTGCAGCCGCTCGTCATGACGTTGGGCTCTGGGTTGATGGTGGGCGGGGTCATGGTCGTCTATAGCCAGAAGATGCTGGCGAGCCAGCCGCACGTGCCCGACTTCATCCAGGTGCTCGGCTCCGGCAAGCTCTGGGACATCGTGCCCGTCAACCTGCTGCTCTGGGCTCCGCTGGCAATGCTGATGACCATCGGCCTGAGCCGCACCGGCTTCGGGCGGCTCCTCTACGCGGTCGGTGACAACCGCCAGGCTTGCCATCTCGCCGGGATCCGGGTCTGGCGCGTCCTGCTCGTTGACTACGCGCTCTGCGGGTTGCTGGCAGCGGTCGCCGGCGTGGTCTTGGTCGGCAGCACGAACGCGGCCGACCTCGGTCTCGCCGACATCTATCTCCTGCCCTCCGTCGCCGCGGTGGTGATCGGTGGAACGTCGATCTTCGGCGGGCGGGGCGGCTACTCGGGCAGCATCGTCGGCGCCATCATCCTCACCGTGCTCACGAGCCTGCTCACGCTTCTGGACGCCTCGGAACCGGTGAAGCAGATACTCTACGGGGCGATCATCCTGCTCCTCGCCGCCGCCTACGCACGCGTGACCGAGGCGTGAAGCTTCGCCGCTATCTCTCCCGCCGGTGTTGCCCTCAGCAGATCAAGCCTCCATCCATGCCCCGCCCGCCTCGGACGAGCGCACGGCGGCGTGGACGAAGCGCATGGCGGCGAGGCCCTCCGCGATGCCGGGCACGGTGGCGGCGAGCGGGTCGGCGGCACGGCTCTCGCGGCGCGCGAGGACCAGCTCCGCGGCGTCGGCATACAAGGTGGCGAAGGCGTCCACGTAGCCGTCCGGGTGGCCCGGCGGCAGGCGCGCGGCGCGGCGCGCGGCGGCGCCGCTCTCCGGTCCGCCCTTGACCAGCAGGCGCGGCGCCCGGCCCAGCTCGCTCACGACCAGCTCGTCCGGCCGCTCCTGGCGCCAGGTGAGGCCGCCCTTCGTGCCATAGACGCGCAGGCTGAGCGCGTTGTCGTTGCCGGGCGCGACCTGGCTCGCCCACAGCACGCCGCGCGCGCCCTCCGCGTAGCGCAGCAGCACCGAGGCGCTGTCGTCCAGCACCCGGCCCGGCACAAAGTGCTGCAGCTCCGCGCAGATCTGCGCCGGCCTGATGCCGGTCACGTAGGCGGCGAGGTCGTAGGCGTGCGTCCCGATGTCGCCGATGCAGCCGCCGATGCCCGCCTGCCGTGGATCGAGCCGCCAAGCCGCCTGCTTGTGCCCCTCGCGCTCGATCGGCTGCGCCAGCCAATCCTGAGCGTACTCGGCCTGCACCAATCGGATCTCGCCCAGCGCGCCCGCCATCACCATCTCGCGCGCTTGCCGCACCATGGCGTGGCCGGTGTTGTTATAGGTCAGCGCGAACACCAGGCCCGACCGCGCCACCGCCGCCGCCAGCGCCTCCGCCTCGTCCAGCGTGGCCGAGAGCGGCTTGTCGCAGATCACGTCCATGCCTGCCGCGAGGAAGACTTGCGCGACCGGGGCGTGCAGATCGATTCGGCGTGACGATCGCCACCACCTCGGCACCCTCCGCGTGCGCCGCCTCGGCAGCCGCCATCGCCTCGAACGTGGCGTAGGACCGCTCGGGCGGCAGGCGTAGGTCGGCGGCCGAGGCAGCGGCGCACGCCGGGTCCGACGAGAAGGCGCCAGCCACGAGCTCGTAGGCGTCATCTAGCCTGGCGGCCATGCGGTGGACGGCGCCGATGAACGCGCCGCGCCCGCCGCCCACCATGCCGAGCCGCAGCCGCCGTCGGCCGGCGCCGCGCAAGGCGGCGGCGTCCACCATCAGGCCAGGCCCAGCATCTTCCGGGTGGCGCCGCGGTCCGCGCCCGTGCCGGCGAAGTCGTCGAACACCTTGTCGGTCACTTGGATGATGTGCTCGGCAATGAACGGGGCACCGCGCCGGGCCGCCTCCTCGGGGTGCATCAGGCAGCACTCCCACTCATAGACCGCCCAGCCGGCGAAGTCGTATTCCGCGAGCTTGGAGAAGATCGCGCGGAAGTTCACCTGCCCGTCGCCCAGGCTCCGGTCGCGCGCCGCGCGCTTGAGCCAGGGCTGATAGCCGGACAGGAATCCCTGCCGCCCGGTCGGGTTGAACTCCGCGTCCTTGACGTGGAACATCCGGATGCGGTCGTGGAAGATGTCTATGAACTCCAGGTAGTCGAGCCCCTGCTTGATGAAGTGGCTGGCGTCGTAGTTGATGCAGCAGCGCGGGTGGTTGCCGATGCGGTCGAGGAACATCTCGAAGCTGGCGCCGTCGAACAGGTCCTCGCACGGGTGCAGCTCGAAGCAGAGGTCAACGCCGTGCTCGTCGAAATGGTCCAGGATCGGCCGCCAGCGCCGGGCCAGCTCGGCGAACGCCTCGTCCACCAGATCTGGCGGCCGCTGCGGCCAGGGATAGACGAACGGCCAGGCGAGGGCGCCGGAGAAGGTCACGTGCGCGTCGTGCCCGAAGCGGCGCGAGGCGGCGGCACCCTTCTTCACCTGGTCAACGGCCCACTCCTGCTGCTCGCGCGGCTTGCCGCGCAGAGGCTCGGGCGCGAAGCCGTCGAACTGCGCCGCGTAGGTCGGGTGGACGGCGACGAGCTGGCCCTGGATGTGCGTCGAGAGCTCGGTCACCTCCAGCCCGCGCTCGGCCAGCATTCCTTTCACGTCGTCGCAGTAGGCCTGGCTCTCCGCCGCGGTGTCGAGGTCGAAGAACGCGGGGGTCAGGGTGGGGATCTGGACGCCCTTGTAGCCGAAATCGGCGGCCCAGCGCGCGATGTCGGGCAGGTTGTCGAACGGCGGGCGGTCGCCCACGAACTGGGCGAGGAACAGGCCCGGACCCTTGATCGTCTTCATGGACACCTCCCTTGGAACGCCACGCTACCATGGACTCTGCAGTGGAAAGGCGCCGATCATGGCGGCGGCGCACCCACGACCCACTGCTCGCAATCCACCAGCGCGCCGGTCATCACCCCGGCGTTGGCCGAGAGCAGGAACGCGGCGAGGTCGGCCACCTCGCCCGCCTGGATCAACCGGCCGAACGGGCGCGTCCGGCCCGCCTCCTGCAGCCAATCCTTGCCGTGGGGCGAGATCCTCTCCTGTAGAACGCGCTCGGCCGGCGTGTCGGCCCAGCCGAGGTTGATCCCGTTCACCCGGATGCGGTCGGCCTTCAGCGCATTGGCGGCGTTGCGCGTCAGCGTGGCCATGGCGCCCTTCGTCGCCGAATAGACCGCCAGCTCCGGCGTGCCGCAATGGGCGTTCATCGACAGGATGTTGACCATCGCCCCGCCCTGCCCAGCCTCGCGCATCATGCGCGCCGCCGCCTGCATCAGCAGGAAGGGCGCGCGCACGTTGGCGGCGAACATGGCGTCGAGGAAACCTGCCTCGGCGTCGAGCAGCCCGCCGCGCGCGGTACTCGCCGCCGCGTTCACCAGGCAGTCCACCCGGCCGAAGGCCGCCTTGCAAGTCTCGGCGATCGTGCCCGCTGCCCCGGCATCGCCCAGCTCCGCCGCGACGAACACCGCACGGGCGCCCTTCGCCTCCAGCGCGTGCGCCACGGCCTCGCCACGCCCGCGGTCGCGTCCGGTCACGACGACGCCGGCGCTGCCCCAATCCACGATGCGGTGGGCAATCGCCTCGCCGATGCCCTGCGTCGAGCCGGTGACGATCGCGACCTTGCCCGAGAGGTCGCCTTGCAAGGCCTGCGTCATCCGGCTCTCCCCCGCCAGCGCCCGAGATCCTCCCATGAGCCGCTCGGTGCTGGAAAGGCGCCGCGTGGCTCCGCCGCGCGCCCCGCAATCTGCCACGCCTCGACGGAGAGCGTCCAGACAGCGTGGGCTCGGACCCGTTTCGTGTACCCGGATGCTTTCTGCCAAGCCATGCAGCCGTGCTCGGCGATGTGCTGGCAGCTGGCGCGCGGCGCACCGACCGGCAAGGCATTGCCTCCCAGGATGATTGAACCTGGCGACTCGCTCTGTTAAGCGCCGTGCCTGCGCAGCGGCGAGCAGGGCGGGGCATGGAACGGCGGAACGTCTTGCTGATCGTCGTGGACCAGTGGCGGGCGGACTGCCTGCCCGCGCTCGGGACGCCTCACCTGCGTACCCCCAACCTGGATCGCCTCTGCCGCGAGGGCGTCACCTTTCGCAATCACGTCACCACCACCGTGCCCTGCGGCCCGGCGCGCGCGAGCCTGCTCACCGGGCTCTACCAGATGAACCACCGCGCCGTGCAGAATACCGTCCCGCTCGATGCCCGGCATGTCACGCTGGCCCACGCCCTCCGCGCCGCCGGCTACGACCCGGCGATCGTCGGCTACACCACGACCACGCCCGACCCGCGCACCACCTCCCCCGCCGACCCGCGCTTCTCCGTGATCGGCGACATGATGGACGGGTTCCGCCCCGTCGGCGCCTTCGAGCCGACCGAGGACGGCTATTTCGGCTGGCTCGCGCAGCAAGGCTTCCCCCTGCCGGAGCGGCGCGAGGACGTTTGGCTGCCAGAGGGCGCCCCTGGGGGCCAGGACGTCGAACCCGGCGCCACGGCGCAGCCCTCGCGGGTGCCCGCGCGCCTCTCGGACAGCGCCTACTTCACCGAGTGCGCGCTCGCCTACCTGAAAGGCCGCAACGGCAAGCCCTTCTTCCTGCACCTCGGCTACTACCGGCCACACCCGCCCTTCATCGCGAGCGCACCCTACCACGCGCTCTACCGGGCGGAGGACATGGCGCCCCCGGTGCGCGCGGCCAGTCCCGAGATCGAGGCCGCGCAGCATCCCTTGCTCGGCTTCTACCTGCGCGACAATCCGCGAAGCGACTTCTTCGAGCGCGCGCCCGGCCTTGCCGCCGCCATGGACGAGGCCGCGGTGCGCCAGATGCGGGCGACCTATCTCGGCCTGATGACCGAGGTGGACGACGGACTCGGCCGCGTCTTCGCCTACCTGGACGAGACGGAGCAGTGGGATGAGACGCTGATCCTGTTCACCTCAGACCATGGCGAGCAGCTCGGCGACCACTTCCTGCTCGGCAAGATGGGCTATTTCGACGAGAGCTTCCGCATTCCCCTCGTCGTCAAGGACCCGGACGCGGCTGCGGGCACGCGCGGCCGGATCGAGGCTGCGTTCACCGAGAGCGTGGACGTGATGCCCACAGTGCTCGCGTGGCTCGGCGCCGAGGTGCCGCGCGCCTGCGACGGCCGCAGCGTGCTGCCGCTCGTCCATGGCAGGCGCCCCGCGGACTGGCGCGACCTCCTGCACTACGAATACGATTTTCGCGACGTTTATTACTCGATGCCGGAGCGGGACCTTGGCCTCGGCCCGGACGAGTGCAGCCTCTGCGTCGTGCAGGATTCGCGCTGGAAGTATGTCCACTTCGCAGCACTCCCGCCGCTCTTCTTCGACCTCGCCGCCGACCCGCACCAGTTCCGCAACCTTGCCGCCGACCCGGCCCATGCCGCGCTCGTCCGCGACTACGCGCAGAAGGCGCTCTCCTGGCGACTGCGTCACGCCGACCGCACGCTGACCCACTACCGCGCGACCCCTGCAGGGCTCGATGTGCGAGCACTTCCGCACGCGTTGCTTCCAGGATCGTAGTGGCGCTGCTCGTCTCTTCCCCGCCCGGCCGTATCAGGTCCTGCGGAGCCGTCCGCCTCCTCGCCTCCGACCGGCTACCCGCCTCTCACAACGGTACCCCCGCCAAGCTCCGACTCGTCCGGATCGTCTGCAACGTCTGCACCCTCGCCACATTCGCGGCACTCGTCAGCCGCTGCGTGAGCTGGTTCTCGTGCGCCGTGTCGCGCGCCACCAGCCGCAGCAGGAAGTCCCCCCCGCCCCGGATCATGTGGCACTCGCGCACCTCCGGCCAGCCGGACACCATCTCCTCGAACCCCCGCAGCACGCTCTCCTTCTGGCTCTCCAGGCCCACCACCGCGAAGAACACGATCTCCCAGCCGAGCTTCTGCGGGTCGGTGTCGGCGTGGTAGCCGCGGATCACGCCCGTCTCCTCCAGCCGGCGCACCCGGCGCAGGCAGGGCGGCGCCGTGATGTCCGCGCGCCGGGCGAGTTCCACGTTGGTCATGCGCCCGTCTGCCTGCAGCTCGGCCAGGATTCGCAGATCCGTCTCGTCCAGCTCGGGCGCACCCCGTGCCTGGACCCTCACCATAGCCATGTCGCCGATACCCCCAATTCGCGCAACTTTATTCCAACCCGGCCCATAGCGCCAAGCCATGAGCAAGGCGCGGGTTGCCGCGACGCACGCATGACACCTATCTTCCAGGATCACGGGAGAGACAGACTCCATGTCCCAGACGCTTCGCACGCGCGTTCTCATCATCGGCGCGGGACCGGCCGGCTACACGGCCGCGATCTACGCCGCGCGCGCGAGCCTCGATCCCGTGCTCGTCGCGGGCCTGCAGCCCGGCGGGCAGCTCATGATCACGACCGACGTCGAGAACTATCCCGGCTTCGCCGAGCCGGTCCAGGGACCGTGGCTCATGGAGCAGATGCGGGCACAGGCCGAGAGCGTCGGCACGCGCGTCGTGGACGACCTCGTCATGCAGGTGGATCTCAGCAGCCGCCCCTTCCGCTGCACGGGCGACTCCGGAACCCTCTACCTCGCCGACACGGTGGTGATCGCGACGGGCGCGCAGGCACGCTGGCTCGGGCTGCCGAGCGAGACGCAGTATCAGGGCGCGGGCGTCTCGGCCTGTGCCACCTGCGACGGGTTCTTCTACCGCGGCAAGCGAGTCGCCGTCGTGGGAGGGGGCAACACCGCCGTCGAGGAATCGCTCTTCCTCACCCATCACGCCGATCACGTCACGCTCATCCACCGGCGCGACTTGCTGCGCGCCGAGCGCATCCTGCAGCGGCGCCTGTTCGAGCACCCCAAGATCAGCGTGCTGTGGGATACGGCGGTCGAAGAGGTGCTGGGCGGCGGCACGCCCGCCGTGGTGCAGGGCCTGAGCCTGCGCAACGTCCGCACAGGCGAGACGAGCCGGCTCGACGTGGACGGGCTGTTCGTCGCCATCGGGCACACGCCGAACACGGCCATGCTCCGCGGTCAGGTCGCCCTCGATGCCGAAGGCTACGTGCTCACCGAGCCCGGCACCACGCGCACCGACGTGCCGGGCGTGTTCGCGGCCGGCGACGTGCAGGACCGGCACTGGCGCCAGGCGGTCACGGCCGCCGGCACGGGCTGCATCGCGGCGTTGGAGGCCGAGCGGTTCCTCACCCTGGAAGCGCGGCCGTCATCGCCGGAGGGGCGCGAAGACGTATCTTCCGGAGGCGCGCCAAGCCTCTTCCTCCCTCGCGGCGGAATAGGCCGGTGGCAATGGATTGGGACAAGCTGCGCGTCTTCCACGCTGTCGCCGAGGCGGGCAGCTTCACCCACGCGGGCGAGGCGCTGAACCTCAGCCAGTCCGCCGTCTCGCGCCAGATCTCCGCGCTGGAAGAGAACCTGCAGGTGCCCCTCTTCCACCGGCACGCGCGCGGCCTGATCCTCACCGAGCAGGGCGAGGCGCTGAACCGCACCGTGCGCGAGGTCTTCGCCAAGCTCGCGATGACCGAGGCGCTGCTCACCGAGAGCAAGGAGAAGCCCGCCGGCCGCATCAAGGTCACGACGACGGTGGGCTTCGGCTCCTCGTGGCTCGCGCCCCGAATCGCGCAGTTCCTCGACGCCTACCCGGACGTGTCCGTGAGCCTCCTGCTCGACGACACCGACCTCGACCTCGCCATGCGCGAGGCCGACGTGGCGATCCGGATGCACCCGCCGCGCCAGCCCGACCTGATCCAGCGGCACCTCATGGACCTGCGCTGGATCGTGTGCGCGAGTCCCGACTACCTCGCCGCGTACGGCACGCCGCAGCGGCCGGAGGACCTGGAGAGCCATCGGCTCGTGCTGTTCGGCGAGTATCGCCCGCCGGTGCCGGACGTGAACTGGCTCGCCGATATCGGCGTTCCCCGCCGGCGGGCGCAGTTGGAAGTGAACAGCCTCAACGCCATGATGCGTGCGATCCGCTCGGGCGCGGGCATCGGCGCGCTGCCGGACTGGATGGTGCCCGAGATGGACGGGCTGACCCGGCTGCTGCCCGATCTCAAGTCGCCGAAGGTGGACGTGTATTTCGTCTATCCGGAGGAGTTGCGGAACAGCAAGCGCGTTGCCGTGTTCCGCGACTTCCTGGTGGCGCGGCTGCAGGAGCTGCAATAGGCGGCGGCCTCGGCGCCCGCGAGGAAGGCGCCGCCCACCGTGCCGGCGAGGCCGTCCGTCCGCGTCGCCTCGCCCGCGAACAGGAGGCGCCCTTCCCCGACCGGCTCGGCGAGCTTCGCCCGCATCCCAGCGCAGCCCGGCGGCGCGTAGGCGTAGGCGCCCCGGAACAGCCTGTCCGTGCCCCAGCCCGTCTCGACGGCGCCGGGCCGGAACTCCCGGTCCGCCCGCGCCCCGAACAAGCGCCGGAGCAGGTCGCGCGCGAACGCCTCGCCCGCACCCGGCCCTGCCGCGGCCACGTCCCACGCCGCCTGCCCGCCGAAGAAGACGACGGCGCGATCCCCGCCCCAGCCCCAGCAATTGACCGAGACGGCAGGCTGCCCAGGCCCGATTCGGGGCAGGACGAGGCAGTCGTCCGGGAGATCGAGCCGATCCGCACCCGCCGCCCGGAGCGCGCCTTGGAGAGCAGGCCCATCGGCAAGCCGTGGATCGCCTCCTGAACCGGGGAGGGCAGCGCAGGCTCGAAGCGGATCGCGTCCGCGGCAAGCACGCCCGTGCTCACCGTCACGATGCAGTGCCCGGCGCGCAGCGTGCCGCGCGGCGTCTCGACGCTGACCCCCCACGGCTCGGCCCAGCGCACCGCGAGCGCGGGCGTCCCCAGCTCGACCTCTCCCTCGAGGAGGCGCAACGCGAGCGCGCCCAGGCCACCCGGCACGCGCAGGTTCTCCCCCTCCAACCTGTTGAGCCACCAGTCACGCAACGAGAGGCGATCAGCGTCGGCCGCGGCGATGATCGCGCCTTCCCAGGCCCCGACGGTCGCCGACCAGGGATCCGCCGGATCGAGCGCCGCGGCGAGCGGCACATCGGGCCGGTTCGGCGCGAGCAGCGGCTCCGCGCGCGCGTCCAGCCCGTCCCAGGTTCGTTGGAGGGCGGCCTCCTCGTCGTGCGTCGCCGGGCGGCCATCCACGAGGACACGCCGGGCACGGCCCGCGAACGCTTCCTCGACCGGCTCTCCATGCTGTTCGGCAAGATGCGCGAGCGGGTTGCGCTCGGCGTCGTGGAGCCACTGCGCGCCCTCGTCGAACGGCCCATCGAGCAGCGCCGGGCGGCTCGTCCAGGCACGCCCGCCCGCGCGCGACCCAGCCTCCAGCACGACCACGGGGATGCCGTCCTGCCGCAGCGCGCGCGCTGCGGCGAGGCCCGCGACGCCCGCGCCGACGACGATGACGCCGTCGTCGCTGGTCCCCTCCCCGCGGGCCACGGTTAGGGCGTCATCACCACCTTGATGCAGCCGTCCTTCTTGTCACGGAAGGTCTCATACATCGTCGGCCCATCCTCCAGCTTCGCGCGATGGGTGATGACGAAGGATGGATCTATCTCGCCCTTCTCGATGCGGGAGAGCAGGTCCTCCTGCCAGTAGGGCACGTGGGTCTGGCCCATCATGAAGGTGAGGCCCTTCTGGATGGCGGCGCCGATCGGAACCTCGCTGGGGAAGTTATAGACCGCCGGGATGCTCACGATGCCGGACGGCCTGCACGCGATGATGGCCTGGCGCAGCGAGGTCGCCCGGTCCGTGGCGAGGCCGACCGCGGTCATCGCCCTGTCCCGCAAGGCGCCGAGCGTTGGACCGCCGTGGTTCTCCATGCCGACCACGTCTATGCATTTCTCAGGCATCCGGCCGCCCGTCATTTCCCGCAGCGCCTCGATCACGTCCGCCTGCTCGAAGTTGATGGTCTCGGCGCCGATCGCGCGCGCCATAGCCAGGCGCTCGGCCACGCAGTCTATGGCGATGACGCGCTTGGCGCCCAGCATCAGCGCGCTCTTGATGGCGAACTGGCCGACCGGGCCGCAGCCCCAGACCGCGACCACGTCCTTGTCGCGCTCGATGCCGCAGTTGTAGGCGGCCTGCCAGCCGGTCGGGAAGATGTCGCTCAGGAACAGGACCTGCTCGTCGGTCAAGCTGTCCGGCACCTTCAACGGCGTCACGTCGGCGTAGGGCACGCGCACGTATTCCGCCTGGCCGCCCGGGAAACCGCCCGTGACGTGGCTGTAGCCGAACAGCCCGGCGGTCGTGGCGCCGTATTCCTTCGTCGCCAGCTCCGCGTTGCGGTTGCTCCGCTCGCAGGACGCCCAGTGGCCGGAGCGGCACTGCTCGCACTCGCCGCAGCACATCTGGAACGGCACGACCACGCGGTCGCCTTTCTTGAGCCGCTTCACGTCGGAGCCGACCTCGACGACCTCGCCCATGAACTCGTGGCCGAGGATGTCGCCGGGCTCCATGGTCGGCATGTAGCCGTCCATCAGGTGCAGGTCGCTGCCGCAGATCGCGCAGGTGCTGACCTTGATGATGGCGTCGCGCGGCTGCTCGATCACCGGGTCCGGCACCGTGTCGCACCGTATGTCGCCCTTGCCGTGCCAGCACAGTGCCCGCATGTCCCGTCTCCGTTCTTGGAATCGGCACAACGCGGGGCGGCGCCGTGGGTTCAGCCTGGCTTAACGCCGCCATCGGGTTTGCCATCCCTCGCCGAGGAGGCGTCAGAGACATTGCTCGGCTGGCTGGAAAGCTTCTTTTCATGATCGGCTACTAATCTGTCGCCCAGTGGCGGTTGTGGACGAGCACGCATGTCGCGTGTAGGCAGCGCCTGTCATTCGTCGGAGCATTGGACGAAGCGTGCGCTCGCATCCATCCCCGGTCGCTGCGGAGCAGATTGCCGCCGGGCGGCGTCCTGGTTCATCCTTGCGTCGCGCGGGGGTGCCGCTGCTCCGCAGATGGGGCGACGTGTTGGCCCTTGCCGTGCTCGCGGCCGTGGCGGTCGCGATCTTCCTGACGGCGCCGCGCTACGGCGACTACTGGTGGTCGGACACGCCGCGCCACGCGCTGGACGGGGTGTTCTACCTCGACCTCCTGCGCGCGATGCCGCTGCACGACCCGAAAGCCTGGGCACTCGCCTACTACACGCAATACCCGGCCCTGACCGTCGGCTTCTATCCGCCCCTGGCGCATCTCGCGTTCGCCCTCGGCTACGCCCTCTTCGGCGTGCAGCACTGGGTCCCGGTCGCCGTCGTTGTCCTGTTCTACTTCGCCTTGCTGTGCGCCGTGTTCGCGCTGGGGCGGCTCGCGATGCCGGACTCCGCCCCGCCCTGGGCGGCGTTCTGCGCCCCGCTCGCGAGCGCGATCCTGGTCGCCGCGGCACCGCAGATGCTGCGCTGGGGTCAGCAGGCCATGCTCGACATCCCGGCGCTCGCGTGGGCGGCCTGGGCGACGGTGTTCCTCCTGCTGTATGCGCGGGGGCAAAGGCCGCGCGACCTCGCCGTGTTCGCCGCGCTCGCGGTGTGCGGGCTCTACACGAAGCAGACCATCGCGATCCCCTTAGCCGGGGCGGCACTGGGCCTGCTCGTCGAAGTGCCGGGCCTGCTGCGGCGTCGGCATTTCTGGCTCATCGTGGCCGTCAGTGCCGTGGCCCTGATCCCGCTCGCCTTGCTGACCCTCCGCTTCGCCGCGTTCGACCTGGTCAATGTCGGGTCCAGGCCGGACATGCAGGACGTGCCGTCGCGCGCCAGCCTTGCCGGCATCGCGTGGTATGCCACCCACGCCCCTGCCATGTTCGGCTGGCCGCTGCTGGTGCTGGCCGCGGCCGGGTTCGTGCTGCGCGCGGTCCGCCGCCCGGCGCTGACGATCATGCTGGGATGGCTCGTCGTCGCCTACGTGATGCTAACGCTGATCGCCCTCAAGGAGGAGCGCCATGGCCTGACGCTGGCGGTGCCGCTCAGCGTCTTCGCGGGCGCCACCCTGGCTCGCCTGCTCGGTCGCCTCACCCGTGGACAGGCCAGGGCGGCGACGGGCGGCCTCGTCGTGCTCGCGAGTGTCGGCGCCTTCGCGGCGTCGTTGGCGCAGGGGCCGTCACCGGTCCTCCACGGCTATCGCCGCGCCGCCGAGGACGTGATGCGCCTCATGCCCCAGGGCGGCCGGGTGCTCTTCGCCGGCAACCACGACGGTGCCTTCACCGCCCACATCCGCTTCATGGACCCAGGGCGTCGCTTCACGGTGGTGCGCGTGGACAAGCTCTTCCTGCACGTCGCCGTCCAGCCCGGCCTCGGCCTGCATCCACGCGACCTGAGCCAGGCACAGGTCTCAGCCGCGCTCGACCGCTACGGCATCCAGTATGTCGTCTCCGAACCCAATCTCTGGCTGGAGGCGCCCGTGATGCGGGAGTTCGACGCCGTGCTCCACTCGCCGCAGTTCCAGGTGGTCGAACGCGTGCCGATACGGGGGCCGGTTGCCGAGAAGGAATTGGTGATCTACCGCAACACGGACACGCTGCCGGCCACCTCGGAGGTGATCACGCCCGAGATCATGGGCGGCGTCGTGAAGACGGGGTCGTAGCCTCAGACGATTGGAGAGCATCATGGACGAACCTTTGCTGCTCCGCGAGGACCGGGACCACATCGCCCGGCTCACGCTCAACCGCCCCGCGAGCCGCAACGCGCTGTCGCGCGCGCTGATGGCCGCGCTGCACGACGCGCTCGACGCGGTCGAGGCGGATCGCTCGGTACGCGTCGCCGTGCTGGCAGGCGCGGGTCCGGCCTTCTGCGCCGGGCACGACCTGCGCGAGCTGCAGGCACTCGGACGGGATGAGCACGCTGCGGTGTTCGCGCAGTGCTCGGCACTCATGCAGCGCATCGTCTCGCTGCGCGTACCGGTGATCGCGCGCGTCCACGGGATCGCGACGGCGGCGGGCTGCCAACTCGTCGCGACCTGCGACCTCGCCGTGGCCGGCTACGCCGCCCGGTTCGCGACGCCGGGCGTCAACATCGGCCTGTTCTGCTCGACGCCGATGGTGGCGCTCTCCCGCGCGGTCGGGCGCAAGGCGGCGATGGAGATGCTGCTCACGGGCGAGATGGTGGATGCCGAGGTGGCGGCACGGCTCGGGCTGGTCAACCGCGCCGTCGCGGACGATGCGCTCGACGCGGAAGTGGATGCCCTTGCCGCCCGCATCGCCTCGCGCAGCCCGGCGAGTGTCGCCTATGGCAAGCCGGCGTTCTATCGGCAGGCGGAGATGCCGCTCGCCTCCGCCTACGAGTTCGCTGCCGAGGTCATGGTGCGGAACATGCAGGCAGCAGACGCGGCGGAGGGCATCGGCGCGTTCCTGGAGCGGCGCGAGCCGGTGTGGACGGGAGCCTAGCTGTTCAGCCGCGGAAGGTTGTTGGGACCCGGTCGGCCTGGCGCTGCTGCACTAGGCTCCTTGGACTATGCTCCTTGGTTCGAGCGGTTCCTTGGTTCGAGCGGCTGAACGCGGCGCGATCGAGAGGCAGGACCCGGCGGGAGATCCTGCCAGCAGGCCGTTGCTCGCTTTCCTCCTGACCCAGGCTGGGCCGCGCGGTGCCGCCGCAAGACACGAGGTCTGACCGATGCTGCGGATCCACCCCAACGCCCGCACCACGCCCATCATCCGCTTCCTGCGCGAGGCTGCGACGGCGTTTCCGTTCCGCCTCACCCACGTGCTGACCGACAACAAGAGCTGCTTCACCCCGGCGTTCGCCCGCGCCTGTGCCGCCCTCGGCGCAGAGCATCGCCGCATCCGCCCGCGCACGCCGCAGACCACCGCCATGGTCGAGCGCTGCAACGGCCGCGTCAGCAGTGAGGTGCTCGGCATCACTCTCGCCTCGCACCGCGCGCTCGAGCAACTCCTGCACGGCTGCAACGCCGCCTACAACGCCCGCCGCCAGCGCGTGCTGGACGGCAAGGCACCCGATCAGGTCACAGCCGAGCGCCGCTCGGCTCGGCCCGAACTCGCCAACGCTGAACCGCACGGACGCGCAGGCCCCCGCGACACCACCCAGGCGCGCCGCATCGCCGAAACCGCCAAGAAGACCTCACAACCAGACATCTGATCTCGCGGTCCAGCGGTGCGGCGCCGGGCGGGGGCGTCGCATCAATCTCGGACCCGCCGCGCCCAGCTGCCCCCTGCCGTCAGGTGATCCGCAGCGCGTGGTCGTTGATCAGCGTGGCGAGATGTGTGCTCGGCCCCAGCCCATACAGCTCGGCGAGCGGGATGCCGGCGGAGCCCCCCGGCGTGATGCCGCCAGGGTAGAGGAGCAGCCTGGCGTTGCCGTCATTGTCGATCACCCGCGCGTAGCTGCTGAGCTTGCCGAAGTCGCCGCCCAGGTTGAGCTGGCTCTCGGCCAGCGCCTGGCGCAGGTCGAGCACGTCGCCGTTCTGCACGCTAAACCCAGTCACCTGGTCCACGCCTCCCTGCTGCAGCACCAGGCTCACGTCCTTCGGTGCGGTCGCCTGACTGATGACGACGGTGTTGGTGCCGGGGCCGCCGTAAACCGTGCTCCCGCTCGCGAGTATCGACTGGAGCTGGATGATGTCGTCGCCGCGGCCGCCGAAGGCGAGGCTGTCCGGACCGTTGACCTCCAGGCGGTCGTTGCCGTCCAGACCGAGCAGGCGCGAGCCGACGGCGTTCGTGCCGAGCGTGTCCGGACCCGCGGTGCCGACCTTGGTGGGTAGGTCGGCACCGGCGGTGACGGCCACGTCCATCGTGCCGGTCACCGTGGACCCGCCAGGGCCAGTGACGGTGTAGGTGAAGCTGTCCGTGGGCCGCTGCGGGTCGTAGCCGTCCGCGGTGTAGGTGAGCGTCTGGTGCGCGAGGTCGGGGTAGAGGAAGCCCGCTGTGCCCGCCTCGCCGATGGAGCTGATCGTGAGGCTCGCCTGGTCGCCGGGGTCGGCGGCCTTGGTGTTGGCCAGGATGTCGCCGTAGAGCCCTTGCAAGGTCTGCCCCTCGGCCACCGTGTAGGTCAGCACCGGCTTGAGCAGCATCGGCGGGCTGACGACGGCGGCCGCGGACACCAAGGAGATGGTCACCTCGCCGGCGCCCTGGTTCTGGTCCTCGACTTTCACCGGGTCGATCGCGCCCGGGGCCAAGTACGAGCCGCCGCCGAAACCGCCCTCATGATGCTCGCTGCCGCCGGCGCCGCCGCTGTAGCCGCCACCGCCGCCGCCGGCGCCCTCGCGGCCGCTGTCGCGACCGTTGGTGCGACCGCCGCCGCCCCCGCCGCCGCCGCCGAAGCCGCCGCGGCCGCCGCCAAGGCCCATGAAGAAGCCATCGTATGCGCTGCCGGCGCCGTGGTCGTAGGCGCCGCCTTGGAGACCGGGGTAGCCGCCGCCGCCGAGGGGCCCGGCACCGGCGCCCTTAAACCCGCCGCCCCCGCCCGGGAAGACCTGACCGCCTGATCCGTCAGTCCCGCCGTAGATGCTGCCGCCTGCCGTGCGGATCAGGCCAGATTGGCCCTTGTCTTCGTTCTGGCGGCCGCCGCCCCCGCCGCCGCCGCCAGCGATCACCAGAGGCGCGTTGCCCGGCCCGACCACGAAGCTGCCGCCGCCGCCGCCGCCGCCTGGGCCTCCAGTCTTGATGCCGTAGTAGCCATTCGTGACTTCGTTTGGGCCATTGGCACCGACGCCACCGACGGCGATGGTCAGCACCTCGCCCTGCGTCAGCTCGAGGTCGCCGCCGATCAGCGCACCGGGGCCGCCGCTGCTGCTGCCGAAGGAGATGCCGAAAGCGCCATAGGTTTGGGCGCCGTTGCCGCCCTTCGCACCCGCGGCGGTGAGGTCGTAGAGACCGGTTTCCGGCACCGTGTAGGTCACGGTGTGGCCGGTGTAGGTGAATGTGGTCGAAGTGGTCGAGCCTGACACGGCATCCCCCCTGAAACGTTGGCTCCCAGTGCGAAAGCCCCCTAGCCGCCGCGTGGCATCAGATCGGGATGCGCCTCATCGCAGGCCCATACCTCCGCTGCGGAGCAGCAAAGACGAACGCCGCGCCCGGGCGCAAGCGCAATGAGACAGCCGCGTCTCTTTCTTGCGCAATCTGTCCAGAGGCGTCGCAATCTGTCCTATGCGGCGCCGGGCGAGGGCGCCGCGTTCGCCTCTGACCCGCCGCGTCCAGCCGTCCCCTGCCGTTAGGTGATCGCCAACGCGTGGTCGCTGATCAGCGTGGCGAGCGTGACCCCCGGCCCCACATCGCGCAGCTCGGCGAGCGGGGTGCCGGGACCTGAGGCGAGGCCGTTCGGGTTGAAGGACAGGGTGGCGTTGAAGCCATTGGCAGGGGTCACCTGCACGTATGTCCCCAGCTTGCCGTAGTCGCCGCCCAGGTTGAGCTGGCTCTCGGCCAGCGCCTGCCGCAGGTCGAGCACGTCGCCGTTCTGCGGGTCGAAGCCCGTCACGATGTCCGTGCCCCCCTGCTGCAGCACGATGGTCTCCTGCGTGGAGCCGTTGACGCGGATAGTGTTCGTCCCCGGCCCACCGTAGAGCGTGCTCCCCGATGCGTCGCGGGTGCCCTGGCCGATGGAGTAGGAGGCGGCCGAAATGTCGTCGTTGCCTCCGCCGCCGAACACGAGGGCGTTCGGCCGAGCGACATAGAGCTGATCGTCGCCACCGAGGCCGAGCAGGCGCTGGAAGCCCCCCGGCAGGGCATCCAGCTTGTCCGCGCCCGCGGTGCCGACCGCGGTGGGCAGGTTCGGCGCCGGTGACGGCCACATCGACCGTGCCGGTCACCGTGGTCCCGCCCGGGTCGGCGACGGTGTAGGTGAAGCTGTCCGTGGGCTTGTTCGGGTTGTAGCCGTCCGCGGTGTAGGTGAGCTTCTGCTGGGCGAGGTCGGGGTAGAGGAAGCCGGCCGTGCCCGCCTCGCCGATGGAGGTGAGTGTGAGCTTGGCCTGGTCGGCGGGGTTGGCGGCCGGGACGTTTGCCAGGATGTCGCCGTAGAGGCCCTGCAAGGTCTGGCCCTCGGCCACCGTGTAGCTCAGCACCGGCTGCGCGAGCGTCGGCGGGCCGAGGTGGGTCGCGACCACCGAGGTCGTGTTGTCGGTCGCGGTCAGGCCGGCCGAGTTGGCGTCGACGATCGTGAACCCGGTCGTGACCTGCTGGCCGGGGGTGACCTGGGTGGGGGTGAACACCAGGCCGTCCAGCGCCGCCGTGACCGCGCTCGGGCTGCCCGCGACCCGGAAGATGCCGCCGCTGATGCTGCTGCCGTCGCGCGGCCTGGTTCGGGTCGGAGAGCGTGCCGTTGGCGGTACTGCTCGGCGCGACCACGAGCCGTCTCGGTCGGGCTGCCCTGGCTGGGGTCGGTGATGCTGACCTGGGCGAAGGGGTCGATCGGCTTGTTGTCCGTGGTGGGCTGGTTCGCCTGCGTGCCCGCGATGACCGGGGTCACGGTGACCGGCGTGATCACCACGTCGCCAGCGAGCTGGTTCTGGCCCTGGACTTCCACCGGGTCGATCGCGCCCGGGGCCAGATACGAGCCGCCGCCGCCGCCGCCGCCATCGGCGCCGTAGTTGTTGCGTTGGCTGGGGCCGCCGCCGCCGCCGCTGTAGCCGCCGCCGCCCCCGCCGCCGCTGTAGGCGCCGCTGTAGCCGCCGCTGCCGCCGCCGCCGCCGAAGCCGCCATCGACCCCGCCCTGGCGACCCTGGCCGCCCTGGAGGCCGGGGTAGCCGCCGCCGCCCCCGCCGCTGTCAGGGCCGCTGCCGTTACCGCCGCTGCTCTTGAACCCGCCGCCGCCGCCGCTGCCGGTACCCCTGAATCCGACGCTGAAGCTGCTGCCGCTGCCGCCGGCTCCGTCGGTGCCGCCATCGCCGCCATTGCTGTTAGTGTTGAGGGCACCGCTACCCCCCGCGGTGCCGGTCAGGCCGGGGCGGCCGTTGTCTTCGTTTCGGGCGCCACCGCCGCCGCCGCCGCCGCCCGCGATCACGAGCGGCGTATTGCCCGGCCCGACCACGAAGGTGCCGCCGCCGCCGCCGCCGCCGCTGCCGCCTTTGTCGTAGGGGGGGCCTCGCCCTCGCGGATGGGCGTGGGATTATTCGTGCCATTGGCACCGACGCCACCGACGGCGATGGTCAGCACCTCGCCCTGCGTCAGCTCGAGGTCGCCGCCCATCAGAGCGCCGGGGCCGCCGCTGCTGGTGTAGAAGCGGATGCCGAAAAGGCCGTAGGTTTGGGCGCCGTTGCCGCCCTTCGCACCCGCGGCGGTGATGTCGTAGAGGCCGGTGGCCGGCACCGTCCAGGTCACGGTGTGGCCGGTGTAGGTGAAGGTGGTCGAAGTGGTCGAGCCTGACATCATACCCTCCCTGAGACGTTGCCTGCCCGCGCGACGCGGCCCCTCGCCGTCTCCCGCCCTGCCGTCAGGTGATCGCCAGCGCGTGGTCGTTGATGAGGGTGTTGAGCGTGACCCCCGGCCCCACCCCTTGCAGCACGGCAAGCGCGCTGCCCGGCCCTGACGCGAGCCCCTGCGGGTTGAAGGACAGCGTGGCGTCGTTGCCGCTGTCGGTCACCGCCACGTAGCTGCCGAGCGCGCCGAAGTTGCCGCCCAGGGTGAGGTGGGATTGGCCAGCGCCTGCCGCAGGTCGAGCACTTCCGTGCTCGGATCGAACCCCGCGAGCTGGTCCACGCTCCCTGGCTGCAGCACGATGCTGCTCGCGGGCTGGGGCGGGTCGCTGCTCGCGGCCGGCGCCTGCTGCGCGGAGGGAGCGGCGGCGAGGAAGCGTGGCGTGCTCGCCTGGCCGACGGTGCTGGACGTGAGGCTCGCCTGGTCGGCCGCGCTCGTGCTGCCTGTGGCCGTGGCCGGCGGGTCCGTGCTGGGATCGGCGGCCGCGGCCGCACCCGCGGGACCCAGGAACGTGAGCACCACCTCGCCGCTGCCGCTGTTCTCGCCGGCGGCGAGCACCTGGTCGGTGCCGCCGTCATACGAGCCGCCGCCGCCGCCGGAACCGCCGCCGAGGGCGCCGCCGCCCCCGCCGCTGTAGCCGCCGCCTCCGCCCCCGCCACCAAGGGCGAAGGGGCCGTCGAACGCGCCGCCGCCGCCGCCGAAGCCGCCGGCGCCAGCGCCGAAGGAGCCGGCACCCTTGCCGCCCTGCAGGCCGGGATAGCCGCTCCCCCCGGTGCCGGTGCCGCCGCCATCGGTGCCGCTGCTCGTGAACCCGCCGCCGCCCCCGCCGCCGCCGCCGTCAGCGCTGCCCTGGCCGCCGGCCCCGTTGACGCCGCCGAACCCAGCGGCTCGGCTGCCGAACCCCGCTTCGCCGTCGGGACCGATGCGGCCGGCCCCGGGGATCTCGACGGGGGCCCCGGGGAGAAGCCGCCGGAGATGCTGCCGCCGCCGCCGCCGCCGCCGGCGATCATCAGCGGCGTGCTGCCCGGCCCGACCACGAACGTGCCGCCGCCGCCGCCGCCGGAGCCGCCGATATCGTTGAAGACGCCGTTGAAGACCGTCGTTGGCGCCCTGGCTGCCCTGACCGCCCACGGCGATGGTCAGCACCTCGCCCTGCGTGAGCATGACATCGCCGCCGATCTCGGCCCCCTTGCCGCCCGGCACGCTGCCGCCGGCACTGTTACCCTGGCTGCCGCCCTGCGCGCCGTAGGTGGTGAGGTCGTAGAGGCCGGTGACCGGCACCGTGTAGGTCACGGTCCCGCCGGTGTAGCTGAAGGTGGTGCTCATCCCTGGCGGGGGCGTGAGCGGCGCGATCATCACCTCGCCGTTGCCGCTGTTCGCATTGGCGACGCGCTCTTGGTCGGTGCCGCTGTCGAAGGAGCCGCCGCCGCCGCCGCCGCCGCCGTCGGGGCCGGCGCCGCCGCCGCCGCTGTAACCGCCGCCGCCGCCGCCCGTGCGGGCGAAGGCGCCGCCGCCGCCGCCGCCGCCGAAGCCGCCCTTGCCGCCGGTGGTGCCACTGCCGCTGCCGCCGTTGCCGCCCTGCAGGCCGGGGAAGCCGCCGCCGCCGCCGCCGAGGACGGCGCCATTGATGTAAGAGGTCCCGTCAATAGTCCGAGGGCCGGTCGTGCCGTCGCTCTTGAGCCCGCCGCCGCCGCCGCCGCCGCCGAAGCCGCCGTTGCCGCCGGCCCCGTCCCTGCCGCCCGCGCCGCCGTTGGCGCCGCCCGCGCCGCCGGCCTTCTCGGTCCGGCCGCCGCCGCCGTTGTCGTGGCCAGGGCCGTACGCGCCGCCGCCGCCGCCGCCGCCGCCCGCGATCACGATCGGCGTGTCGTTCGGCCCGACCACGAAGCTGCCGCCCCCGCCGCCACCGCCGGCACTTGCTACGCCGCCGCCGCCCTGGCCGCCGATGGCGATGGTCAGCACCTCGCCCTGCGTGAGCACGACGTCGCCGCCGATCTCGGCGCCCTTGCCACCCACGGCGCCGCCAGCGGCGCTGCCGCCCTGCGCGCCGAGGGCGGTGATGTCGTAGAGGCCGGTGTACGGCACCGTGTAGGTCTCGGTCTTGCCGGTGTAGGTGAAGGTGGTCGGTGTGGTCGAGCCTGACATAGAACCCCCTGAGACGTTGCCTCCCAGCGCGACGCGGCCCCTGGCCACCGCCGCGCGGCATCAGATCGGGACGGGCCTCGTCGCGGGCCGGCGCCTCCGCGTCGCAACAAAGATGGAACGCTGCGCCCGAGCGCAACGACAATGAGACGGCCGCGTCTATTTTCTTGCGCAATCTGTCCAGACCTTCGCAATCTGTCCTATGATGGCCCGCCGCGTGCCTCCCCGCGCCTCCCCGCCCGGCCGGCCGGGACGCGAAGAAGGCGGCGCGGGCGGAGGGCAGGAGGAGCACCCCGGTGTCGCCGAAGCTGACTGGCTTCACAGTCCTCGACGTCTATGACCCCGCCGAGATGGACGAGCGGTCGCGCATGTCCCGGCGCCTGCCCGGGCGCCACAGCGCGCATACCTACACGCTGCGCGATCCGACCCTGCGCCGCGCCCGGCCAGGGCCGCTGCTGACCCGGCACGCGGGCCGCCAGGCAGCCGGCGGCGACCTGCTGCTCGGCTACGCATACAACCGGTTCGGGACCGAGATCGGGATTGTCGAGCCCGGCCTGCCGGCCTACTGCTTTGGGCTGATCCGCGCGGGCTGCCTGGCGATGTCCACCCCGGACACGCGGGGAACGGTCGAGGCCGGACCCGGCCAGGGCGTCATCCAAGGCGGCCAGGCTGGCACGCGCGCGCTGACCGCGGACGGCACGGCGCGCACGAACGTCTGGATCGCGGCGGCCCGCGTCGAGGCTGCCCTCCAGGCTTGTCTCGGCGAGCCGCTCCGCGCGCCCCTCGTCTTCGCGCCCGGGCTCGACTGGACGCGCGGCGCCGGGGCCGGGCTGCACCGTCTCCTGCTGCACCTCGCGGAGGAGCTGCCGCAGCCCGGCGGCGGTCTCGCCGCGAACGCGCCGGCGCTCGCCGCCTTCACCGACCTGTTCGTACACACGGCACTTCAAGGCCTGGCGCACAGCTACACCGAGCGCCTCGCGCGGCAGCGCGACGGCGCCACGCCGGCTTGCGTCCGTCGCGCCGAGTCCTACTTCCGCGACCACGCGGACCAGGCGATCCGCCTGGAGGACGCCGCGGCCGCGGTGGGATGCAGCGTGCGGGCGCTGCAGTACGCCTTTCGCAGATTCCGCGACACGACGCCGCACGCCGCCCTGGTGCAGGCGCGGCTGGAGCTGGCCCGGGCGGCGCTGGCGCGCGGCGAGGCGAGCACAACGTCCATCGCCCGGTGCTACGGCTTCGCCAATGCCGGCCGCTTCGCTGCCGCCTACGCGCGCCGCTTCGGCGAGACCCCGTCCGAGACCCGGCGCCGCTCGGCGGCGATGCGGCCCAGCGCCGCCGTCGCGACTACCGTTCGGCTGGCGCGCTCGTGATCGGCCGCTGAGTGAGCCAGCCGCGCGGCGGTCCCTTCACCGCCCGCCCGTGCCTGCATCTGCAGTTGCCGTACCGAGCCCCCTGCACTTCTTTGCAGAGCGCCGTCGATGTATGGCGTCTACACCGCTGTGTGTGTCAGCACTGCAACGGCGATTATGGAAGGAGGCCCGCCGGGCGGGCGCGATGGAGATGAGGCGGCGTGCATTCGTGGCGGCGTCGGCAGCGACACTCGCGTTGCCGGCAGTCGGAGGGGCGCAGCCCAGCCAGGTATTCAAATTTATCCCGCAGGCGGACCTGGCCGTGCTCGACCCGGTCTGGACCACGGCCTACGTCACGCGCAACCATGGCTACCTCGTCTTCGACACGCTCTACGGCCAGGCCGGGCCGGAGGGCGGCTTCGCGGCGAGCCCGCAGATGGTGGCCGGGCACAGCGTCGAGGACGACGGCCGGACCTGGAGGCTGACGCTGCGTGACGGTTTGCGGTTCCACGACGGGCAGCCCGTGCTCGCGCGCGACTGCGTCGCCTCCATCCGCCGCTGGGGCACGCGCGACGGGCTCGGCCGGACGCTGCTGGCGCGCACCGACGAGCTCGCCGCACCCGACGACAGGACGATCCGGTTCCGCCTCAAGCGGCCCTTCCCGCTGCTGCCGGCTGCGCTCGGCAAAATCGGCAGCAACATGTGCGCGATGATGCCGGAGCGGCTGGCCGCCACCGACCCGTTCAAGCAGGTGGCCGAGATGGTCGGCTCCGGTCCCTTCCGCTTCAGGGCGGACGAGCGCGTCTCCGGCTCCCGCGTGGTGTATGAGCGCTTCCGGGGCTACAGGCCGCGCGAGGGTGGGGGCGCGCCGGAGTGGACCGCGGGGCCGAAGGTCGCGCACTTCGAGCGGGTCGAGTGGCACGTCATCCCCGACCCGGCGACCGCGGCGGCGGCACTGCAGTCCGGCGAGGTGGACGGGTGGGAGCTGCCGGCCGGCGACCTGCTGCCGCTGCTTCGGAGCGACCGCACGCTCAAGCTGGAACTCGTGTATGAAATGGGCAGCTGCATGCTGCTCCGGCCCAATCATCTCTTCCCACCCTTCGACAACCCGGCGGTGCGGCGCGCACTCCTCGGCGTTGTCGATCAGACGGAGGTCATGATCGCGGTGGTGGGCACCGACCCTACGCTGCGAAAGGTGCCGTGCGGCTTCTTCCCGCCCGGCTCGCCCATGTCCAGCGACGCGGGGATGGCGGCGTTGGAGGGCGAGCGCGACTACGACCGGGCCAAGCGGGAGCTGCGGGCGGCCGGCTACAAGGGCGAGACGGTCGCGTTCATGGTCGCCCAGGACTACCCGACCCTGAAGGCGGCGAGCGACATCGCCGCGGACATGATGAAGCGGGCCGGCCTGGAGGTGGACTACCAGGCGGTGGACTGGGGCACGCTGGTGCAGCGACGCGCCAGCAAGAACCCGCCCGCCCAGGGCGGCTGGAACGCGTTCTGCACCAGCCTCTCCGGGGACGACCTCGCCACCCCGGCCACCGATCTGCCGCTGCGCGGCAACGGCGGGCAGGCCTGGTTGGGGTGGCCGACCAGCCCGCGGATCGAGGCGCTGCGGGACGAGTGGCTCGAGGCGCCTGACCTTGCCGCGCAGAAGCGGATCGCGACCGAGATCCAGGCGCAGGCCTTCCAGGACGTGCCCTACCTGCCGCTCGGGCTTTTCTATAGTCCCAGCGCCTACCGCGCCGACCTGACCGGCATCCTGCACGGCCTCCCGATCTTCTGGAACGTGCGGCGGCGGGGCTGACGACCGCGGGTGCCGCATCGTGCGAGCTGGCGGATCCGCCCGCGCCGCCGACGGCGACGATGTCATCTGACGGCGGGCGCTGCGTCTACTCGACCCAGAACGGCTTGGCCGCTTCCTCGCGGACCCGCTTCGGGCTGAGATCATAGAGTGCGTGCTCGGCGGCCAACTCCCGCAGCTCGCGCCGCTCTGCCGCCCGAACGCGACACGCTGCCAGCCAGCGCCAGAAGCGGGCCAGTTGCCCGGCCGTCGGTACGTCTTGCGAGATCGGCCGAGCAGTCTCAGCCGCGATCCAGGAGTGCATCGCCATGGCCTGATCCTCCGTGAATGGCTTGTCTTCCGTGAGCGGCAGGATCGGCATCCGAGTGTCTTCCGCCGCGCTCCTGTCTCAATACGAATACAAAGCCGGCCTCTGAGGATGCCAGCCCCGTAATGGGACGGCGCGCACTTCCTTGCGCGATCTGTCCAGGTCTTGCGCGATTTGTCCTATGAGCCTGGGCGTGGGCCAGAACGGTGCTGTAATCCGCTTCGTGCGAGCGGCCTGACGCCGCCCCGCGGCATTGTCACGTTAACCTGGACTGGCGGATGTGATGGGATCGGGCGAGGGTAGCGGGATGAAGCCCTTGCCCGACCAGCACCACCGTCATCGCTTCCCAGCCGAGTTCATCAGCCACGTCGTCCGGCTCTACCCCGTGTTCAGCCTCAGCTTGCGCGACGTCGAGCTGATCCTGGCCGAACGCGGCGTGGTCGTGTCCTACGAGAGCATCCGGCGCTGGTGCCGCAAGTTCGGTCAGAGCTTCGCCACCAGACTGCGCCGACGCCGGCCGAGGCCGGGCGATAAGTGGTTCCTCGATGAGGTATTCATCCGCATCCGGGGCAAGCAGCACTACCTCTGGCGCGCCGTGGATCAGGACGGCGTCGTGCTCGACATCCTGGTGCAGAGCCGGCGCAACGCGAAGGCGGCTAAACGCTTCTTCAAGAAGCTGCTCAGGGGCTTGCAGTATGCGCCGCGGGTGATCGTGACCGACAAGCTGAAGAGCTGCGGCGCGGCCAAGCGCGAGGTCCTGCCCCATGTCGAGCACCGGCAAAGCCGCTACCTCAACAACCGCGCCGAGAACTCGCAGCGCCCGACCCGGCGCCGAGAGCGGCAGATGCAGCGGTTCAAGTCGGCCAGGCACGCCCAGCAGTTCCTGTCCGCGCACGGACCCATCTACGGCCACTTCCGACCGCGACGCCATCGCATGGTGGCCAGCGACTACCGGGTGACCCGGACCGAGGCGTTCCGGGTCTGGCGCGAGGAGACGTGTGCCGGCCGCAGCCCCTGAGTGCCGCGGCGCCGCCGTCCCTGGATCAACGTCGCCCTCACCCACCTAACGTGACAATGCCCTCATCGCCGGGTTTGCTTTGCGCCGATGTGAGGCATACGATCACCTCCCCTTTTGCTTCCTCCGCCAATCCGCCCAGTCTACTGGCTGCGTGTCCTTCAGCTCCAGCGCGTCGTCCCGGAGCAGGCGTTCCAGGAAGATGACCAGGTGCAAGGCGGGCGACCTCGCGCTCGGGACGATCAGGCCGTCGAACTCCAGAAAGTGCGCCGCGGCTGCCACGGCCTGCGTCGCGGCGTAGTCGAACGTCCTGTAGCTCGATGGCTCTACTCCGAGTGGTGCGAGGCCGCTCAAGTCGGCGAACTTGAACGTTTTCTCGATATGGGCGGCAATCACGTGAACGTCGTGCTGCGCCCGGCTCGGCCAGACCGGCTCCAGCGAGAGCCGGTAACCGATCTCGGCCAGCGCGCCGTCGCGCTCCAGGCTGGTGTAGAGCACCTCGAACTCGCCGGCCGAACTCCAGCGACCCGCGGACGTGGACCCCCTCAATGGACCCCGTCCGCGGCCGGTCACGCGCCATACGTCGCCGGCAAACGGCTCCGGGTCCATCGCCTCCAAGGCGTCGAGCACGGCCCTGTCGTGGCGACGACCCGCGCCGGCCATGGTCAGGTGTAGGTCCCGTCGGCGAGGCTCTCGATGACCGCGAGCACCTGGTCAGCCTTATTCTCGTGGATCAGGTCTATGGCGCGCTGCCCGTCCAGCAACGGGTGCTTCGCGTAGAGCCAGATGCGCGTTTCATCGGGGGTGTAGAACTCCGCCAGACGGTCCACGACGTACTTGAGATCGGAGATGACGAGCTGCGTCCGCGGGTGCGGCGAAGCCCTCCCCGACACCCAGCGGGAAACCGTCGCCGCCGAGACCGAGGTGATGTTGGCCACGTCGGACCCCTTGAGGCCCCCGCGCTCGCGCAGGTCCTCTATGAGCTTCGCGACTGCGGCGCTCATGGCCGTCCGCCCAAAACAGCATCGAACGCACCCGCGCCACTGCCCGTGCTAGCGCGGAAGGCGGGCAAGCGGGAGCGCGAGACATCCTCCGTCTCGGTCGCGTGCAGGGCACCCAGCGTATCCCTGAGACGGTCGAGGCGCGACTTCGACGCGTCCACGAGCTTGCGCACGGCCTTGTCGGGGAGCTTCAGCTTCGATGCCTGGCGGGTGGACCTCACCGCGGGGTCGGGCTGGCGGAGGAGGAAGTGCTCGGCGCGCCTCGCTTCGGGCACGCGCGCGATCTCCTCGATTTGGCGGCTGCGCTGCGTGATGAAGTGCGCGTGCCCGTTGTCGAGCATGTCCTCGACGCCGTGGCGGCAGCAGGAGGCATCGTTGCAGGCGAACCGAGCCTTTGTCCCCCTTGCCGCGAAGAACGCTTCCGATTGCGCCTCCGTCAGGTAGCGGTCCAAGTCCTGCACATAGACCCTTGGGCCCGACCCTCCCCCACCCGTCCGCGGCCTCTTCCAGTCGTACAGGTCAAAGCTCTCCTTCTGCATGACGCCGTGGCTGATGCCGCCCACGGCGCCGAAGGCCAGGGTCGCCAGCCCCGCGAACCCGCCGGCCATGTCGATAACGAGCGGGCGGCCGAGCGCGTGCAGACAGCGCGCGGCCTCGATGACGTGCCGCGTGCCGGCCCCCGTGGCCGTGGAGCCGAACCCGGAGACCCGGACCCAGACGTTCTGAACAGGGAGGTCGGCGACACCCTCTGTCACGAATGCGAGTTGCTGCAGATCCTTGAGGACCCGTGCGGTGGTGATGAGCTGGTAGTCGATGGCGATGTGCGATCCGCCGGCGCGATCAAGCTCGGCGCGCAGGCGCGCGCAGGACGCCAAGTCAATGGCGCGCCATGGGTCCTCGGCGGCCTCGATGGCGTGGGCTGGGGCAAGAACCGCGTCCGCACTCACCTGCACCGCGAACTCGGCCATGAACTTGAGGTCGGCGTTGCGGCCAGGGCCGAAATCGGAGGGCAACCAGGGGCGTTCGGAGTTGCTCCAGGGAAGCTTGCTCACGGCGGAGCTGAAGCGGACCGGCGATGCCGTCTCTGCGAAATTGAGGTCGAGCACGATCTCGCAGTCGGTGCTCTTCAGCAGGCGCAGGAGATCGTCTTGATGCCGAACGTGGGCCGCGTCGAAGACCACGCGTCGGTAAGGAAAGCGGTTCGCGGCGTGCAGAGCTTCCAGCCTTTGGTGCCCGGTATGGCCGACGCGGAGAAACGCAACGGGGGGAGTGCTCGTCGGACGGAGGACGTGGACTGTCGCCATGATGCGGTCTCCCCTGAAGGCCAAGCCGACCGAAACGCCGGGTCTCGACCTTTTGCTTCCACATGGAAGCATCTGTGAAAGCGAAAGGCAACACCGCTCTCTCTTGGCCGAGGTGCTGTCACGATGTGTCAAACGTCGCTCTCAGGATGTGACGCGCACGTGTTCGCTCGGCATTGTCACGTTAGGTGGGTGAGGGCGACGTTGATCCAGGGACGGCGGCGCCGCGGCACTCAGGGGCTGCGGCCGGCGCACACGTCTCCTCGCGCCAGACCCGGAACGCCTCGGTCCGGGTCACCCGGTAGTCGCTGGCCACCATGCGATGGCGTCGCGGTCGGAAGTGGCCGTAGATGGGTCCGTGCGCGGACAGGAACTGCTGGGCGTGCCTGGCCGACTTGAACCGCTGCATCTGCCGCTCTCGGCGCCGGGTCGGGCGCTGCGAGTTCTCGGCGCGGTTGTTGAGGTAGCGGCTTTGCCGGTGCTCGACATGGGGCAGGACCTCGCGCTTGGCCGCGCCGCAGCTCTTCAGCTTGTCGGTCACGATCACCCGCGGCGCATACTGCAAGCCCCTGAGCAGCTTCTTGCAGAAGCGTTTAGCCGCCTTCGCGTTGCGCCGGCTCTGCACCAGGATGTCGAGCACGACGCCGTCCTGATCCACGGCGCGCCAGAGGTAGTGCTGCTTGCCCCGGATGCGGATGAATACCTCATCGAGGAACCACTTATCGCCCGGCCTCGGCCGGCGTCGGCGCAGTCTGGTGGCGAAGCTCTGGCCGAACTTGCGGCACCAGCGCCGGATGCTCTCGTAGGACACGACCACGCCGCGTTCGGCCAGGATCAGCTCGACGTCGCGCAAGCTGAGGCTGAACACGGGGTAGAGCCGGACGACGTGGCTGATGAACTCGGCTGGGAAGCGATGACGGTGGTGCTGGTCGGGCAAGGGCTTCATCCCGCTACCCTCGCCCGATCCCATCACATCCGCCAGTCCAGGTTAACGTGACAATGCCCGGGAGGGCGCGGAGGACATCGGGGAGGATAGGCGGGTTTCTCGCCGGCGGGGGTCAAGCGCTGGGATGGCTTGAGGCCGTTCTTTGCGCCGGAGTCATCGCGGATGTGAGATCAACCGGTCCTGACGACGAAGGCGGAGCGGGTATCCACTCTACCAGCTATCGAATCGTCCCGTAGCTCGGCGCGCCAAGGCCGGGGCAGGAGCAGCCCGTGCCGATCTGGCCAGGTTGGGGGAGGTTGCAGATGTAGGTGCCGGCATAGCACCGGTAGCCCGCCGCGACCGGAGCACCCGCGGCGACTGGCTGATCCGTGACCGGCGCTCCGTAGCACCCGGCAAGAGTGGTGAGCAGCCCGGCGGCCGCGGCGAGGCGAAGGGTGGCGCGCATGGATAGGGGAACCTCCTCGTTGTGTCCGCGTGGGATACGGGCACAACGAGGCAATCCCACCCTTAGTTCTTCGCCCGGTCCACGAGCGCGTTCTGCTTGATCCACGGCATCATGCCGCGCAGCTTCTCGCCCACCTGCTCGATGGGGTGCTCGGAGAGGCGGCGCCGGGTCGCCTTGAAGGAGGACTGGTTGACGCGGTTCTCCAGCATCCAGTCGCGCGCGAAGCGGCCGGACTGGATGTCCTCCAGCACGCGCTTCATCTCCTTCTTGGTCTCCTCTGTGATGATGCGGGGGCCGGAGACGTATTCGCCATACTCGGCGGTGTTGCTGATCGAGTAGTTCATGTTGGCGATGCCGCCCTCGTAGATCAGGTCCACGATGAGCTTCACTTCATGTAAGCACTCGAAGTAGGCCATCTCGGGCGCGTATCCCGCCTCGACGAGGGTCTCGTAGCCGCCCTTGATGAGTTCCACGAGGCCGCCGCAGAGCACGACCTGCTCGCCGAACAGGTCGGTCTCGCACTCCTCCTTGAAGGTGGTCTCGATGATGCCGGCGCGTCCGCCGCCGATGGCGGAGGCGTAGGAGAGCGCGGTCTCCATCGCGTTGCCGCTCGGGTCCTGCGCCACCGCGACGAGGCAGGGCACGCCGCCGCCGCGCTGATACTCGGAGCGGACGGTGTGGCCGGGACCTTTCGGCGCGATCATGAACACGTCGATGTCCGGGCGCGGGTCGAGCAGGTTGAAGTGGACGTTAAGGCCGTGGGCGAAGGCGAGGGCGGCGCCGGGCTTCATGTTGGGGCCGAGCTTCTCGCGGTAGAGGTCGCCCTGACCCTCGTCGGGGGTGAGCACCATGACCACGTCGGCCCACTTGGCGGCATCCGCCGGGTCCATGACGCGCAACCCCGCGGCCTCGGCCTTGGCGACGCCCGCGGAGTTGGGGCGGAGGCCGACGGCGAGTTCCTTGACGCCAAAGTCCTTGAGGTTGTTGGCGTGGGCGTGGCCCTGGCTGCCGTAGCCGATGATGGCGACGCGCTTGCCTTTGATGAGGTTCACGTCGGCGTCGCGGTCGTAGTAAACGCGCATAGTAGTTACCCTTTAACTAAAGGAAAGGAAGTCTCCGGACCAAGCCCAGAAACAGAACCCAAAGAATGATGCCAGGATTAGGAACCAGGAACAAGCCTGCACCGATCCAGGTTAACATACTCGATAAGTAACTCCTGTTTCTCGTCAGATGAGCTTCTTCCCCATCTTTCAGCTTTACTCGCCAGGCTATGAACCCATGAATTCTAATTAGCTCATCTGGTTTTAGAGAATTCCGTTTGGCTAAGTTCTTATAAATAAGATCAAGGCACTTCTCACTATTATCGGAAATATTTTTTAGAACAAGACCAGCACCGAAAACTACTCCTCCAATGATCGGCATCCAGAGTAAAAAGTTTGGACCTAAATCATCACGCCATATCGATAATAAGGTATTTATTGTTTTAGCTGTTCTTTGGATGTTTGCGGATGGGTAAGCCACATTTCGTAATAGTGCGAATAGTACAGCAGCGGTGACACTCAAAATTGCTACTGTGAGTGTCTCTTGATGTCTGATTTCAACGTTTTGCTCAACTAAAACGCGCAAGTCATGATCATTAAGGAATTTATGCGTGTCGGAGAAATCTGTGATGCTTTGCTCCTCACAGTTTTTCACAACATCCGCTGCCCGCGCGCTATCGCCGCCACCCCGCTCCTGCTCACCTCCGCCAGCCCCAACGACCGCATCAACTCCAGGAACGCGTTCAACTTGTCCGTCGCGCCCGTCAGCTCGAACACGAAGCTGCCCGGCGTCGCGTCCACCACCCGCGCGCGGAAGGCGTCGGCCAGGCGCAGCGCTTCCGGGCTCTAGGGTCACGGTGCTGATCCGGTCATTGATGGAACAGAACCAAACGCAGCACGGCCGCCAACGCGACCATGCTACCGACGCCCGCCGCGAACGCCGTCCCGATCGCCTGCCACCATGCCTTGCGCTGCTCCAACTCGAACTGCTTGATGGCCAGCTCGATCTCCTGCAACTTGCGTGCGGTGTCGGTCTCCATGTTCTCGATCCTCACCCGGCGCTCGTAGGCATCGTCGCTCTCGTCCGGCTTCTGCGGCATAACCTCTCGCTAGATGAAGGGATGAGACGCTTCTCTCACAACACCTGCTTTCCCCTAGCTATCGCCGCGACCCCGCTCCTGCTCACCTCCGCCAGCCCCAACGGCCGCATCAGGTCCAGGAACGCGTCCAGCTTGTCCGTCGCGCCCGTCAGTTCGAACACGAAGCTGCCCGGCGTCGCGTCCACCACCCGCGCGCGGAAGGCGTCGGCTAGGCGCAGCGCCTCCGTGCGCGCCGGGCCCTCGCCCACCACCTTGATGAGCGCAAGCTCCCGCGCGAGGTGCGGCCCTTCCGAGAGGTCGGCGACGCGATAGACGGGGACGAGCCGGGCGAGTTGCGCCTTGATCTGCTCGATCACCATCTCCGTGCCCGAGGTCACGACGTTGATGCGGCTCCGCCCCCGCCCGTCCTCGACCGGGGCGACGGTCAGGCTGTCAATGTTGTAGCCGCGGCCGGAGAACAGGCCGATCACGCGCGCGAGCACGCCGGATTCGTTCTCGACGAGGACGGAAATGGTGGCGGTGCGGAGGGTGGGGGGTGGGGGGGACACTATGCCGTCCTCATTCCGTCATGCCCGTGCTTGGCACGGGCATCCACGTCTTCGGACTGCACCGCCGCTGCCCGTCGAAGACGTGGATGGCCGGACCAAGTCCGGCCATGACGAGTTTGGGTGTAAGGGGAGTGTGTCGGTGCGCGCCTATGTCGTTCAGAGGAGCTGGTCGTAGAGGTCGGTCCAGTCCGGGTTGCCTTTGACGATCAGCCGGGTTTTCCAGGCGCGCGGCCAATGCTTGATCGTATGCTCGCGCTGGATCGCGGCCGTGATGGTCTCGTGCGGCTCGGCATACACGAGGTGCTTGAGGCCGTGGCGTCTCGTGAATCCGTCCAAGACGCCCTCGCGGTGCTCCCATGCACGCCGGGCGAGGTTGCTCGTCACGCCGACGTAGAGCGTCCCGTTCGGGCGGTTGGGCACGATGTAAACCCAGGCGCCTTGCAAGCAGGCTTCTCTCCCTCTCCGAAACAACACTCGTCATGGCCGGGCTTGGCCCGGCCATCCACGTCTTCAACGCGCGACGGCGGTGCGGCCCGAAGTCGTGGATGCCCGGAACAAGTCCGGGCATGACGGCGGAGGGGGCGGGGGACATGGTGCTGACTAGATAGTCCATCACACCAGCATCATTCCCTCGTCCGTGACCCGCGCCGCTTCCTCCTCGTGCCCTGGCCCCAGGATCATCTCGTTGTGCGCAGCACCCGACGGAATCATCGGGAAGCAATTCTCCTTCTGGTCCACGCAGATGTCCGCGATCACCGGGCCGGGCGCCTCCAGCATGGCGCGGATCACCCCGTCCAGCTCGCCCGCGCACGTCGCGCGCAGCCCCGTCGCGTGGAAGCTCTCGGCGAGGCGCACGAAGTCGGGGAGTGCTGCCGAGTAGCTCTCCGAGTAGCGCCCGCCGTGCAGCAATTCCTGCCACTGCCGGACCATGCCCATGTACTCGTTGTTCAGGATGAACACCTTCACCGGCAGGCGATACTGCGCGAGCGTGCTCATCTCCTGGATGTTCATCAGGATGCTCGCCTCGCCCGCGATGTCCACCACAAGCGCGTCCGGATGGGCGATCTGGACGCCCATGGCGGCGGGCAGGCCGTAGCCCATCGTTCCCAGGCCACCCGAGGTCATCCAGCGGTTCGGCTCCTCGAAGCGGAAATGCTGCGCCGCCCACATCTGGTGCTGGCCCACCTCGGTGGTGATGTAGGTGTCCCGCCGCAGCTCGCGCGTGATCTCGTAGAGGCGGCGGACGGCGTGCTGCGGCTTGATGACCGCCTTCGGGTCCTCGTCCTGCCGGTAGCGCAGGCTGTCCTTCGCGCGCCACTCGTCTATCTGCCGCCACCACGGCGTCAGCCGCGCGCGCCCTCCCGGTGCCTCCTGCCATGCCGCGAGCAGCGCCCGCAGCACGACGCCGGCGTCGCCCACGACCGGCACGTCCACGGCGATGTTCTTGTTGATGTTGGACGGGTCGATGTCCACGTGGATCTTGCGGCTGCCCCGGCTGAAGGCGTCGAGCCGGCCCGTCACCCGGTCGTCGAAGCGGGCGCCCAGGCACAGCATGACGTCGCAGCCGTGCATGGCGAGGTTGGCCTCGTAGGTGCCGTGCATCCCGAGCATTCCCAGGAACTGCGGGTCGCTCGCAGGATAGGCGCCGAGGCCCATCAGCGTGCTGGTGCAGGGCATCCCCGTCGCGCGGACGAAGGCGCGCAGCAGTTCGGACGCCTCCGGCCCGGCGTTGATGATGCCGCCGCCGGTGTAGATGACCGGGCGCTTCGCCTCGCGCAGCAACGCCGCGGCCTCGGCGATGCGCGCCGGGTCGGGGTCGCGCTGGGGGCGGTAGGTGCGGTGGCCCTCGGGATGCGGCTCCTCGTAGGGCGCCGGGCCGATCACGATGTCCTTGGGCAGGTCCACCACGACCGGGCCGGGCCGGCCGGAGCGGGCGACGTGGAACGCCTCGTGGATCGTGCGGGCGAGGTCCTGGCCGCGCTTGATCAGGTAGTTGTGCTTGGTCGCAGGGCGGGTGATGCCCGTGGTGTCCGCCTCCTGGAAGGCGTCGTTGCCGATCAGGTGGGTCGGCACCTGGCCGGTGAGGCACACGACGGGGATGCTGTCCATCAGCGCGTCCACGAGGCCCGTGACCGCGTTGGTCGCGCCCGGCCCGCTGGTCACGAGCACGACGCCGACGCGTCCGGTGCTGCGCGCGTAGCCCTCTGCGGCGTGGACGGCCGCCTGCTCGTGGCGGACGAGGATGTGGCGGATCGCGTTCTGCTGGAAAATCGCGTCGTAGATCGGCAGGACGGCGCCGCCGGGGTAGCCGAAGATGGTGTCCACGCCCTGCGCCTTGAGTGCGCGCAGCAGGGTCTCGGCGCCGGACGGATGGGAAGCCTGCATAGGAACGGTCCTCCAGGGCGCCCGATCTACGCGCCATGTTGCGGCGCGTCAACCCGCACTGTGAAGAAAATGCGCGAGATCGGCGATTAGGCTTTCCGAAAGTTGCGTCTTATTGGTGCAACGCGCATGGATCGTATGCGTCGAGCGCGGGTCCACGGGCGTGCGGTGCCGGAACCAGGTCGCCTGGCGCTTGGTGTAGCGTCCCGTCGCCAGCACCGCCCGGCGTGCGGCCTCATCGAGCGTCATCTCACCGCGGAGATGCGCGGAGAGTTCCGGGACACCGTGGGCACGCATGGCCGGGAGCGCCGGGTCGAGACGTTGCGCGAGCAGGGCACGCACCTCGTCGAGCGCGCCCTCGTCGAGCATGTGGGCGAAGCGGGCGGCGATGGCTTCGCGCAGGAGCGGTCGCGGTGGATCGAGCAGGAGGAGTTGGAAGCGCCATGGGGCGGGTTGGCCGGCGCTCCCCTGCCACGCGGCGAGGCCGCGCCCGGTGCCGCGCCAGACCTCCCATGCGCGGGCGAGGCGCTGCCCATCCGTGGGGCGGACGAGTGCGGCGGTCGCCGGGTCGGCGCGCGCGAGCCGCTCGTGCAGCGCTGCCGGGCCTTGATCGGCGAGCAACGCGCGCGCCTCGTCGCGGGCCGCCTCGCCCGGCGCGGGAATGTCCGCGAGGCCGCGCACCAGCGCCTCCAGGTAAAGCCCGGTGCCACCGCACAGGATGGGCACGACGCCTCGTTCGCGCGCCGCCGCCATCTCGCCGAGTGCTGCCTCGCGCCACCAGGCGGCGCTGCCGGGTTCAGCTGCCGGGCGGACGCCGTAGAGCCGATGCGGCGCACGCGCCTCGTCCTCGGGGGTGGGCCGGGCGGTGACCACGCGCAATTCGCGGTAGGTCTGCATGGAGTCGGCGTTGATGATCACGCCGCCTAGCCGCTCCGCGAGGCGCAGCGCGAGCAGGCTCTTGCCGCTGGCGGTCGGGCCGGCGACGATCAGGGCGGGCGGCGCCTCCATCACGAGCCAGGTGGCGTCATGACAGAGAAGGAGGCGGTTGGCTTGCCCTCGCGCCTCCACGCTGGCATCCCGCCGCGATGCCCTACAGTCTCACCCTCGTCGCCGGCCCAGCTGCTCGCCTCACGCCCGCCCTGCTCGCCCGCGTCCGTGACGCCGCCGATGCCGGCGTCCCCGTCACGCTCAACGAGAGCGAGGCCGCCGACCTCCCCTGCCCCACCCTGCCCGACTCGGCGCGCGTCGCCGCGGCCCTTGAAAACGCCCCCGTGGACTGGGCCGTCCTCCCAGCGGACAACCGCCGAAAGCGGCTGCTCGTCGCCGACATGGACAGCACCATCGTTACCGGCGAGACCCTCGACGAGCTGGCCGCGCAGGCGGGTGTCGGCGAGCAGGTCGTGGCGATCACGCGGGAAAGCATGGAGGGAAGGCTCGATTTCGCCCAAGCCCTGCGTGCCCGCGTCGCCATGCTGCGCGGCCTGCCGATCGCAGCCCTGGAGCGCACCTGGACCGGCGTGCGCCTCTCGCCCGGCGCGCGCACCCTCGTCGCCACCATGCGCGCGCACGGGGCGCGAGCGGTGCTCGTCTCGGGCGGGTTCACCTTCTTCACCACCCGCGTCGCCGCGCTCTGCGGCTTCGACGCGCACCAGGCCAATATGCTCCTCGACGATGGAACCGCGCTCACGGGCACCGTTGCGGAGCCGATCCTGGATCGGGGCGCGAAACGGGCGGCGCTGCGCCACTGGGCCGGCGACCTGGGCATCCCGCTCCGCGACACGCTCGCGGTCGGCGACGGGGCGAACGACCTCGCGATGATCCAGGATGCCGGGCTGGGTGTCGCCTACTACGCCAAGCCAGTCGTCGCCGCGGCGGCGGGCGCGCGGGTGGACCATGCCGACCTGCGCGCCCTGCTCTACTTCCAGGGTTATCCGGCGAGCGCCTTCCGGGACGACTAGACGCTGCTCTAGCCCGGCGACTTGCCCTTGTCGCCCGGCTGGTCGCCCTGCAAGGGCAGCGGAACCCAGCGCAGGTTGTCGCCGCTCTGGATCAGGAAAAGAACAGTGCGCCGGTTCTCCTGGCGGAAGTGCTCCAGCCGCTGCTGCACGTCCGCGGGCGTCTTCACCGCCTGCTGCTGCACCTCGACGATGACATCGCCAGGCTTGACGCCGCGGGCAGCGGCCGGGCCGTCGGGGGACACGTCGGTGATGACGACGCCTTTGACATCGCCCGAGAGGCTGAACTTGCTGCGCAGCTCGTCCGAGAGCGGGGCGAGATTCAGGCCGAGACCGCTGATCTCGGCGTTCGGCCGCGGCGCCGGGTTGTCCGGGCCGCCGGCGTTGGCCTGCTCGATGTTCTCCGGCATCTCGGCGACCTTGGCGTTCAAGGCGACCTCCTTGCCGTCGCGCCAGACGGTGACGGGCACGTCCTTGCCGATCTCGGTCTCGGCGACGATACGCGGCAGGTTGTGCATCTCCGTCACGTCCTGCCCGTCGAACTTCAGGATCACGTCACCGCCGCGGATGCCGGCCTGCTCGGCGGGAGCACCCGGATTGACCTTGCCGACGAGCGCGCCCTCGGGCCTGGGCAGGCGCAGGCTCTCCGCGATGTCGGGCGTGACCTGCTGGATGCTGACCCCGAGCCAGCCGCGCTTGACCTGGCCATACTTCACGAGCTGGGAAACGACGGTCTTCGCGAGATTGGACGGCAGCGAGAAGCCGATGCCCACCGAGCCGCCGGACGGCGAGTAGATCGCCGTGTTGATGCCGATCACCTGCCCCTTCATGTTGAACAGCGGCCCGCCCGAGTTGCCCCGGTTGATGGCGGCGTCGGTCTGGATGAAGTCGTCATAGGGACCCTGGCGGATGTCGCGCCCGCGGGCGCTGACGATGCCCGCCGTCACCGAGCCGCCGAGGCCGAACGGGTTGCCGATGGCGATCACCCAATCGCCCACGCGCTCGGCGCTGCTGTCGCCGAACGAGACGGACGGCAGCGGGTGCCCGGCGTCCACCTTCAGCACGGCCAAGTCAACGCGCGTGTCCGTGCCGAGGACCTTGGCCTTGAGGATGATGTTGTCCTGCAGCGTGACCGTGACCTCGTCGGCATTCGCGATCACGTGGTTGTTGGTCACGATGATGCCCGAGGGATCAATGATGAAGCCCGAGCCGAGGCTGACGGCGCGGCCCATGGGCGGGTGCTGCAGTGGCGGCGCGTTCTCGCCGCGCTGGCTATCATCGTGGCCGCCCGGCCCACCGCCGCCAGGGCCACCGCCGCCAGGACCACCGGGGTGGTTGCGGTTGAGGAAATCGCGGAAGAACTGCTCGAACGGCGAGCCGGGCGGGAACTGCGGCATGTCCGGCGTCGAAAGGTCGTTGCGCGCCTCCACCTTCTGCGTCGAGCTGATGTTGACGACGGCCGGCGCCAGCTTGGCCGCGAGGTCCGCGAAGGTGACTGGCGCGCCCGGCGGCGGCGTCAGCGGCCCGGTGGGGACCTGGACAGGCTGCGCAAGCGCTGGCTGCCATGCCAAGGGCGAGATCTGTGGCAAGGCGAACACGGTGGCGAGCGCGAGGACGCGCAAAGTGGACGGCTGCATGGCTTGACCTCTCACGGTATCGCGAAGAATGGGGATGTTCGGTGCCGGCCGCAACTCACGGGCTTGGGAACCAGAAAGACGCGCCAGCCTATCACGCCAGTCTATCACGGTTGCGGCGCCTGCTTCAGCAGGCTGAGGAACGGGCTGCTCGGCGTGAGCACGAAGCGCGTCTTTCCCTGGCCGAACGTGTTCCGGTAGGCCTGCAGCGTGAGCCAGGTCGCGAAGAACCCGGGGTCGCGCCCGGCGGCATCGGCGTAGGTGTTCGTGGCCGTCGCCTCGCCCTCGCCGCGCAGGCGGTCGGCCGTGGCGCGGGCGTTGGCGAGCAGCACGGTGCGCTCGCGGTCGGCGTTGGCGCGGATCTTCGCCGAGGCCTCGGCACCCTCGGCACGGGCCTGCTTGGCGATGCGCTCGCGCTCGCTCTGCATCCGGCTCAGGATCGCCTCGGTGTTCTCCTCCGGCAGGTCCGCGCGCCGGATGCGCACGTCCTCGATCTCGATGCCGAAGCCCCGCATCTCGCTGCTCACCTCGCCGCGTATCTGCCCCATGATGCGGTCGCGCTGCGCCGAGAGCACGTCGAGCAAGCTCTCGTTGCCCAGCACCCGGCGCAGCGATGAGTTCACCACCGAGCCGAGACGCGCGCGGATGCCGTCCTCGGACGGCCCCACCGACTGGAAGTAGCGCAGCGGGTCGGTGATCCGGTAGCGCGTGAAGCTGTCAACGATGAGCCGCCGCTGGTCGCTGAGGATCACCTCCTCGCTCGGGCTGTCGAAGTCGAGCAGCCGCCGGTCGAAGGGGATCACGGTCTGCACGAAAGGCGTCTTCGCGTGCAGGCCCGGCTTGTCAATGACGCGGACCGGCTGGCCGAACTGGGTCACGAGCGCCTGTTCCGTCTGCGCCACGGTGAACAGCGACGCACCGGCGATGACGGCCGCCACGAAGGCCAGCGCCACCAGGACGATCGCGGCGCGGCTCACTTCGCCGCTCCCAGGGACGACAGTCCCAGGTTAGGGGCAGGCTGCGTCGGCGGCGCGGCCTCGCCGCCGGCCGCGGGCACGCCCAGCGGCAAGACCGGGAGCAGCCCACGCAAGCTGTCGTCCACGACGATGCTCTGGTCGTGCGAGAGGATGCCCTGCATCGTCTCGATGTAGAGCCTGCGCAGCGTCACTTCCTTGGCCGCCTGATAAGCTTTCAGAACGCTCTCGAACCGCTGCGCCTGGCCGGTCGCCTCGGCGATGCTGGCCTGGCGCGCGCCGTCGGCCTCGGCGACGAGCCGCGCCGCCTCGCCGCGCGCGCGGGGGACGATGTCGTTGTGGTAGGATTCCGCCTCGTTGCGCATCCGCTCGGCGTCGGTGGTGGCGCGCTGCACGTCGCGGAAGGCATCTATGACGGCGGCCGGCGGGTCCACGCGCTGCAGCTGGACCTGGGTGATCTCGATGCCCGTGCCGTATTGGTCGAGGATCTTCTGGGTGCCCGTCGTCACGTCCTGCTCGATGCGGGCGCGCGCCTCGGTGAGTGCCGGCTGGATCGGCGTGCGGCCGATGACCTCGCGCACGACGCTCTCGGCCACGCTCTTGACGGTGGCGTCCGGATGCCGGGTGTTGAACAGGTAGGCGCCGGCGTCGCTGATGCGCCAGAAGACCGTGAGATTGATGTCTATGATGTTCTCGTCGCCCGTGAGCATCAGGGATTCCGCCGGAATATCGCGCGGGGCCAGCTCGCGGCCGGTGTCCGGGTCGGTGCCGCCCGAGTGGTAGCCCACTTCGGTGCGGTTGATGCGCGTCACCGCAGGCGTGAGCACGGTCTCCATCGGCCAGGGCAGGTGATAGTTGAGGCCGGGCAGCGCGGTCCGGTTGAAGGCGCCGAAGCGGAGCACGATGCCCTGCTCGTCGGGTTCCACGCGGTAGAAGCCGCTCGCCAGCCAGAGCGCGACCGCGACGATGGCGAGCAGCACGACGAGACGGCCGCCGCCGAGGATGCCCCCCGGCCCGCGTCCCGTCCCGCTGCCACGGCCGCCGCCCGGCAGCAGGCCACGGATGCCGGCCTGGAGGCGCGCGATCAGCGCGTCGAGATCGGGCAGCGGGTTGGGGCCGCCGCCCCACGGGCCGCCGCCGCCAGGACGACGCGGGCCGCCTCCAGGCGCACCCCAAGGATTGGGGTCCCCATTGGGACCATTGCTGCCTGGGGTCCAGGGCATGGAGAACACCTCGTCCGGCGCTGGCGTTGGCAGGACCGCCCAATCGGGGCCATATCGCGGCGCGGACGTGCATAACGCCCGGCCGCGGAGGTTTGCAAGCGATGAGCGAGAGCACGGAGGCGAAGCTGCGCGAGGTACTGCGCGCGGTGCGGGACCCGCAGACCGGGCAGGACGTGGTGAGCGCCGGGCTTGTTGAACTCGCTCCGCGCCGAGCGCGGCATCGTCCACCTGGCCTTGCGCACGGACCGGGCGCGCGCGCCAGCCATGGAAGCAGTCGCGCGCGAGGCGCAGCTCATGCTCGCACGCCAGCCCGGCGTGCTGAACGCGACCTGCGTGCTCACCGCGCACCGCGAGCAGGCCCCGCCTGCGCCCGCGCCCGCACCGCCGCCCCAGCCCCATCAGCACGCCCATCCCCACTCCCAGCCGCCGCCGAAGCCGCAAGCCTTGCCCGGCATCAAGCACGTCATCGCCGTCGCCTCGGGCAAGGGCGGCGTCGGCAAGAGCACGCTCGCGGTCAACCTCGCCGTGGCGCTCACCCGGCAGGGCCACCAGATCGGCATGTTGGACGCCGACATCTACGGCCCGAGCCTGCCGCGGATGCTGGGCCTGGAGGGCAAGCCCGAAATCCGCGACAAGCTCATCGTGCCGTCCGAGGCCTGGGGCTTGCGCGCCATCTCCATGGGCCTGCTGGTGGACCAGGACACGCCGATGGTCTGGCGCGGCCCGATGATCATGGGCGCGATCACGCAGTTCTTGGAGCAGGTGGCCTGGGGCAGCCTCGACGCGCTCGTCGTGGACCTCCCGCCCGGCACCGGCGACGCGCAGCTCACGCTCAGCCAGAAAGCGAAGATCACGGGCGCCGTCGTCGTCTCCACGCCGCAGGACATCGCGCTGCTGGACGCAAGGCGCGGCGTGCGGATGTTCGAGAAGGTGCACGTGCCCGTGCTCGGCATCGTCGAGAACATGAGCACCTTCTGCTGCCCCAACTGCGGTCATGAGACGCCGCTGTTCGGCCACGGCGGCGCGAGGCGCGAGGCTTCGAGGCTCGGCGTGCCGTTCCTCGGCGAGGTGCCATTGCTGATCGAGGTGCGCGAGGGGGGCGACGCAGGGGTGCCCGTGGTCGCGGCGCAGCCGGACAGCCCGGCCGCACGCGCCTTCGACGCCATCGCGCGCGCGGTCTGGGCGCAGCTGCCGGCATAGGGAGTGGTGCAGCCCTACGCCTCCGCGATGAGGTCCTTGATCCGGCTGGCGAGCGCCTCTATCGCGAACGGCTTGGTCAGCACCTGCATGCCGGGTTCGAGGTGGCCGTTGCCGACCACGGCATTCTCCGCGTAGCCGGTGATGAACAGCACCTTCAGCTCCGGCCGCACCGCCCGGCCCGCGTCGGCCACCTGCCGACCGTTCATGCCGCCGGGCAAGCCGACATCGGTGATCAGCAGGTCAATGCGGGCATCCGATTGCAGCACCTTCAACCCGGCGGCTCCGTCCGCCGCTTCGAGGGCCGTGTAGCCCAAATCCTCCAGCACCTCGGCCACGAGCATCCGCACGGTTGGCTCGTCGTCCACCACCAGCACCGACTTGCCCTGTTCCGCCGCCGGCACATCGGCCGGCTCTGGTGCCGCGTCGGTGTCGCCCTCCGGGCCGTGATGGCGGGGCAGATAGAGGCACATCGTCGTGCCCTGGCCGATCTCGGAGTAGATCCGCACCTGCCCGCCCGACTGCCGGGCGAAGCCGTACACCATGGAAAGGCCGAGGCCGGTGCCCAGGCCTATGGGCTTGGTCGTGAAGAACGGATCGAAGGCGCGCTGGATCACCTCCGCCGTCATGCCGGTGCCCGTGTCCGTCACGCAGAGCGCGAGGTACTGCCCCGGCGGCAGGTCGCGCTCGCGCCCGGAGCGCCCGTCCAGCCACTTGTTCTCCGTCTCGATGGTCAGCCGTCCGCCGTCCGGCATGGCGTCGCGGGCGTTGATGCACAGGTTCAGCAGCGCGTTCTCAAGCTGGTTTGGGTCAACCAGCGTGATCCACAGCCCGCCGGCCCCGACCACCTCGACCTCGACCGCGGGGCCCATCGTGCGGCGGATCAGCTCCTCCATCCCGGCGATCAGGCGGTTGATGTTGATGGGCTTGGGGTCGAGGGTCTGCCGGCGCGAGAAGGCCAGCAAGCGGTGCGTGAGCGCTGCTGCGCGCTTGGCCGCGCCCTGGGCCGCGGTGACGTAGCGGTCAACGTCGCTGACCCGCCCCTGCGCGATCCGGGTCTGCAGCAGCTCCAGGCTGCCGATGATGCCGGTCAGTAGGTTGTTGAAGTCGTGCGCCAGCCCGCCCGTGAGCTGCCCCACCGCCTCCATCTTCTGTGACTGGCGAAGTGCCTCCTCGGTTTGCCGCAGGGCCGTGACGTCGCGCCCGACCCCGATCAGGCGCTCGCCGCCAGGCTCAGGCGACAGAGTCCAGGCTAGCGAACGCCACGTTCCATCAGAGGCAAGCACACGATCCTCGAAGCTGACCGACCGTCCGCTCGCCCGCATGGCGGCGAGTGCGTCCATCACCGCCCCGATGTCGTCGGGATGAAGCAGCTCAGAATATGGCTTCGTGAGCAGCGCGGCCTCGGTATGGCCCAGGAAGCGCGTCCATGACGGGCTGACCCGCAACAAGTTGCCCTCGTAGTCGGCGGCGACGAGGAGATCCTCGCTGAAGTCCCAGAGACGGTCGCGCTCCGCGGTGCGTTCGTTGACCTGTGTCTCCAGATCGAGGTTCAGGGCGAGCAACTCAGCCTCGGCTTGGGCGGTTTTCAGCGCCGCCCAGGTCCGGTCCGCCACGCTGCGGAGGAAGGCAAGCTCCTCCTCGGGCCACGCCCTAGCTTGGTCATGGGTGGCAAGGACCATTCCTCCCATGCGGCCCTCTAGGAACAGGGGCAGGTTGACGAAGGCTCGGATCCCAGCTTGAACGAAGGCTTCGCGCCGCCCGACTGTCAGCTCGCTCGCCCTCGCGTCCTCCACGATCACGGGAATCCCACGGTGCAGCTGGCCGGCGAAGTCGCCGTAGTCTGAGAAGCGCTGCGGACCAGCCAAGGAAACGACGTCGTCGCCACGCAGCCAGGGCTTGAGGACCGTGACGGTATCGCCGTCCGCATGGACGACGGCATAAGCCGCTTGCGCGACGTCGAGCGTCTCGCCGATCACCGCGCCGGCGGCCTCGGCGATCAGGTCCGGGTCCTTCAGGCCGCGCAGGCGGTCGCCCAGCACGACCAGCGCGGACTTCCGATCCTCGGCCTGCTTGCGCTCGGTCACCTCGCGGAAGAACAGCGCCAAGCCGTCGCCTGATGGATAGGCCCGCACCTCGATCCAAGCCTCGCGGCCGTCTGGCCAGACGTAGCGGTGCTCCAGGTTGACTGGGATCCGCTCGTCCATGGCGCGTCTATAAAGCTCGCCCAGCTCGCTCTCTTCGGAGCCGGGCCAAGCTTCCCAGTGCGTCAGGCCCAAGAGCTGCTCGCGCGACCGCCCCTCGAAGCGCAGGCCTTCGGCGTTGATGGTGACAACGCGAAACTCGCGGTCGAGCAGCACGAAGCCTTCGGCCATGCTCTCCAGCACGCTGCTGACCTGCGTCTCGGCGGCTTCACGGGCGCGCTCGGCCAAGACTTGCTCGGTCGTCTCGATGACGATGGCGATCACGCCGGCGGGCCGGCCGCTCTCGTCGAGCACCGGAGAGTAGTCCAGGTTCATCCAGACCTGCTCGGGACGACCCGTGCGGTAGAGCGTCAACTCCTGATCGCGGTAGGCGAGCGTCCCGCCGGCGAGGCCGACCTTCATCACGTTGTCATTGAAGTCGGCGACCTCGGACCAGCCTTCGCGCACCTTCATGCCGAGCTGTTCCGGGTGCCGGCCGCCGGCGAAGACGGAGTAGCCATCATTGTAGATCATGATGCCGTCCTCGCCCCAGAGCATCACTATCGGCACGGCCGAGTGCACGACGATGCCCACCGCTGTCATCAGGCTCAACGGCCACGCTTCGATCGGACCCAGCGATGTTTTCGACCAATCGTAAGCGGCAATCAGCGACCCTAACTCGCCACCACCGGCCAGGAAAAGCGGGGCAGACGCCAATTGGGTGGGTGCGCGATCATTCATTTCTAGCGTTTGCCCTCAATCACCGGCCTCGGATTCCGCCGCCCGTCATGACGGTTCGCGGTCCAAAGCCCTCACTCGGTAGCGTGCCAACCCTGCAACCTTCAAGGGCGTGGCGATCCAGACTGCCGGAAGCTGGGGAACTCTCGCGTGGGCATGCTTCGTGACCCTGGCCGGTCGGGAGGCCAACCGGCCGGAAGACCGGTCCTAGTCAATCGCGGACGGATGCCGTGCGAGTGGGATAACGGTGACGTCCATGAACGGAAACAGCGGCAAGCTGGAGAGGATCGCGTGCAGCTCGTCGTGGTCCGCCACGTCGAACAGGCTGATGTTGGCGCAGCGGCTCGGCAACCAGATCCTCGGTCAGGATCTGCGGCCCGAAATGCTCGCAGCCCCGCGCCATCTCGCGCAAGGTCGCGAACGCCTGCAAGTGGGCCGCAGCGCCTATCGAGCTTTCCAGGAGGCATCCCCCGTAGAGGCCGACGCCCGCCGTGCCGGCACGATCACGCCTCGGGTCCCCGCACGAAGCACATGATCCCGAGTGTTCGGGTCCAGCAGACGATGGGGCGACCGGTCGGATTGTCGGAGCGGCGCAGCACTTTATCGGGCGGCACTGCCAACCACTCGCCCTCGATCAACACCTCGTAGTGGTCCCCTCTGGTGCGTGCCTCGGTTGGGCGGCAATCGGCGATCGAGCAGCAAGATCGTCCCGTGTCGGGCTCGCGCAAATCGCGGAACCAGGGCGCGAGCGCTGGGTCGGCGTCGGGCGGGGGGGCCGCATGGGCGACGAAGGGAAATAGAAGGGCAGCGACGAGGGCAAGGCGCGGCATGGCAGGCCTCCGGGGGCACATCCGTTCATCATCAAGCCACCGGTGCGCGGGCGGCGCACGATCATCCGAGATCCGGGACCGGCTTTCGCCGTCAGTGGCTGGTGCTGAGAGTGACCTTCACCCGGCCCCCTTGGACAACACGTTCTGGAGAGCAATGGACGTTTTGGGGGTTCGTCCCTGCCCGGATAGGGTCTTTCTCGGTCGAGAGCAGTCATCCAACAGGGCCACTGATATCACAGCTCCACCAACCCCCGCCGCAGACCCTCCATCACAGCTTCCGCGCGCGTCCTCACGCCGAGCTTGGCGAAGACCGCCTCAAGGTGGAACTTGACCGTGTGCTGCGAGATGCCGAGGCGGCGCGCTGCCGCCTTGTTGCTGTAGCCTTCGCCCACCAGCGCCAGCACCTCGACCTCGCGCGGCGTCAGCAACGCCGGCGCCTCGCCGAGCATGGCGAAGCCGGCAGGCAGCCCAGGCGCCCGCACCAGCAGCCCCGCCGCGACCGCGCGAAGCGCCGCGTCCACCTGCGCCGGCCCGGCGTCCACCGGCAGCAACCCAGCGCTCTCCGCCGCCAGCCCGCCGAGCGACACCGCGGGCAGCCCGGTCAGCTCCGCCCCTGCATCAAGCAATGCAACGTCAGCCTCCTCCGCCCCGGCGACCCGGTGCCCCGCCGCGGCGACCAGGGCGGCAAGACCCCGGCGCCGGACCGGGTCGGCCGCGCGCACGGCGACGCGCAGCGACCTGGCCTCAAGCTCACCACTCTCGGCCGTCACTCTCACCGCGCCGGCCGCGCCGCCACCGTCACAGAGAGGCTGAGCGCCTGACCCGCGCGCAGCAGCCGCACCTCGAGCGCCTGGCCCACGCTGTCCGGCCCGAGCCGCTCCGCGAGCGCCCGTGCCCGCATCACTGGCTGCCCGCCCAGCGCCACCAGGATATCGCCGGGCATCACGCCGGCCGCCGCCGCCGGCCCGCCCTCCGCGAGCGCGAGCACCATCAGCCCCGCTTCCGTGCCCGCCGCCGCACGCAGCGCCTCCGGCACGGCGACCGGCTGCAGCGATACGCCCAGCCATCCACGCGCCACGCCGCCCCGCTCCAGCAACGGCCCCAGCACCCGCTCCACGGTCGCGGCCGGGATCACCAATGCCCGGCGCCGTGGCCCGAGCGTGGACATGCCGAGCAGTCCGCCCGCCCCGTCCAGCACCGGCCCGCCCTCGTCCCCGCCGCCGAGCCGCGCATCCAGAACGATACGGCGGTCAATGCGCCCCCCGGCCTGGCTGTGCCAGGCAGGGCCGGCCTCCTGCACGAGCGCGAGACGCGCCGTGGTTCCGCCGGCACCGTCCGCCCCCAGCGCGAGCGCGAGCGCGCCGACCCGCGGCTCGGCCGCTGCTGGCAGCGCCGCCGCGTGCGCCCCGTCCAGCCGCAGCGCCGCGACATTGGTGCCCGGATCGCGCCCGGCGAGCCGCGCCGGTACGACGCTGCCGCCGGCCAGCACAGCCTCGTAGCTCTCCGCCTCGGGCAGCGCCTGCTCGGACACGACCGCGACGCCATCCCGCCATAGGACGCCGCTGCGTGCCCTCCCGCCAACCGGCCGAACGGCCACGACCAGCGCCGCCGCCCCCGCGACCCGTTCCGCCATTGCGTCCGAGAGCCGCGCCAGCGCGTCCGTTTCCTGCGTATCCATGGAAATCCCTCCTGTCCCTCAGATAGGCAGCCAAGGTGGCCGCCGCGGCTGGCACGCGCCATCGGGCGGATGGACAGGTCTGCTCCTGGCCGGATGACCGGGGGTTGCGCGCCGCGCGCTGGACGGCCTAACCAGATCGCATGTCAAACCCGACCGGGACGACCGAGGCAGCCCAAGGGGCGCCTGGCACGGGCCGCCCGCGCGCCCGCGTCGGCTTCGTGCTGGCGACCCTTGGCATAGACGCGCTCGGTTTCGGCATCGTGGTGCCCATCGTGCCGAACCTTGTGGTGCAGCTGTCGCACCTGCCGCCGTCAGCCGCCTCGTTCTGGGTGGGGGCGCTCCTCTCCGCGTTCTCCGTCATGCAGTTCTTCTGCGCCCCTCTGCTCGGCGCGCTCAGCGACCGCTTCGGGCGGCGGCCCGTGCTGCTGCTCTCGCTCTCGGGCGTGTGCTTCAATTACCTGATGCTCGCCTGGGCGCCGAGCCTGGCGTGGCTGTTCGTGGGCCGGCTGATCGCGGGCGCCACCGCGGCCAACGTCTCCGCCGCGACCGCCTACATCGCCGACGTGACGCCGCCCCAGCAGCGGGCGCAGCGCTTCGGCCTGGTCGGCGCCATGTTCGGCCTCGGCTTCGTGCTCGGCCCGGCGCTCGGGGGCGTGCTGGGCGGCTACGGGCTGCGCCTGCCCTTCCTCGCCGCGGCGGCGCTCGCCGGCCTCAACGTCCTCTATGGCCTCTTCGTCCTGCCCGAAAGCTTGCCGCTGGAGCGGCGGCGGGCGTTCGCGTGGCGGCGCGCCAACCCCATCGGCACGCTCAGCGTGATCGCGGCCGACAGCGTCTTCATGCGGCTCGCCTTCGCCTGGTGCTGCGCCTGGTTCGCGATCGGATCGCTGCAGAGCAGCTTCGTGCTCGCCAACACCCTGCGCCTCGGCTGGGGGCCACGGGAGAACGGGCTCGCGTTTGCCGCCCTCGGCGTCGGCTCGGCGCTGACGCAGGGCCTGGTCGTGCGCCGCCTCGTGCCGCGCCTCGGCGAGCGCCGGGCGGCGATGCTCGGCTATGCGTCCGCCGCGTGTGCCTACCTGCTCTTCGCCTTCGCCTATGAGGGCTGGATCCTCTACGCCGCCATCGCGGTGCAGGCGCTGGGTGCCATCGCCGGGCCGGCGGTGCAGGCGATGGTCTCCGCGCGCGCCGGGTCGGACCGGCAGGGCGAGGTGCAGGGGGCGCTCGCGTCGCTGCAAGGGCTGACCGCGATCGTCTCGCCGCTCGCTGGCGGCTGGCTGTTCGGTGTCTTCGCCCCACGGGGCCTGCCGGGCGCACCGTTCCTGCTGTCGGTCCTCACCTACGCGCTCGCGTTCGCCGCCGTGCGTGGCCTGGCCCGCCGCTCAGACCGGGGCGAAGCGGCCGTCCGCTTGCAGGATGGATAGGATTCCGGAGCGGATGTCGAAGGTGGCGCCGTGCAGCCGCAACTGTCCGGTGTCCACGCGCTCGGCGATCCAAGAGAAGGTCCGCAGGTTCTCCAGGGAGAGCTTGACGACCTCGTGCTCGCAGGCCGTCTGCGGGTCCGCCGGCTCGCAGGCGAGCGCCCGGCGCTTGGCCGGCTCTGCGATCCGCATCCAGGGGATCAGGAAGTCGCCGGCCGGGTGGGGTGCCCCGTGCAGCAGGGCGTGGACGCCGCCGCACATGGCATGACCCATCACGATCAGGTCCGGAACCTCCAGGACGCGGACGGCGAACTCCAGGGCGGCGCTCGCGGCGTGGAACTGAGCGTCGGGTTGGCTCGGAGGGACGAGATTGGCGACGTTGCGGAGGACGAAAAGCTCGCCCGGCCCGGCCCCGAAGATCATCGCCGGGTCAGCCCGGCTATCGGAGCAGGCGATGACCATCGCTTGCGGCGACTGGCCCTGCCGCGCGAGCGCCTCGAACACGGCCCGCCGCTCCGGCCACTCCGTCGCCCGGAAGCGGCGGTATCCCTCCAGCAAGCGTTCCATGTCCTGTTCCCACCGCGATTGACCCCGAAGGAGCGCATCATATGACGGCACATCCCGACGCAGGCCAGTCCTGGGACCCAGCCGCTTACGCGCGCAACGCCCGCTTCGTCGCCGACCTCGGCAGCCCCGTGCTCGACCTGCTCGCGCCGCGGCCGGGCGAGCGCATCCTGGACCTGGGCTGCGGCGACGGCGCGCTGACCGAGCGCATCGCGGCCGCGGGTGCGCAGGTCGTGGGCTGCGACGCCTCGCCCGAGCTGCTCGCCGCCGCCGCGGCACGCGGGCTGGATGTGCGCTATGCCGACGGGCACGCGCTGCCCTTCGCGGGCGAGTTCGACGCAGTGTTCACCAACGCGGCGCTGCACTGGATGAGCCGGGACCCAAGTGCCGTCGTCGCCGGGGTGCGCCGGGCCTTGCGGCCAGGCGGACGGTTCGTGGGCGAGTTCGGCGGCCACGGCAACGTCGCCGCCGTCGTCACCGCGCTCCTCGCCGCACTCGACCGCCGCGGCGTGGACGGCACCGCGGCGATGCCATGGTATTTCCCGACAGCCGACGAGTATCGCGCGCTCCTGCAGGCGCACGGCTTCGTGGTGGACAGCATCACCCTGCTGCCACGCCCGACGCCACTGCCGACCGGCATGGCCGGATGGCTCGAGACCTTCGCCGCGCCAATCGTGCGGCACCTGCCCGAAGGCGAGCGCGGCCCGGCGCTCGCGGAGGCAGAGCGATTGCTCGCGCCCTCGCTGCGCGACGCCACCGGGGCATGGACGGCGGACTACGTGCGCTTGCGCTTCACGGGTAGTGTCTCGGTTTGAATCTCCGCAAAGAGTGGATTTGAGACAGTCCACTTCGACTTGCACAGAGTGCGCTTGGCTGCCGTTCGAACCGACCAAGTGCGGCCTTTAGGCAGATCGGACTACCCGATCGAGCCATTCGGCCAGCAGGTGTCGTTCGCCGTCGGTCAACCCGCCCGCGCCCGGCAACAACGCACGCAGCGTCGTGGCGACCGGCGCCAGGCCCAGCCGTTCCGGCGTTGGCGCATCGGTGGTGATCGCACCGATGACGACCTCGCGCGTCGCCTCGGACAGGCCGGGATCGCGTTCACCCTCGGGCGTCTCCAGGAGATTGAAAACCACGCCGCAGGCGGCAGCGCGCACCATGTCCGCCGCCCGGCGCTCATCGACGCGCAGCCGCCCGGCGAGCGCCAGCGACCGCATTCGCTCCCTTAGCATCACCAGCGCCCGAGAAGCTGCGGGCGAGGCTCCGTCCGGACGCGGGTCGCCGTACATGGCCGCGAAGATCGCCGGGTTAGCGAGGCCGAAGCCGACATGCAGGTCCCACCCGAGCCGCAAATTCTCGACCGGATCGGCGCTCGGGCCGTCCGTCTGTTTCTGCTGGAGGTAAGCCGCAAAACCGTGCTCGGCCACGGCGTCGATCAACCCTTGCTTGTCCCCGAACAGGCGGTAGATCGTAGGGGCCTGGACGCCGGCGGCAGCGGCCACTGCGCGCGTGGTCAGCGCCTCCCGGCCGCCGCGCGCCAACAACGCCACAGCCGCCGCAACGACCCGGTCGCGCCCGTCTGGCCCGGCTTCAGCCGCGGTAACCTTGTCCATCCTGCGATCATACGTATCCGTGCGTATCGCCGATAGCAGCACCTTGTTAGCGGAACTTTATCAATGATAACGTTTTTCTATTATCGTAGTTAACAAGGGGGTGCCCATGATCGTCGTGACAGGAGCTACCGGCCAACTCGGACGGGCCGTTGTGGAAGGACTGCTCACCCGTCTGCCTGCGGATCGGATCGTCGCCAGCGTCCGCGACCCTGCCAAGGCGACGGCGCTCGCTGAGCGGGGCGTACACGTCCGCGCCGGCGACTTTGCTAAGCCCGACAACCTGGCGGCGGCGTTCGCGGGCGCGGAACAGGTATTGGTTGTTTCCGTCGACAAGCTCGGTGAAACGGCGCTTCGGCTGCATCATGCTGCCATCGAGGCTGCCCGAACGGCCGGGGCGCGGCGCGTGCTCTACACCAGCCACATGGGCGCGCGGACCGATTCGCCCTTCGCCCCGGCGCCCGATCACGCCGCAACCGAGGCGTTCCTCGCCAAGGGAGGCGCGCCGTTCACGTCGCTGCGCCACGGCTTCTACGCCGAGAGCGCGCTGCATCTTATCGGACACGGGCTACAGGCCGGGGAGATCCGCGCCCCCGAGGACGGCCCGGTGAGCTGGACCACGCGCGCCGACCTGGCGGAGGCGGACGCGATCCTGCTCGCCGAGGAAGGACGACTCGACGGCATCACGCCCCCGCTGACCGCGACCGAGGCGTTCACCATGGCCGATCTAGCCGCGATCGCGTCCGAGCTGACCGGGCGCGAGATCAAACGCGTGAACCTACCCGACGACGAATGGCACGACGCCACAGTGGCGCAGGGCGCGCCCGCGCCCATGGCGGACATGCTGCTCGGCATGTATCGCGCCGCCCGGCGCGGCGACTTCGCCGCGGTCGACCCCACACTGGAGGCGCTGCTTGGCCGCCGCCCGCAAACAATGCGCGACGTACTTGCCGCCACCCTCAAGCGCGCCGAAGGTTGAGCACAGCCCGCACGCGCATCGTTGGAACCAAGGCGCATCGTCGTGCCGGTGCTGCTTCCGCTCTTGGTCGGGAGCCGAAATTCAAATTGAGACACGGCCGCTTCGCGGCAAAGCTGGATTCCGCCCCCGCCATGGCGCAGACTGTTCCTCACGACGGGGGAGGATAGACGTGCCGCAACCAGTGCAGGCACCTGTGTCCGGCGCGGCAAACGCCGCCGCGCCGCTGCTGGAGCTTCGCGGCATCGGCCGGTCCTTCGGCGCCGTGCGCGCGCTGGACGGCGTGGACCTGCAGATCCAGCCCGGCGAGGTCGTGGGTCTCATGGGCGACAACGGCGCGGGCAAGTCCACCCTCACCAAGATCATCGCGGGCAACTTCCCGCCCACCGAGGGCGAGATCAGGCTCGACGGCGCCACGGTTCATTTCGCGACTCCGTCGGCGGCGCGCGACTCGGGCGTCGAGGTCATGTATCAGGACCTCGCCATCGCCGAGAACCTGACCGCCGCCGCCAACGTGTTCCTCGGGCGCGAGCTGAAGCGCGGCTTCGGGCCGCTGCGCGTGCTCGACCACGCCGCCATGAACCGGCGCGCCGCCGAGCTGTTCCGCGAGCTCAAGAGCGAGACCCGCGCCACCGACACGGTGCGCGAGATGAGCGGCGGCCAGCGCCAGGCCGTCGCCATCGCCCGCACGCGGCTCGCCCGCAGCAAGCTGGTGCTGATGGACGAGCCGACCGCCGCCATCTCCGTGCGCCAGGTCGCGGAAGTCCTGGAGCTGATCCGCCGCCTGCGCGACGGCGGCACCGCGGTCGTGCTCATCAGCCACCGGATGCCGGACGTGTTCACGGTCGCCGACCGCGTGGCGGTGCTGCGCCGCGGGCGCAAGGTGGCGGACAAGCCCATCGCCCTCTCCTCGCCGGAAGAGGTGACGGGCCTCATCACCGGCGCGATCGAGACGGCCTGATGTCCGCGTCCAGCGAGTTCACCAACGTCCGCGTCGCCGCCTGGCACAAGCGCGGCTTCTTCGCCGGGCAGACGGCCTACGTGACGCTGGCCTTCATCGTCATCACCGCGCTGGTCGCCGCATTCGCGGGCAATTTCACGACGTCCGCGAACCTCCAGAACATCTCGCGCAACTTCAGCTACGTAGCACTCATCTCGCTCGGCATGACGGTCGTCATCATCACTGGGGGGATAGACCTCTCAGTGGGGTCGGTCACGGCGCTGGTGGCGGTGTGCACGATGATCGCCATGCACTGGGTCGGCACGACGGCGCTGGCGTCCGTGCCCTATGCCTCGCTCGTGCTGCCGATCCTGTTCGGCCTGGCGCTGGCGGCGTTCATCGGCCTCGTGAACGGGCTGCTGATCGCGCGCGTCGGGCTGTCGTCGTTCGTGACCACGCTGGGGATGCTGTCCATCTGCCGCGGCATCACCTACGTCATCACCCAAGGGCGCGGGCAGTCGCCGGGCGGCGCCTATGTCGCCACGTTCGAGTTGCTGGCCAACGGTCGGGTGGCCGGCGTGCCGGCCCCGGTCATCTACATGCTCGTATGCGCCGTGGTGCTGGGCTTCGCGCTGCACCAGACCGCCTGGGGACGGCACCTCTACGCCGTTGGCGGCAATGAGACCGCAGCGATGCGCACGGGCGTGGGCGTCACGCGCGTCAAGGTGAGCGCCTACGTGCTGTGCAGCCTGTCCGCGGGCCTCGTGGGCATCCTACTCGCCGGCTGGCTGGGGTCCGCGCCCGCAAACCTCGCCGTCGGCTACGAGCTGCGGGTCATCGCGGCCGCGGTGATCGGCGGCGCCAACCTGAACGGCGGCGTGGGCGGACCCTTGGGCGCCGTGGTCGGCAGCGCGCTGATCGAGGTCATCCGCAACGGCCTGGTGCTGGGCCGGGTGGACCCCTACTGGCAGGACGCCTTCATCGGCGCGATCATCATCTTCGCGGTGCTGGTGGACCGCCTGCGCACCCGGCAGCGCTGAGTTCCCCCGCCGCCCCGGAAGGCCGACGGGGTAGCGCTCTCGACAACCCGGCCCGGAGGACTCCCATGCGCCCCACCTTGCTAGCTCCCCTGCTGGCCTTGGCGACTGCCGTCGCAGCACTCGCCGCCGGCCCGGCGCACGCCGAGACGATGCGCTTCGCCATCGTGCCCAAGGCCATGAACAACCCCTACTTCGACCTCTCCCGCGATGGCTGCATGGAGGAGGCCAAGAAGATCGGCGTGGAGTGCGTCTATCGCGGCCCGACAGAGCAAGATCCGGCCTCCCAGGTGCAGATCATCCAGGACCTCATCACCCAGGGCGTGCAGGGCCTCGCCATCTCGGCCGCGGACGCGGATTCCGTGGTCGGCGTCATCAAGCAGGCGCGCGACGCCGGCATCGCCGTCATCACCTTCGACGCCGACAGCCCGAACAGCGCGCGCCAGGCCTATGTCGGAACTGACAACAAGGCGATGGGCAGTGAGCTCGCCCGCGAGCTCATCAAGGTGCATCCCCAGCCCGGCACCTACGTCACGCAGTCCGGCGGTGCCGCCGCTGCCAACCTGAACGAGCGCCTCGCCGGGCTGAACGAGACGCTGCAGAAAGCTGGCTGGAAGATCGCGCCCGGCTCGCCCTCGTTCTGCAACGACGATTCCGCGCTCGCCAACCAGCAGCTCATGGACCAGATGCAGGCGAACCCGAATGCCAGCGCCGTGGTGCCGGTCGGCGGCTGGGCGTTGTTCGCGCCGGAAGCCTACAAGGGCTTCGTGAACGCCAATCGCCAGGCGTATGACAGCGGCAAGCTCGCGCTGGTGATGCCTGACGACCTGCCCATCGAGGTGCAGCTCCTGCAGCAAGGCTACGCCCAGGCGCTGGTCGGCCAACGCCCGGCCGAGATGGGCGCGAAGGCGATGGACATCCTGCTGGCGCTGCACCAGGGCAAGCAGGTGCCCCCGATCACCTACGTCGGCCTGGACGTGGTGACGAAGCAGAACGCGGCGCAGTTCCTGAAGTAGAGACGCCGGCCCGGCAGAAGTCGGGGGCGACGCGGGCGCGCAAGGCGATATTCCTTGCGCCGCCTGTGCTACAATGCTCGGACAGCGCAGCAGGTGCGAGTCGCCTCGCGCTCACGAGTTGTTGAGGCAAGGGAAACCCAATCCTAACGGCGTAGAGCAAGGATGCTGGCCGCGCTCGCTTCCCGAAGCTGGGTGAGAAGGGCTGGCTCCCTGGGGGCGCACGAAGGAGGGCCGGGAACGGCGACGCATGGACGAACGAGTAAGCCGAGAACTGATTGAGGAGCGGGAGGACTCGCGGACCCGCATCAGGCGGCCGCGGCTGCGCTGGGGGCGCATCCTGCTTGCCCTGCTCCTGCTCGCGCTGATCGCGTTCGGCATCTATCGCCTTGTAGCCCCGTCGCGCGCGCCGACGGCCGTTCCAGGCCAGGGGGGTGGTGCAAAATCCGGCCAGCTCCCGCCGCAGCCAGTGGGCGCCACGACGATCGGGCGAGGCGACATCCGCGTGATCCTGAACGCGCTCGGCACGGTCACGCCGCTCGCCACCGTGACGGTGAAGACGCAGATCAGCGGGCTGCTGATGCAGATCGGCTTCAAGGAGGGCCAAATCGTCCACAAGGGCGACTTCCTGGCCCAGATAGACCCGCGGCCCTATCAGGTCGCGCTGGAGCAGGCCGAGGGCGCGCTGGCACGCGACCAGGCACTGCTGCACAACGCGCAACTCGACCAGCAACGCTACGCCACGCTCGTCAAGCAGGACAGCATCTCGCGCCAGCAGCTCGACACGCAGGCATCGCTCGTCCAGCAATACACCGGCACGGTGAAGACCGACCAGGCGTCCATAGACAGCGCGAAGCTGAACCTCGTTTATTGCCACATCACCGCGCCCGTGACCGGCCGCGTCGGCCTGCGCCAGGTGGACGAGGGCAACTACGTCCAGAACGGCGACGCCAACGGGATCGTGGTCATCACCCAGCTGCAGCCGATCTCGGTCATCTTCTCGCTGCCCGAGGACAATCTCCCCGAGATCACCCGCCAGCCGGGCGGCGGTCCCGGACTGCCGGTGATGGCGTTCGACAGGTCGGACACCCACCAGATCTCGACCGGCCGGCTGGAGACGATAGACAACCAGATCGACACCACGACCGGCACAGTGAAGTTGCGTGCGCTGTTCGACAACCCGGACACTGCCCTCTTCCCCAACCAGTTCGTCAACGCGAAGCTGGTAGTGGAAACGCTGCGCGGCGTCGTCACAGCACCCACGGCGGCGATCCAGCGGGGCGAGCCCGGCACGTTCGTTTATGTGATCCGCCCGGACGACACCGTGCACGTGCAGGTGGTCAAGCTCGGCCCGACGGACGGCGACAAGGTCGAGGTCGCATCTGGCCTGAACGAGGGCGACCGCGTGGTGACGGATGGCGCCGACCGGCTGCGCGAGGGGGCGAAAGTCACGATCCCGCCGCCCCCAAGCGCTCAGGGCAGCGGGCCGGCGCAGGGCCAGCCCTCCGGCCAGGCTCCCGCCCAAGCGCCGGGCGAGCAAGGAAGCCCGGCCCAGGGGCAGCACCGGCACGGTGGCCACCGGCAGCAGCAAGGGCAGCAGGAGCAGCAGTGAACGCCGGCTGCCGCATGAGAGTCGCCGGGCGTCGGCGGGCGCGCGCCAAGGGGCTGCGATGAGTTCGTCGCGCGTCTTCATTCTCCGTCCCGTGGGCACGACGCTGCTCATGCTCGCGATCCTGCTGACGGGCATCGTCGCCTACACCTTCCTGCCGATCTCGGCGCTGCCGGAGGTGGACTACCCGACGATCCAGGTGCAGACCTTCTACCCCGGCGCCAGCCCGGAGGTGATGACCTCGTCCGTCACCGCGCCGCTGGAGCGGCAGTTCGGCCAGATGCCGAGCCTGAACCAGATGTCGTCCTACAGCTCGGCCGGCGCCTCCGTCATCACGCTGCAGTTCACGCTCGACATCGGCCTCGACGTTGCCGAGCAGGAGGTGCAGGCAGCGATCAACGCGGCCGGCAACCTGCTGCCCGCCGACCTTCCCGCACCGCCGATCTACGCCAAGGTCAACCCGGCGGACGCGCCGGTGCTCACCCTCGCCCTCACGTCGAAGACGCTGCCGCTCACCCAGGTCGAGGACCTCGCGGAGACGCGGATGGCGCAGAAGATCTCCCAGCAGCAAGGCGTCGGCCTCGTCAGCGTCAGCGGCGGCGAGCGCCCGGCCGTGCGCGTGCAGATCAACCCGCGCGCGCTCGCCGCCTACGGCCTCGCCATAGACGACGTGCGCACCACGCTGGCGAACGTCAACGTCAATACGCCCAAGGGCAACTTCGACGGCCCGCAGCGGGCCTCCACCATCAACGCCAACGACCAGCTCACCAGCGCCGCCGGCTACGGCGACGTGGTGATCGCCTACCGGAACGGCTCGCCCGTGCGCCTGTCGGACGTGGCGAAGATCGTCCAGGGCGCGGAGAACACCAAGCTCGCCGCCTGGGCGAATCGGACGCCTGCGGTGATCCTGAACGTCCAGCGCCAACCCGGCGCCAACGTCATCGCCGTCGTGAACGGGATCAAGAAGCTGCTGCCCCAGATCGAGGCGACGCTCCCCGCCGCAGTGGACGTGACCGTGCTGACCGACCGAACGAACACCATCCGCGCGAGCGTCAGCGACGTGGAGTTCGAGCTGGGCCTCGCCGTGGCGCTCGTCGTGCTCGTGATCTTCCTGTTCCTGCGCAACCTGCCGGCGACGCTGATCCCGAGCCTCTCGGTGCCGCTCTCGCTGATCGGCACGCTGGCGGTCATGTATCTGGTCGGCTTCAGCCTGGACAACCTCTCGCTGATGGCGCTGACGGTCGCCACCGGCTTCGTCGTGGACGACGCCATCGTCATGATCGAGAACATCGCCCGCTACGTCGAGGCAGGGGAGGCGCCGCTGGCGGCGGCGCTCAAGGGATCGCAGCAGATCGGCTTCACCATCATCTCGCTCACCGTGTCGCTGATCGCGGTGCTGATCCCGCTGCTGTTCATGGGCGACGTGGTCGGGCGGCTGTTCCACGAGTTCGCGATCACCTTGACGGCGACGATCGTGATCTCGGCCGTGGTCTCGCTCACGCTGGTGCCGATGCTCTGCGCGAAACTGGTCCGCCACCGCCCGGAGAGCACGCGCAACCGCTTCGACCTGCGCGCCGAGCGGGCGTTCAACTGGGTGGTCGCGCGCTACGGCCGGGCGCTCGACGTGGTGCTCGACCACCAGTGGCTGACGCTGCTCGTCTTCGTCGCCACCTTGGCGCTGACCCTGTTCCTCTACGTCGCGATTCCCAAGGGCTTCTTCCCGGTGCAGGACACGGGCGCGATCCAGGCGATCTCCCAGGGGCCGCAGAGCATCTCGTTCGCCGGCATGGCCCAGCTTCAACAGGGCCTCGCGGACGCGATCCTGAAGGACCCGGCCGTGGAGAGCCTGACCTCCTTCATCGGCGTGGACGGCACCAACGCCACGCTGAACGAGGGACGGTTCCTGATCAACCTCAAGCCGCTGAGCGAGCGGTCGCTCAACGCCTCCGCGATCATCCGGCGCCTGCAGCAGGAAACGGCGGGGGTGCCGGGCGCCTCGCTCTACATGCAGCCGGTCCAGGACCTCTCGATAGACGCAACCACCAGCCGCACCCAGTACCGCCTCGTGCTGGAGAACCCGAACGCGGCGCAGTTCACGGAATGGGTGCCGAAGCTGATGGCTCGGCTCGCGCAGGTCCCGGCGCTGGCCGACGTCGCCGACGACATGGAGCAGCAGGGCCAGACCGTGGAGCTGGTGATAGACCGCCCCACTGCCGCGCGCTTCGGCATCACGCCGGCTACCGTGGACAACGCGCTCTACGACAGCTTCGGCCAGCGCATCGTCTCCACCATCTTCACGCAGAGCAACCAGTACCGGGTGATCCTGGAGGCGGACCCGCAGATCCAGCATACGGTCGCGAGCCTGTCCTCGATCTATCTGCCCTCCGCCGCCTCCTCGACGGGGCAGGTGCCGCTCTCGGCCATCGTGCAGGTCCAGCAGCGGAACGGCCCGCTGCAGATCAGCCACCTCGGCCAGTTCCCGTCCACGACGATCTCGTTCAACCTGGCACCCGGCGCCTCCCTGGGCGCGGCCGTGGACGCGATCGAGCAGGCGGAGAAGAGCATCGGCCTCCCCGACAGCTTCGTGACCGCGTTCCAGGGCGCCGCGGCGGCGTTCCAGTCATCGCTCGGCAATGAGCTGATGCTGCTGCTGGCCGCGATCGTGGCGGTGTACATCGTGCTGGGCGTGCTCTACGAGAGCTTCGTCCACCCGCTCACCATCCTCTCCACCCTGCCCTCCGCCGGCATCGGCGCGCTCCTCGCGCTCATGCTGACCGGGCACGACCTCGACATCATCGGCATCATCGGCATCATCCTGCTGATCGGCATCGTCAAGAAGAACGCGATCATGATGGTCGATTTCGCCTTGGAGGCGGAGCGCGAGGAGGGCAAGGCGCCGCGCGCCGCGATCCACGAGGCGAGCCTGCTCCGCTTCCGCCCCATCCTGATGACGACCATGGCGGCACTCCTCGGCGCGCTCCCCCTGATGCTGGGCAGCGGCACCGGGTCCGAGCTGCGCCGGCCGCTGGGCCTGGCCATCGTCGGCGGCCTGATCGTCAGCCAGGTGCTGACCTTGTTCACGACCCCGGTGATCTACCTGCTGTTTGACCGGCTGGCGCTCCGCCTCGCCGGGCGGCGACCGGAACGGCGGCTGGCGGGCGATGCGGCGCCGCGCGGCACGTGAACATCTCCGCCCTCTTCATCGCCCGGCCCATCGCGACCACGCTGCTCACCCTCGCGATCGCGCTCGCCGGCATCTTCGCCTACCTGAAGCTGCCGGTCTCGCCGCTGCCGCAGGTGGATTTCCCCACCATCTCGGTCCAGGCGTCGCTGCCGGGCGCAAGCCCCGAGACGGTCGCGACCAGCGTCGCCAGCCCGCTGGAGCGGCATCTCGGGCAGATCGCCGATGTGACCGAGATGACCTCGCAGAGCTCCGTAGGCTCGACGCGGATCACGCTGCAGTTCGGGCTCGACCGCGACATCAACGGCGCCGCCCGCGACGTGCAGGCCGCGATCAACGCGGCGCGCGCCGACTTGCCGACCAGCCTGCGCAGCAATCCAACCTACCGCAAGGTGAACCCGGCGGACGCGCCGGTGCTGATCCTGGCGCTCACCTCCGACACGCTGACGCGCGGCCAGCTCTACGACGCCGCCAGCAACGTCCTGCAGCAGAAGCTCTCCCAGGTGCAGGGCATCGGCCAGGTGATCATCGGCGGCTCGGCGCTGCCGGCGGTGCGGGTGGAGCTGAACCCGAACGCCTTGTCCAAATACGGCATCGGCCTGGAGGACGTGCGCGCCGCGATCGCCTCGGCCAACGCCAACAGCCCGAAGGGCGCGATCGAGGACGGCGACCGGCACGTGCAGATCTACACCAACGACCAAGCCACCGTCGCGGACGACTACAAGAACCTGGTCGTGGCCTATCGCAACGGCGACGCCGTGCATCTGCAGGACGTCGGCGAGGTGGTGAACTCCGTCGAGGACCTGCGCAACACCGGGCTGTTCAACGGGAAGAGTTCCATCCTCGTCATCCTGTTCCGCCAGCCCGGCGCCAACATCATAGACACGGTGGACCGCGTGCTCGCGGCGCTGCCGCAGCTCAAGGCCGCGATGCCGGCGGACGTGGACACGGCGGTGGCGCTGAACCGGACGACGACGATCCGCGCGTCGCTCCACGACACGGAGCGGACACTGGTGATCGCCGTGGTGCTGGTCACGGCCGTGGTGTTCGCCTTCCTGCGCGACTGGCGCGCGACCCTGATCCCCGCCGTCGCCGTGCCCGTCTCGATCATCGGCACGTTCGGGGCGATGTACCTGCTCGGCTTCAGCCTGGACAACCTCTCGCTGATGGCGCTGACGGTCGCCACCGGCTTCGTCGTGGACGACGCCATCGTCGTGCTGGAGAACATCAGCCGCCACATGGAGGCCGGGATGCCGCGGCTGGAGGCGGCGCTCAGGGGCGCGCGGGAAGTGACCTTCACCGTGATCTCGATGAGCCTCAGCCTGATCGCCGTGTTCCTGCCGATCCTGCTCATGGGCGGCATCGTAGGCCGCCTGTTCCGCGAATTCGCGCTGACGCTCTCGCTCGCCATCATGGTCTCGCTCGCGATCTCGCTCACCACGACGCCGATGATGTGCGCGCTGTTCCTGCGGGCGCGGAAGATGCGGGCCAAGAAGAAGGAGCAGCTAGGCCGGGTGACGCGCTTCTACGCGCGCACGCTGGGCTGGGCGCTCCGCCACGGGCGGATCGTGTTGCTGACCCTGCTCGGCGTGCTCTGCCTCAACGTCTATCTCTACGTAGTCATTCCCAAGGGCTTCTTCCCGCAGCAGGACAACGGCCAGCTCATGGGCGCGATGCAGGGCGACCAGAGCATCTCGTTCCAGGCGATGAGCGGCAAGCTCTCGCAGATGATGGCGATCGTGCAGGCCGACCCGGCCGTGCGGAGCGTGGTCGGGTTCACCGGCGGCG
>CAWBOZ010000020.1:0-303002 GCA_963790535.1 uncultured Alphaproteobacteria bacterium | reverse complement strand
GCGCTCGGATAGGGCCTTAGTTTGTGATTGAGACGCTACCGGGACGCCGCGGCGGGTGCATTCGGGTTGCCGCCGAGGGATGCGGCTGGACGAGAGGGCGCCTTGCGCGGAGCAGGTTCCCAGCTCGCGCGTCGCGGCGGTTCGCAACGGGGTGGGCGGCTCACATACAAGACGTGGCCGCGCCAGTGGACCCGGCGGGTCCGATAGCTCGCCATCATCACGCCGACCGACATAACCTCGCGCAGGGGCAGAAGCCAGAATGGCGCGCGGAGGGCGCGGGCGTGGGCGCACGTCCTGGTCATGGGCGCGAGCGTGCGGTCTATGGAGCGGGCAATGGCCGCGCGTGTCCCCCAGGCGCCCGCGAACAAGGCAAGGCTCCACAGTGCGCCGCCCGACAGCAGCATCGCCAAGCCCGCCCAGGCGGTGGGATATTGCAGGGCGGAAGCCGCGAACTCGACCGGGGCCAGCGAGCGGATCGTGCGCGCCCAGCGCAGCTCGTGCCGGAAACCAGCCCGGATCGTCGAGTCGGCGACCGTGGTCGCCGGCATCGTGGCACCCAGCCTGACCGTGAGGCCCAGCGCGCGCACCAGCCGGCCCAGCACCGCGTCATCCGCCACATGGTCCACCAGCGCGGGCAAGCCGCCGACCTGGGCGAGGGTCTCCCGGCGCAGCGCCATCGTCACGCCGAGGTTGTCCTGCCGGCCCATGGCGCGGGCCAGGAGGGCGCCCGGCAGGAAGTTGTAGGTGATCTGGCTCGCCCCGAGCCGCTCCGCCAGCCGCTCCGCCGCAGCCCATCCGACGTAGAGCGTCGTGACCAGGCCGGCGCCGGGCTGCGCGAGTTCCGCGACGATGCGGTCGAGGTAGTCGGGGGCGACGTGCAGGTCGCTGTCGGCGATCACCAGGAGGTCGTGCCGGGCGAAGGGGAGCATGTTGATGAGGTTGGAGATCTTCCGGTTGTGGCCGTGCTGCGCCGGGTTCACGACCAGGGAGATGCCGGCGTCCGGGAAGTCCGCGCGGAGCCGCTCGACCACGGCGCACGCGGGGTCGGACGGATGCGCGACGCCGAACACGATCTGATACTCCGGGTAGTCCTGCACGCAGAAGGAGGCCAGCGCCTGTAGGAGCATCGGCTCGTCGCCGTGTAGAGGCTTCAGCACCGTGACGGGCGGGCGCTGCGCGGCCGTTCCTGGGTGAGCGCGGGCCTTGGCCGAGAAGCGCTGGGTCGCGAGGCCCCCGGCCGCGGCTTGGGCGAGGCCCAGCACAGCAAAGGCAGCGGCCAGCCAGGACGAAGAATGCGGGAAGGCAGTCCAACTCGTCGGAACCCAACTCATTAAGATCCAACTCATTGAGGCAAGGCTCCGTCAGGGCACACAGATCTTGATCGCTTGCAGCACATAGCCTCGACGCATCTCGCAGAACATGAGGGGCGGCGTTGGTGGAGGGAGCCGAGGAGGAGGTGGCCGGGTGAGCTAGGCCGGGTAGGTTAGTCGGGGCCGCCCTGCTACCATCGCCTTCATGGCCGCCGAGCACAAGACCGTGACTGCATCCGGAGACTCGGGCGGGACAGGACAGGAGGGAGCGCGGTGAACAAGCTGGACCTTGAGGGGCGCGTCGCGGTCATCACGGGCGGGGCGCGCGGGATCGGGCGCGCGGTCGCGGAGCGCATGGCTGCGTCCGGTGCCCACGCGGCGCTGTGGGACCAGGATGGCGCGGCGGCGGAGGAGACGGCGCGGGCGCTGGGGGAGCGGGCGAGCGCACACGCGGCGGACGTGACGCGCGCCGACTCGATCCAGGCCGCGCTCGACGCCACCGTCGCCCGGCACGGCCGGGTGGACATCCTGGTCAACAACGCCGGCATCACGGGCGGCAACGCGCCGCTCTGGGAGCTGCCGGAAGCGGAGTGGCGCCGGGTGGTCGAGGTGAACCTGATCGGGCCGTATCTGGTCAGCGCCGCGGTCGTGCCCGGCATGAGGCAGCAGGGATGGGGACGGGTCGTGAACGTGGCCTCAGTCGCGGGCAAGGAAGGCAACCCGAACGCCAGCCACTACAGCGCGAGCAAGGCCGGGCTGATCGGCATGACGAAGTCGCTGGGCAAGGAACTGGCGGGGACGGGCGTGCTGGTCAACTGCGTGACACCGGCGGCGGCGAAGACCGAGCTGTTCAAGCAGATGAGCGAGGCGCAGGTGGATTACATGCTGGGCAAGATCCCGCTGGGGCGGTTCGTGGAGGTTGAGGAGATCGCTGCGCTGGTGTGCTGGCTTGCCAGCCCCGATTGCTCGGCGAGCACGGGCGGCGTATTCGATATCTCGGGGGGGCGGGCGACGTACTGATACCGGCGGCCCTGCTAGGTGTCTGCTCTCGACCCCTAGCAGACGCCGGGAAGGATCGCTTCCGGGTGTCCGTTTTCGGTGCGACCAAGCGCTAACGATCGTGCGCCGTGCTCATCCGCAGTTCAGCAACTAAGTCTAACAGGGTCGCGCGTCGGCTCTGCAAATCGGCCAAGAGGCAGTCAAGTTCGCTGACTTTAATCTCAATTCTGGAGAGAAGCCGCGATTTTCGCGTGTTGTCTTGTGGGGAGTCCAGATGTGCCGCGACTTCAGCTAGGCTGAAGCCGAGGCCGCGAGCCCGGTTGATGAAGAGGATGATGTTCAAGGCTCGCTCGTCATAGTCGCGATAACCGCTCGGACGTCTTGCCGGGCGCGGCAGCAGGCCTCGGGCCTCGTAGAACCGAATGCGCGAGGAGGTGACTCCCGCCCGCGCTGCCAACACGCCAATGCGCATGATCTTGACCTTAAACCTAGGTCGAAGGTGTAGGGCCAAGGCTGCCCGATCAAGGGCGGCGAGGTCGCAATGCAAACCTTGGTGATGATCCCCGGCCTCGGCAGTGACGCTGCTGTCTGGAGACGCACGATCGCGGCGCTGGACGGTTCGGTCGCCTGCCTCGTTGGCAACACCCAAAGCGACGGCAGCCTGCCCGCTATGGCTCAACGCATCCTTGATCAGGCTCCAGAGACTTTCGCCCTAGCTGGTGTCTCGATGGGGGGAATGGTCGCGCTGGAGATGATGAAGATTGCTCCTCAGCGTGTGACGCGGCTGGCCCTGGTCGATACCAACGCGCGGCCTGACGCCGTCGCGCAGAAGGCTTTTCGCCACTTGGCCAACTTTGTTGTAGCAATCACGCGCGATCTCGAGGGACTGTCGAAACGCAACGTCGGCCCCCTGATCCATCCATCAACGCCGCATGATGTCCGCGCAGAATTGGCTGGAATGGGCGCACGGGTCGGGGCCAACACTTACATCCGGCAAAACCGCGCGGTAGCCGCGCGAAAGGACCTGCGCCCTATCTTGCCCAGCATCACCGTTCCCACCGCAGTGATCGTAGGTTCTGAGGACCGGCTGACACCTGTGAAGCTCTCTCAGGAGATTCACGACCTCACGCCTGGATCAACACTCCACGTCATTCCCGACTGCGGCCACCTTCCCCCGATCGAGAAGCCCGCGGCTTTGGCCGCGATACTGCTGGCATTGATGAAGTAAGACAGACCTACATACCATGGTGGCTCGAAAATGATGCCAAGACAGAAGTCGCAATGCTGCTACGAACGCAATCTCTTGTCGCACAATAGTGGTTGGAACCTCAAGGTGCGGCGTATTTGCGGTAATATACATCCGCCGCTAATCGCGTTTAAGGAGATAGGGATTTTGTCTCATAGCGCTAGCCGCCCACGGACTCTCAGCGACGTGACGACTGGAAACCACCTGTAGCGGCCATCGAACAGGGCCGCTGGTATGACGCAGATGATCAGCACCCCAGGCGCTCAGCAAGCTCCTCCACGCTCGCGGCCACCACGTCCCAGTCCTGGTCGGGCACGAGATCGCTCGTCTGCGCCGGGCCGTGCTCGGCCGGGCGCGCGATGAACGCCGTGCGCAGGCCGTGGGAGCGCGCGGCGGCGAGGTCGTTGTTGTGGGCGGCGCACATCATGACGCAGTGGGGCGGCGCCGAGAGCAGGCGGCAGGCGCTGAGATAGGTCTCCGGGTCCGGCTTGTAGTGCTCGAACACGTCGGCGCCGAACACGGTGTCGAACGACAGCCCGGCGTAGCGCGCGAGATCGGCGAGCAGCGCCGTGTTGCCGTTGCTGAGAGGGGCGAGCAGGAAGCGGTGCCGCAGCCGCTGCAGGCCGTGCGCGCTGTCCGGCCAGGGGCGGAGACGGTGCCAGAGCGAGGCTAGGTGGTCCAGCGCCGCATCGTCGAGGCTGAGGCCGAAGCGCGGGGCGAGCCGGGCCAGCGACTCCCGCTGTAGCGCGTCGAGCGTTGCCCAAGGCCGTTCGCCGCGGCGCACCTGGTTCATGCTGGGGGCGTATTCGCCGCGCCAGGCGTCCGCGAGGCCGGCCCAGTCGGCGGACGCGCCGTGCTCCGCGCCCCAGGCGCCGAACGCTTCGATCAGGCTGCCGCGCCAGTCCACCAGCGTTCCGAACGTGTCGAAGAGGATCGCGCGCAGGTCCATGGCTTGCTCCTACTTGAAGATGTTGAATACGCCGCGCAGGAAGCCAGGTGTCAGGGCTGACAAAGGGTTGACCGTGACGCTTGGGTCGCCGAACCGGCCGCGCAAGGTGAAAGCCGCGGCGATCACGCCACCGCCCAGTTCGGGGCTGAAGAGATGCCCGACCAGGGGCAGCCGCCCGAGCGCGGAATTGACGGCGTAGGCCGGCACGATCGTGCCGCGCAGATCCAGGGTCGAGCGGGCGAGGTCGAGCGAGCCCTGCGTCGTGACACCGAGCGAGGCGCTGTAGGCCCGTGCATCCTGTAGGGTGAGCACGTCGCCGACGTAGCGGAACGGCACGACCGCGCGCGAGAATACGAGGCCGGGACCGCGGATCGCGTCGAGGATGCCGAACACGGTGAGCGCCTGCAGCAGCTTGCCCATGACGACCGCGCGCTGCACGGAGAAGGCGTCCAGCTCGGCAGTGCCCGCGAGCGGCGAACCGGGCAGCGCGTCGTCGAAGCGTCCGTCGAAGCTGAGGCGGCCGCCGTGGAGCAGGTCCGTGCTGCCGATCCCGCTGAGCAGGCTGCCGAGATCCGCCGCGCGCAGGGTCGTGACCCGCCCCGCGCCTTGCTGACGCAAGAGGCCCTGCACGCCGGGCGCGTCCAGGGACGCGCTCACGAGCCGCTTGCCGTCGCTTCGAGCGTCTGCCTGCACCGGGCCGAGCGCGTGGCTCGCGTCCAGCAGCACGCGGGCGAACCGGACCTCCACGCGCCAGGGAAGGCCGGCCCCGCTCCCCGCGCTGCCTCCCGCCTTCCCCTGGGCGCGGGCGATGCGGCCGAGGCCCGTCGAGAGATCGAGCAGCGGTCCCGCCAGGCGCACGCATACAGCGCCGCCGCACGCCCGCGGCAGCCGGATCTCACCCCTGGCCTCCGTTCGCTCCAGCACGACGCGGTCGAGATCGAGAACCGCCGGGCGGCCCTCCGCCATCTCCGCCCGCGCCGCGACCAGCAGTCCCGGCCCCTCGGCGTGCAGCTCCTCGACCGCGACCACGCGGTCGTCCTGCAGGGCGATCCGTGCGCGTGCCGTCGCCGGGGCGCCGCCCGGCTTGCGCCAGAGCGGCGTCGAGACCGCGGCCTCGCCCATGTCGGCGCGCACGGTGACCTGCGCCGCCTTGTCCCGCTGGGCGGCGTAGTGCACGGCGACGAGCGCGGCCCCCGCGAGCACGCCGCGCACATCGAGGCCCTCGCGCTCCAGCGTCGCGGCCGTGACACGCCCCGTCACGTCCGCCGTGAGCAGGACCTGCGACGGCGGCCCGGCGCGGAAATCCGCGCCGACCGTGAGCTGGGACGGCACGCCCGCGAGCTGGGCGCGGCCCGCGAGGCGCAGGCCGTCATCGTCCACGTCCAAATCCAGCGCGCCCTGCGTGAGATCGCGACCCGCCACCACGTTGCGCAGCGCGACGGCCGTGAGCCGGGCGTGCGCGTTGATGGCGACGTTGTCCATGTCGAGCTTGTCTATGAGCGGCAGCCGCACCTGCAGCTTGGCCGCGATCTGCCCAGCTGAGACAGTGAAGGGCAACTTATTCTTGCTGAGCAGCTTGAGCCGTGGGTGACTCAGCACCGCGATCAGCCCCGCGAGCGGCCCCGCGAGGTCGAGGGTCAGGTCCAGGTCCTGGTCGTGCCCGGCAAGGCCGGTGAGCAGGATCGTTCCGCCTTGGACCCGGAGGGGACCCTCCTGCCCGCCGAGGACGGCGATGCGTATAGTGTCCGGGTTCACGAACTCCAGCGTCGCGCGCGCGTGCTCGACGGGTGGCACTGGGCGCAGCCAGTGGATCGTGAGGTCCTCACCCTGCATCGTGCCGGAGATCGCGGCGAGCTGCGTGTTCGCGGGATCGGCGGGCACATCCAGCGTGGCGGCGAACTGCCCGGCGCGCACCGTGCCAGCCGTGATGTTCTCGACAATCCAGCGCCGGGCGTTGCGGATCGTGTCCGGCGGCCAGAGCTGCGGCAGGTCGGCGGCGGCCACCTGGTCGAACCCGACGCCGCCCTGCACGCGCCAGCCGGCGCCCGCTCGCGTCGCTGTCGCAGCGAGATGGAGCGCGGTCGGGGCGCCGCCGCTCGGCGAGCGCACGGTCGCGTCGAGGCGGGTCAGCTCCGCCTCATGCAGCGTCTCGCCTTTCCAGTTGAGCGCGGCCTCGCCCGTGGCACCGCCGAGCGGGATGACGCCGCCGGCCAGCGCCGCCGTGCCGGCGCCGATGGTCGCCTGCATTGTGGCCCGGACCGGTTGGAGGGTCGCCGAGACATCCGCGCTGACGCTGAGCGCGACCGGGGCGTCGAGGGCGGCGAGGCCAGCGAGCCAGCGAGCATCGGTGCCGCCGTCCCGAAGGCGGTGGCCAGCGCCGCCGGGCGGACGTCCCCCGCCTTGGCCTCGATATGCAGGGCGCCGTCCGGGGTGCGCGTCAGTCGCGCCTGCACGGGCGCGGAGACGCCGTCTATCGTGAACGTGCCTGTAGAAGCGCCGGATCCTGCACCGTCAGGTTCTTGGCTTGCGTCGGCAGCCGCAACCTGCGCGCTCCAGGGCAGGCCGGACGACTCGCTCGTGACGCGGGCGTCGTGCACGTGGACGGTGCGGAGTTGGCTGAGGTCGAGCTGCGCTGGCAGTTCCGTACTCCCACCTTCGGCGGGGGGAGAGAGGCGCGCGTCGAGGCCCGCGACCTCGATGGAGACAGGTGCGATGACGCGGTGCAGCAAGGGCGCGAGTGCGAGCGCGGCTTCCCCCTCATCGAGCCGCAGCGCGGCGACGCCAGGCAGGGAGGCTGCGCTCACGCCCCGCGCGCGGATCTGCACGGGCGTGGCTGGCCCGCCGGTCCAGCCCGCCCAGGCCAGGGAAATCTCCCCGACCCCGACACCCTCCGGCAGCACGGCCGCCCTGTGCAGCAGCGCGTCGAGGGGAAGCGGCGTCTCCGTGAGACGCCAGGCCAGCGCGCCGAGGCCGAGCAGGAGCAGCAGCGTGAGCGTCAGCGCCGCGGCGGCAAGGTCGAGTGCTGCACGGCCCAGGAGGGCGGGCAGCCGTGCGGCCGGCCTGCGGGACGTTCGGGGTGCTGCTTCGGGTGCCTTCGTTCGGACCCGGACCGTCACCTTCATCGTCATTGCCAGGCCCGACTAGGCCATCCACGCCAAGCCTTGACCCACCTTGCCCGATACCGCCAGCTTCGGCGCCGATGCTCCCACGCCCTGCCGACCCAGTGGCTGCCCAGCGCCTGCGCGAGCGGTTCGCTGCCCTCGGCGACGAGTGGGCCGCGTTCGCCGCGCGGGCGGATGCCACAGCACTGCTCGACGCGCTCGGCGGCAACAGCCCGTTCCTGAGTGACCTGGCGCTGCGTGAGCCTGGCACGCTCCGCCGCACCCTTGATGAAGGCGCGGGCGCGGTCGTGCAAGCCAGCCTCGCCGCGCTGGCCGCCGTGCCGCCGTCGGCGCCGCGGGCGCAGGTCGCGGGCGCGATGCGTCGGGCGAAGCGCGAGGTGGCGCTCGCCGTCGCGGTCGCCGACATCGCGGGCACGCAGAGTTTCGGGGAGATCGTGGGGGCGCTGACCGGCTTGGCTGAGGCCGCGCTCCGCCTCGCCTGCGCGCACCTGCTGCTGGGGGCGCACACGCGCGGCGAGCTGCGCTTGCCCGACCCGGCGGACCCGGTGGACCCGGCTCGGGGCAGCGGCCTCGCCGTGCTCGGCATGGGGAAGCTCGGCGCCGGCGAGCTGAACTACTCCAGCGATGTGGACCTCGTGCTGTTGTATGATCCTGACGCGCATTCCTATCACACCGACGAGCTGGGCGCCGCCTTCACCCGCCTCGCCCGCGATCTCGTGACGCTTATGGAGGCGCGCGACGCGGACGGCTACGTGTTCCGCGTGGATCTGCGCCTGCGTCCCGACCCGGCCGCGACGCCGCCCGCGCTCTCGCTGCCCGCCGCCATCGCCTACTACGAGAGCATGGGCCAGAACTGGGAGCGGGCGGCCATGACGAAGGCGCGTCCCGTGGCTGGCGACCTCGCCGTCGGGGTGCAGTTCCTCGACGCGATCCGGCCCTTCGTCTGGCGGCGCGGCCTCGACTTCGCGGCGCTCGCGGATATCCACGCGATGAAGCGCCGGGTGGAGGCGCACAAGGGTTCGAAGCATGGGGGCACGGCTCTCGGCACGGACGGGCCGCCCGCCGCGCGCCTGCTCGGCCATGACGTGAAGCTCGGCCAGGGCGGCATCCGCGAGATCGAGTTCCTGGCGCAGACCTTGCAGCTCGTCTGGGGCGGGCGCGACCCGTCGCTGCGCGACCCGACGACTACGGGCGCGCTGGATCGTCTTCGTCAGGCGGGGAAGCTCTCCGCGCCCGCGGCTGAGGTGCTGACTCAGGCCTATCATTACCTGCGGACGGTAGAGCACCGATTGCAGATGGTCGCGGACCGGCAGACGCACAGCTTGCCGGGTCGGATGGAGGAGTTCGAGCGGTTCGCGGTCTTCATGGGCTTCGAGGACGCCGACGGCTTCGCGCTTCATACGCTGTGGCATATGGAGCAGGTTCTGCGGCACTACGCCGAGGTGTTCGAGCAGGTCCCGGCGGCGCCGGCCGAGGCCGAGGGGCTCGACCTCAGCGGCGTCGGCGAGGCGCCGCCCGGCACGCTCGACCGCCTGCGTGCCCTCGGCTTCGCGCATCCGGATCGGATCGTCGAGGCGCTGCGCGGATGGCAGGCAGGGCGGGTGCGCGCGCTGCGCTCGGCACGGGCGCGCGAGCTGATGGATGCCGTGCTCCCTGGGCTGCTCGCCGAGCTGGGCCGACAGCGCGAGCCGGACGCCGCCTTCGCCCGACTCGACGCGCTCGTCTCGCGCCTGCCCGCGGGCGTGCCCATCCTCTCGACGTTCCAGCGCAACCCGACCGTCGTCACCCGCGTCGCCGCCGTGCTCGGTGCCGCGCCGCTGCTCGCCGACCATCTGGCCCAGGTGCCGGGTGCGGTCGAGGGGCTGCTCGGGCCGCCGGGCGTGGACCCCCACCCCGGCGCGAGCCTCGCCGCCCAGCTTGCCGATGCGCGCGGGCTGGAGGAGGCCGTCATCGCGGCGCGGCGCTTCGTGCGCGGGGAGGAGTTCCGCCTCGGCGTCGCTCAGCTCGAAGGCTGGCTCGACGTGGACGCGGCCGGCCTCGCGCGCACGGCGCTGGCGGACGCGACGCTCGACGCGCTCCTGCCGCGCGTTCTGGACGATCACGCCCGGCGCTACGGCCGCGTCCGCGGCGGCGCGATGGCGGTCGTGGCGCTCGGCAAGGCGGGCAGCCGCGAGATGATGGCGGGATCGGACCTCGACCTGATGCTGGTCCACAGCTTTCCGCCGCAAGCTGTCCAGAGCGAGGGTAGCCGAGCGTGCGCCGATCGCCGCCCAGCAATGGTTCGCCCGCGCGGCACACGCGGTTGTCGCGGCGCTCACGGCGCCCGGCGCGGAGGGGCCGCTCTATCACGTTGACATGCGGCTGCGCCCCTCGGGCAACAAAGGCCCGGTCGCCGTGTCGCTGCCCGCGTTCCGCACCTACCACGCGGGGAGCGCCTGGACCTGGGAGCGCATGGCGCTCACCCGCGCCCGGATCGTCGCCGGCCCGCCGGCGATGCGCGCGCGGGTGGACCGGGCGGTGGCGGAGACGTTGCGCATGGGCGACCCGGCACAGGTCCGCACCGACGCTGCCGCGATGCGCGCCCGGATGCTGCGCGACCTGCCAGCGAGCGGCCCATGGGACGTGAAGCTGCGGACCGGCGGCCTCGTCGAGGTTGAGTTCATCGCGCAGGCTTTGCAACTTCTCTACGGCGTGCGCGACCCCGTGACCCGGCGCGCGCTGGCACTCCTCGCCGAGCAGGGCGCCCTCACGGACACGGATTCGCGCCTACTGATCGAGGCCGACCATTTCTGGCGCACGGTGCAGTCCCTGTTGCGCATCACGATCGGCCCGGCGACCGCCGCGCTGCCGCCGGCCGCCGCCGAGGCGCTGCTGCGCGCGACCGGGGCGGTTGACCTCGCGGCGCTTGAGGCGAGGATGGAGGAGACCGCGCGCGCCGTGCGCGGTGCGTTCGTGCGCTACGTTGGCGAAGTTGGGGGGGAGTTGGGATGAGCGTCACCGAGGGCGCGGCGGCGCCGGATTTCGCTATGACGGCGACGGGCGGGCGTGCAATCAGCCTCGCGGGCCAGCGCGGCCGGCCGTTCGTGCTCTATTTCTACCCGAAGGCGGACACGCCGGGCTGCACGAAAGAGGCGTGCGCCTTCCAGGAGGCACTGCCGCAGCTTGGCGGGATCGGCGTGGACGTGGTCGGCGTGAGTAAGGACAAGCTGCCGACCCTGGAGCGATTCGCCGCGAAATACGGCCTTACGTTCCCGCTCGCCTCGGACGAGTCGGGGGTCGCCGAGGCTTACGGCGCCTGGGTCGAGAAGAGCATGTATGGCAAGCATTACTGGGGCATGGATCGCAGCACCGTGCTCGTGGACGCCCAGGGCCGCGTGGCCCGCGTCTGGCGCAAGGTGAAGGTGGACGGTCACGCCGCCGCGGTGGAGGCGGCTGCGCGGGCGCTCTGACGAGGTTGTCGAGTTCATCAATTGCTCGGGGGCGACGGCCCAGCGGCAACGGCCATAACGATCTTGCGCGACCGGGAGGGACTGGAGTTCAAACGGACTCACTAGTTTGAGAGTGCGGCTGTCGTGGTGCGAAGCCCAATAGACACCGACAACGGTGGAGGTCAATACGGATACAAACAATTTTGGTCCGATACTCCCTGAGTCAAAGAATGTGAAATGCTGATTAAGTTTTGGTTGCATATTCAAAGCCAGGAGTGCGACGACGATGGCAAGCACGCCGTCGCTGGAGGCTTTCATTCCGGTTCTAGGCGTCTTACAACTTCCTGACTGCCTTGATCGTGAGCGTATATTGTTCCGATTATCGCCAGGGGATAGAATCTGGCTGGTGCGCCTTGCCGCTTTCAGGGCCCCGCCTAGGCCGCCGAGCCGTCGCAGAATCTTCAGGCCTTGGATTTTCAACGCCAGCATGGCGCCGTTGCTCGCAAGGGACGTTCGGTAAAGCGTGCAACGATGACGCGTCTTTACTGATTATTTACCTTGTGCGTGGATGCTTGGAGAGAAACGGTGGCAGGCGCGGCGCCTGGGCGGGACCATTCATGCGACAGGATAACCAAGCAGCACTCGATGCAGCCTTCCGCCTGACCCTCGACCTCGACGACATCACCGAGCATCAGGGCTGGCGCACGGCGCACGACCAGGTGCTCGCGGCGCTGGCGGCCGGCCTTGGGCTGGTCGCGCTGCTCGGTCCCGCCGGAACGGGCAAGACGCTTCTGCTGCGCGACCTAGTCCGCGCCCTGCGAGCGGCGGGGCGCGATGCCCAGTTGGTCGGGCGTGGGGACCTGCAGTTCGGCGTTGGCACGTGCGAGGTCGTGCTCGTGGACGAGGCTGCCCGGATGGACGATGCGGCGCTCGAGTCGCTTGCCCTGCCGGGAGTGGCCGCCGTGCTGACTGACCTGCCCAGCCTTGAGGCACGCCTTGAGGGTCTCGGCACCGTGGTGACGGTCGTGCGGCTTGCGCCACTGCGGCCGGACGAGGTTGGTGCCTTCGTCGCCGACCGCCTCGCGCGCGCCGGGCAGTCTGCCGACCTGCTAACCGCCGGCGCTGTCGAGGCGATCGCCCTTTATTCCGCCGGAGTGCCGCGCGTGCTGAACCTGCTTGCGCGGGCAGCGATGTTCATGGCCGAAACCGAGGGAGCGGCGCGGGTCGAAGAAGAGCACGTGAACCTGGCCGTCGCGCTGCGGGACGGCGAGATGCCCGAGATGGACACGCTGAGCAGACTTCCCGAGATTTGCGCACGGATGGGTCCTGAGCAGGGCGGCACGGCCTGGAGCACCGATAGCCGCGGGGAAACCCAGGCCGTGCCGCCCTGCTCCGACCCCGAAATCGAGGCCCTCCCGCCCGCATCACTGGTCGATCCCGTCGCGCCGGCGGTTCTGGAGGCCGTGAGTCCCGAACCGCCGCCTGCGGCGCCCGAGACTCCGGCACAGCCCGCGGCGCCCGCTCGCTCCAGGATCAGGGCCGTCCGGCATGGCGCGGCGCTCCTTGCGGCAAGCGTCGTGCTCATCGCGTCGCTCGCTGCCGGGTGGTCGCTAGGGCCGCAGCTGGCCCATACGGTGCGTGCGGTGTTGGCGGGCTCGGCGGCTTCGCCCTCCCCAATGCCTGGGTCGCCTGGAACCAACCCTGCCGGGGATCAATTACCCTGACCGCGGTGAGAACCAGCTGAGCAACGATCCTGTTGACGCCTGCGCCGTTCCTATCGGGCCGCGCGCCATCCCGCGCCGGCATGGAGGAGAGAAACCATGAGCGAGAATGCTTCGCGCATCCAGGAGCACATGCCGGTGGTCGGCAGCGACGGCGGACACGTCGGCACCGTGGATCATGTGGAGGGGGATCGGATCAAGCTGACCAAGAAAGACGACCCTGACGGCAGCGGCCAGCACCAGCATTACCTGCCGGTCAGCGCCGTCGCCTCGGTGGATGGCGGGCAGGTGCGGCTCAACATGCCTGCCGACCGGGCGAAGTCGCTGGCCACCGCGACGGGTGGCTCGCCGCCCGCGCCCGGCATGGGCGGCATGAGCGCCGGCTGACACTCCCCTTCCCGCGCGCCGCCGCTTCGGGCAGCGCGCGGGGAGATTGCCCCAGGTTGGCCCGACTGGGCTACGCAGACCGCCTCGTGCATTGCGAGGGTGCGAACGACACCGGCATCATCACGTGAACGTTAGGGTGGGGCGCGGCCTGATCTCGCTGCATGCGACATCCAAAGCGCTCCGCACTCCGTAGGTGAGACATCTGAGACGCGGTCAGCGTACCGTCGCGGCCCATCGTGTCTCCGATATCGAAGACGATGCAGTCCGCGGTCGCGCATCACTGGATAGGGAACGGAACACCATGGAGCAGGATTTTTCGCCGGAAAAGCCGGCGGATCTCGACCGCCGGTCGTTGATGGGGCGCCTCGGCTTGGGTGCCGCCGGGGCCGCGGCGGTAGGGGCGCTCGCGACCGCGGGCGTGACGCTGTCAGCGACGCCGGCCGAGGCGCAGGGCGTGACCGACGCCGCCATCGCGAACTTCGCGCTCAACCTCGAATACCTGGAAGCTGAGTACTATAACCGTGGCGTCAGGGGTTACGGCCTCACCGCGGCGGAGATCGGCACGCCCGGCATGGTCACGGGCGGCAGCGCGGTGCCCTTCGCGACGTCGGCCTTCAAGCAATACGCTATGGAGATCGCTCAGGACGAGCTCGACCATGTGCTTTTCCTGCGCAGTGTGCTCGGCGCTGCGGCCGTGCCCGAGCCGACCATCGATCTCGTCAACAGCTTCAACACCCTCGCGATGGCGGCTGGCCTCGGCAGCAGCTTCGACCCGTTCGCGAACGAGGACAACTTCATCCTCGGCGCCTACATCTTCGAGGATGTCGGCGTCACCGCCTATCACGGCGCAGCTCCCTTGGTGCAGAACAAGACTGTGCTGCTGGCCGCCGCCGGCATCCTCGGGACGGAGTCCTACCACGCATCCCTCGTCCGCACGCTGCTGTTCCAGCTGGGCTATGGGGCGCAGACGCAGGCGATCTCGGCAGTCCGTGCCGCCTTGTCTGGCGCTGCCGACGATTACGGCGTGGACCAGAACGGCACCTCCAGCATCGTCCTCACCGACTTCGAACGCCATCACCTTCGCGCGCACGCCGCGGCAGGTGCTGAACATCGTCTATGGCGCCGTCAACGCCACCAGCGGCTTGTTCTTCCCGCAGGGCCTCAACGGAGCGATCCGATGAGCGCGCGCGAGGCAACAAGGGCGGCAAGGGTCGGAACCTTGGCGCTCGGCCTGGCGCTGGCGGGTGGCGCCGCGGGTGCGCAAGCGGCCGTCATGAGTGCCATGCCGGATGCATCGCTCTCGACGACCCCGGTCGCGGTCACGTTCGGCAGCGGCGCGGCAATCTACGACTTCACCGCCGCGAGCACCCCTTATGGACCCGGCGCCGCTGTCGCGACTAGCGGCACGGCGCTGGTCTCCAGCCTCGGAGGGGCGGTGACGGACTTCGGCGCGGGATCGACCATCGACCAGACGGGGGAGCTCTACAGCTTCTCCGCCTTTCCGACCGCGAGTGCGATCCCGTTCTCGGCGGCCGATGACTACATCGGCCTGGCGTTCACCCTCGGCGACGGGGTCCACTACGGCTACGCGGAGGTCGATGGGCCGGAGCTGGTCAGCTACGGCTATGACTCGACGCCGGGTGCGAGCATCCTGACGGGGGCGACGGGCGGCGGCAACGCCGTGCCGGAACCCGCGACGGCAACGCTGCTGGCGGCCGGGCTGCTCGGCTTGGCGGCGACCAGGCGCCGCTCCCGTCCAGGAATGGACTGACCCGGCGCAAGCGCGGACAAAGCGCGGCCATGGCGGGCGGCAACCGACTGCCGCCCGCCAGTTCCGCGATGGACCTGTGAAAACTCGCCCAGCCCAGGCCAAGCGTGTTCCGGTCGTGTGCGGGCAGGGCCGAATTCGACGGAGGATAGTGTGGCGAACTACAGCTTGGACGCGGCGCTTTCGGCAAAACCAGTCGATGTCAGCTTCGGCGGCGGCGCAGTCACTTACGCCTTCACCGCCGCAAACACCGGGGACGGGCCCGGCGCCGCGGTTGCCACCACTGGAACGGCCCAGGTCTCAAGCCTTCTGGGAGGCGTGACAGACTTCTCGTCCGGGTCGGACATTGACGGAAAACAGATCTACGGCTTCTCGGCCGTCCCGACGGCGACGGCCATTCCCTACTCGGCGGCCGACGACTACATCGGCCTGGCTTTCACCCTCAGTGACGGGCTGCACTACGGCTACGCCGAGGTGGCAGGGCCGGAGCTGGTCAGCTACGGCTACAATCCGACGCCGGGCGCGACCATCCAGGCTGGGGCTACCGAGGCGGGGTCGCAACCGGGGCTGATCCGCTACACCGACACCACGAGCGGGCAAACAGGCGACGAGCAGGCCCAGGTCTATGCCGGGCCAGTCAATTACTTGCAAAGCCAATTCCTCTGGGCCAAGTCGGACGACGTTGCCCTCACGAGCGACACCCCTAGCGTGTTCCTCCGTGGCAGTTCCGGTAACGACGCACTTCAGGCTGGCGCCGGCGGCAGCAACGTCCTGGACGGCGGCACTGGGTCGAACTTCCTGGTGGGCAGCGCAGGGGCAGACGGGGGTACGGACACGTTCTTCGTGGATGGGCGCGGCAGCAACGTGACGTGGAGCACCATCGCCAACTTTCACCACGGCGATGCCATGACGCTCTTCGGCTTTGTCGGCGGCACCAGCACGCTGCCCGCCTACGTCATGGACGGCGCGGCCGGATATCAGGGCGCCACCATCCACTCCGAAACCGGCGGACCCGGCACGGGTGTCAACGGCTCCGTGACGTTCGCCGGAATCAGCGCGGCCGAGGCTGCGTCCAAGTTCACGGTCTCCACGGGCACGGTCGGGGGCAACCCATACCTCTACGTGGCCTACACGGGAAGCTAGAGCACGATCCGAACGCGCCGACTTGAAATTTCTTTCCCCGACGCGACGCGATGTGATTTACCTTGCAAGCTGGAGAGGAGGCCAGCATGCATGGCACGATCACTGTCGCAGGATCTTCGCTCTCGGGTGATCGCGGTGGTTGCAGGTGGCATGTCCTGCAATGCGGCGGCGGCACGCTTCGGCATCGCGGTGTCGAGCGCCGTGCGGTGGGTGCGCGCCTGGCGTGCCGAGGGGCGTGCGACGGCCTTGCCGCAGGGCGGCGACTTGCGGTCGCACCACATCGAGGCCTATCGCGACGTGATCCTGGCGGCGGTCGAAGCCGAGGTGGACATCACACTGGTCGAGATCGCCGAGCTGCTCCATCGCGAGCACGGCACCTCGTTCGCGCTCAGCACGGTCTGGCGTTTTCTCGATCGCCATGATCTCACCTTCAGAAAAAACGGCGCACGCCAGCGAGCAAGAGCGGCCCGATGTCGCCGCCCGGCGACAGGCTTGGTTCGACGCGCAGCCTGACCTCGCTCCCGAGGACCTGGTGTTCATCGACGAAACCGGAGCCTCGACAAAGATGGCTCGACTGCGCGGGCGTGCGCCGCGCGGCCAACGATGCCGAGCGCCAATCCCGCATGGACACTGGAAAACGGTCACCTTCGTCGCGGCGCTGACGCTCTGCGGCTTGACCGCGCCTATGGTGCTCGATGGGCCGATGAACGGCCCCGCCTTCCTCGCCTATGTCGAGCAGATGCTCGTCCCCACGCTGCGTCCCGGCCAAATCGTCGTGATGGACAACCTGCCCGCCCATAAGGTCGCAGGCGTGCGGATAGCCATCCAGGCGACAGGCGCCCGGCTCTGGCTGTTGCCGCCCTACTCGCCCGACTTCAACCCGATCGAGAACGCGTTCGCCAAGCTCAAGGCGATCCTGCGCAAGGCTGCCGCCCGCACCATCCCGAGCCTCTGGGACGCGATCCGCGACGCACTGCCTCAGTTCACGCCCGAGGAATGCGCCAACCTCTTCAAGGCCGCAGGGTATGAGCCAGAGTGATCGGATTCTGCTCTAGTTGTCTGGTTGTGAGGTCTTCTTGGCGGTTTCGGCGATGCGGCGCGCCTGGGTGGTGTCGCGGGGGCCTGCGCGTCCGTGCGGTTCAGCGTTGGCGAGTTCGGGCCGAGCCGAGCGGCGCTCGGCTGTGACCTGATCGGGTGCCTTGCCGTCCAGCACGCGCTGGCGGCGGGCGTTGTAGGCGGCGTTGCAGCCGTGCAGGAGTTGCTCGAGCGCGCGGTGCGAGGCGAGAGTGATGCCGAGCACCTCACTGCTGAGGCGACCGTTGCAGCGCTCGACCATGGCGGTGGTCTGCGGCGTGCGCGGGCGGCTGTGGCGATGCTCTGCGCCGAGGGCGGCACAGGCGCGGGCGAACGCCGGGGTGAAGCAGCTCTTGTTGTCGGTCAGCACGTGGGTGAGGCGGAACGGAAACGCCGTCGCAGCCTCGCGCAGGAAGCGGATGATGGGCGTGGTGCGGGCGTTGGGGTGGATCCGCAGCATCGGTCAGACCTCGTGTCTTGCGGCGGCACCGCGCGGCCCAGCCTGGGTCAGGAGGAAAGCGAGCAACGGCCTGCTGGCAGGATCTCCCGCCGGGTCCTGCCTCTCGATCGCGCCGCGTTCAGCCGCTCGAACCAAGGAACCGCTCGAACCAAGGAGCATAGTCCAAGGAGCCTAGTGCAGCAGCGCCAGGCCGACCGGGTCCCAACAACCTTCCGCGGCTGAACAGCTAGAGGCTGTCGAGAAATTTCATTGCGCGATGCCCTATGCGGGAAGCATCGTTTGGTCAGATGTCCGTAATCACCTCCGGTGGATGAATGCTCATCCTTATCCCTCCGACCTGACCGACGAAGAATGGGCCATCCTCGCGCCCCTGATTGCACCCGGCACGCAGGCCGGTCATCCGCAAGTGCTTGAGCTGCGCCGCATCGTGGACGCCGTGTTCTACCTCTTGCGCACTGGATGCCAGTGGCGAGCCCTGCCGCACGCGTATCCACCTTGGCCCAGCGTGTTCCATCACTACGCCAAGTGGCGCCATCAGGGCACCTGGGAGCGGATCAACACCAGCCTGCGCGAGCGCTCTCGCGTCGCCTCCGGCCGCAAGGCCCAACCCATCGCGAAGCGATCCCCCGGAGGGACAGCCCGCGGAGCGGGCTGAAGGGCGGCGATCGTCACGCGAAGGCGCGTGCCGGACATCGACAGCCAGTCCGTGCGCACCACCGAGTCTGGAGGGCCGCGTGGGTATGAGGGGGGCAAGAAGGTCTCCGGGCGCAAGCGCCACGTGCTCGTGGACACCGAAGGCACCCTGCTGAAGGCCCGCGTGCATCCTGCCGACATCCATGACCGGCGCGGCGCCGAGCTGCTGCTCGCGGGCCTCAAGGCAGAGTTCCCGCCTATCGTGCTCATCGGGGCCGACAGCGCCTGCCAGGGCTTGCAGGCCTGGCTCGCCGCGGTGCTGGGCTGGGCGCTCGTGATCAGCAAGCACTGGTGGACGGGGCTGCGCGGCGTGTGGGTGGCGCCCGGCCAGCAGCCGCCCGAGATGCCGCGTGGCTTCCACGTGCTCAAGAGAAGGTGGGTCGTAGAGCGAACATTCGCCTGGATCGGGCGCAACCGGCGCATGAGCCGCGACTACGAGCGCCTGATCGAGACGGCTGAGATGCTGCTCTACGCTGCCATGGCGCGCGTCACCCTGCGCAGGCTGGCCGAGACGGCGTAATAAGGTTGCTCACGGTGCGGCTCACAGTGGCTGAAGGTTAGCGGCCGTCACGCCCGCGTTGACTACAACAATACAACTCCGCTACGAAAGCCTTGCTGGAGCAGCCAGGTTGACATGAAGTGATCGCTTCCGCCCGCACTCTGAAGGACAGTCATATGCAAAGCCTCTCGCTTATACTTTAATTTCTCGACAACCTCTTGGCGCGAACTGCCCCAGGGGCAGATAGCGCGCGGCCTGGTCTATGCGCCCTGCAGGTAGCGGCAACTGGCTGCCCCGAAGGCGCGCACGGCGCCCCCGTAGGCGCGGCCGAGGTCGGCGAAGAAGCCGCCGAGGTTCGGGTAGATGCGCGGGTCAATGGCCTGCCGCCCGCCGCGGAAGTGCAGCACGGATGGCGACGGGATGGTCTGCTTGGCCACGGCCGCCCGCACGTGCGACTGCGTATAGCGGAAATCCTTGATCATCACCGGCTCGCGCCGGCGGATCGGCCCGGTGACGCGCAGCGCGTACGGCAGCGCAGCACCCTTGAACGCCACCTTGCGCTCCGGCCCATACATTTCGACGCCGTCGAGCCCGGCAAGGAAGTCATAGCGCCAGTAGGCGCGGCGGTATTCGCCGTCGGTGGCGGCGCGAAGGCCGACCTCCTGAGTCCTCTGACACAATCTGGCGATTCACAGGCGGTCGGTGTCGTGCGAGTCTGCTCGCATGGCACAGACAGTATGCGTGATCGTGAGTGCATCGGATAGGAAGCGACTAGAGGCGGTTGCGACGGATCGCAATCGGCAGCGCAAGCACGTCGAGCGAGCGCGGGTCGTGCTCGCCTCTGCGCGAGGCAAGCCGGTGCAGCAGGTCGCGACGCAGGTGGGCGTCAGCCGGCCGATGGTCTGGCGCTGGCAGCAGCGGTTCGCCGAGGTGGGCGTCGATGGGCTGCTGCGCGACAAGACCCGCAAGCCCGGTAAGCCGCCGATCCCGGCCGAGACCGTGGCCCGCGTGGTGGGGCTGACCTGTGCCGATCCGCCGCATGAGGCGACCCACTGGACTGGCCGGGCGATGGCGCGGGCAGCCGGCCTCTCGCTGCGCTCGGTGCAGCGTATTGGGGAAGCACACCAGTTGCAGCCGCATCGCGTGCGCAGCTTCAAGCGGTCGCGCGACCCGCAGTTTGCCGAGAAGCTCGTCGAGGTGGTCGGCCTCTACCTCGACCCGCCAACCCACGCCGTGGTGCTCTCCATCGACGAGAAGAGCCAGATACAGGCGCTGGATCGCACTCAGCCCGGCTTGCCGCTCAAGCGCGGCCGTGCAGGCACGATGACCCATGACTACGTCAGGCACGGCACCACCACGCTATTCGCTGCGCTGAACGTGCTCGACGGCACCGTGATCGGGCGCTGCATGCAGCGCCACCGGCACGCGGAGTTCATCCGCTTCCTCAACGCCGTCGAGCGCGAGGTCCCGGCAGGGAAGCTGATCGAGGCTGTGGTGGACAACTATGCCACCCACAAGCACCCCAAGGTGAAGGTGTGGCTCGCGCGCCATCCGCGCTGGACCTTCCACTTCACGCCCACCTCCGGGTCGTGGCTGAACGCGGTCGAAACCTTCTTCTCCGCCCTGACCCGCAAGCGCATCCGCCGCGGCAGCTTCCACTCCCTCGTCGATCTGCAAGCCGCCATTAACCGCTGCCTCGCCGAGCACAACGCCGAGCCGAAGCCCTTCGTCTGGACCGCCTTGGCCGCTTCTATTCTCGCCAAGCTCGACAGACTGCCCGCAGCCTCCGTATAAGTCAGAGCACTAGGCCAGCATCAAGCCGCGGCGAAGCGACATCGCGGATGCTCAGCATCAGCCGGGCGTAACGAAGCTGGGAGGCTCGTCAGCGGCAGCGCACGGCCGCATCGCTGCATCTCTATCACAGGGAGTTGAACACCGACTCCTGAGCTGCGCGCCGGGGCACTGCCCTGCGCTCGGGCGGCGTTAACCTTCTATTAGAGAAAGCCGCGTATCAATCTCTTACGCCAGCGTCGTTTCTTAGGAGTCAGCCAACACTCCTCCCGGAGGCAGCGCAGGTGGGGACCAGGATCAACGTTTTTGATCGCCACTTGGGCAAGAATTGCACCTGATCGCTTCAATTGCGTCATGTCTCTAGTGAGGAGTTTCCCATGTTGCTGAATCTTTATTGTTTCCTGAGCACATTCGTGAGCAAATTCAAGGCTGATCGCAAGGGCGTTGCAGCGTTGGAGTATGCCCTCATGGCCGCGCTCATCGCTGTCGTCATCGTCACGGCAGTGACGGCCCTCGGCACCAAGATCAGCAGCACGTTCAACAACATCACCAACGCAGTATGAGGACGGCAGGCCGGCATGGGTCGCTTCTTGCTTGGATTGCTTGTCGCTAGGGTATGCCCGGCTTCGTGCCGGGTGTCCCCTGCCAGCCGGCCAGGATGGTCGCGCCTGTCGAGCGCGCACGGGGGCATCCAATGACTGACGTGGCGCAAGTCTTGACAGGCATCGCGGTCGCGTTGCTGACAGTCGCGGCCGTGCATGACGCGGCAACCCGGACGATCCCGAACTGGGTGCCCGCCGGGCTGGCCGCGCTCGGGGTCGTCGTCCGCCTTCTCGGTGGGCAGGTGCTGCCCGGCCTCGCGGCGGCAGGGTTGATCCTCGCCGGCTGCGTGCTTGCTTGGCTGGGAGGATGGGTAGGCGGCGGTGACGCGAAGCTCGCCGCCGCCTTCGCGCTCGTGCCCCCGCCCGGTCAGGTCGCCGCCTTCGTTCTCGCAACGGTGCTCGCGGGCGGCATCCTGGCCCTGCTCTACCTTCTCCTGCACCGGGTCGTTCCGCCGCCCGCGCCAGGCCGGCGCGACGGTCTGCTCCCTCGCTGCCTTAAGGCCGAAGCGTGGCGGATCAGCCGCGGCGGTCCGTTGCCGTATGCCGTCGCGATCGCGGCCGGCGGCCTTTACGTGCTGCAACCCTCCTTCGGGATCGGATAGGTCGCCATGGGACGCGTATTCGTCGCTCTGCTGACCATCATCGTCGCTGGTGGCCTGGGTGTGGCGGTGCTGCTCGCACGCCGGCCGGCGCCGCCGCCCATCGTTGCGCAGGTCGCGGCACCCCCGCGCGTGGTCCCCAAGATGTCGTTGCTCGTCGCCGCGCGGCCGGTGCGGGCCGGCAGCCTGCTGCAGCCCGAGGATATGGCGAGCGCGCCGATTCCGGAAGACCAGGTGCCGCCTGGTGCTTTGCCGGACGGCGTGGACGCGCGCACGGCGCTTCGCGGCGCGATGGTGCGGGAGAGTTTGGACACAGGCCGGCCCATTACGGCATCCGAGGTGCTGCGCCCAGGCGACCGCGGTTTCCTCGCGGCCGTGCTCGCGCCGGGGACGCGCGCCGTCTCCGTCGCCGTGGACTGGTAAGCGGCACCGCAGGCCTGATCTGGCCCGGCGACCGGGTGGACCTCATCCTGACGCAGGCCATCGAGGATACCGCCCAACCTCTGGGCAGGCGCGTCGTCGGCGAGTGCGTGCTGCAGGACGTGCGGGTGATCGCGGTGGACCAGCAGCTCATGGAGGGTGGTCAGCAGAGCCCGCCCCAGGGCGGGATCGCGAACAACAACCGCGTGCTCACGCTCGAAGTGACGGAAGCCGCGGCGGAGCGCATCTCGGTGGCGATGCGGCTCGGGCGGCTCGCGGCCGTCGTGCGCTCCGCCGTCGCCGGATCAGCACCCCAGCCGGCGCCGAGCCGCGCGGTCTGGGCCGATGATGTCTCGCCGGCCCTTCGTCCCTCGGCGGCATCCAAGTCGAGCGGTGAGCTTCGCGTGTTCCGCGCTTCGCAGCAGCCTGCCATGGTCAAGTTCTGATGCAGATCGAAGCAGTTCTGGCGGACCCGCCCACCCTCGAAGCGCCACGCCGCGCCGACCGTGTTCCGCTCGTCGCCTACGCGTGCGACCGGGAGACGGAGGACCTGCTGCGCGACGTGCTGCTGGATGCGGCTGGGCCGGGTGCGTCCATCCGCCGCGGGACGGTGGCGATGGCGCGCAAAGCGCTCGCCACGGAGCCGACGCCGAACATCTTGATACTCGACGTTTCCGGTGAGCCGGACCCGCTCAGCGCACTCGACGAGCTGGCCCAGGTCGTAGAGCCCGGCGTGCGCGTGCTCGTCATCGGGGAACGCACCGATCTTGAGTTCTATCGCCTGGTCACGCGCGAGCTGGGCGCCCTGGAGTACATCTATAAGCCCGTCAATCGCGAGACGATCGCGCGGACCTTCGTGCCGCTGATTCAGGGACGCTCGCTCGATCCCACGGCGCGGACGGGCCGACTGATCACGGTCACGGGCATGAGGGGCGGGGTGGGTGCGACGAACATCGCGGCCAACCTCGCCGTCCACCTCGCGGAGAACGCCCGGCGCCACACCTTGCTGCTCGACGCGGACCTGCACACCGGCACCGCGGCGCTCACGCTCGCGAGCAAGGCGCAAGGCGGGCTGCGCGTAGCACTTGAGGCGCCGGAGCGCCTGGACGAGTTGTTCCTGGAACGCACTGCGGCCAAGGTCACGGAACGGCTGCACGTCCTCGCCGGCGAGGAGCGGCTGGATCATCTGCTGCGGGTCGCTCCCGACGCGGTGCGCAGCCTCATGGAAACGATGCAGCGCCGCTTCAGGTATATCGTGGCGGACGTGCCGCGCTTCCCGTCGGTCCTCAACACCGAACTGGGCGCGCTCAGCCATCAGCGGGTGCTGGTGATGGAGCCGACGCTCGCGGCGCTGCGGGACGGGCTGCGCTTCATCGAGGCGCCGCGCGGGCCGAACCAGTCGCGCCGGCCGATCGTGGTGCTGAACAAGGTAGGAGCGCCGGGCACGCTGCCGTTGAAGCAGGTGCTTGCGGCTCTGGATGTCGCGCCCGAGGTGGTGATCCCTTGGATGCCGAAGCAGATTGAGCCGGCGGTGGCGCTGGGCGAGCCGCTGGTGCGTCGTCGTGGCCGTTTCCAGGTCGCGATCAACCTGCTTGCGCGCGAGATCATCGCGACGCGCGAGCAGAAGCCAGTCAAGGAGGGTGGCATGCTCAGCCGCCTGCGCCGCCGGTGAACGCCGCCGCGCGCGGGTTCGGACGCAGGGCGGCCGGGATCACCCCGGCATTGCTGCCCCTCGTGGAGGACGTGGACGAGCCGGCATCGGTTGCCGGCGTTCCGTCGCCAATCGCGGAGCTGCGGGCGGCCTGCCTGGCACGGCTTGACCCTTCGACGATCGCCGGCGTCGCCCCTGAGCGGGTTCAGGTCGAGGTGGAGCGGCTGCTTGCGGAGATCGCGGACGAGAACCGCATCCAGCTCAACGGCCGCGAGCAGCGCCAGCTCGCGGCCGAGCTGGTGGACGACATGCTCGGCCTTGGCCCGCTCGAACCCCTGCTTGAGGACGAGAGTGTCACCGAGGTCATGGTCAACGGACCGGACCGGGTGTTCATCGAGCAGCGGGGCAAGCTCACCCTCACCGCCGTGCGCTTCCGCGACGCCGGCCACGTCAACAACGTCGCCCAGCGCATCGCGGCGAAGGTGGGGCGGCGCGTGGACGAGAGCAGCCCGATGGCTGATGCCCGCCTCCTCGACGGATCGCGCGTCAACATCGTGTTTCCGCCGCTCGCGCTCAACGGCGCCTGCATCACCATCCGCAAGTTCCCCAAGCGCAAGACGAGCCTCGCCGACCTGATCAGCCGCGGCTCAATGACGCCGCCGATGGCGAAGGTCCTGGAGATCGCGGCGCAGTGCCGGCTGAACACGGTCATCTCGGGCGGCACGGGCTCTGGCAAGACCACGATGATGAACGCCATGTCGCGCATGATCGACCCGACCAACCGGGTGGTCACGATCGAGGATGCGGCGGAGCTGCAACTGCAGCAGCCCCATGTCGTGCGGCTGGAGACGCGCCCGCCGAACCTGGAGGGCCGCGGCGAGATCACGCAGCGCGACCTCGTGAAGAACGCGCTCCGTATGAGGCCCGACATCCTCATCATCGGCGAGTGCCGCGGCGCCGAGGCCTTCGACATGCTGCAGGCCATGAACACCGGCCACGACGGGAGCATGAGCACGGTCCACGCGAACAACACGCGCGACGCGATCACGCGCATCGAGAACATGGTGCAGATGGGCCAGCCCAACCTGCCCTTGCGCGCGATCCGGACGCAGATCGTGAGCGCGGTGGACGTCATCGTGCAGCTGGAGCGCATGAGGGACGGCGTGCGCCGGGTCACGCAGATCACGGAGGTGATGGGTCTGGAGGGCGACGTCATCACGCTGAACGACGTGTTCCGCTTCGAGTACCGACGGCGAGACCCCGGATGGGACGCTGCGCGGCCGTTATTACTGCTCGCACGTGCGGCCCGCGTTCCTGCCCCGGCTCGCCTACTACAACCTGGAGCAGGCGTGGATGGCGGCACTCGGGGAGGCGGGGCCGTGAGCGTCGCGTCGAAGGTGCGCCGATGAGCGCCACAGCACTTCTGCTCGCTGCTGGCACCGTTGGGATGCTTGGCCTCGTTGTCGTGGTGGACCGCCTCTACGCTAACGACCGGCAGGCCAAGCGAATGCAGGCGAGGACCGACGAGATCGCTGCCTATGGGCGCGCGGTGTCGCGTCCCGGTCCCATGGCCGCACGCCGGCGTCGCGGGCCTGCCGCACCGTGGCTGCAGCGCTGGGCCGAGCGCCTGTTCCGGGTGCAGACGGCGCAGCGTGAGCTCTACCCGGCGCCGTGGTGGGTGCTGCTGTCCGCCGTCCTGGTCGTGGCGCTGCTCGCGGCTGCGTTCGCGACGCGCGCGGTCGGCCCTGTGGGCTGGCTCGCCTTCCCTGTGCTCACTCTGCTGCTCGCGCGCGGCGTGTTCGGTTTCTATCAGAGGCGGCAGCAGACGCGTCTCTACGAGCAGTTGCCGGATGCACTCTCGATGATCGTGCGCGCCGTCCGCGCCGGGCTGCCGGTGACGGAGGCGCTGCGCTCGGTGGGTCAGGACGCGCCGGCGCCGACGGCAGGGCAGTTCGCGCGCCTGGCCAGTGATCTCGCGATCGGCCTCACGCTCCAGGATTCCCTCCTCGCGATGGCAGGGCGCACAGGGCTGCAGGAATACAGGTTCTTCGCCGTGGCGCTCGCACTGCAAGGACAAACCGGCGGGAATCTCACCGAGACGCTGGAGAACCTTGCCGACGTGGTGCGCAAGCGCGTGGCGCTGCGCGCACGGGGCTTCGCCCTCGCCGCCGAGGCGCGGATGACGGCGAACGTGCTGATCGCGCTGCCGTTCATCACTGCCGGCGCGCTCGCGTTCGTGGCGCCCCAGTACCTGATGGTGCTCTTCGGCGCCCAGGGGCAGGTGATGCTGTTCGTCGCCGTTGGCCTGCTCGGCACCGGCATCGTGACGATGCGGACCATGATCCGCCGCAGCCTGTCATGAGCAGCCTGTCATGAGCACGGCGGCGACCCTCCTCCCCGTCCTCGCGGCGATGCTGACCGGAACGGTGCTCGTCCTCGGTGCGGCGATGCTGCTCACCGTGGTCCGGCGCGAGGTCCGCGTCGGGGCACGCATCCGAGCGGTGTGCGGCGGCGAGGAGGCAGCGCCGGCGCAGGCCGGCCCGACCGTCGCCGTGCGTCTTCTGCACCGGGTCGGGGGTGCGATCGTGTCCAGCGGGTTGCTGCCGGCCAAGACGTGTGCGGACCTGGAGAACACGCTGGTCGCCGCCGGCTATCGCGCCGGCTCGGCCCTGCCGCTCTTCGTCGGCGCGAAGGTGCTGCTGATCAGCCTCCTTCCGATGGCGGCCTGGACGACGATGGAGCTCCTGGAGCTGCACAGCCCGCCACGCATGATCGTGGCGGCGGCTGCCGCGGTCCTCGGCCTCATGCTGCCCGACCTGTTCATCCGCCGGCTGCGCAAGCGTTATCTCGCGCAGGTCGAACGCGGCCTCGCCGACGCACTCGACCTGCTCATCATCTGCGCCGAGGCAGGGTTGCCGCTTGAGGCGGGCATTGACCGCGTGGCCGTGGACTTCCGCAGCGGCAATGGGCCGACGGCCGGGGAATTCGAGCTGATTGGCCAGGAGATGAGGATCCTGCCGGACCGCCGGCAGGCACTCGCGAATGCCGGGACGCGCACGGGCCTTGATGGGATCGCGCGTCTGGGTGCCACGCTCGCCCAGAGCATGCAGTATGGCACGCCGCTCGCCCAGGCGCTGCGCACGCTAGCCGCTGAGAGCCGGACGGCGGTGCTGAACCGCTTCGAGGCCCGCGCCGCGCGGCTGCCCGTGCTGCTGACGCTGCCCATGGTCGTGTTCATCCTGCCCTGCGTCTTCATCGTCGTCTGCGCGCCCGCGATCCTGCAGGCGATGGCCGCGTTCGGGCATCAGTAGAGGCTGGCGTGGTGCCCGAATCCTCATCCCTTTGCCCGACTCCCGTCAGGCACCGGCGCCGGCGCAAGGGTGCGCGGGCGGGCGTGGTTGCCGTGGAGTTCGCCCTCGTCAGCCTCGTCCTCTTCTCGTTGATCTTCGGCATGTTCGAAGCTGTGATCCAGCTTCTGGCCGACATGGCGCTGAACTACGGGACGCGGACCGCGGCGCGCTTCGGCGTGACCGGCGCTGCCTACCCGCCGACTTCGCGCGAGGACACGATCTTCGCCATGATCTTGCAGGCGAGTGGCGGTTTCCTCCAGCAGTCGCATCTCACCCTCCAGCTCACGAACTACCCCCCGACGACGCCACCAACCGGGCCGGGTGCCTCGGGTGCTGGCCCAGAGAAATATTACGTTCGCTATCAGGCGACCTACACCCAGCCATTCGCGACGTCTCTGGCGGCGAGCCTGTTCGGTCAGTCCTCGATCCAGCACCAGGTCGTGATCTGGGTACAGAACGAGCCGTTCGGATGAGGCGCTTCAGGACAGATCGCCGCGCGATCGCTGCCATCGAGTTCGCGATGATCCTGCCGCTGCTCGCGTTCCTGCTCCTGGCGAGCGTGGATGTCGTGACATGGCTTGAGCACTGGTTCCGGGCGGAGCGCACAGCGATGGCGGTGGCCGACATAGTGGCACGGTCGCAGCCAGTGAGTTCAGGGAACTTCCAGAACTCGAGCACCATCTTCGCGATTGCGAACGACATCGCCCAGCCGCTCATCGTCTCGGGCAACGGTGGCGCCACCATCATCTCCTGCCTCACGGCCAGCAGCGGCACGCCGCGGATCGGGTGGCAGCAGAGCGGCACGACCAACGCCTCCTACGTCAGCAAGTTCGGCGCCGCAGGAGCGACGGCCGCTCTGCCCAACGGCTTCAGCCTTGCTTCCAACGAGACTGTCATCGTCACGGAGATCTACAGCGGTGTGCAACCATGGATTCTGAGCGTCAAACTCTGGCCCATCCTCGGAACAGCAGCGAGCGGCCCCACCAACATCTACACATACGCCATCTACAGGCCGCGCTCAGCGCAGCTCTGCTGAGTGCCCGGCGATGGCGCCCGCGGCTGGACCGCCGCGGCAACGTGCTCGCGATGGCCGGGCTGCTTGCCGTGCCGGTCACGCTCGGCATGGGCCTTTCCGTGGACCTCACGCGGACGATGCTCGTGCGGTCGCGGCTGGGCACGGCGATAGATGCGGCTGCGTTGGCCGCGGCGCGCGACATGGCGAACACCTCCACCCAGTCGGCCCAGTGGAACGCGGAAGTCAAGGGCATGTTCTGGGCCAATTTCGGCCAGAGCACATCCAACCCCAGCACTGGCTTCCTGGGCGCAACGGTAACGGGGCCGACGATCACGCAGGTCAACAGCACAACGGTCCAGGTCTCGGCGCAGGCTAAGGTGCCGATGACGCTCATGCAGGCCTTGCGCCTTCTGCCCGGCATGAACAATATGTCCGCGACCATTCCTGTGAGCGCGACGAACCAGGCCGTGCGGGCGCTGGGGGGTCTTGAGATCGCGCTCGTGCTCGACAACACGGGCTCGATGAAGGGCTGGCCGATCCAGGCGGTGCACACGTCGGCAACAGAACTCGTCAACATCCTCTACGGCCATGCGCCCGACGACACGAGCCAGACCGGCACGGATACGGAGCCGAATCTCTGGCTCTCGATCGTGCCGTTCACCGCTGAGCTCAACATCGGCCCGAACCACACCGGCTGGCTCAAAGCCGGCTCCTATAATCCCAACAGCGGCGGCTACAACGGCACCTACGACCTGACCAACACAAAAACGCAGCAGTGGATGGGCTGCGTGATGGCGCGCGCCTCGACCGGGGACGATTTCACGGACGTTCCACCGTCCCAGAGCCCGTTCACGCCCTTCGTGTATCCCTCAACCCTCGGCGTCTATAAGGTCAACGGGAAGTGGTGACAGGCGACGATGATTGGTCAACCGGGAACATCACGGAGGCCAACCAGGCGAGCCTGCCGGACAACACGGCCGTCGGTCCCAACCTGGGCTGTCCGAACTTGCCCGTGATGGGCCTGCAGCCGAGCCGTAACGCCGCGATGCCGGTCATCGCGCAGATGGTCGCCAACTTCCGGGGCGGTACCTTCATCAACCTGGGCCTGCAAGCCGGCTGGTGGACCCTCAGCCCGAACTGGCGCAACCTTTGGAACACGAAGTATCCCCAGCTCCCGCTCGACTACGGCACTCCCAACATGCAAAAGGTCATTGTCCTGATGACTGATGGCAACAACGAGTGGTATGATTGGTCGGGCGGTGCCCCCGGCGTCGGTCCCAAAGGCCCTCCACAGTGGCCAAACGATGGCGACACCGATTACGCCGCCTATGGGCAACTCAAGATGAACCAGATGGGCCTGGCAGGCAGCGTTACCCAGGGCAACGCCACGACTCAGATCAACCAGGCCATGAGCCAGATGTGCACGAACATCAAGAACGCCGGAATCGCCATCTACACCGTCCTATTCAATCATGACGGCAGCGTATCGCCTAGCACGCAGACCTTGTTCCAGAACTGCGCTTCCTCGCCGCAGAACTACTTCCTGACGCCGACCGCGGCCGACCTTGAGACAGCGTTCAGCACCATCGGCGGACAGCTTGCCGGCGTGCGGCTGTCGCAGTAGGGCAAGACAGCCGGTCCGGCCCTCGATTGCCGGAGGCAGGGAGGGTTAGGTGGTGGACGGCACGCAAAAGGCGAGCATGACGGCGAGCGCGGGCGCGCTCGCCGGGCTGCGGATCGTGGACCTCACGCGTGTGCTCGGCGGCCCTTACTGCACCATGATCCTCGCCGACCATGGCGCCGACGTGACCAAGGTCGAGCCGCCCGGCGGCGACGAGACGCGCGACTGGGGACCACCCTTTCACGACTACGGGGACGGGACACGCGACGCGAGCTACTTCCTCGGCGTTAACCGCAACAAGCACAGCATCGCACTCGACCTCGCCCGTCCCGAGGGTCGCGCCGTGCTGCTCCGCCTGCTCGATGGCGCGGACATACTGATCGAGAACTTCAAGCCCGGCACCATGGAGCGCTGGGGCCTCGGCTACGAGGCGGACCTCGCGCCACGCTTTCCCGGCCTGATCCACTGCCGGGTGAGCGGCTTCGGGACGGACGGGCCGCTTGGGGGCCTGCCCGGCTATGACGCCATCCTGCAGGCGATGACGGGCCTGATGAGCGTCAACGGCGACCCGAGTACGGGACCGCTGCGGATGGGCACGCCGGTCGTGGACCTCGCGACCGGGCTCTACTCGACCGTCGGCATCCTGATGGCGCTCCACGAACGGGTGCGCTCCGGGCGCGGCCAGTATCTCGACATGACGCTGCACGATTGCGGCATGGCGCTAATTCATCCGCAGGCAGCCAATTTCTTCCTCAACGGCCAGCGCCCGATGCCGCTCGGCAACCCGCATCCGAACATCGCGCCCTACGAGAAATACGCGACGCGCATGGGCGAGGTGTTCATCGCGATCGGCAACGACGGCCAGTTCCGCAAGCTCTGCGAGCAGCTCGGGCGGCCGGAACTGGCGAGCGACCCGCGCTTCCTCGGCAATAGCGACCGGGTGCGCAACCGCGCCCAACTCGTCGAGCAACTCACGGTCCTTTTCGCGGAGAGCGACGGGCATGCACTCTGTGACCAGCTCCTGCGCGCGGGCGTGCCGGCCGGGCCGGTGCTGGCCGTGGATGAAGCGACCGCTTCGCCGCAGGCCGCCGCGCGCGGGATGGTGATTGACTTGGGCGTCACGCGCGCTCTCGGCACCCCGATCAAGCTCTCCCGCACGCCCGGCGGCGCGCACGCAGCCCCGCCCCGCTTCGGCGAGCACGGGGACTCGGTCCTGGCGGGCCTTGGCTACACGGAGGAGGAGATCGCCGCCTTGCGCGAGCAGGGCGTCCTGCACAACACCCGGCGGCGGTGACTCGCTACCGCTCGATGAAGTCCAGGAGCGCCCGGTTCACCTCGGCCGCCTTCTCCATGTGCGGCATGTGCCCGGCGCCGGGCAGCATGGTGACCTGGACGCCCGGCGGCAAGCTTTCCGCGTGCTGCACCGGGATGACTTCGTCCTTCGCCCCCCACAGCACCTGCACCGGAACCTGAAGCTCCCCCAACCGCCCGGCAAGCATCTCGGCCTGCGTCCCGCCGCCGAAATTGGCTGTATTGATCGCGTCCAACGCCGCCTGCGCGCCATCGAGGCGCTTGGCCCGGAGCAGGTTCTCCGCCATGTCGCGGCTGACGAGTCCCTTGTCGGCGAACAACGCTTCCAGCACGGGCTGCAACTGCTTGCGCTTGGTGGCGGCGGCGAGGCCGCTCGTGAAGTCGGCATTGATCTCTGGGCCGAGACCAGCGGGCGCGATCAGGCTGAGCGAGGCGACGCGCGCCGGGTAGTCGAGCGCCAGGCGCAACGCCGCGGCGCCGCCCAGCGAGTGCCCAACCAGGTGCGCGCGCTCGATGCCGAGCGCGTCCAGGAAAGCAACCAGCGCGGCGGAGAGCGCGGCGAGGTCGCCCCGCCCCACGTCCTTCACTGATTCGCCATGGCCCGGCAGGTCGAGGGCGAGAACCCGGTGCCGCTCCGCCAGCGCCGGCTGATTGAACAGCCAGCCGTTCAGGTCGCCACCGAAGCCGTGCACGAGCACCACGGGCACGCCGCCATGTGCGGCGCCTAACTCCAAGTAGCGGACGCGCTGCCCGCTCGCGTCCACAGTGACGGGCGTCGCGGCCTCCTCCGCCCCGCCCTCCTCCTGGCGGGTCGCGAACTCGGCCTGGAACCGCTCCACGAACGCCTCGATCTCGGCGTCCGGCACGCCCTCCTCGGCGACCACGGCGATCAGCGCGCCGACGGGCAGATCCTCCTGCACGGGCGCCACGTGCCGGCGCAGCACGCCGCCGGCCGGGCACTCGTAGGCGTTGGTGATCTTGGTCGTCTCGATGTCGGCGATCTCCTCACCGGGCCGGATGAGCGCACCCTCGGGCTTGATCCACGAGGCAATTTTGCCCTCCGTCATCGCCAGGCCGAACTTCGGCATGGTGATGGCCGTGATCGCGGCGCCCATGGTCAGGCCGCCGCCTCGCGCGCGTGGTGGCTCATGACCCGGCGCACCGCCGCTTCCACTTTCTCCGCGTTCGGCACGTAGAGATCCTCCAGGCTCGGCGCGAACGGCACGGGCACGTGCGGCGGCGTCACCATGCGGATGGGCGCCCGCAACGCATCAAACGCCTCCTGCGCCACGAGCGCCGAGATGTCAGTCGCCATGTTGCAGCGCGGACTCGCCTCGTCCACGATCACGAGCCGCCCCGTGTCCTCCACGCTCTCCAGGATCGAGTCCACGTCGAGCGGCGAAGTCGTGCGCGGGTCGAGCACCGTGCAGGAGACGCCCTCGCGCGCGAGCCGGTCCGCTGCCTGTTCGGCAACCTGCACCATCCGCCCGATCGCGATGATCGTCACGTCGTCCCCCTCGCGCACGAGCCGCGCCTCGCCGAACGGGATAGCATACGGCTCGTCCGGGACCTCTTCCTCCTGGTCGTATTGCATCTTGTTCTCGAAGAAGATCACGGGGTCGTCGTCGCGGATGGCCTGTATCAACAGGCCCTTCGCCTCGTAGGGGCTGGAGGGGATCACGACCTTGAGGCCGGGGACGTGCGTGAAGATCGGGTAGAGGCACTGGCTATGCTGGCTCGCGGCGCGGAGGCCGGCGCCATACATCGTTCGGATCACCATGGGCGTGACCGCGTGGCCGCCGAACATGTAGCGGAACTTGGCGGCCTGGTTGAAGATCTGGTCGAAGCAGACGCCCATGAAGTCCACGAACATCAGCTCGGCGACGGGGCGCAGCCCAGTCGCGGCAGCACCCGCCGCGGCCCCGATGTAGGCGCTCTCGGAGAGCGGCGTGTCGAGCACCCGGTCGCGCCCGAACTCGCCCACCAGCCCCTTGGTGACGCCGAGCGCGCCGCCCCAGGCGTCGTCCTCGCCCGGCGCCCCGGCGCCGCCCGCGATGTCCTCGCCCATCACCACCACGGTCGGGTCGCGCCGCATCTCCTGGCGCAGCGCCTCGTTGATCGCCTGCCGGAAGCTCTTCCTGCTCATCGCAGCTTCTCCCTCAGCAGGGCCGCTCAGCCCTGCTTAGTAGGCCACATAGACATCGGTCAGCAGGTCGGCCTCGGTCGGCGGCGCCGCCTCCTTGAGCGTGATGCACCGCGCCCTCGATCTCGTCCGCAACGGCCCGGTCCACCGCATCGAGTGCGTCCGCCTCCAGCAGCGCCGCCTCGGTGACGCGGGTACGGAAGCGCGCGAGGCAATCCCGCTCCGCGCGGTGCTCCTCCACCTCGCCCGGCGCACGATAGGTCGTGGCGTCTCCCTCGAAGTGCCCGAAGTAGCGGGCGAGGCGGACGTGAATCAGGCTCGGCCCCTCCCCGGCGCGGGCGCGCTCGATCGCCGTGCGCGCAGCATCGTGAACGGCGAAGAAGTCGAACCCGTCCACCTCCTGCGCCGGCATCCCGAAGCCCTCCGCACGCTTCACCTGGCTGCCGCCGACCGCGTAGCCCGAGGCGGTGCTCTCCGCGTAGCCGTTGTCCTCGATTACGAACACCGCAGGCAGCTTCCAGATCGTCGCCAGGTTGTAGCTCTCCAGCGTCGTGCCCTGGTTAGAGGCGCCGTCGCCGACGAACGCGACCGCGACCCCGCCGGTCTTGAGCACCTTGGAGGTGAGTGCCGCCCCGCAGATCAGCGGCGGGCCGCCGCCCACGATGCCGTTCGCCCCCAGCATCCCCTTGGAGAGGTCGGCGATGTGCATGGAGCCGCCCTTGCCGCCGCAGAGCCCGTCCTTGCGCCCGTAGATCTCGTTCATCATGCGCGGCACGTCGCAGCCCTTGGCGATGCAGTGGCCGTGTCCGCGATGCGTGCTCGCGATCTGGTCGCTCGCGGCGAGGTGCATGCACACGCCTACTGCTGACGCTTCCTCGCCTGCGTAGAGGTGAACGAAGCCGGGTATGTCGCCGGTCGCGAACTCGACGTGGAGCCGCTCCTCGAAGTCGCGGATCGTGCGCATCGTGCGGTACGCGCGTAGCAGATCCTCGCGGCTGAGTTGCATCGCGTGTTCCCCCCTTTTTCTTCTCGCGGCTGATTACGGCGCGGGCCGGTCGGGAAGGGAACGGGGAACGTCCTTACATCGCGGAGTCGTGATGCAGGCCAAGTCCCCTTCGCAGCGCAGCGAGCGGCACGGGGGCGGCGTGCGGCCGGGTGGCGAGCATCCCGTCTATGAGCGCCAGCGCCTCGGCGCGCCCGCTGTTGGCCGCCTGCTCGAACGGGGTCCAGGTCTGGGCGAAGTCGAGCGGGGCGAACACGGCGCGATAGCGGCGGAGTTCCGCGGGCGTCAGCGGCACGCCCCGCACGAACGCCTTGTGCGCGGAGATCGCGAGCGCGCGCCGCGGATCGAGCGGGTCAGGATCGAACTTCAGCGCGTCGCCGCAGAACAGGATGCGCCTGCTACGGTCGAACAGCACCGCGTGACCCGCGAAGTGCCCCGCCGTCAGATGGAGTTCCAAGCCCGGCAGCGGCTCCAAAGTCTCGTCCCAAGGCCAGGTCACGCGCAGCGCCGAGGACCACGCGAGGTCGCCGGGATGCAGCGCAAGCTCGGGGTCGAAGCGATCCTGCAACTGCCACAGCGCACCGTAGGAGTGCGGGTGGGAGGCCGAGAGCACTTTGATTCCGCCGAGCGAGGCGATGTGCTCCAGCGCGGCCTCGCTGAACACCGGGCAGCCCTCGAAGCCCATGTTCCCGGCGTCGGTCTGGATGAGGTAGGCATTGGGGCCGATGCCGCCCACCGGCTCGTTCCAGAAGCGCCAGACGCCCGGCTCGACCTCGGCCCAGTGGCAGGGGAAGCGCGCCTGCGCCTCTTCGCGGGTCCAGAAGCGCCAGCCGTCCTGCGGGACGACGTGCCGGGCGTCGAGGCACATCGGGCAGGAGGGTGGCGGCGCGAAGTAGCGCTGCCAGTAGCCGCAATTGTCGCAGAGGAAGGCCGGCAGGTCGAGCGCGCCGGCGAAAGGGAGGTAGCCCGGGCTCATGGGCGGCTGTGTCCCACCTTCGGCGCCGGCGGGCAATCCTGCGGCGATGGAACCCTCCTGGACCAAACGCTGCGGCATCCCATCTCTTGTTCATGCCCGAAGCACCCATCCCCATGCCCCAACTGCCGCGCCCGCCGGTGACGACGCGCGAGCGCACGCAGCTTGAGGCCTTCCTCGTGCTGCGCCGCAACCCGCTCGAACTCTGGGGCAAGATCGCCTACGAGCGGGACATCCTTCCCGGCCGCTTCCTCGGCCGCCAGCAGCTCATGCTCAACGCCCCGGACGCGATCCGCCACGTGCTCGTCACCAACAACGACAACTACGGCCGCAATCGGGGCACGCGGCGGGTGCTGCAGCCCATCCTCGGCCAGGGATTGCTCCTCGCACAGGGCGAGGCCTGGCGTCACCAGCGCCGCACCATCGCCCCAGCCCTCGCGCCGCGCACCATGCCCATCCTGGCGCGTCACGTCGTCCGGGCGAGCGAAGCCAAGGAAGCCGAGCTTGGCCAAGTGCTCGGACGCCCGGTCGAGCTGCTGCCGCACCTGCAAACCTTGGCGCTTGCCATCGCGGGCCAGTCCATGTTCTCGCTGGAGATGACGGGCTTCGGCGCCGAGCTGCGGGCGTTGCTGCTGCGCTACGCAAGGGATTACGCGCGAGCAGGCTTTCTCGACCTGCTGCTGCCTCTCTCGGTCTCGACCCCTCTCGACCTCCGTCGCGCCGCCTTCCGCACCGACTGGCTCCGCTTCATGGACCGCATCATAGACGCCCGGCAGTGCCAGGCGCCGGAGGACCACCCGCGCGACCTGTTCGACCTGCTTGCCACCGCGCGCGACCCCGAGACCGGCGCGGGCTTCGCTCGCGCGCAGCTGCGCGACGAGGTCTCAACCATGATCCTCGCCGGGCACGAGACCACCTCGGTCGCCCTGTTCTGGGCCTGCTACATCGCGGCGCGGCTCCCCGAGCATCAGGAACGCATCGCCGCGGAGGCGGCCACGGCCGACCTGTCGGCGGACAACGCCGCGGCCGCGCTCCGGACGCTACCCTACACGCGCGCACACATAGACGAGACCTTGCGGCTCTACCCGCCAGCATTCCTGATCGTGCGCGAGGCGCTTGGTCCCGACACGATTGCGGGGCGAGACATCGAGCCGGGCACCGTGATCAGCATCTCGCCCTGGGTGCTGCACCGCCATCGCCGCCTCTGGCGCGACCCGGAGAGCTTCGACCCGACCCGGTTCCTACCCGGCGCCGAGCCGCCCGACCGCTACGCCTACCTGCCCTTCGGCGCGGGTCCGCGCATCTGCGTCGGCGCCCAGTTCGCGCTGACCGAGGCAACGCTTGTGCTCGCCCGGCTGCTGCGTACCTTCCGCATCGAGCTGATCGGCGGCGGCGACGTCGTCCCGCGCGGCCTCGTCACCACGCAGCCTGACCGGCCGGTCCGCTTCGTGCTGACCCGCCGGTAAGGCTGCAAGCCGCTCTACGCCTTGCGGCTAGTGCTGTTCTGGGCCGGGTCGTGGCTGTGGTGCCGGTCCCGCTCGCCGCCGCCGCCCGCGCGATGGCTGCGGCTATCGCTCGTTGGGGCGCCAGGCGCCGGGCGGTGCTGGTTCGGACCCTCATCCGTGTGGTGGGTCTCGGGCTTGTCCTTGTTCTGCTGGCTGCTGCCAGGGCCGCCGACGCTACGGTCGGCGTGCTCGGCCTTGTGACTCTCGTGGGACATGGTTCAGCGATCCTGCTGGTAGCCAGTGTTGGTCGTGTTCTGGTGCATGTTGCCGGACTCGCCCTGCTCGTCCTTGTTGCTGTCGTGGGCGTGATGCTGCGGCTCATGCGGCTTGGACTTCATGCCCGCCCTCGCCGGCGCCCTTGGGCGAGCGCGCGGCGGGCGGGATGGGAGGGAGTTGGGCTGCCATGATGGACTCCTTCGGGACTGGCCGAGTCAACGGCGCAGGGCGGGGGCGGGTTGCCGGGCGTGAGGCCGCGCCGGCATAGTCGCGCCCAAAGGAATAAACGATGGTGGAACAAACGATGCGGGCAGGCGTGTGCGCCGTCGCCGTGATGGCGAAAGCGCCGCGTGTCGGGCGAAGCAAGACCAGACTCTGCCCGCCGTTCACGCCCGAGGAAGCGAGCGTGTTGAGCGCGGCCTTCATCCAGGACATCACGGCCAACCTGGCGCTCGCAGCCCTCGACGCGCCGCTTGCACCCTACGTTGCCTTCGCGCCCGCGGGCACGGAGGCGCTGTTCGCCGGGCTACTCGCGCCCGGCACCGGCCTCGTCCTCGCCGACGGCACCATCGCGCCGCCGCCCGGCGTTGCCGGCTTCGGCCTTGCCCTGCTGCATGCCATGCAGGTGCTGTTCGCCGAAGGCTTCGGTGGCGTCTGCGTGCTCAACTCAGACAGTCCGGACCTGCCCACCGAGGTGCTGCGCGACGCCGCCCGGCGGCTGATGGCGCCCGGCGGCGAGGCGGTGCTGGGTACTGCTGAGGATGGCGGCTATTACCTGCTCGGCCTGCGCACACTGCAACCCAGGATGTTCGCCGACATTGCCTGGAGCACGGGTGAGGTCGCCGCCACGACGCGTGCGCGAGCTGCGGCGCTCGGGTTGCGCCTGGACGAGCTTCCGCCCTGGTATGACGTGGACGACGCAGCCTCGCTCCAGCGATTGCTGGCCGCGAACGGGAGGGGCCGCCCCGCGCCCTCCGAAGCACCCGCCACACGCGCGGCACTTGCCCGGTTCGGCGCCGACGCGCGATTGCGGGCGCGAGAAACGGGGGCGTGACCCGGCTAGGTTCAGCCGCCGCCTTCTGGGCGTTGGGGGTGGCGTTGGCGGTGCTGACGGTGGCGGGCGCGAGCCAGCTTCCGCCGGGCGAGATCGAGCTGGGCGGCGCTGCCATGGTGCGCTTCATCGCCCTGGAACTCGTCGCGGGGGCGGTGTGGGCGGGCGCGTGCCTCATCGCACTGCGAGCGCCGCCGCGCCGGGCAGTGCCGGGCGTGCTGGTCCTGGCGCTCGCCATGCGCCTCATCCCGCTGCTCGGCCCGCCGCTGCTCAGCTCGGACGTGTATCGCTATGTGTGGGATGGGCGCGTGCAGGCGGCCGGCATCAACCCCTATCGCTACCGCCCGGCGGACCCAGCGCTCGCGTTCCTGCGCGATCAGGACGTCTATCCGTATATCAACCGCGCTATCGAGGCGCCGACGATCTATCCACCCGCGGCGCAGGGCTTGTTCCGCCTCGCAGCCGCGGTCTCGCCCGGCGTGCCTGGCATGAAGGTGAGGGGCATGAAGATCGTGATGGTGGTCGCGGAGGGCATCGCGGGCGCGTTCCTGCTGGCTCTCCTGCGCCGTGCCGGGCTGCCTGCGGCGCGGCTCGCGATCTATGCCTGGGCCCCGCTGCCAGTGTGGGAGTTTGCGGGCGATGGGCACGTGGACGCGGCGTCGCTCGCCTGGATCGGCGCCGCCATGCTCGCGGCCACGTCCGGACGCCGGGCGCTCGCGGGCGTGGCGCTCGCGGGGGGCGGGCTGACCAAGGTGCTGCCGCTCGCGGTCGCGCCTGCACTGTGGAGACGATGGGATTGGCGACTGCCGCTGGCCGCAGTGGTGGCGATCGTGGTCGCCTATCTGCCCTACATCGGGGCGGGGTGGCGCGTGCTCGGCTATCTGCCGGGCTACGGCTCGGAGGAGGGGCTGGAGAGCGGGGCGGGCGTGCTCTGGCTGCGGCTACTCGCGATCGCCGGGAAGCTGCCGCGCTGGGTGGGCGGCGCCTGGCTCCTGCTCACGGCCGCCGCGCTGCTCGCGCTCGCGCTCTGGGTGGCTTGGCGGCCAGTGCCAGCCGATAGCGCCGGGCGAACGCGCGCGGCCGGGCGGGGCGCGCTGCTGCTCGCGGGCGCCACCATGCTGGCCGTGACGCCGCATTATGCCTGGTATCTCTGCTGGATAGCCTATCTGGCGGCCTTGTGCGCGGAGCCTTGGTCCCTATGGTTAACGGGACTGGCCCCGCTCCTCTACCTCGATCCTCAGCACAACCGGGTGTTGTGGCCAGCCCTGGTTTTCCTGCCCGCGGCCGCCCTTCTCGCCCGTGGCCTACGCCGGAGCATACGATGAACCAAGTCAGCCCCTTGCCTCAGACCCGCGCCGACCCGCGCCGATACTTCGAGGCCGTGGACGCGCGCTCGACCGAGGCAGCGCCGCCGGTGTGCCTCTACCTGGAGGTCACGAACCGCTGCAACCTGCTCTGCGAGACGTGTCCGCGCACGTTCGAGGATCTGGAGCCGCCCGCGGACATGAGCTGGGAGCTGTTCACGCGCATCGTGGACCAGGCCGAAGGCGTCTCCCGCGCCGTGCTGCACGGCGTCGGCGAGCCGATGCTGGTGCGCGATCTGCCGCGCATGGTCCGCTACCTGAAGGCGCGCGGCATCTACACCCTGTTCAACACCAACGGCACCCTGCTCGCCCGCAACAAGCGGCGCGAGCTGATCGAGACCGGGCTGGACGAGCTCCGGGTCAGCCTCGACGCCGCCGAGGCGGAGAGCTACCAGCGCGTGCGCGGCAAGCCGTTCTTCGACCGGATCGTCAAGAATGTCCGCGCGTTCACGGAGTTGCAGCGCGAGATGGGCACGGCCAGCCCGCGCGTCTCGCTCTGGCTCACGGGGCTGAAGGAAACGGTCGCGGAGCTACCCGCCTTCATGCGGCTCGCGGCCACGATGGGCGTCGCCGAGGTCCATTTGCAGCGGCTCGTGTTCGACGACGCCGGGTTCGGCATGGCGCGCGCCGAGAGCAGCCTGTTCGAGAGCACGCGCGCCGAGGAGGAAGCCGCCATCGCCGAGGCCGAGGCGGTCGGGCGCGCGCTGGGCGTCTCGCTCGATGCCTCGGGTGCGACGGAGCCGGGTCTCAGCCTCAAGAAGCAGACCGACGACAAGCCTTGGTCGCTGTGCCGCCGCCCCTGGTCGCTGATGTATTTCACGGCGCACGGCCGGGCGCTGCCGTGCTGCATCGCGCCGTTCTCGGCGCGCGGCTATGAGACCTACACGCTCGGCGATGCCACGCAGGAAGACATCCGCGCGATGTGGAATGGTCCGCTCTACCAGGCGTTCCGTGCGCAACTCCTCGGTGACACGCCGCCTAAGCCCTGCCAGAGCTGCGGCCTGCGCTGGAGCCTGTGAGCGCCGCCGCTGCGCGCATCGCCGTCGTCATCCCGACCTTCAACGAGGCGGCGAGCATAGCGCAGGTGGTTGCTGAGCTGCCGCGCGGTCTCGTCCGTGAGGTGATCGTTGCTGACGGCGGCAGCACGGACGGGACACAAGAGCGGGCGCGCGCCGCGGGGGCGCAGGTGCTTGACGCCGGGCGTGGCTACGGGCGCGCCTGCCTGCTCGGCGCGGAGTTCGGCCGGCCCTCGCTGCGACGTGCTGTGCTGGATGGACGGGGATGGGGCGGATCGGGGCGACTTGCTGGGCCGGCTCGCAGCCCCTGTGCTGCAGGAAGCGGCCGATTTCAGCATCGCGTCCCGCACCCGAGGCGCACGCGAGCCGGGCGCGATGAGCTGGCATCAAGTTCTCGCGGGCGAGGTCGCGGGTGCCGGCATGGGCCTGCTCTATGGGGTGCGCTACACGGATATGTGTGCGTATCGGGTGCTGCGGCGCGACATGCTGCCGCGCCTGGCGATGCGCGAGACCACCTATGGCTGGAACCTGGAGATGCAGATGCGCGCGGCGAGGCTCGGTTTGCGTGTCGCGGAGATACCGATGCCCTATCGGCGCAGGGCAGGCGGAGAGAGCAAGGTAGCAGGGAGCGTGCGTGGCACGATCCAGGCAGGAGCGAGAATCGCAGCCGTATTCGTTCGGGAGTTGGGCCGACAGTAGCCAGCCGGGGCGCGTTTTGCGTCCCGACCTTGATAGGGTGTCAGCTACCTCCGCGAGCATGCTCCATGTAGGCGCGCAGGACAGCATTCATGCGCGTTTGATAGCCGGGTCCTTGCGCGCGGAACCACTCCAGCACGTCGTGGTCGATGCGCAGGGACAGGAGCACCTTTCGCCGGCGCACGGCCGGGTTGGCGCCTGCCGGCCATGGGCCGGTGGACTGACGATTGGATGGGGCCACAGCGTTCAAACCTGTATCCATTTCACCTGGGACCTCCGGCCCATGCCAGGGTGGGGACGAATAGCGTGGGGACGATCAACGACCAAAGGCGGGGAACCAACATAGGGCATACAAGGATTCCTCATCCAATTCTTTGGACGTATATTAACAGATCGTCAAAGCCGGTCAACACTTTCGTTAAAAAACGCTTACGGCCCTGCGTTCCGCAGATTCCGCTCTCCTTCCACTGATCCAAAGAGCGCGTTTCGGCGTAGAGCTGCGTTCACGAATGCGTGAACTTACGACTCACCCTCCGCAACCTTTCGCCAAACGCCTGTTCCGTCTCGCTTTCCATGGGCACTCTCGAAGGACCTCCCAGGGCCGGCCGACCCTTCTCACGGGTGGTCGCCGTGGTTAGGTCCAGGATCATAGCCTTCCCGGAGCTGCTCTCGCGTCATCGGCGTCTGCCGCCAGTCGCCTTGGTCATCCGTATTCCTCGCACCGGGGAACTCCCCCAGGTTCTCCTGGATGGACGCCTCCTCGACGGGCTCGGGATGCGTCTCGGGGTTGGGAAGCTGGCCCGCATTACCCGCCATCTCCATGCGCACCAGCTCGTCCGCGCGCTCGCGGTAGTCGGGTAACCGTCCCTCAGGCCGGCCGTCCTCGGCCCAGAGCCGCTCGGCAAGCGCCGCTACGGCCCGTTCTTGTTCGGGGGAAGGATCAAGAGGGTTGTCAGACATCGTGGCCTCCATGAAGTGATGCGGGCCATAGCGCCGTAGGCACGTCCCAGTTGCTGCGCCTGCTCGATGGCCCGGCCACGATCGCGCGTGCCGCGACCTGCGCCGCGCACGACGGTGCCACGGCTTGCTCGGTCAAGTCTCTGATTTTCGAATGTTCGTTCTCCCCCGAGAGGAGCAGCTACAAAGATTCCCGCTGTCTCATCCGCGATCCCCGGTCCGGCCGATGCGTGAAACGAGCTGTGCTCCCTCCCAACCCCAGGGCTGACCGTGCGCTATCATCCCTCGATCCAGAGGCAAGGAGGCCCAAGAAAGTGATGAGCGACTCCGTACTCGTGCCAGGCAAGACCTGCTGGCGCATCGCGCGCGCCGACCGCATGACCGTCATCGTGGATGCGGAGGATTACTTCCGGTACGTGAAGGACGCCATCCTGCGCGCCCGGCACTCCGTCCTGCTCATCGGCTGGGATTTCGACACCGACATCAGGCTCGACCGCGACAACCCGGCACCGGACGTGCCGAACACTCTTGGGAACCTCCTGACCTACGCGGTCCGGCGCAACAAGGGCCTGCACGTCTATCTCCTGCGCTGGGACCTCGCGTTCCTGAAGGCGCCGTTCCGGGGCACGACGCCGCTCTTTCTGCTCAACTGGATCGTTTCGCGCAACCTGCACCTCCATCTCGACAGCCATCATCCGGCAGAGGGATGCCATCATCAGAAGATCGCGGTGGTGGACGACGCCATCGCCTTCTGCGGCGGCATAGACATCACGCTCAACCGCTGGGACACCCCCGCCCACCTCGACCACGACCCGCGCCGCAAACACCCGAACGGCACGCCGCACGGCCCCTGGCACGACGCGACCATCGCGGTCCATGGCGACGCGGCGAAGGCGCTGGGCGACCTCGCGCGCCAGCGCTGGTTCGCAGGGGAGGGGAGCAGGATCGAGCCGCCGCCGCCGGGCCAGGTCCGTTGGCCGAACGGCTTGAAGGCCGAGTTCCACGACGTGGACGTGGCGATCTCCCGCACCGAGCCGCGCTATGACGGCCAGCAGGAGGTGCACGAGATCGAGTCGCTCTATCTCGCCGCGATCCGCGCCGCCCGGCGCACGATCTACCTGGAGAGCCAGTATTTCAGCGCCCGGATCATCGCCGACGCGGTCCGCGACCGCCTCGCCGAGACAGGCGGCCCCGAAATCGTCATCGTCAACCCGCGGCGGATGGAAGGCTGGCTCGAAGAGGAGGTGATGGGATCGGCCCGCGCCGTGCTGCTCGAACGGTTGCGCGCGGCCGACCACGAGAAGCGGCTACGCTTCTACACGCCAGTCACGGAGGAGGGGGCGGACATCTACGTCCACGCCAAGGTGCTGGTCGTGGACGACACGCTGCTGCGCGTAGGATCGTCCAACATCAACAACCGCTCGCTCGGTCTCGACACCGAATGCGACCTGGCCGTGGAGGCGCGGCCTGATGATCCACGCGCCCCGGAGAGGCGTCAGGCAATCCTGCAAGTGCGCGACGCGCTGGTTTCTGAACACCTGGGCGTGCCGCGCGACGAACTGCGGCGCGTGCTGGACGAGTGTGGCGGCTCGCTGGTGCGTGCCATGGACCAACTCGTGCGCCCGCGCGGCCGGAGCCTGCGGCCGTTCCAGCCGCCGCACCTCTCGGCCGAGGAGCGCCGCCTCGGGGAGAGCCACGTGCTCGACCCGCTCCGGCCGGAACCGATGGACGAGACGTTCGTGAAGACGCTGCGCGTCCTGGGGCCGCGGCATGGTGTGGCCCTTGCGCTGGGCGCGCTCGCCGTGGCAACGGCCGCGGCGCTCGATATGCGCCGGCGACGGCGCGGGTAGGCTCTCCCAAGCGGCGATCCCCAGAAACGGAGCAGGGAATGCAGCAACACTGGCCTGGGTATCTCTGGATCGTGCGCCACGGCGAGAGCGCCGGCAACGTGGCGCGCGACGCCGCCATGGCCGCCAAGCTCGCGCGCATTGACCTGGGCACCCGTGACGTGGACGTGCCGCTCAGCCCGTTGGGTGAGCGGCAGGCGGACGCGCTCGGCCGCTGGTTCGCCGAGATGCCCGTGGAGCAGCAGCCCGAGGTGGTGCTCGTCTCGCCCTATCTCCGCGCCCGCGAGACCGCGTCCCGCATCCACGCCCAGGGCGGCACGCCCGTGGCGCCCGGCACGTTCGGCGTGGATGAGCGGCTGCGCGAGAAGGAGTTCGGCGTGCTTGACCTGCTCACGCGCTTGGGCATCGAGACGAACTTTCCCGACCAAGCTAGGTTCCGCACCATGCTGGGCAAGTTCTACCACCGTCCGCCGGGCGGCGAGAGTTGGTGCGACGTGATCCTGCGGCTGCGCAGCCTGCTCGACACCATGCAGCTGCACTACGCCGGGCGTCGCGTGCTGATCGTCGCGCACCAGGTCGTGGTGCTCTGCCTCCGCTACCTTCTGGAAGGGATGGACGAGGCCGGCATCCTCGCCGTGGACCGCCAAGGCGACGTGGCGAACTGCGGCGTCACCGAGTATGCGCCCGACCCCGCGGGTGGGCTGGCGCTCGTGCGCTACAACTTCACGGTGCCGCTGGAGCGCGAGGGCGCGCCCGTGACGGGAGCGCCGGACAGCCCGATGGCGACCCGATGACGGCGCAGATCGTGCCCGACCTGCTCCGCACCATGCCGCTCCCGGTGCCGGGCGAGGACAAGGACCAGCGCGGCTGCGTGCTCGTCGTGGGCGGCAACCGCGAGGTGCCGGGCGCCGCCCTGCTTGCCGCCGAGGCCACGCTTCGAGCCGGCGCGGGCAAGCTCCAGGTCGCGGCGGGACGAAGCACGGCACCGAGCCTGGCGCTCCGGCTGCCCGAGGCGCTCGTCATGGGCCTGCCCGAGACGGAAGCCGGCGACCTCGCCCCCGAGGCGGCGGAGACGCTGGCGACGAGCGCTCTCGGGGCGGACGCGCTGCTGCTCGGCTCCGGCATGATGGACACGGACGCTGCCATGGCGTTCGTCCAGGACGTGCTCGCTCGTCTCGACGCCGAAGGCGCCCCTCGCCTGGTGCTCGACGCGGGTGCGCTCTGCGGGCAGGCAACGCTGCGCAAGGCGCTCCGGCCGCACGCGGGACGGGCCGTGCTCACGCCTCATGCGGGTGAGATGGCGAAGATGCTGGACATGGCGCGCGAGCAGGTCGAGGCCGACCCGCTCGGCACGGGACGGCACGCGGCGGGGATCTTGCAGGCCGTCGTCGTGATGAAAGGGGCGCAGACGCACGTGGTCAGCCCCGAGGGACAAGCCTGGACCTACGCCGGCGGCGGCGTCGGACTGGCGACGAGCGGCTCAGGCGATGTGCTGGCCGGGATCGTCGCCGGGCTGCTCGCCCGTGGGGCGCCGCCTGCCTGCGCCGCGGTCTGGGGCGTCTGGCTGCATGGCGAGGCAGGGGCGATGCTCGCCCGGCGCATCGGCCCGATCGGGTTTCTCGCACGCGAGTTGGCCGTGGAGGTGCCGCGGCTGATGGCCGGGGTGGTGTAAGGCAGGGAATGCGCTTACGCTACGGCGTGCAAGAAGAACCATAGAACGGTGCCGATCACGGCCCAGGCCGGGATCGAGACGAGGATCGCCGTCATGCTGGCTCGGGGCATACGATCTCCTATCGAGCAGCGGTGCAGGGTGCAGCCGCGGTGTTCTGAGGCTATGACGCAGAGGTAAACATCCGGTTAAGAAAACCCGTGTGCGACGCCCAAGCGCACGGACGGGAGGAACTACCGGGAGGGAGGACTACCATGCCCCGCTTCGCCCCACGCACCGCGCTCGCGACCCACGACGTGACCAACCAGCCTCCCGACTTCGCCGGCCGCGACCTTTACCGGACCGACCCGGCACTCCGCGAGGCGGCTCTGCGCGAGGGCGGCGCCTGGCTCGACACGCCGCTCGCCGCCCTGGGCGCAGCCGTCGGCTCGGAGCACGTGCTGGAATGGGGCGAGCAGGCTAATCGCTATCCGCCCGAGTTGGTCGCCTTCGACCGCTTCGGCCGGCGTCTCGACGAGGTGCGTTTCCACCCCGCCTACCACGCGCTCCTAGACCTCGCCATGCGCCACCGCATCCACTCGGTCGCCTGGACCGCCGGGCGGCCCGGCGGGCATGTCGCTCACGCCGCTCTCATGGCGCTGTTCAGCCAGGCCGAGCAGGGGACCATGTGCCCGGTCAGCATGACCTACGCCGCCGTGCCCGCGCTGCGCCACCAGCCCGAGGTAGCGGCGCGCTGGGTGCCCAAGATCCTGGACGGGACCTACGACGCCCCGCTGCGGCCGGTCGAGAACAAGGTCGGCGTCACGGTCGGCATGGCGATGACCGAGAAGCAGGGTGGCTCAGACGTGCGCGCCAACGCCACCCGCGCCGATCCCGTGGAGGGCGGCGGGCCGGGCGGCGCCTACAGGCTCACCGGGCACAAATGGTTCTGCTCGGCGCCCATGTCGGACGCCTTCCTCACGCTCGCCTACGCGCCGGGCGGCCTCTCCTGCCTGCTCGTGCCACGCATCACCCCTGACCGCGAGCGCAACGCGATCCAGATCATGCGGCTCAAGGACAAGCTCGGCAATAAATCGAACGCCTCGTCGGAGATCGAGTATCACGGCGCCCAGGCGGTGCTGCTTGGCGAGGAGGGGCGCGGCGTCGCGACGATCCTGGACATGGTCCACCACACCCGTCTCGACACCATGGCCGGCACACTCGGGATCATGCGCATGGCGCTCGCCCAGGCGGCGCATCACGTCGCCCATCGCCGGGCGTTCCAGCGCACGCTGCTCGACCAGCCGGCGATGCGCGCCGTCGTCGCCGATCTGCAGCTTGAGTATGAGGCCGCAGCGGCGCTGCTCATGCGGGTCGCGCGCGCCTTCGATGGCGCGGATGAAGGCGAGCGCGCGCTGGCGCGGCTCGGCGTCGCGGTCGGGAAATATTGGCTGACCAAGCGCTGCGCGAACTTCGTCTATGAGTGCATGGAGTGCCTGGGGGGTGGCGGCTACGTCGAGGAAGGTCCGATGCCCCGGCTCTACCGCGAGGCTCCGCTGAACGCGATCTGGGAAGGATCGGGCAACGTCATCGCGCTCGACGTGTTGCGCACGCTCGGCCGCGACAAGCGCGCGCTCGCGGCGTGGCGCGCCGAGGTCGAGGCCGCGCGCGGCGGCAACCGGCATCTCGATGCGGCGGCCGAGGCGCTCGCGGGCAACCTCGCCGCGGGCACGGCCGGGGAAGGGCAGGCGCGCTGGATTGCCGAGCGCCTGGCGCTGTTACTGCAAGGGGCGCTCCTCGTGCGATACGCCCCGGCGGCGGTGGCCGACGCCTTCTGCGCCACGCGGATCGGCGGCGAGTGGGGACGCAGCTTCGGCACCCTCCCGGTGGGCGTTAACGCTCACGGCATCGTCGCGCGGGTAGCCGCGGAGGAGTTGGTGCGGGACTGAGAATGCCAGGCACTTTCACGGCGGGCCGGCGTTGAGCTAGAGCAGAATCCGATCACTCTGGCTCATACCCTGCGGCCTTGAAGAGGTTGGCGCATTCCTCGGGCGTGAACTGAGGCAGTGCGTCGCGGATCGCGTCCCAGAGGCTCGGGATGGTGCGGGCGGCAGCCTTGCGCAGGATCGCCTTGAGCTTGGCGAACGCGTTCTCGATCGGGTTGAAGTCGGGCGAGTAGGGCGGCAACAGCCAGAGCCGGGCGCCTGTCGCCTGGATGGCTATCCGCACGCCTGCGACCTTATGGGCGGGCAGGTTGTCCATCACGACGATTTGGCCGGGACGCAGCGTGGGGACGAGCATCTGCTCGACATAGGCGAGGAAGGCGGGGCCGTTCATCGGCCCATCGAGCACCATAGGCGCGGTCAAGCCGCAGAGCGTCAGCGCCGCGACGAAGGTGACCGTTTTCCAGTGTCCATGCGGGATTGGCGCTCGGCATCGTTGGCCGCGCGGCGCACGCCCGCGCAGTCGAGCCATCTTTGTCGAGGCTCCGGTTTCGTCGATGAACACCAGGTCCTCGGGAGCGAGGTCAGGCTGCGCGTCGAACCAAGCCTGTCGCCGGGCGGCGACATCGGGCCGCTCTTGCTCGCTGGCGTGCGCCGTTTTTTCTGAAGGTGAGATCATGGCGATCGAGAAAACGCCAGACCGTGCTGAGCGCGAACGAGGTGCCGTGCTCGCGATGGAGCAGCTCGGCGATCTCGACCAGTGTGATGTCCACCTCGGCTTCGACCGCCGCCAGGATCACGTCGCGATAGGCCTCGATGTGGTGCGACCGCAAGTCGCCGCCCTGCGGCAAGGCCGTCGCACGCCCCTCGGCACGCCAGGCGCGCACCCACCGCACGGCGCTCGACACCGCGATGCCGAAGCGTGCCGCCGCCGCATTGCAGGACATGCCACCTGCAACCACCGCGATCACCCGAGAGCGAAGATCCTGCGACAGTGATCGTGCCATGCATGCTGGCCTCCTCTCCAGCTTGCAAGGTGAATCACATCGCGTCGCGTCGGGGAAAGAAATTTCGAGTCGGCGCGTTCGGATCGTGCTCTAGCAGAGCAGGAGGAGGGACCATGCCAGACAAGCCGCTATCGAACCCGGACGCGCCCCGGCCAGCGGGCGTGCCCAAACCACCGTCCGAGGCGGATATCGCCGAGGTGAGCCGGGATCAGGCGCTCATCGCGGACGAGTGGGGCGATGAGCCGCCGGGAAAGTCTCCGGACGGCTAAGACCAGCCCGTGTATAAGACCAGCCCGTGTAATTGTTGGCGCATGTTGTCTTGGTGCTTCATCTTGTCATATCCGTGCTAGTGGTATGAGTTAGTAGCCCTTATCACGACTCCATAGGGGTGTGTCGCTGACACAAGCGCTTGATGCTGTCGAGAATGGCATCGGCGGACTTGGTCCAAGTGAATTGGTCCAAGTGAATGGGTGCGGGTTGGCGTTGTTGGTCTCGATGTAGCGATGGATCGCGGCGTCCAGCTCAGCGGTGCTGCGGAAGGCCCCGCGCTGGAACTGGCGGCGGGTCAGCAGCGCGAACCAGCCCTCCGCCATGTTGATCCAGGACGCCGAGGTCGGCGTGAAGTGCAGGTGATAGCGCGGCCGCTTGGCCAGCCAGGCGTGGATCATGGGCGTCTTGTGGATCGAGGCGTTGTCCAGCACGAGATGGACGTCCAATGCCGCCGGCACGTTCTGCTCGATCAGGTCCAGAAAGGCCCGGAACTCCTGGGCACGATGCCGAGCCTGCGTGGTGGCGATCACCTTGCCGCTGCTGATGTCCAGGGCGGCGAACAGATCCGTGGTGCCATGACGGACATGGTCGTGTGTGCGGCGCTCGACCTGCCCTGGGCGCATTGGTAGCACCGGCGCGGTGCGCCCGAGGGCCTGGATCGAGGGCTTCTCGTCCACGCACAGCACCAGCGCCCGGTCAGGCGGGTTCAGGTAGAGGCCGACAATGTCGCGGACCTTGTCGATGAACAGCGGATCGCGCGAGAGCTTGAACGTCTCGCTCCGGTGCGGCTGCAAGGCGAAGGCGCGCCAGATCCGAACCACCGCTGACTGGCTCAGCCCCACCGCCTCGGCCAGACTGCGCGTGCTCCAGCGCGTGGCATTCGGCGGCTCGCCTTCCAGGGTGGTCACCACCGCCCGCTCGATCTGCGCGTCGGTGATCGTGCGCGGCGCGCCGGGCCGGGGTTCATCGAGCAAGCCGTCCACGCCGCGTTCGGCGAAGCGCCGGCGCCACAGCGCCACCGTCAGCCGATGGATACCAAGCTCCACGGCCACGTCGATGTTCGTCGCACCCAGCTCGGCACGGGCTAGCACAATCCGTGCCCGTCGCGCCAAGGACTGCGCCGTCTTGCCGCGCCGCGTCCAGCTCTCCAACGTAGCGCGATCCGCCTTCGACAGAGGGAGCGAGACCGCCCGCGAGCCTGCCATCACCCCTCATCCGTGAGCCAGGCCCCCGGACATCGGGGACTGGACCCATATGGGATGGGTGGTGGGGAACTTCTAACTCAAACCATTAGCGTAATTATACTGCCGGGAGGGCTGGCTAGGTTGGAGTTAACGTGCTGCAAAAAACTTTTTCTGTGCAGAGCGCTGTAGGCATCCCTTATGGGCAAATGGCATGATCAGGACATGCCTTTGACCAACAAAGCATCTGATGGGGAGCAAGGGAGGGCACACGATGAAGCAAGCGGTGATCGGGATAGACGTGGGCACGGGCAGTGCCCGGGCCGGGGTGTTCGATCTTGAGGGGCGCAGACTCGCGAGTGCGACACGCCCCATCCAGATATGGCGCCCGGCGCCTGAGCACGTCGAGCAGTCCACCGGCGACATCTGGGCCTGCGTCTGCGCCGCCGTGCGCGAGGCGGTGGCGGTGGCCGGTGAGGAACTCGACGTGCGCGGCATCGGCGCCGACGCGACCTGCTCGCTCGTCGCCGTGGACGCGGCGGGCCAGCCGGTCTCGCTGAGCACGACGCAGGATCCGGCGCGCAACGTCATCGTCTGGATGGACCACCGCGCGCTTGGCCAGGCGGACCGCATCAACGCGACCGGCGCGGACGTGCTGCGCTACGTCGGCGGCCGCATCTCGCCCGAGATGGAGACGCCGAAGCTGCTCTGGCTCGCGGAGGAGATGCCGGAGGCCTTCGCGCGGACGGCGCAGTTCTTCGATCTCTCCGACTTCCTGACCTGGCGCATGACCGGCGACCCGGCGCGCTCGCTCTGCACCACCGTCTGCAAGTGGACCTACCTGGGCCATGAGGGGCGGTGGGATGAATCCTACTTCCGCGAGATCGGCCTCGGTGCGCTCGCGGACGAGCAGTTCCGGCGCATTGGGACGGACGTTCGCCCGCTCGGCGAGGCCGTAGGCAAGGGGTTGACGGCCGAGGCGGCGGCGGCACTGGGCCTGCAGCCCGGCATCCCGGTCGGAACCGCGGCGATTGACGCGCACGCGGGGGGCATCGGCACCGTCGGCGCGGCGCTGGACGGTGCGGCGCCTAATGATGCGGGCCTGCTGCGGCGGCTCGCGCTGATTGGCGGCACGTCAAGCTGCCACATGGCGGTGTCGCCGGGTCCGTCGTTCGTGCCGGGCGTTTGGGGGCCGTATTACTCCGCGATGGTGCCAGGCCTCTGGCTTAACGAGGGCGGCCAGTCGGCGACGGGCGCGCTCGTGGACCACGTGATCATGACGCACGCGGGCTACCCCGAGCTGCGCGAAGCGGCCGGGCCGGGCGGCGTCCACGAGGCGTTGAACGAGCGGCTGGATGCGATGGCCGGGGAGGCGCCGATGACCACGCTCACGCGCAACCTGCACATGCTGCCCTACCACCACGGCAACCGCTCGCCGCGCGCCGATCCCACGCTGCGCGGGGTGATCGCCGGGCTGCGCTTGTCGGCGACGCTCGACGACTTGGCGCTGCTCTACCTCGCGACGGTCCAGGCCATCGCCTACGGCACGCGGCACATCATCGAGGTGCTGAACGCGAACGGGTATGGCGTGGACACGATCCTGGCGAGCGGCGGCGGCACGAAGAACCGCGTCTTCCTGCAGGCGCACGCTGACGCGACGGGGTGCCGGGTGGTGCTGGCGGCGGAGCCGGAGGCGGTGCTGCTGGGGGCCGCGGTGCTAGGCGCGGTGGCGGGCGGCGCCTACCCGGACGTGCGGACGGCGATGGGCGCGATGACGCGGGCGGGCCGGGTAATCGAGCCGGACCCGGCGACGGCGGCGTATCATGGGGCGAAGTATGCGGTGTTCCAGCGGATGCACGCGGATTACGTGGCGTATCGGGAGATGATGCGGGAGTAGGTCTGGCGGCTCGTGTTCAACGCTGCCTCGGAATACTCGGAGCAACCCTGTTGAGATGATACCAACGGCCCGGGCCTGTTGAGGAACCCTGTTCCGGACTGTGCTGGGATCAAGCCCGGGCCGAGCGGAAGCGGCAGGCCGGAGGCTGTCGCACCAGTTCGGCGGCGAGTTGGCCCACCAGGGCGGCCACGAACGCGAGCCACGGCGCGAGCAAGGCAGCGAGCGCCGCGGCGAGCCGCTTGAGGTTGACCACGGCGGCGGTGAGGCAGGGAGAGCGGCAAGGACCTGGGGCGCTACGCCGCGAGCTGGATGGGCTGCTGGCCGAAGCCGCAGCGTCCGTCCGGCACGGCAGCCCTGACCTGCAGCACACGGTGGGTGCCTGTGGGTGTCCCGCGCATCTGCTGACGCTTGTTCATGCGGACGCTGACCAGGTGGTTGACCGTGGCCTCGGCACGCGAGGTCGAGATCGGCTTGCCGGCCTCGTAGCGCTCGCCGTAGTCGATCAGCGCGCCCTCGTTGGTCCGGATGGAGGTGAGCAGCGCCGCGCTGAGTGTGACGAGCTTGCGTGCCTTCGCCGCCATCGCGGAGCCGTTCGCGACGATGGCGTGCTCCGCCCAGCTCATGATCCGGCCCAGGGCTTCGCAGGCGTCCTCGTGACGACCGTTCCAGAGTAGGCTTCGCAGGCGTTCCACGTCCGCCTGCGCGCGGTCGAGCGGGCCACGGTCTGCCGGCTCCAGGGCTTGCAGGCCGAGCAGGGCCTGCTCGACATGGCGCACGCGCATGGAGAGATGGAACCAATCCAAGGTGGGCTCGACCGGCGCTCTCGTCGCTGCGCGCCAGAGCCGGCAACGCGGGGTCGCCGTCGCCGATCGCGGTCATCGCATCGCCTTCCCGCCAGCCCTGCTCCCGCAGCGCGGCCCGCAGCAGCACGGGCGGCTGCTCGGTCACGCTGCGCACCAGAGCAAAGCGCCGAGGCGAGCAGTCCTCATGCTCGACCTTGCCGCAGACCGCCTCGAAGGTCCGGGTCTGGTGTCCTGGTGCGGCACGCACGTGGGCGCCGTCCAGCATGACCACGGGCTGGCTCGCGTCGGCGACCGAGGTGCACGGCGACGGCATGGGTGCGCAGGCGCACGCTCTCGTGGTTCGCAGACGAGACAGGCAGCAAAGCCTCAAGCACCCGGGCCGCCTCACGGAACGCGGTGCGTGCCCCGAGTTCGGCCTGCACCCGCTCCAGCTCCGGCGTGCAGCGGGCGGTGAGCAGCGCGCAGACCGGCGAGAACGCCACCTCCGGCATGGCCGCCGACACGCGGCAGCAGCAGACCCGGATCCGTGGCGCCTCGACCTCGACCGTGCCGAACAGGGTCTGTATGCGTCGGGTGCGCCGATCCTTGAGGGGCTGCAGCGCCCCGCAGGCCGGGCAGACCCGGCAGTGCGCGGCATACTCGGTCACCTGACCGCGCCGCATGCTCGCCTGCCGCTTGGCCAGCAGCGCCTTGGCCTCGGCGAGCATGAGGCCGACCTCCGCGAGCGTGATGTCCATCGCTGGACGGCTGACCGTGAGCAACCCCGTCCTGTTCACCTCGCCTTGCTCCGTCCTCGCGTCCAGCTGCACCGGCTGCTGCATCACGCCCGCCCCCGTGGTCAGGCCTCAGCCACGCCGATCAGCCCAGGACAGGCAAGCCCTGCCCCAGGTTCTTGCCGCTCCCGACGGCAATGCGGTAGCGCCCGGCACAATCGGGCTGCGGGTGAGAGGGAACAGACGAGGCAACATTCGCCGTCGCCGGAGGCAAGAATGGTGGCATGATCGGATCTCCGCCCATGGCGTTTATCGCCGCGGCTCAGCCCTATTTAGAAACACACGAGATCGTGAGCGATCAATAAACTCGAACATCGAGAAGCGCGAACGGAGTGCCGACGCCTCGCTGCCAAGCGCCGAGCAGAAACAGGAGAGGAGACAGGCTGGGCCGCTCCGCCCGGTCCATTTGGGGGAAGGTTTGAGGGAAAGCTCTCCGGCGACTCGCACGAGCCTCAAATCTACAAGGACTTGCGTGCCAGGAGTGGTGGAGCCGAGGGGAATCGAACCCCTGACCTCCTGAATGCCATTCAGGCGCTCTCCCAACTGAGCTACGGCCCCCCAGCGATGACTGGGAAACTTGGGAGGGCGGCTTATAGGCCCGGCGCCGCGCTCGAACAAGAGGGGCCGGGCAAGTGGGTCAGGCTGCCTGGAGCGCGTCTCCCACCGTGAAATCGGCCTCCGTTTTGCTACGCACCTCGTCGAGGCTGACGCCGGGCGCGAACTCGACCAGCATGAGGCCAGGGCGGGCTGGATCGCGGCTCACCTGCAGGACGCACAGCTCCGTCACGATCAGATTGACCACGCCCTTGCCCGTGAGCGGGAGGGTGCAGTGCTTGAGGATCTTGGGGGAGCCGTCCTTGGCCGCGTGCTCCATCAGCACCACGACGCGGGGTACGCCCGCGACCAGGTCCATCGCGCCCCCCATGCCCTTCACCATCTTGCCGGGGATCATCCAGTTGGCGAGGTCCCCGTTCTCGGCGACCTGGAGCGCCCCCAGGATCGAGATCGCGATGTGGCCGCCGCGAACCATGGCGAAGCTCGTGGAACTGTCGAAGATGCTCGTCGTCGGCAGCATGGTCACGGTCTGCTTGCCGGCGTTGATGACGTCCGCGTCCTCCTCGCCCTCGAAGGGGAACGGGCCGATGCCGAGCATCCCGTTCTCGCTATGGAGCTGGATCGTCATGCCGGGAGGGATGTGGTTGGCGACCAGGGTCGGGATGCCGATGCCGAGGTTGACATACATGCCGTCCTCAAGCTCGCGGGCGGCGCGGGCGGCCATCTCATCGCGGGTCCAGGGCATGGGCAGGGACTCCTTACGCGGGGAGGGGATCGGTGCCGGCAGCGGCCGGGATAGGCTGGGAAGCCCGCTTGCGGGTGGTGCGCTGCTCGATGCGCTTGGGCGCGTCGGGCACCTCGACGAGGCGGGTGACGAAGATGCCGGGGGTGACGATGGCGTCCGCGTCGAGCTCGCCAGGCTGGACCAGGTGCTCGACCTCGGCGACCGTCACCTTCGCGGCCGTGGCCATGGGCGGGTTGAAGTTGCGGGCGGTGCGGCGATAGACGAGGTTGCCCTCGGTGTCGCCTTTCCAGGCGTGAATGATGGCGAGGTCGGCGAACAGGCCGCGCTCCATCACGTAGTACTGGCCGTCGAACTCGCGCACTTCCTTGCCCTCGGCGACGGCGGTGCCGACGCCGGTCTTGGTGAAGAAGGCGGGGATGCCGGCGCCCCCTGCGCGGATGCGCTCGGCGAGGGTGCCTTGCGGGTTGAACTCGATCTCCAGCTCGCCGGCGAGGTATTGCCGGGCGAAGGTCGCGTTCTCACCGACGTAGGAGGAGATCATCTTGCGGATTTGGCGGGTCTGCAGGAGGAGACCGAGGCCCGCGTCGTCCACGCCGGCGTTGTTGCTGACGAAGGTGAGATCCTTCACGCCGCTCTCGCGGATCGCCGCGATCAGCGCGGCCGGGATGCCGCACAAGCCGAAACCACCGGCCATGATCAGCATGCCGTCGCGCAGGACGCCAGCGAGCGCCGCCGCAGCGTTCGGGTGGACCTTGTTGACCGCCATGTCGGGCGCTTCCTCCTCCGTTCCGCGCTGTTCTGCCACACGGGAGACGATTAGGCCAACAGCACCCCGTGCTGCCGCAGGAAGCCGAGGAGAGGCAGGAGAGGCAGGCCGAGCACGGCGGCGTGCTCGCCCTCGACCCGGTCGAAGAGCTGGGCTCCCAAGCCTTCCAGGCGGTAGGCGCCGACGCTCGCGAGCACCGCGTCGCCCTCGGCTGCCAGGTAGGCGTCGAGGAAGGTGTCCGAGAAATTGCGTACGCTGAGGCGGGGACGGGCGATATGGCGCCAGACCTCCTGGCCGCCGCGGTGGCAGGTGATTGCGGTTTCCAAGGTGTGAACGCGGCCGCGGAGGGCTTGCAGGTGGGCGCGGGCGTCGCCGCGCGTGCTCGGCTTGTCGAACCAGGTCCCCTCGCACACGAGGATCTGGTCGGCGCCGATTACGAGGGCGTCGGGATCGCGGATGCGGGCCGCCTTGAGGCCGGCGAGAAGGAGGGCGGCTTCGGCGGCGCTCGTACCCTCGGCTTGAGCGGCGGTCTTGGCGGCGGTCTCGTCCACGCGGGCGGGCCGGGCCTCGAAGCGCAGGCCAGCGCCGCGGAGCAGGATGGCGCGGGCGCTGGACTGGCTCGCGAGGATCAACGGGGGATAGTGGGCCTGGAGCATGGGGCCTGCTCTACCCGATCAGGGCGAGGCATGCGCCATACACTTTATATGTTCTGATTATATGTTCTGAATTTATATGTTTTGAATCCGGACGATTGTTTCACGTGAAACAATAGACAAGATCACTGCCCTAATTACGCGATACGCTGCGTGCGCGACCGGGTCGCCGACCCTCCACAGCGGCACGAGCCTATTTCTCAGCCGTGACGAGCGGGGAAGCGTCATTGACGAACACGTGGTCGCCCTGGCGGCTGAACGTCACCTCGGTCGCCGGCTCGCCCACGCCGTGCGGCACGGACAAGATCACGCTCTGGCCCGCGACGAGCGTCGCGACGATGCGCACCGGGGTGGAGCCCTCGCCGCTGCTCAGGGTGGCGACCAGGCGGCTGCCGGCCGCGTCGTTGGTGTAGTAGGCGATGCCGTTCACTGGGCCGAGCGCGATGCTGCGGCCCTGGATCGGCTGCAGCTCCTCGGCCTGTGCGCCGCCGACCAGGCAAGCCGCGAGCAGGGCGAGGCAGCCGGACGCCGCGAGCGTTGCGCGCCTGCGGGCCGCGCCGGGCCGCGACTGGGTGCTTGCGGGAGAGGTCGTGTGCTGGGTCATGGCTCTCGTGCTCCGAAGATGGCCGCGGTCTCCCCTGCGGCGACGCCTTCTTGGAGCAGGACTGGCCTGGCGCGCTGTGCGTTAGGTCACATCTGCAACGTTGTGCACCCCGCCAACAAGCCCGAGAGCGTGACGGCGCCGCCCAGTGCTGTGCCTACGCCCACTACCGCACTCAAGGCTGCGGTATCGACCGGCGCCGCCGCTCGTGCCATGCTTCCATGAGCTGCAGCACGGTCGCGGCGGTCTCCTCGATGCTGCGCCGGGTCACGTCCACGACGGGCCAGCCGCGGCGGGTGCAGAGGCGGCGTGCCCAGAGAAGCTCCGCCTTCACCGCGTCGGTGTCCACGTAGTCGCCTTGGTCGGCACGGATGCCGCCGGGGTCCTTGCCCTTGGCGATGAGCCGAAGGCGGTGACGGCGGATCTCGATCAACGCCGCAGCGTCGAGCGTGAGACCGATCACCGGGCACGTGGGCGCTTCCAAGCCGGGCGGGTCGGGGGTGCCCGGCACGAGCGGGACGTTGGCGGCCTTGATGCCGCGGTTGGCGAGATAGAAACTGGTCGGCGTCTTGCTGCTGCGCGAGACGCCGACAATGCAGACATCGGCCTCCGCGATGCCGGCCTGGGCCTGGCCGTCATCGTGGGCGAGGACGAAGTGCATGGCGTCTATGCGGCGGAAATAATCGGCGTCGAGCACGTATTGGCGGCCAGGACGGGCCTGGGCCTGCTCGCCGAGATGGTCCTGCAGAAGCGCCAATACCGGGTCGAGCACGTTCACGACGGCGACGCCGAGGCGGAGGCAGGTTGCCTCCAGGTCGCCGCGCAGCGCCTTGTCTATGACGGTGGAGAGCACGGGGCCTGGCTCGGCCTCGATGCCCTCGAGGACGCGGTGGAGCTGGAAGCGGGTCCGGATCAGGCTCCAGCGATGGTAGATGACGTGCACGTCCTCGAACTGGCTGATGGTGGCGCGGGTGACGCTGTTCAGCGTCTCGCCGGTGGCGTCCGAGACTAGGTGCAGGTTGATGCGGTGGTGCGCACTCATGCGCCTGTGAATAGCGGGGATTGCGGGGAGGACCAAGTGGCCTGTTGCGGGTGGGCAGGGGTCAGTGGGGAGGACTCGCGAGGGGGGTGGTGGAGGACTCCGGGGTGCGCGGGACGGAGCAGGACGCAGGAAAGAGGGACTCGCGGCAAGTTGGCGAGTCCGCGGGTGGCGAGGGCTGGGGAGGACTCCTGGGGAGGACTCCGGGAGGACTCCGCGGGGGACTCCTGCGGCCCCGTTATCCACAAGGCTAAGAACAACCGCATCTTTCAAAGATCTCTATTCTTGATTAAGGAAGCGCCATGCCGAAACCCCTCCTGCGTGCCCTCGCCGGCGAGGCGCTGTGGCCACCGCCGGTGTGGCTCATGCGCCAGGCCGGGCGGTATCTGCCGGAATACCGGGCCGTCCGGGCGCGGGCGGGAGGCTTCATCACGTTGTGCACGACGCCGCACATGGCCGCCGAGGTCACGCTACAGCCGGTGCAGCGGTTCGCCATGGACGGGGCGATCCTATTCAGCGACATCCTGATCCTGCCCTGGGCGCTCGGGCACGGGCTCGACTTCCGCGAGGGCGAAGGGCCGGTGCTGCCGCCGTTGGAGGACCGGGCGGGGGTGGATCGGCTCGACCCGGTACGGATGGGAGAGCGGGTCGTGCCCGTGCTGGAGACCGTGCGCCGGGTGCGGGAAGCCCTCGACGCCTCGTTCCCCGCGGCGGCGCTGATCGGGTTCGCGGGGGCGCCGTTCACGGTTGCCTGCTATATGGTGGAGGGGCACGGCACTAAGGAGTTCGCGCGCGCCCGGCACATGGCGCACGCGGAGCCAGCGCTGTTCGGGGCGCTCATGGAACGGCTGACGGCGGCGACGGTGGATTACCTCGCCTTGCAGGCGGAGGCCGGGGCGGAGGCGTTGATGCTGTTCGATAGCTGGGCCGGGCTGCTGCCGCCGTCTCTTTTCGTGAAGCACGTGATCGAGCCGGCGCGGCGGATACGGGCGGCGCTGCGGGAGCGGTGCCCAGGCGTGCCGGTGACCGGCTTCCCGCGGCTCGCGGGGGTCGGGGCGGTGACGTACGCGGAGGCAACGGAGATGGACGCTGTCGCGCTCGATACTGGGGCGGACCTGCGGCGCCTCGCGCCGATGCTGCCGCCGGGCGTGGCGACGCAGGGCAACCTCGATCCCATGGCGCTGGTCGCGGGGGGGGCTGCGCTGGCGGCGGGGGTGCGGGGGGTGCTAGCAGCGGCGAAGGGGCGGCCGCACGTGTTCAACCTCGGCCACGGCGTCGTGCCGGAGACGCCGCCGGAGAACGTGGCGGAGCTGGTGCGGCTGGTGCGGGAGGGCGGATAGCACGCGCACGATCTGAGCCTGGCAGGAGGCTTTCGGGTGCGCTATGATCACGGGATGGATGACGACGACACGCTCCGACCGCCACCGCCGGAGTGGCTCGAAGCCATGGTGGAGAGCGATGCCGAGCTCGCCGCCGGGCTGACAGTGCCGCTGGAGCCCGTCTTGGCGAGGTTGCGGGAGAGCCTCGAATGGATGGAAGCCCGACAGAAGGCGAAGGCTGTCCACAAGGCGTGATCCGGCTGCGGGACTGCCCGCCCCACGCCCTTACCCCGCTTTCGCGAGGCCCGGACAGGCCTGGGTGAAGGCCGGCTCCTACTGGGTTCGTTACAGCACCGCCACCCCGCCGGTCATCACCGGCGTGTTCCATGAGCGGGCCGACATTCCCGGCCGCGCCGACCGGGGTTGACGCGGCGTTGAAGCCTGCCACGTTGCCCACCATGCGCGAGCGGGTAGCCATCGTTCTCTTCAACCTGGGCGGGCCGGATAAGCCGGACTCGGTGCGGCCGTTCCTGGTCAACCTGTTCAAGGACCCGGCGATCCTGCGGGTGCCGTTCTTCGTGCGGCCGCTGCTCGCGCGGCTCATCGCCTACAAGCGCGTCAAGGTGGCGTCCGAGAACTACGCGCTGCTCGGCGGCAAGTCGCCGCTGCTGGAGCTGACGGAGGCGCAGGGCCGAGCGCTTGAGGCGGCGCTTGAGGCGGCGTCTCCTGGGATCGAGGCGCGATGCTTCGTTGCCATGCGCTATTGGCACCCGTTCTCCGACGAGGCGGCGCGCGCCGTGCGGGACTGGAACCCGGACCGGGTGCTCCTGCTGCCGCTCTACCCGCAATTCAGCACGACGACGACAGGGAGCAGCCTGCTCGCCTGGCGGGACGCCGCCGCGCGGGCAGGGCTGGCGGCGCCGACGACGGCGTTGTGCTGCTACTACGCGGACCGCGGCTTCGCCGAGGCGACGGCGGCCGAGGTGCACCGCGCGTATGACGACGCTTGCGCGGCAGGGCCAGCGCCGCGGGTCTTGTTCTCGGCGCATGGGCTGCCGGAAGTGATCGTGAAGGCGGGGGATCCCTACCAGCACCAGGTCGAGCGCACGGTGGCGGCCGTGGTGCGGGCGCTCGGCATCCCAGGGCTGGACTGGACGGTCTGCTACCAGAGCAAGGCCACGCCGCAGCGGTGGCTCAAACCCAGCACGGACGACGAAGTGAGGCGGGCGGGGGTGGACGGGAAGCCCGTGCTCGTCGTGCCGATCGCGTTCGTGAGCGAGCACTCGGAAACGCTCGTGGAGCTGGATGTGGAGTATCGCGAGCTGGCGCACCAGGCAGGCGTGCCAGCCTACTATCGGGCGCCGGCGCAGAACAGCGACCCAGGGTTCATCGCGGCGCTCGCCGAGCTTGCGCGAGGCGCTCTGGCGCGGGGGCCGGGGCTTTGCAGCTACGCAGGCAAGCGCACCTGCCCGCGCGGGTTCGGGGACTGCCCGCACGCGCGGGCGGGCGAGGTGGCCCCGATCGAGGCGGCCCCGGCTGAGGTGGAGTTCGGCAAGGTGGCGGCGTGACGCGTGAGCAACTGCGCCTCGTGATCTTCGACTGCGACGGGGTGCTGGTGGACAGCGAGAGCGTGTCGAACCGGGTCGTCGCCGAGGCAGTGCACGGCGCTGGGCTGGCCGATGACGACGGCGGAGAGCACGGCATTGTTCATGGGCCTGCGCCTCTCCGACATGCCGCCGATCGTCGAGGCCCGGCTAGGCAGGAAGGTGCCGGAGGGATGGGTCGAGCACCTGCGCGGACGGATCATCGCCGCGCTCGCGCGGGAGGCGGAGCCGGTGCCGGGTGCCGCGGCGGCGCTGCTCGGGGTGGCGGCGCTCGGGGTGCCGTACCGCGTGGCGAGCAACTCGTCGCACGAGGAGATGCAGGTGAAGTTCGTGCGGACGGGGTTGGCGGCGCTGGTCGCGGGGCGGGTCCACAGCGCGCGCGACGTGGCGTTGGGCAAGCCCGCGCCGGATTTGTTCCTGGCCGCGGCCGCAGCGGAGGGCGTCGCGCCCGGCGCGTGCCTGGTCGTGGAGGACAGCGTGCCGGGCGTGCGCGGGGCGCGGGCGGCGGGAATGGCGTGCCTGGGGCTGGTCATGCACGGGGACATCGTGCACGGAGATTGGGCGGCGGCGCTCGCGCTTGAGGGGGCGGTGCCGATCCGCACGCTCGCGGAGGTGCTGGGCGTCGTGGAGCGGGCGATGGGGAGGGCGGCGGCGTGACGATCCCGGCGCTGATCCCCGCGTATCCCTGGATCAAGGCGTTCCACGTCGCGGCGCTGATCGCCTGGATGAGCGGGCTGTTCTACCTGCCGCGGCTCTACGTCTATCACTGCGCCGTGGTGCCGGGCTCGCTGGAGAGCGAGCGGTTCAAGGTCATGGAACGGCGGCTGCTCAAGCAGATCACGACGCCAGCGATGATCGCGACCATCCTGCTCGGGATCGCGCTGGTGCTGGTGCCGGGCGTGGTCGATGTGGCGCACGCGGGCTGGTTCCACGTGAAGATGCTGGCCGTGCTGCTGCTGGTCGGCTTCCACGGGGCGGCGAGCCGCTGGCGGAAGGACTTCCTGCAAGACCGGAATCGGCGCTCGGCGCGGTTCTACCGGATCGCGAACGAGGTGCCGACGGTGCTGATGCTCGTGGCGGTCATCATGGCGGTGGTGAAGCCGTTCTGAACGCCGGGCGTGTCCCCGCGCTGGAGCGCCCCGTGCAGGCCGTGAGGGCTCCGGGATGCGCAGCGGCTAGGGCAGGCGGCCTCGCGCGGATGTTGCTTCAGAGTTTTCCATGTTAAGGGTCTAGAGAAATACGCGGAGAAAGGATTGTGATGCCTGAGTCTTCAGGGAACGAGCCGAAGCCCGCCGGCGAGCCGATCCCCATGGCTGACGCCCAAATCGAGGAGGCGGCCGAGTATTACCTCGAGTCCGATAATCTGCCGCAAGGCATATCGGAGGACGATACCTCCCGCATCAAGATGGCGGCCGAAAGGTTGGAGCGCGAGAGGCTTCATGCCGCAAATCCCAAGCTACGGCCGGAAATGGACGATGGCTGAGTGAGAGAGGCGGCGTATCGAGGCGGGTGGGATCCCAAGGCAATCGCACGAGCGCCCTCCCCGTTGCCGGATCGCTCGCGTGTGGCATACACGGCGAATTGATGGGCTACCGCAGATCTCGGCCCAGCCGCGTGATATCGCCGCGACAGTGGCGCGCCGGGCATCGGTGCGGCATGCGGGCGTCGTGAAGACCACCGATTCGGCCATGTGAATTGGTTTAACTCACACTGCCGCACCGTTGAATGTCGCCCGATCGGGCGTGCCGCTGTCGTCAGGCGTGTCCTTCGGGAGGCGCATTCGGGGATGCGCCCCGTGGGGTCCACCGCCTCCCTTCCCCCATCACCAGCAACGGAGCGCAGGATGCTGCTTGCAGCCGACCTCCAGAGGACCGCAACCAAGGCACGGGCCGCGATTGCCGCACAGATGGCAGCACTTGGCACAGTGCTGCCACGGCAGGGAACATGACCGTCCTCGGTGCGATCAACCCGGCCTATTCGGTCGCGGGTCTCGCCGTCGGCTTGCTGATCGGGATGACCGGCGTTGGCGGCGGGTCGCTGATGACGCCGTTGCTCATCCTGCTGTTCGGGATCCACCCGGCGACTGCGGTGGGGACCGACCTGCTGTTCGCCGCCGTCACCAAGTCGGTCGGGACCGCCGCGCATGGGATGGGCCAGACCGTGGACTGGCGCATCACCGGCCGGCTAGCCGCGGGCAGCATCCCGGCCACGGTGGCGACCATCGCGGCGCTGTCGTGGTTCGGGGCGCCAACTCCTGCCAGCGAGCATCTGATGTCCCTCGTCCTGGGCATCGCGCTGGTGCTGACAGCCGCTGCGACGCTGTTCCGCGCGCGCATCGCCGCGTATGCGGGCCGCCGGTCCGGGGTGCTGACGCCAGGGCAGGTGGCGGCGCTCACGGTGCTCACGGGCGTCGTGCTCGGGGTCGTGGTGTCGCTGTCCTCGGTCGGCGCCGGGGCGCTCGGGATGACGGCGCTGATCGTGCTCTACCGGGCCGTGCCGATCGCGCGCCTCGTGGGGTCCGACATCGCGCACGCGGTGCCGCTGACGCTGATCGCGGGCATTGGGCACTGGTATCTAGGCGCCGTGGACTTCCCGCTGCTCGGCTCGCTGCTGGTCGGGTCGTTGCCGGGCATCATCCTCGGCAGCGTGCTCGCGGCGCGGGTGCCGGACTTCGTGCTGCGCCCCGTGCTGGCCGGCACGCTGCTGTTCGTCGGCAGCCGCCTCATCGCGTGACCGCGGCGCCTGATTAGGTCCGGCAGCGGCCAGGCTGACCTCTTCGGCGCGCCCGAGCCTGCATCGCCCCGCCGTCGCGCCGGGCGGTCGAAAGCGGAGAGCGCCGACATGGACGCGCGTCCAGCCTCCCCGGCGGCGCCGGTCGATGTCCTCGGGCGAGGTGTCCGTTGAGGTGCTTGCCGAGCGCCTCACCGCCGCCGAGCTGGACGCGCTCGTCGCCGCCCTGCCCGACGAGGCCCTGGCCCATCTCGTCCTGGCCGGCGTGCGGCAGCTCCGCCGCAGGCTCGTCCGGGTGGGCGCGAACGCGGGCGGTCGTCCGGCTCGCGCCGCCAAGGGCCGGGGTGCGTCCTCCCTGGAGCGCGCCGCGCGCCAGCTCGCAGCCGAACTGGGCGGTGCAGGCGGGGGCGAGGAAACGTAGCGCGCCCTGCCCGGGCCGGCCTTGGGAACCGCCTGTTGCCGCGTGGGTTCTGCTCGCAGCAGATCAGGAGGCAGTCATGTCCGATCCCAGCACATTGGGTTCCCCGCCCGGCGGCCCAGGCTCGATCGCAGCCGCGGACCGGGTGCCGGACGCGGGTACGAAGGGCATCGCGTCCGGCGGCTCCGGCATCGAGGCGGACCCGACTGGCAGCCGGCTTGCCGGAAAGGGCACCCCGGTCCTGCCCGGCGGTGGCGCCGCCGGTGCGGACTTGCGGCCTGGCCTGGACGACGGCACGGGTGCCTCGGGCGGGCTGACCAACAATTCGCTCCCGCACGGCGGCGCGACGGATGACGGGGCGCCGCCACCGAATGCGAAGCCGGGCGGCACGGGCGCGTAGCTCGCGCACGAGCATGGCAAGGCGCTCCATCCTTGTTCCCGCAGCCCTGCTGGCGGCCGGCGGGGCGTTCCTGCTCGACGGGAACCGGAGGGTGCGCGGGACCGAGGCGGCGCGGCGTGCGCCGGGGCGGACGGAGCACCGGGTCGTGATCGCCGGCGCCGGGTTCGGCGGCCTGGAGGCGGCGCGGCGGCTCGGGCGGGTGCCGGGCGTCCAGGTCACGCTGCTGGATGAGCACAACCACCACCTGTTCCAGCCCTTGCTCTACCAGGTCGCTACCTTGGCGCTGTCGCCGGACGACATTGCCTCGCCCGTGCGGTCCATCCTGCCGCCCACGAGCGGGGTGGAGGTGCTGATGGAGCGAGTGACGGGGCTGGATCTCGCGGCGCGGGAGGTAGTGTGCGGGGAGCGGCGTGTGCCGTATGATACGCTTGTGCTCGCGACCGGGTCGCAGCCGAGCTACTTCGGCCATGACGACTGGCGCGGGGCGGCACCGGGGCTCAAGACGCTCGACGACGCGCTGGAGCTGCGCCGCCGCATCCTCGGCGCGTTCGAGGCGGCGGTGGTGGCAAGCGATGCCGCCGAGCGGGCGCGCGCGCTGACCTTCGTGGTGGTGGGCGGGGGCACGACCGGGGTGGAGATGGCGGGGTCGCTCGCGGAACTGGCAGAGGAGACGCTGCGCCACGAATACCGGGACCTGATGCTGCCGTGGACGCTATCCCAGAGCGCTATCCCAGAGGACGCTATCCCAGAGGACGCTATCCCGCATGGGGCGCCGGGCGCGGGTGGTGCTGGTCGAGGGGGGCAAGCAGCTGCTGCCGGGCTTCCCGCCGGACTTGGTGGCGCGGGCGGTGGCGGACTTGCACCGCCTCGGGGTGGAGGTGCGCACGGGCGCGGAGGTCACGGGAGTGGCACGCGGGCAAGTCCAGCTCGGCGCTGAGAGCCTTGCGGCGGGGACGGTGATATGGGCCGCGGGGGTGGCAGCGACGCCGGTGGCGGCGTGGCTCGGCGTCGAGCCAGGACGCGGCGGGTGCGTCCCGGTAGGGCCGGACTTGCAGGTCTTGGAGCGGCCTGGCGTGTATGTGATCGGAGATGCGGCGCTGGCGGTGGACAGCCACGGGAAGCCGCTGCCGGGGGTGGCGCCGGTGGCGAAGCAGGAGGGCGCCTACGTGGCGCGGGTGGTGCGGAGCCGGGTGCTCGGACTGCGGGCGCCGGGACGGTTCAGGTATCGCGACTATGGGACGCTCGCGACGATCGGCCGCAACAAGGCGCTGGCCGAGTTCGGGCCGGTGCACCTGACGGGGTTCGTCGCGTGGGTCACGTGGGCGGTCGCGCACATCTTCTTCCTGATCGGGTTCCGCAACCGCGTGCTCGTGTCCGCGCAGTGGCTGTTCGCCTACGTCACGCGCCGCCGCGGCGGCCGGGTCATCACCTGAGTGGCGCAGCAGATTTAGGGCAACAATTCTGTCAATTGTTTCACGTGAAACAATTATCCGTATCCGAAACGTATCGCGGCGGGACACGACGCTGCCCTGATCTGGCAGAACGTCCCCTATGCTCCAATCCTTCCCTGCCCACCCTTAAATCCTGCGCCAAGCGGGGCCAAGTTGCTCTTGACGCAGGAAAGTCAAGCGCCTAGCTTGCGCTTGTCCCGAGCCAGGTTTGCCCGGCCTCCCCGACACTCCTCCCCATCGCGGGATCTCGCCGCCAAGTCCTTTCGTCCTGGGCGGCGACCCGGCCACGGCCGACCCGCATCCTATTCCCAACGAGAGCACCCACGAGGCCGCCCATGCACCTCGCCGAACTCAAGGCCAAGACCCCGGCCGATCTCCTGAGCTTCGCCGAATCCCTTCAAATCGAGAACGCTTCCAGCCTACGCAAGCAGGATATCCTGTTCGCGATCCTCAAGAACCTCGCCGACAACGACCAGGCGATCCACGGTGAAGGCACGCTGGAGATCCTGCCCGACGGGTTCGGCTTCCTGCGCAGCCCGGAGGCGAGCTTCCTCCCCGGACCGGACGACATCTACATCTCGCCCTCCCAAGTGCGCCGCTACGCGCTGCGCACCGGCGACACGGTCGAGGGCCAGATCCGCGCGCCGCGGGACGGCGAGCGCTACTTCGCGCTGCTCAAGGCCAACACCATCAACTATGAGCCGCCTGACGCCGTGCGGCACCGGATCAACTTCGACAACCTGACGCCGCTCTACCCGGACCGGCGGTTCAAGATGGAGGTCGAGAACTTCCAGTCGGTGGCCAAGGGGCCGGGCAAGGACATGACGCCGCGCGTCATTGACCTGATCGCGCCCATCGGCAAGGGCCAGCGCGCGCTGATCGTGGCACCGCCCCGGACCGGCAAGACGGTGATGCTGCAGAACATCGCCACCGCCATCGCCAACAACCATCCCGACGTGTTCCTCATGGTGCTGCTCATTGACGAGCGGCCCGAGGAAGTGACGGACATGGCGCGCACGGTGAAGGGCGAGGTGGTCAGCTCCACCTTCGACGAGCCGGCGACCCGACACGTGGCCGTCACCGAGATGGTGCTGGAGAAAGCGAAGCGCCTGGTCGAGCACAAGCGCGACGTGGTGATCCTGCTCGACAGCATCACCCGGCTCGCCCGCGCCTACAACTCGGTGCAGCCCAGCTCGGGCAAGGTGCTGACGGGCGGCGTGGACGCGAATGCCTTGCAGCGGCCCAAGCGCTTCTTCGGCGCGGCGCGCAACATCGAGGAGGGCGGCAGCCTCACCATCATCGCCACGGCGCTGGTGGACACGGGGAGCCGCATGGACGAGGTGATCTTCGAGGAGTTCAAGGGCACCGGCAACTCGGAGCTGATCCTCGACCGCAAGCTGTCCGATAAGCGCACCTTCCCGGCCATAGACATCACCAAGAGCGGCACCCGCAAGGAGGAGCTGCTGGTGGATCGGGGGACGCTGAGCAAGATGTGGGTGCTGCGCCGCATCCTGAACCCGATGGGTGCGTCGGACGCGATGGACTTCCTCTTGGACAAGCTGAAGTACAGCAAGACCAACCAGGACTTCTTCGACGCGATGAACACGTAGCGCGCCATGACACACGCCGCTCCGATGCGGATCGCGCTCGTCCTGGGATGTGCCTTCGGGCTCGTGATGCCTGCCCGCAGTACCCCGGCCGGGGCGTCGGCAGCGGACCCTGCGGTGCAGGCCAAGATCGTCGCGGCGGTCGAGAAGGAACGCCAGACCTACGGCGGCCGCACGCCGGTTCCGGGCGTGCTCATCGGGGTCTGGGGCGGCGCAGGCGGGAGCTACGTGCACGCTTTCGGCGACGCCGATCTTGCAGAGCACCGGCCGCTCACACCGGACGATCACTTCCGGGTCGGCAGCAACACCAAGACTTTCGTCATCAGCGTCCTCTTGCAGCTGGTGGATGAGGGCAAGCTGAGCCTCGGCGATCCACTCAGCCGCTTCTCGCTCGGCGTGACGATCCCGAATGCGCAGAACATCACCGTCCGTGAGCTGTGCCAGATGCGCAGCGGCCTGTTCGAGGCGTATGACGTGCCCGAGATTGATCCCGCGAAGGTAACGCCGGAGTCGAAATGGGATCCACGCACGCTCGTCGCGTGGGCGATGAAGCAGAAGCCGTATTTTCCGCCCGGCAAACGCTACAACTACAGCAACACCAACTACCTGATCCTTGGGCTCATCATCGAGAGCGTCACGAAGGACACCGTCGGGGACCAGATCAGCAAACGCCTGCTGGTGCCGTTCGACCTGACACAGACCAGCTATCCAGCGACCCAGGCGATGCCTGACCCGTGGGCGCACGGCTACGACCTCGATAAGGAACGCAACTGGGAGGACGTGAGCGGCACGATCCCCGTCTCGCTGATGGGCGCGGCTGGCGAGGTGATCTCCGACATGGCCGACATGAGGCGCTGGGTGAAGCTCTACGTGACCGGCAAGACGAGCGGGCCGGCGACGCAGCGCGCGCGGATGGCCTGCATCCCTATTGGTGAAGGAAACGTGTCGTTCGGTCTCGGCATCGGCTGCAGCGCCGGCTGGTACGGCTACACCGGCGGCCTTCCCGGCTACAACACCGCCAACTACTATTTTCCCGCGGCGGACGTCATGGTTGTCGCGTGGGTCACGCTGCAGGCGGACAAGCCAGTACCCGGCGTCGCGAACGCGATCTTGCAAGACATCGCACGCATCATGACGCCTGCGAACGTCCCCTTCGTGATCGGCGAGAGCGCGTCGAGCCGCGCCGGGACTTCGGCGTCGCCAGCGCATCCGCATGGAGATCGCTAGGCCGGACGTGATTTCGGTCACGCCGGTGTGCTAGCCTCGCAGCATGAACGTCGCCCTGCGCAAGCCGATGTCGCTTGATGAGTTCCTGGCCTGGGAGCGCGAGCAGGAGCTCAAATACGAGTTCGACGGCTTCCAGCCCGTCGCGATGAACGGCGACACGATCGCGCACTCGGAGATCGCGACGCACCTCGTCGAGGCGCTGCGGCGACGTTTGCAGGGCAGGTCGCGCCGCGCATTCCGGAGCGACCTTAAGATCCTCGTCGCGGGCCGGATTCGCTATCCAGACGCGACGGTCACGTGCTCGCCGGTCGCCAACGACGCCGATATCGTGCCCGAGCCGGTCGTCGTATTCGAGGTTCTCTCGACGAGTACGGCCAGCAGGGACCGGATTGAGAAGAACGAGGAATATCGCCTGACTCCTTCCATCCAGCACTATGTCATGCTGGAGCAGACGAGCCAGGCCGCCATGATGTTCTCCCGCACGGGCGACGACTGGATCGGGCACGTGCTGACAGGCGACGCCATCCTCTCCTTCCCGCAGATCGGCGTCGAGCTGCCGTTGCGTGAGGCTTACGCCGGAATCGAGTTCCCCGGCCCCACCGCAGAGGACAAGCCGATCAACCCTTGAGCGGCTTGTGCTCCGGATCGTCCTCGACCTGCTGCAAGCGCCGGGCGAGGAACGCAGTGACGGCGATCTCCTCCGCGGTCAGCCCTTCGCCGCCGTCCGCCAGCACCTCTTCCGCGCGACTCCGAAGGCCTTCCACGAGCGAGCCGTCGAGGTAGCCCTCGAACACCGCCGGGTGGATGTAGCATTTGCGGCAGATCGCCGGCGTGTTGCCCAGCTTCTTCGCCACCTGCTCGACGGTCGCGACCACGTTCTTCTTGGCCTTGGCGTGGCTGTCGAATCGCTCCAGCTCGGCCAGCGCCACGGCGGCGAGGTTGGTCGCCGCCCAGGTGCGGAAATCCTTTGCCGTGATCTCCTCGCCGCTGGCTTCATGGAGGTAGTGGTTCACGTCGTCGGACGTGACGTGGTGCACCTGCCCGTCCTCGCCCTGATAGTGGAACAGATCCTGGCCCGGCAGATGCTGGCAGCGCGCGATGATGCGGGCGAGCCGGGGATCGTTCAGGTCAATGTGGTGCTCGATGCCGTGCTTGCCGCGGAAGTCAAAGGCAAGATGGCCGCCCTCGACGCGAACGTGCCGCCGCCGCAGCGTGGTGAGGCCGTAGCTCTTGTTCTCCTTGGCGTATTCCTCGTTGCCGATACGGATCATCGTTTTCTCGAGGAGAGCGACGATGGCGGCGAGGACCTTCTCGCGGGGCAGGCCGTGGCGCGCGAGATCCTGGCGGACGCGGGCGCGGATTTGGGGCAGCACGCGGCCGAAGACGAGCATCTTGCCGTATTTGGCCTCGTCGCGGACCTCGCGCCAGCGCGGATGGTAGCGATACTGCTTGCGCCCGCGCGCGTCGCGGCCGACCGCTTGCAGATGGCCTTGCGGATCGCGGCAGATCCACACCTCGGTGTAGGCAGGAGGGATGGCGAGCTTGCGGATGCGCTCCAGGGTGCGCTCGTCGGTGACGGGCGAGCCGTCCGGGTTGCGGTAGGCGACGCTGTCGCCGTCGTGGACGCGGGTGATGCCGGGCTTGTTGTCGGAGACGTAGTGCAGGTGCGCGGCGCGGGCGGCGTCGTGCGGGTCGTGCAAGGTGTTCGCGTTGTCGAGCATGGTATTCTCCCGCCCGGCAACGAGGGAGATGCGGGTGAGTTGCAGAAACAGGATTCAGCGCACTATGAGGGAGCGGCAAGGACCTGGGGCGCTACGCCGCGAGCTGGATGGGCTGCTGGCCGAAGCCGCAGCGTCCGTCCGGCACGGCAGCCCTGACCTGCAGCACACGGTGGGTGCCTGTGGGTGTCCCGCGCATCTGCTGACGCTTGTTCATGCGGACGCTGACCAGGTGGTTGACCGTGGCCTCGGCACGCGAGGTCGAGATCGGCTTGCCGGCCTCGTAGCGCTCGCCGTAGTCGATCAGCGCGCCCTCGTTGGTCCGGATGGAGGTGAGCAGCGCCGCGCTGAGTGTGACGAGCTTGCGTGCCTTCGCCGCCATCGCGGAGCCGTTCGCGACGATGGCGTGCTCCGCCCAGCTCATGATCCGGCCCAGGGCTTCGCAGGCGTCCTCGTGACGACCGTTCCAGAGTAGGCTTCGCAGGCGTTCCACGTCCGCCTGCGCGCGGTCGAGCGGGCCACGGTCTGCCGGCTCCAGGGCTTGCAGGCCGAGCAGGGCCTGCTCGACATGGCGCACGCGCATGGAGAGATGGAACCAATCCAAGGTGGGCTCGACCGGCGCTCTCGTCGCTGCGCGCGCCAGAGCCGGCAACGCGGGGTCGCCGTCGCCGATCGCGGTCATCGCATCGCCTTCCCGCCAGCCCTGCTCCAGCAGCGCGGCCCGCAGCAGCACGGGCGGCTGCTCGGTCACGCTGCGCACCAGAGCAAAGCGCCGAGGCGAGCAGTCCTCACGCTCGACCTTGCCGCAGACCGCCTCGAAGGTCCGGGTCTGGTGTCCTGGTGCGGCACGCACGTGGGCGCCGTCCAGCATGACCACGGGCTGGCTCGCGTCGGCGACCGAGGTGCACGGCGACGGCATGGGTGCGCAGGCGCACGCTCTCGTGGTTCGCAGACGAGACAGGCAGCAAAGCCTCAAGCACCCGGGCCGCCTCACGGAACGCGGTGCGTGCCCCGAGTTCGGCCTGCACCCGCTCCAGCTCCGGCGTGCAGCGGGCGGTGAGCAGCGCGCAGACCGGCGAGAACGCCACCTCCGGCATGGCCGCCGACACGCGGCAGCAGCAGACCCGGATCCGTGGCGCCTCGACCTCGACCGTGCCGAACAGGGTCTGTATGCGTCGGGTGCGCCGATCCTTGAGGGGCTGCAGCGCCCCGCAGGCCGGGCAGACCCGGCAGTGCGCGGCATACTCGGTCACCTGACCGCGCCGCATGCTCGCCTGCCGCTTGGCCAGCAGCGCCTTGGCCTCGGCGAGCATGAGGCCGACCTCCGCGAGCGTGATGTCCATCGCTGGACGGCTGACCGTGAGCAACCCCGTCCTGTTCACCTCGCCTTGCTCCGTCCTCGCGTCCAGCTGCACCGGCTGCTGCATCACGCCCGCCCCCGTGGTCAGGCCTCAGCCACGCCGATCAGCCCAGGACAGGCAAGCCTTGCCCCAGGTTCTTGCCGCTCCCGCACTATGAGCGGGACCCAGCGACCAACTCCGGCGCGAGGACGTGCGCGCCGATCCGCGTCAAAGCCGCTACGGCCTCATCATGGTTTGCAAAGGGCAGACAAGCCGTCACGTTCTCCCCATCAAGGACGCGTTCCACAAGGCGCATTGCCTCACCGAGCCTTACGCCGCCGTCCCGGATAAGGGTGCACAAGCTGAAGCTGTCGAGGTCGCCGTCACTCGGGTGCCAGCCGGCAATCATGACCTTGACGGAACCTGACCGGGCGAGGGATGCGGCCCGGTCCCGCGCCAGATGCGCGGCGGGTTCCGCGGACATGAACTTTTTCACAGCCGAACGCATCGAGAAAGTCCCTGCCACCCGGCGCAACACCGGCCCGATCGAACCTGAACCCCTACCATACACGATAAAGTCGTCCGGACGATCACGTTGCCAGGGTCCTCCCTCAATATCGTCATCACCAGCATGATGCTGATCCCAGCTCGGTCGAGCACCTCAAACTCGATGGTGCCGTCGAGCGGATCGTGGTCCAGCAGCCGAAACGTGAACATCAGCGGACCACTCTGGCATAACCCGCGTCATAGAAAGTAACGTTGCCTGTCGACGCTGTGTTCTTGTCCATACCTTCTAACACCACAGTTGCATACTTAGTTTCAGATGTGAGCGCTTTGCGGCGGCTTGGTGCGCCCGTCGCCAGACTGACCAGGCGATGACGTGGGCAGGGCGGATGCGCCGCTGGGCGAGACGCATCGCGATGCGGCGGATCTCCTGGAGCGACCAGCGGATGAGAGCGCGCGCGTCCGCGGCAGACGCGGCAGTCGTAGCCGCGTTTTTGGGGGTGCCTGGTTCGCGTGCTGGCGCACCCGCGCCAGCACGGCAAAGGCCAGCATCACCAGCGAGACGTGGCGGTGCCAGCCGTGCCAGGAGCGGGTCTCGTTGTGGTCGAGCCCGAGTTCGGTCTTGGCGGTCTCGAACGCGTCCTCGATGGTCCAGCGGCTGCCCTCGACGGCGACCAGGGTCTCGATGCCGGTGCCCGCCGGGCACCAGGTGCTGAAGTAGGCAAGTGCGCCGTCGGCGATGTTGCGCCGGATCAGCAGGCCGCGCGTCCAGGTGCCGCTGAGGGTCGGGTTGAACTTGTCGGCCTTGAGATCAGCAAGCTCCAGATACGCCCAGTCGTAGAGCCGCGCTCCCTTGGTGCCCGCGCCCGCGGACAGGCGCTGCCAGGCGGAGGCGTCGAGACCGTGGGCGATCTCCTCGGCGGTGCCGGCGACCTGCGGCTTGTTGATCCACGAGTTGAAGGGCTGCGTGGCAGCAGTGCCGAGCACGTAGCCCTTGCCCGCGCGCCGCAGCGCCATCTCCACCTCACCCGTGCCATAGACCGTATCGCCGACCACCCAGGAGAAGGGCACGCCCGCCGCGATAACGCGCTCGGTCATGTCCAGCGCGAGCCGGGGCTTGGGGGCGAAGCGGACCTCCTCGGGCACATGCGCCGCAGCCAAGCGCGCCGGGTCATCGGTCCAGGCTTTTGGCATGTAGAGCGCGCGGTCGATGAAGGCATGGCCGTGCTGGGACACATAGGCCGCAAACACGCCGATCTGGCAGTTGGTGATCTTGCCCGCAGACCCCGTGTATTGCCGGCCCACGCCGCAACTCGCACGGCCCTGCTTCAGGAACCGGTCTCGTCCACCACAAGCACAGCATCCGGGTCGGCCAGTGTTTCCAGCGCATAGTCGCGCACCAGGTCGCGCAACGCGTCCGCATCCCACCGTCCCCGCCCCAGAATGGCCTGTTGCCGCCACGGCCCGGGGTCGCCCGCCGCTGCGGCCCGCGTCCACCCTGTCTTGCGCCGCTCCGGCCCGAGCAGCCCGTCCAGGAACAGACCAGCCGAGCAGCCACACGCGCTTGGGTGAACAACGGGCGGATGCGCACCTTGGCCTCCCGCAGCTCCGCTGCCCACAGTTCCAGTGTCGTCTCGATTGCTGCACCCGTCATCCGGATGCTCCCAACCACCACGGGGTGATCAGGCGTCCGTCTTAGAATGCAACTGTAGTGCTAGGGCCTGTTAGCGCCTGAGAACTGTGCTTATGTGTGGCAGATGGCAAGCCAAGACGAGCTGGCGGTTCTGACCGACGCGCAGTGGGCGGCGCTGGAGCCGCTCATCGAGCAGTGCCGCCCGCACCATAAGACCCAACATCACGACCTGCGCCGGACCATTGAGGCGATCATCTGGCGCCACGACAACGGCGCCAAGTGGCGGGCCATCCCAGCCGAGCTTGGGCCGTGGTGGATGGCCGCGCAGACCTTCAACCGCTGGAGCCGCTGCAGTGCATGGGAGCGCCTGCTGGAGTTGACGCAGCAGCAGGTTGGGACCGAGGCGGGGCTGGCGTTCCTCGACGGCAGCAGCATTCGCGCCCATTACAAGGCCGCGGGTGCTGCCAAAAAGGGGGGTCTTCAGCGCAGCGGGACGAGCGTGAAGGCCTTGGCCGCTCGCGTGGCGGCTACGGCACCAAGGCCTGCGTGATCGCCGATGCGCAGGGCCGGGCGATCGGCTTCGCGCTGGCGCCGGGCCAAGCACACGAGCTGCCGCTCGCACCGCTGCTCCTGACCATGCTCACCATCATCCCGCTTTGGATCGTGGCTGACCGCGGCTACGCCTCGCACGCCTTCCGCGAGCTCATCTGGAACCTCGGCGCGCGCCCGGCCATTCCGCCCAGGCGCAACGAGGCGTCGGTGGCCTGTCGGCCCTGGATCTACCACAACCGCAGCAGGGTCGAGGCCCTGTGGGTCAGACTGCCTGTGGGTCAGACTGAAGGAGTGGCGGGCCGTGGCGACGCGCTACGAGAAGATCGCCCGATCCTTCATGGGTGTACTCTGCATGGCAGCAACCATGGACTGGCTCGAAGCATGAGTAAGAACTCAGGGACTAAGAGGCCCTAGTGGTATGAGTTAGTAGTTCCTTATCACGACTTCATAGGGGTGTGTCGCTGACACAAGCGCTTGATGCTGTCGAGAATGGCATCGGCGGACTTGGTCCAAGTGAATTGGTCCAAGTGAATGGGTGCGGGTTGGCGTTGTTGGTCTCGATGTAGCGATGGATCGCGGCGTCCAGCTCAGCGGTGCTGCGGAAGGCCCCGCGCTGGAACTGGCGGCGGGTCAGCAGCGCGAACCAGCCCTCCGCCATGTTGATCCAGGACGCCGAGGTCGGCGTGAAGTGCAGGTGATAGCGCGGCCGCTTGGCCAGCCAGGCGTGGATCATGGGCGTCTTGTGGATCGAGGCGTTGTCCAGCACGAGATGGACGTCCAATGCCGCCGGCACGTTCTGCTCGATCAGGTCCAGAAAGGCCCGGAACTCCTGGGCACGATGCCGAGCCTGCGTGGTGGCGATCACCTTGCCGCTGCTGATGTCCAGGGCGGCGAACAGATCCGTGGTGCCATGACGGACATGGTCGTGTGTGCGGCGCTCGACCTGCCCTGGGCGCATTGGCAGCACCGGCGCGGTGCGCCCGAGGGCCTGGATCGAGGGCTTCTCGTCCACGCACAGCACCAGCGCCCGGTCAGGCGGGTTCAGGTAGAGGCCGACAATGTCGCGGACCTTGTCGATGAACAGCGGATCGCGCGAGAGCTTGAACGTCTCGCTCCGGTGCGGCTGCAAGGCGAAGGCGCGCCAGATCCGAACCACCGCTGACTGGCTCAGCCCCACCGCCTCGGCCAGACTGCGCGTGCTCCAGCGCGTGGCATTCGGCGGCTCGCCTTCCAGGGTGGTCACCACCGCCCGCTCGATCTGCGCGTCGGTGATCGTGCGCGGCGCGCCGGGCCGGGGTTCATCGAGCAAGCCGTCCACGCCGCGTTCGGCGAAGCGCCGGCGCCACAGCGCCACCGTCAGCCGATGGATACCAAGCTCCACGGCCACGTCGATGTTCGTCGCACCCAGCTCGGCACGGGCTAGCACAATCCGTGCCCGTCGCGCCAAGGACTGCGCCGTCTTGCCGCGCCGCGTCCAGCTCTCCAACGTAGCGCGATCCGCCTTCGACAGAGGGAGCGAGACCGCCCGCGAGCCTGCCATCATCCCTCATCCGTGAGCCAGGCCCCCGGACATCGGGGACTGGACCCATATGGGATGGGTGGTGGGGAACTTCTAACTCAACCCACTAGGTCTGTTTCGGCAATCTGGTTCATGCAACGAATGTGGGCAGACCACGCAGGCGCGTCAACGGGACGCAACAGCTCCGGAGACGGCTATGACGGACGCCGATGCGGCCGAGTTTGCCCCCGCATCTCACCCCAACCAGGTCTTCACCTCATCCTGATGCTGCGCCACCCACGCCGACGCCGTCTTCGCCGGGTCGGTGCCTTGCTGCTGGTTCTCCAGCATCACCGTCTGCTCCTCGGGCAGCGTCAGCTTGAACTTGGCGAGGATCGCATAGACCTCCGGCATGTCCTTCTGCAGCCCCTTGCGCGCCACCGTGTTCACCGTCTCCGCCCCGCCCAGCGCCTCCTTGGGGTCGGCAAGGTATTTCAGCTTGTAGGCGGCCCACATCCAATGTGGCGTCCAGCTCGTGACGACGATGGGCTTCTTCTGGCTGATCGCGTCCTTCAAGCGCGGCCACCATCGTCGCGTCGCTGCCGTCCACGAGGGTGATGTTGGTCAGGTCATACTCCTTGATCGCCTTCTCCGAGGCGCGCATCAGCCCGGCGCCCGGATCAATGCCGATCACTTGGTTGCCCACCAGCGCGCCCTGCGTCTTCAGCTCGGGGATTGAGGTCAGTGGCACGTAATCGGGCGTCGCCCAGCCCAGGCGCGCGCCGGTCAGGTTGGGGCCGATCAGGTCCACCTGGTCCTTGAGCTTGGAGTAGTAGGCCGCGTGCGTCACCGGCAGCCACGCCGCCACCATCGCGTCCGCGTCGCCTGTTGCCACGGCCTCCCACATGGCCGCAGCCGATACCGGGGTCATCGTTACTTTGTAGCCCGCCTGCTCCAGCGTCGCCGCCAGGATGTTGGTCGCGACGATGGCGTCCGACCATTCCACGTAGGCGAGGCGCACCGTGCCCTTGTCCGCCGCGAAAGCGCGTCGCCCCAATGTCGCCGCGCCGGCGAGAGCGGCCGTCCCGATCAGCACTTGTCTGCGTCGCATGTGTTCCTCCTGTCCGATCCGTTCAATGCGGCTGCGCGCGCCTTGTCACTTGCTGCGTGATGCGGTCGAGGATGATGGCGAGCACGGCGATGGCGATGCCGGCTTGGAAGCCGCGCCCGGCCTCCAGCCGCTGGATCGCGCTCCAGACCTCGCGGCCCAGCCCGCCCGCGCCGATCATGGCGGCGATGACGACCATGGACAACGAGAGCATGATGGTCTGATTGATCCCGGCCATGATGGTCGGCAGCGCCACCGGGAGCTGCACCTTGACCAGTTTCTGCCAGGTCGTCGTGCCGAACGCGTCGGCGGCCTCGGTCAGCTCGCTCGGCACCTGCATGATGCCCAGCGCCGTCAACCGGATCGTCGGCGGCATGGCGAAGACGATGGTGGCGAAACACGCCGAGACGGCGCCCAGGCCGAAGAACGGGATAGCCGGGATCAGATAGACGAAGCTCGGCATGGTCTGCATCATGTCCATGCAGGGCGCGGTGGTGCGCCAGAGGCGCTGGTTCAGCGCCGCTGCGATGCCGAGCGGCAGCCCGATCAGCACCGCGGCCAAAGTCGCGATCACCACCAGCACCAGCGTGGCGATCATCGGGTCCCAGAGGCGCAGGTCCCACAGGAACGCCAGCCCCACGAGCGCCAGCAACGCCAGCCGCATGCCCGCGAGGCGCCAAGCCACCAGGCAGAAGACGATGATGAACGCCCAGGGCGGGACGGCTTGCAATGCAACCGTGAGGCCGCCGATCCAGGCGGAGACCACGTGGCTCAGGACGCGGGTGACGCCCGCCCCGTGCGCGGTGAGCCAGTCCAGGCCGTGGTCGCAGAGGTCATCGAGCGGGAAGCGCGGAACGGACCAGTTCATGCGTCGTCTCCCGCCCTTTGCCCCACCCGCGCGAGCGCGGTCAGCGCCGCCGCGCGGTCGAGCGTGCCGATCAGCCTGCCCGCCGCGTCCACCACGGCGACGGGGCCGGCTCTCTGCCGCGATGACCGGGAGCGCCCGCTTGAGCGTCAGCGCCGCGTCAAGGTGCGCGCAAGCCTCGACGGCATCCTGTAGGCGCGAGCCGGTGCGGCAGCGTGCGGTCCAACGCTTCCCGCGTGATGCAGCCGAGCAGGATCCCCTCGGCCCCGGTCACGGGCAGCGTCTCGCAGCCGCAGGACCTCCATGAGCGCGATCCCCGCCGCTGTACCCCATCCGCGAGCGCAAGGCGCGGGGCGTGCGGATCGGCCAGGCCGGCCAGTGTCAGCACGCTGGATACGTCTATGTGCTCGACGAAGCGCGCGACGTAGTCGGTCGCGGGGGCGGCCAGGATCTGCTCGGCCGTGCCCGCCTGCACGATGGCGCCGTCCTTCATCAGCACGATCCGGCCGCCGAGCGCGATCGCCTCGTCGAGGTCGTGGCTGACGAAGACGATGGTCTTGCGCAGCCGCGCCTGCAACGCGACCAGTTCCTGCTGCATGTCGCGGCGGATCAAGGGGTCGAGCGCGCTGAACGCCTCGTCCATCAAGAGGATGTCGGCGTCCGCCGCCAGCGCGCGCGCCAGCCCGGCGCGCTGCTTCATGCCGCCCGAGAGCTGGCCCGGCGATTTGTGCTCCCACCCTTGCAGGCCGACCAAGATGATCGCCTGCATGGCGGCGTCGCGGCGCTTGCCGGGCGAGAGGCCCTGCACCTCCAGCCCGAACTCGACGTTCTGCAGGATCGTGCGGTGCGGGAACAAAGCGAAGTGCTGGAATACCATGCCGAAGGTGCGGCGCCGGAACTCGCGCAGCTCGCGCGGGGCCATGCGCGTCACGTCCTCGCCGCCGACGCGGATGCTGCCGTGCGACGGCTCGATCAAGCGGTTGAGGCAACGCAGCATCGTGGACTTGCCGCTGCCCGACAGGCCCATCACCACCAGGATCTCGCCGCGCGGCACGTCGAAGCTCACCTGGTTCAGCGCAACCACCGTGCCGGTGCGCGCGAGGATGCCTTCCTTGTCCTCACCGGACTGCAGCATGGCGAGAGCTTCGCGTTCGGAGGGACCGAACACCCGCGTGACGCCCGCAACCTCGATGAGGGGTGGGGCCGCCGGAGCTGGCGGACTCGTCAGGCCAAGCGCCCCGAGGCGCAGGGGCTGCTCCGGCGCTCGTCCAGGGGACTCCAGCGAAGCCAGGCCAATCGGTGCCGCCATGTCTCACCATGCGCCGCCTGGATCACGGCTTCTTGCACGTAATGGACGCAGCCGCTGTAGCTTTCCGCCGCGTGTCGTTTCGGTTCAACGGGCAGGGCGGCTGCGTGCTCGTGCCGAAGGCAGATGGGGTGCCATCATGCCTGTGTCCAGGTATCCTCATGATCAGCGCCTTCGAGTTGTTCAAGATCGGCATCGGCCCTTCCTCCTCCCATACGGTCGGGCCGATGAAGGCGGCTTATGCCTTCGTTGCCGGGCTGCGGGAGGCGGGGCGCCTGCCGGAGGTCGCGCGGCTCCGGGTTGCTTTGTTCGGCTCGCTGGCCTGGACCGGCGAGGGTCACGGCACCGGCAAGGCGGTGATCCTGGGTCTGGCCGGGGAGAAGCCGGACACGGTTGATCCCGATGCGGCCGACGCTCTCGTCCAAGCCGTGTCGGAGCGGCGCACGCTTGGAGCTCGGCGGCCGGCGCATCCCCTTCGATCCGGGCACCGATGTGGTGTTCGACTTCGCGGGCGAGACGCCGGTGCATCCGAACACGCTGATGTTCACGGCGCTCGATGCCGCGGGCGACGTCCTGGCGCAGGAGCGCTGGTGCTCGGTCGGCGGCGGCTTCGTGGTGCGGGAGGAGGAGGTGGGCGCCACCTCCCTGGAAGGGCCGGACGTGCCCTACCCGTTCCGCTCCGGCGCCGAGCTGCTGCGGATGGGCGAGCGCACCGGGCTTTCCATCGCCGGGATCGTGCTGGCCAACGAGTGCGCGCTGCGCCCGGCAGCCGAGGTGGAGCAGCATCTGCACCGCGTGGCCGACGCGATGATGGCCTGCATCGAGCGCGGCATGGGGGCGGAGGGCCAGCTTCCGGGCAAGCTCAAGGTCCGCCGCCGCGCCGCCGGGCTGCGCGCCCGGCTGGACGCGGACGAGCGTCGCAACTTGCGCGCGCCGCATGAGATGATGGACCGGGTGAGTTTGTTCGCCATCGCGGTGAACGAGGAGAACGCGGCCGGCGGGCGGGTGGTGACGGCGCCCACCAACGGCGCCGCGGGCGTCGTGCCGGCCGTGCTGCGCTACTACCGGGACATGATCCCAGGGGCGACGGCGGAGGGCGTCCGCGACTTCCTGCTGACCGCGACCGCGATCGGCGCGCTGTTCAAGATGAACGCCTCGATCTCCGGCGCCGAGGTGGGCTGCCAGGGAGAGGTCGGGGTCGCCTGCTCCATGGCCGCGGCGGGGCTGGCGGCGGCGCTGGGCGCCACGAACGCGCAGATCGAGAACGCGGCCGAGATCGGCATGGAGCACCATCTAGGCATGACCTGCGACCCGGTGGGCGGCCTGGTGCAGATCCCCTGCATCGAGCGCAACGCGTTCGGGGCGGTGAAGGCGATCAACGCCGCCTCGCTCGCGCTCCATGGGGACGGGACGCACCTGATCTCGCTGGACCGGGTGATCGCCACCATGCGGCAGACCGGGGCGGACATGCAGTCCAAGTACAAGGAAACGTCGCTCGGCGGCCTCGCCGTGAACTTCACGGAGTGCTGATCGGCCGCGGGCCGCCCTATATAATCCGTGAGGCCGGCATCGGGACCGGCTGGATGCGGGCGGGTCATGCGGGTGGCGGAGATTGATCCTGACTGGGGACGGGCGGCACGGAAGGGCCGGCCGCCGCTCTCGGTCGGCATCGTGCTGGCGGACAACTTCACGCTGTCCGCGTTCTCGCTCTTCGTGGACGCCCTGCGCCTGGCGGCGGACGAGGGGGACCGCAGCCGGCCGATCCAGGCGCGCTGGTCCATCATGAGCGCCCGGCCGGAGCCGGTGCGGGCGAGCTGCGGGATCACGGTCAGCCGCACGGGCGGGCTGATCGAGCCTGGCGAGCTGGACTACGTGGCGGTGGTGGGGGGCCTGCTGCACGCCGGGCGCCAGGTGGACGACGGAGACGACCGCCTACCTGCGCCGGGTGGCCAAGGCGGGGGTGACGCTGATCGGCCTGTGCACCGGCAGCTTCATCCTGTGCCGCGCCGGGCTGATGGAGGCGCGGCGGTGCTGCGTGAGCTGGTATCACTACCAGGACTTCCTCGACGAGTTCCCGGACGAGGCCGCGCCGGTCGCGGACCGGCTGTTCCTGGAGGACGGCAACCGCATCACCTGCGCCGGGGGCGGCGGCACCGTTGACTTGGCGACCTATTTGGTCGAGCGCCACCTCGGGCGCAACGTCGCGCAGAAGGCGCGGCAGGTGATGCTGTTCGACCGGGCGCGCGCCGGGGACGACGCGCAGCCGCACCCGCCGTTGGCCGACCTGATCGCGAGGGTCGTGCCGGACGGGCGCGTGCGCCGCGCGGTGCTGCTGATGGAGCAGAACATGGCCGACCCGGTGCCGATCGCGACGATCGCGGCTCGGCTCGACGTTTCCCCCCGGCAACTGGAGCGGCTGTTCCACAGGGCGCTGGGCCGAGGGCCGGGGGGGTGTATCGGGCGGTGCGGCTACGCTACGCGCGCTGGCTGCTGGACAATACCAACCAGTCCGTGACCGACATCGCGCTTGCCGCCGGGTTCACGGATTGCGCGCATTTCTCCCGGCAGTTCAAGGAGCTGCACGGCTTCAGCCCGTCCGTCAACCGCGCCGTCAAGCGCGCCGGACGGCGCCAAGGAGAGGATGATCCAGGGGCGGGCGTCATGATGGCGGGAGTGCGCGTCTTCGAGTGATGTGCTGTCCCGCTTCCTGGAAGCACGAGCTTCCGTTCCTCTAGTTCGAGAGCGCCGAGCCAGGTCCGTGTTCGGGCCACCAAGGGACGCATCAACGATGATCAAACCACTCTGTCCTGTCCGCGTGCTGTCCTGCCCGCGTTCGCCGCGACATGCCGCGACACCGTTGCCCGCTCGCCCAGCAGCCCACGCGGTCGGGCCAGCAGCGTGGCGGCCAGCGCCACGCCGATCAGCACCACGCGCAGTGAAGCGCCACGTGCCTGCCAGCCGGGCGGCAGCACGGCGCTGGCCAGCGTGCCGCTGAGCGCCCACAGCGCCCATACCAGGAGTGATCCCAGCACCGCCCCTGAATTGTTGCCGGAGCCGCCGAGCACAAGCATCACCCAGACCTGGAAGGTGAGCACCGGCAGGTAGTCATCGGGCGCGATGAAGCCGAAGAACTGCGCCTGCATCGCCCCGGACAGCCCCATCAGGGCCGCGCCGATGACGAAGGCCTGGAGCCGGAAGCGGCTCGGCATCTTGCCGAGGGAGATTGCCGCCGCTTCGTCCTCTCGCAGCGCCCGCAGCACACGGCCCCAGGGCGAGCGCGTCAGCCGCTCCAGACCCCAGAACGCCGCCGCCGTGACGGCGAGCGCCAAGGCGAGGTTGGCCACCCCGAAGGCCAGGCCGCCGGCGAGCGCCTCGAAAGGGCGCGGGATGAAGGCGATGCCGAACGGGCCGCCGGTCAAGGCCTGCGCGTTAAGCGCCACGAGCTGCAGCGACGCGGCGGTGCCGAAGGTGGTGATGGCGAGGTAGTCGGCGCGCAGCCGCAGCGTGATCGCACCCACGATGGCCGCGGTGAGGGCGGCGGCGGCCATGGCGGCGGCCCAGCCGAGCGCGATGGGCAACCCGAATCCGCCCCAGTGCTGCGGCGAGGGCGCGGCGGTGAGCCAAGCCGACAAGTAGGCGCCGACCGCCACGAAGCCGGCGACGCCGACATTGAACAGCCCGGCCGATCCCCATTGCAGGTTCAATCCCAGGGTCGCCACGGCATAGGTTGCAGCGACGGTCAGGAAAAAGCACAGGTAGGCCGCCACGCCGGCCACGGCTCAGGCCGCCGCCTTGCCGAAAAGTCCGGTCGGCCGCACCAAGAGCACGAGCAGCAGCACGAGGAACGACACCGCGGCGCGGTACTGCGCGCCGAGCAGCGGGATGGACAGGGCTTCGGCCAGCCCGATCACCATCCCGCCCGCCACCGCCCCCGGCACGCTGCCGATGCCGCCCAGGATGGCGGCGGCGAACAAGGGCAGCAGGAGGTCGAAGCCCATGACCGGGCGGAGCTGCACGGTGATGCCCAGGAACACGCCCGACGCCGCCGCGAGCGCGCCGCCGAGCATCCAGGCCACGCGCACCACGCCAGCCACGTCAATGCCGGCGAGCCGGGCAAGGCTCGGGTTCTCGCTGACCGCCCGCATCGCGCGGCCGAGACCTGTCCGGGTCATCATCCCGTGCATCGCCAGCATGAGCGCTGCCGCGAGGCCGAGCACCACGATCTGGTCCCCGGTCGCGCGGATGCCGGGCGCGAGGCGCACGCCCATGGCGATCTCGCGCGTGTAGTAGCGCGGCTGCGAGCCGAAGCTGAACTCGACCAGGCTGCGCAGCGCGAGCGACGCGCCGAAGCTGGCGATGACCAAGACGATCTCCGTGCCGTGGCGGCGCAGGCGGCGGAACAAGGCCCAGTCCAGCAGGAGAGCGAGCGCCCCGGTCAGCGCCATCGCGACGAGCAGCGCCGCCACCAGCCCCCAACTGAAGGTGAGCCCTCCGATCGGCTCGGCGCCGAGCACGCTGCCTGTGGCGCCCGCGACGACGAGCGCCAGGTATGCGCCCCAGGTGATGAACTCGCCGTACGCAAAGTTGGCGAAGCGCAGGATGGAGTAGGTGATGGTGAGGCCGATGGCGCCGAGCGCGATGGATGCGCCAGCGAGCACGCCGTCAGCGAGAAGCTGCCCGATCACGCTGCGACCTCCCGCCGCGCCCCCAGGTAGAGCCGCGCCAACGCCGGGTCGGAGAGCAGGCCGGCCCCCGCGCCCTCGTGCGCCACCCGGCCTTCGACCAGGATGCAGGCCCGGTCGGCCACGGCCAGCGCCGCGCGCGCGTTCTGCTCGACCAGGAGAACGGCGAGGCCGCCGGCGCGGATCTCGGACAGCTTGTCCATCACCAGGGCGACCAGCTTGGGCGACAAGCCGGCGGACGGCTCGTCGAGCACCAGCACGCGCGGGTCGGGGATCAGCGCGCGGGCGATGGCGAGCATCTGGCGCTGTCCGCCCGAGAGACGGCCGGCCGGCCGGCGGCGCGCGTCGCGCAGGTCGGGGAACAGCGCCAGCGCGCGCCCGATCCGCTCCGCCCGGCGCGCGCGCGGCAGCACGGACGCGGCGAGGTCGAGGTTGTCGGCCACGCTCATCGCCGCGAACACGTTCTCGGTCTGCGGCACGAAAGCGAGACCCTGGCGCACGAGAAGGTGCGCGGGCACGGCGGTGATGTCGCGCCCATCCAGCTCCACTGCGCCGCCAGCGACCGGCACCAGCCCGGCCATGGCCTTCACGAGGGTGGACTTGCCGGCGCCGTTGGGACCGAGCAGCACGACGATCTCACCGCGGGCGACCGAGACATCGGCGCCGCGCACGATGGGCAGGCCAGGCTCGTAGCCGGCGACCACGGCTCGGGCGCGAAGCACTAGGTCGCCGCTCCGCCGAGATAGACCTCGACGACGCGCGGATCGGCGGTCACCTCGGCCGGCGTGCCGGAGGCGAGCAGCCGCCCCGCCGCCATGACGTGCACCCGGCCGCACAGCCGCGCCACCATATCGAGGTTATGCTCCACCAGCAGGAAGGTCATGCCCCGCGCGTTCAACGCCTCGATGCGCTCGATGACCACCTCCAGCAGCGACGGGTTCACTCCGGCTGCGGGCTCGTCCAGCAGGATGATGCGAGGCTCCGTCATCAGCACGCGCGCCAGTTCCAGCAGCTTGCGCTGCCCGCCCGACAGCGTGGCGGCGGGCGAGCCGAGCAGGCGGGTGAGGGTGACGAACTCGATGATCGCACGCGCTTTCTCCACCAGGGCGCGCTCCTGCCGGGCCACGGAGCGCCCGGCGATCCAGTTCGCGAACGGGCGCTCGCCACGCTGGTTCTGCGCCGCCGTCAGCACGTTCTCCAGCACCGTCATGGCTGGGAAGGGCCGCGGGATCTGGAAGGTGCGGGCGAGTCCCCGCGCGAGGCGGCGATGGGCCGGCTCGCCGCCGATCGCGACGCCGTCAAGCAGGATGCGGCCCGAGGAAGGGCGCAGGCTGCCCGCGATGAGGTTGAACAAGGTTGTCTTGCCGGCGCCGTTCGGGCCGATCAGCCCGGTGATGCTGCCGGCCGGAACCGTGAGCGAGACACCATCGACCGCGCGCGCTCCGCCGAAGCGGCGTGTCACCTCCTCGACGCTGAGCATGGATCGAGTGATTGCATCTCGGCGGAGACTATGCACGATTTCCCGGTGCAACAAGCGGTGCCGCATCGCAGGCTGAGACTCGGATGAGCGACGACTCGTTCGAGCTCTACGACCTGCGCGTCGAGGTGACGGCGCCGCCCGGCGCGCGCATCCTCTGCGGCGCGCGGCCGGGCGACTGGTTCGAGCTGCGCGGGGAAATGCTCTACCTGCCGCCGGGCCAGGGCTTCTCGATCTACTCGCTCGCGTCCCTGCTGCCGCTGCTGCCGGCCAAGCAGCGCGAGACGCACCGCAACGACTGGATGCATACCGACGCCGAGGTGGCCTGTCCCGACCCGAACTGCCCCACCCGCTTCCGCATCACCCGCCTCGGCCGGCGCCGCTTCCGTCATGCCGAGACGACGGCGGCGCCGCTGCAAGGGTTGCCATGACCGGCGACGCTGGGACCACCGAGCTGCGGCCGGGCTACACGATCTCACGGCTGATCAAGGGCGGCTGGCAGCTCGCGGGCGGGCACGGCGAGATCGCTGAGGAGACGGCGCTCGCCGACATGGCCGCCTACGTCGAGGCCGGGCTGTTCACCTTCGACTGCGCCGACATCTACACAGGCGTCGAGGCCCTGATCGGCACTTTCCGCCGCCGGGCGCCCGAGGCGGTGCGTGCGCGCGTGAAGGTGCACACCAAGTTCGTGCCCGACCTCGACGTGCTGGCGCGCATCGACCGCGCGCATGTCCGCCGCGTCATCGAGCGCTCGCTGCAGCGCCTGGGCCAGGAGCGCCTCGACCTCGTTCAGTTCCACTGGTGGGACTACGCCATCCCACGCTACCGCGAGACAGCGCTCTGGCTGCGCGAGCTGCAGGAAGAGGGCAAGATCGAGCTGATCGGCGGCACCAACTTCGACACCGCGCATGCGGCCGAGCTGCTCGACGCCGGCGTGGATCTCTGCACGATGCAGGTGCAGTACTCGGTGCTCGATGATCGCCCGGCGGGCGGGATGGCGGCGCTCTGTGCGCGCTCGGGCATGAGGCTGCTGTGCTACGGCACGGTGGCGGGCGGCTTCCTCGGCGAGCGTTGGCTGGGCGCCGGGCCGCCGCGCGAGCCACTTGGGAACCGCTCGCTGGTGAAATACAAGCTGGTCATAGACGACGCCGGTGGCTGGGACTGGTTCCAGGCGCTGCTGCAGGCGCTCGCCGCGGTCGGCGCGCGCCACGGCGTCGGCATCGGCGCCGTGGCCACCCGCACCGTGCTGGACCAGCCGCAGGTGGCCGCCGCCATCGTCGGCGCGCGCGACCGCGCGCACCTGGAGGAGCACGCCAAGGTCCTCGGCCTCGCGTTGGACGGCGCCGACCGCGCGACGCTGGGTGCCGTGCTGGCGCAGCGCCGGGCCTTGCCGGGCGACGTGTATGCGCTGGAGCGCGACCGTTCTGGGCGCCATGGCCGGATCATGAAATACAACCTGGGCGATGCGTGAAGGGGGCGGGCGATGAGAGGGCATCTGGCATTGGGGGCGGCGCTGGCCGTGCTGCTGGCGGGCGGCGCGGCCCAGGCGTGCGAGACGAGGATCGGCGTGGTGATGGAGCTGACCGGACCGGCCGCCGCCTACGGCCAGGCCGGCGCCAAGTCGGTCGAGATGGCGTTCCGCGACATCAACGCGGCGGGCGGCGCCGCGGGCTGCACCCTCGCCGCCGACGTGCGCGACTCGCAGAGCCAAGGCACGCTCGCGGTGGACGCGGCGAAGCAGCTCGTCGAGGTCGAGCACGTGCCGGCGCTGATCGGCGGCATCATCTCGTCCACGACCATCCCGATCCTCACCGCCGTGACCGCGCCCGCGAAGGTGGTGCAGGTCTCGCCGGCCGCGACCTCGCCCACGCTGACCGAGCTGGGGAAGCAGGGAAAGACGAACGGCATCTTCTTCCGCACCATCACCTCCGACGCGCTGCAGGGCGTGGCGGCGGCGCAGTACGCGCTCGATCTCGGCATCAAGAAGCTCGCCATCATCCACGTGAACAACGATTTCGGCGTCAACCTGATGCAGGAGTTCTCCCGTGCCTACAAGGCGCTGGGCGGCACCATCACCTCGGTGACGCCGTACAACGAGAGGCAGTCGTCCTACGACGCCGAGGTGACGGCCGCGATGGCGGCGGACCCGCAGGCCCTCTACCTGATCAGCTATCCGGTCGATGGCGCCACCATCGCGCGCGCCTGGATCTCGCAGGGGGGCGCACGCAAGTTCCTGCTGAACGACGGCATGAACAGCGGCGACTTCATCGAGGCGGTCGGCGCGCGCTACCTGTCCGACGCCTACGGAACCTCCTCCGGCACCGAGACGAGTCCGTCCACGAAGTATTTCGACGCCAACTACAAGGCCTTCTCCAACCTCGATCCGGGCTCGCCAGCCGCGGTGCAGGCCTACGACGCGGCCGCGCTGGTCGGGCTCGCCATCGCCGCCACGGGGAAGGCCGACAGCGAGTCGATCCGCGCCGGCATCTACAAGGTCACCGACCCGGACGGCACGCCGGTCTATGCGGGCGCCGACGGGTTCAAGGCGGCGCTGGCGCTTCTCAAGGCGGGCAAGCCGATCCGCTACGTCGGCGTGATCGGTCCCATCGCCTTCGACAAGTATGGCGACATCACCGGGCCGTTCCGCGAGTGGCAGATCGTCGGCGGCAAGGTAGTGACCAAGGGCACGCTGTCCACGGCCCAGGTCAACGCGATCCAGGCGAAGATCGGCGCGCGCTAGGATGACACGCGTGACGCGGCCCGAGCGCATCGCGCTCACGCCCGACCTCTCGGTCAGCCGCGTCGTAACCGGCCTGTGGCAGGTCGCCGACATGGAGCGCGAAGGTGGGGAGCGCGGCGGCCATCCGCTCGATGTCGAGCGGGCCGCCGATGCGCTCGCGGGCTATGCCGATGAAGGCTTCGACACCTTCGACATGGCGGACCATTACGGCAGCGCCGAACTCATCGCCGGCCGGCTCCTCGCCCGCTATCACGGCCGGTCTCGGCCGGTCGCTCTCACCAAGTGGTGCCCGGAGCCCGGCCCGATGACGCGCGAGATCGTGCGGGCCGGGGTCGAGGAGCGGCTGCGGCGGCTCGGCGTCGGCCGGGCTGACCTCGTGCAGCTCCACTGGTGGACGTTCGAGCATCCCGCCTGGCTGGACGCCCTGCACGAGCTCCGGGCGCTCAAGGAGGACGGGCTGATCGGCGCCGTCGGCGTCACCAATTTCGACGCCGCCCACCTCGCGCTCGCCGTCGCCGACGGCATCCCGATCGTCAGCAACCAGGTCTCCTTCTCCCTGGTTGACCGGCGGGCGGCGGGGGACCTGTCGGGCGTGTGCGAGCGCACCGGCGTCCGGCTGCTCGCGTACGGCACGCTCTGCGGCGGATTCCTGGCGGAGCGCTGGCTCGGCCAGCCGGAGCCGCAGGGGATCGCCGATTGGAGCCGGATGAAATACAAGCGTTTCGTCGAAGCGGCCGGCGGCTGGCCGGTGCTCCAGGGCATCCTCGCCGCCGCGGCCGAGATCGCGAGGAAGCACGGCGTATCCATCTCCAACGTCGCCGGCCGCTGGGTGCTGGACCACCCGGCGGTCGCCGGCGTCATCATCGGGGCGCGTCTCGGCGAGAGCGAGCATCGCGCGGACAACCTCAGCCTCTTCCGTTTCGCGCTCGACGAGGAAGACCGTCAGCGGCTGGCGGCGTTCAGGCTAGGGCGGCCGATCCCAGGGGATTGCGGGGACGAGTATCGCCGCCCGCCCTACCTGACAGCGTCGGGGGACCTCAGCCATCATCTCGACGCGATCCCGCCCATCTATCATGCCGAGCCGGTCCCCGGCCGGCCCGGCCGCAGCCGCGTCTCGTCGGGAAGCATCTGGGAGCCGATCGCGGGCTACAGCCGGGCGGTGCGGCACGGCGACCGCATCCTCGTCTCCGGCACGACGGCGACGCACGGCGCCGACCGCTGCGTCGCGCCTGGCAATGCGGGAGCCCAGGCAACCTACATCCTGGACAAGGTTGCCGCGAGCCTCCGGGCACTCGGCGGCGCGATGGAGGACGTGGTGCGCACGCGGGTCTATCTACGGCGGGCCGCGGACTGGGAGGCGGTCTCGCGCGCCCACGGCCGCGTCTTCGCCGAGATTCGGCCTGCCAACACGCTCCTCGCCGTCGGCGGCCTCGTTGGCGGCTACGACGTCGAGATAGAGGCCGAGGCCGTCGTCGAGGAGAGCGCGGCAAATCGTGGGGGACGATAGCTGTCTAGTCGCGGAGCATTGTTGGGCAGGTTCGCCGTGCATCGACGGCTCTGCTCACTCAACCGCTCAAGGTCCGCAGCTCGCCGCGCGCGATGCCGACCAGGGTGCGGCCGAGCAGCCCCACGATGGTCAGGGTCGCGAAGGCCAGCAGCGCCAGCGCGATCGCGTCGGCAATCCCCCCTGGCGCAGCGATCGCGACCCGCAGTGCTGCAATCGCCGAGGCCGCGAGCGGGAAACTGACCGCCCACCACGAGACCCGGAACGGGCAGCAGGCGGCGAGGTGCCGCAGCCGGCCCAAGAGCACCGCGAGCACGAACAGCGTCAGCGCGTAGAGCGACTGCGCGAACAGGTCGAGCTGCCCGGTCGTCGCCACGTAGGCCGAGACGCCGACCGCGAACGGCGCTACCAGGATCAGCAGCGATGGCTGCAGCGCCTCCGGCATCGGCGGCTCGAACACCAGGCGCGAGAAGATCAGCGTGAACAGCGGCACCGCGAAGAACAGCCCGACCGCGAGGCCCAGCACCATCACCCCGTGCATGGGCGGCAGGCCGAGGGACGGCAGCGCCAACGGCACGTCGAGCAGGCCCACGACCGGGACGATCCAGGCCGGCGTCGCGTGGGCGACCTGCTGGCGGTCGCTCATCCAGCGGGTGACGATGAGCCAAGCGAAGCCGAGCATGCCGACCGCGCCGACGCCCCACATGACCTGGGCCAGCAGCAGGCTGACCGGCGCCAGGATGATCGGCAGCAACAGCAAGCTGATGAGGACCGTGCCGAACAGGTTGCCCGCGATCGGGTGGCGGAACTCGGCGCGTACCTGCATCCAGGGCTGTGGCCAGCTTCACGGCATAGCCGAGCGCCACCGCCACGAAGGCCGCCACGGCAACCGCACCGACCGCGTCGGCTACCCACGCCGGCGTGCCGTAGCGCGCGTGCGCGAGCCGCCACGCGACCGAGAGGCCGGTCAGGCCCATGACAGAGCCGAACAGCCCGATCGGCAGGTACTCGAGCTGCCGCCAGGCTGTCGCCGGGGTTGCCGTGATGCCGGTCATGGCTGGATCGCCTTGGTCAGCAGGTGCTGGGTCGGCTCCAGCCGGTCCCCGCCGGCCAGCCGAGAGACGAGGAAACGCCGCATCTCGCCGCCGATCTCGGCCGCATGGGTCTCGAGCGCGAAGTGCCCGGCGTCGAGCAGGATGATCTCGGCGTCTGGCAGGTCGCGCCGGTAGGCCTCGGCTCCCACCGGCAGGAAGTGCGGATCGTTGCGTCCCCAGATCGCCAGCAAGGGCGGGCGGTGCTGGCGGAAGTAGGCCTGGAAGGCCGGGTAGAGGGCCAGGTTGCTGGCGTAGTCCAGGATCAGGTCGAGCTGGATCTCCTCGGCGCCGGGCCGGGCCAGGTAGGCGAGGTCGAGCGTGTAGCCGTCGGGCGAGACGAGGGCGGGATCGGCCCCGTGCAGATACTGCACGGTGCGGATCGCCTCGGGCGTCAGCGACGCGCGGCAGGCCTCGCGGTTCTCCGGGGTCGGCGAGGCCCAATAGGTCCGCCATGGTGCCCAGGCCGCGCTCAGCCCTTCCACGTAGGCGTTGCCGTTCTGGGACACGATCGCCGTCACCCGCTCCGGGTGGGTCATGGCGAGGCGAAAGCCGACGGGCGCGCCGTAGTCGAACACGTAGAGCGCGTAGCGATCCAGCCCGAGCGCGCCGGTGAAGCCGTCCACCACGCGCGCAAGATTGTCGAAGCTGTAGGTGAACCGGCCGCGCGGGGGTGCCGTGGTATTTCCGAAGCCGGGCAGGTCGGGCGCGATCACGTGGAAGTGGCCGGCGAGTTCGGGGATCAGGTCGCGAAACATGTGACTGGATGTCGGGAAGCCGTGCAGCAGCAGCACGACGGGCGCGTCGGACGGTCCCGCCTCACGATAGAAGACCTCGACATCACCGACGCCCCGAGAGCGATACTGAACATGCACGGCCGGACCCTCCGGGTTGTGCGCAGGCTTGATCGCCTGGCACGCAGCGTATCGGAACTCATGCGAGATCTCTTGCCGCTCCGTCTCAGCCTCGGAGGAACTGGTTGGCCTGAGCCGTGAACAGCTCCGCATACTGGAACAGCGCGCCGTGGCCCGCGTCAGGGTAGAGCGAGAGCAGGCCGTTCGGCAGGTTCTGGGACAGGATCAGAGAGTTGATGCTCGGCACCATGAGGTCGTGATTGCCATTCGCTATGAAGACCGGCTGCTTGATCTCCTTGAGCCGCGAGTAGTCCTTGCCATTCGGCGTACCCCAGGCGCCGATGGCCTGGAGCTGGGCGTCGCGCACGGCGAGGCTGGCCGGCGCATCCGGTTCCGCCGTGCGGGTCCGCAGGCGCTGCAGGAAGGCCCTGCCGGCCGTTTGGCTCGTCTCCGTGTGGGCGAAGAAGAGGAAGAGCAGGTCCTCCGGCCCGATCTCTTCGACGATCGCGTGGGCCACCACGTCATCGGTGTAGCTGCCCATGCCTTCGCCACCCTGGGGTCCCGTGCTGGCGAGCACGATCCGGCGCACCAGTTCAGGATGATCGAGCGCGACCTGCTGGGCGACGAAGCCGCCCAGCGAGAAGCCCAGCAGGTCTACCGACGCCAGGTTCAGGCCCCTGATGAAGGCGACGGCGTGACGGGCCAACTCGGGCACGCTGCTGGCCGGCTCGCCGCTGGAGAGGCCAACACCTGCGTTGTCGAACAGGATGAGATCGTGCTCCCGGGCGAGCGGGTCAGTGACCGCCGGATCCCAGTTGTCCATGGTGCCACGGAAGTGCTGGAGGAAGAGGATCGGCACGCCACCAGTCTTGCCGAAGCGCCGATAGGCGTATCGTTGGTTGTTGACATCGAGGAACTGGTTCGGTGCGGTTTCGTGGTTGTAGGACATGAATGGCTCCTGTGCTGGTGCGTGCTGTCGCTGGCACCACCCGTAGCGATGCGGGGAGGACGCCATGGCGCACTACGTCGGACTCGATTTTTCGGACAGCCGGTCGTAGCCGTTGAGGCGATAGATCAGCATCGACAAAGCCCAGCTCAGGATGAAGACGCCGATGATGGCGAAGCCGAGCGCGTTGAGATTGTCGTTAAGTCGGCCGACCGCGTCCCATCCCCGGCCGCGCAGGCCGAGCTGGTCAGCCATCAGCCCGAGCGCCTCGATGCCCCCGATCAGCAGCGCCACCACGACCGACACCAGGGTGATGGTCAGGTTGTAGTAGAGCTTGCGGATCGGCCGCACGAATGCCCACTCGTAGGCCCCCAGCATCAGCACGCCGTCCGTGGTGTCCACCAGCGACATGCCCGCCGCGAACAGGACAGGAAACACCAGCACCGACCAGATCGAGACGCCCTTGGCCGCCTCGGCGGCGGACAAGCCGAGCAGGCCCACCTCCGTGGCAGTGTCGAATCCCAGGCCGAAGAGGAATCCGACCGGGACCATGTGCCAGCTCTGCGACACCAAGCCGAACACCGGCCGCAAGATCCGGGCGAGCAGCCCCCGGCTGTTCAGCAACAGGTTCACCTCGTTCGCGTCGTAGCCGCCTCCGCGGCGCACCCGGCAGAAAGCTCGCCAGATGCCGCGTAGGATAACCATGTTCATGGCCGCAATCAGGAAGAGGAACAGGGCGGAGGCGCTGGTGGAGATCACGCCGCCGACGCTCTTCCACGCCTCGAACCGGCCCTGCAGGGCGGAGGCCGTCGCGGCGATCGCGATGGCGACCAGCAACACGACTACGGAGTGCCCGAGCGCGAAGTAGAAGCCGACCGTGACCGGGCGCTTGCCGTCCTGCATCAACTTGCGGGTGACGTTGTCGATGGTGGCGATGTGGTCGGCATCGACGGCGTGGCGCAGGCCGAAGCCGTAGGCCAGCAGCCCGGTGCTGAGCAGCAGCGGCTGGGCGTGGAAGGCGGCCACCGCCCAGGCCCAAGCGCCGACGTTGAGGATGGCTAACGCGGCGTAGATGCCGGCGACGCGCCGGCGCAAGTTCCTCCTCAGCGGAGCCGTCGCGTCGGTGGCGGACAGGGAAGACCGCGCCGAGACGCCATCCAGGCGCAGCTTCCCGCTGTGCGGCAGGCGCATGTTCATCTCGTCGCCTCCCCTGCGACGGCGGCGAGCACCGCGTGCATGGCGTCGAGCACATGCTCCGCCCCGGCTTCAGCGCCGTGGCGGCGCGCGAGCCAGGCCGGATCGTTGTAGCCGAGCCAAGTCTCGCCCGCCGCGTCCTGCCAGACAAGCGCCTTGAGCGGCAGGTCGATGCCGATGGTCTGCGCCGCCTGCATCAGCGGCGTGCCCGCGCGCGGATTGCCGAAGACCAGGACCTCGGTCGGCCGCAGCTCCAGGCCCGCGTGCGCCGCGGCGGCGGCATGGTCGATGCGCGCGAGGACGGCCATGCCGCGCGCCGTCACCGCGGCCACGAGCCGGTCCATCGTCTCCCGCGGTCCGTAGCCGCTCGGGCAGATCGTCAGTCCCTCCGGCGTCATGGCGACAGCTCCGCAGACGTGATCGCCTGCCCCGTCGCGGGGCGGCTACGGGCGGGATGCACGGGGTAGGCGACGGCGATGACCAGCAGGGCAAGCAGCGCGCCTGCGACCTCGGCGGGCTCGTAGGCGAGCACGGTCGTCGCCGGCAGCGCGATCGGCCCGGCGGCGAACAGCGCGCCCAGCGTGACCGCCGGGTTGGCGTAGCAGGTCGAGGGCGTCGCGATGGTCGCGGCGGCGACCCAGCCGCCGACCGCGAACGGACCCGTCTCCGCCCGCCCTCCGCGCGCGCAGCCGAAGACGACGATCATCAGCCCGGCGGTGGCGAGGACCTCGCTCGCCATCAGCGTCCAGCTCGCCAGCACCGGATCGGCGGGCGGCGGCGCGGCGCGCAAGACCGCGCTTGCCAGCAGCGCGCCCGCGATCCCGCCACCGAGCTGCGCCGCGACGTAGGCCAGGGTGCAGTCGAGCCGGCGCTCGCCGGAAAGCCATTGCAGGACCGTGATCAGCGGGTTGAGGTGGCCGCCCGAGACCGGACCGAAGGCGACGATCAGCCCGGCCAGGGCGCTTGCCGTCGCGACGGCACTCGCCATCAGGCCGAGCGCCGGGATGCCGCGGGAGAGATGCTGCGCGGCCAGGCCGGACCCGGTGGCCGCGAGCATGAGCAGCAGCGTGTTGACGCCCTCGGCGGTCGCCCGGCGCGACAGCGCCAGCTCCGGGTCGCGCTCGAAGAAGCAGGTCGGGGCCGCGGGCGGGGGCACCGGCCTCACGGCCGGCCCGGCCCGGCGCCGCCCCCCGCCGAGCTGTCCGGCCAGCGTGCCGCGACCTCGTCCATCTTCCGCGCCAGCTCCCCAGGGGTGAGAATGCCCTTCGTGAACAGGATAGTGGCGAACGCCGCGATCCAGCGCTCGTAGTAGGTCAGCTTGCCGTCGATCTCGGCGCCGAGCGCCTCGACGCCGCGGCGCTTCTCCTCGGTGTTGATGATCTTGTGGAAGTCGAGCACGTCGGCGAGCGCATGGCAGCGCTTCTCCCACGGCTCAAGCTCGTGCTCGGTCCGCGTGACCGGCTCGGCGGGCAGGCCGCCGATGTCGTTCGGCAGGCGCCTCAGCAGGTCTTCCGACGCGCTCATGGGCCGACCCTCCCCGTCTCGATGCTGACCGTCTCTGTGCTGACCGTGTCGATGCGTGCCGGCACGACGCCGATCATGGTGTCGCGCGTGACCAAGGCCGCGAGCTGCGCCTCGTCGTAGTCTTCGGTGCCGTCCGGCCGCCGCGGCAGCACGAGGTAGCGGACCATCGCCGTGGAATCACTGACGCGGATCTCGACGCCGTCGGGGATGATCGTGCCGAACTCCGCCAGCACCGCCCGCGGCTCCACCACCGCGCGCGCCCGGTAGGGTTTCTGCTTGTACCAGTCCGGCGGCAGGCCGAGCACGGGCCGCGGGTAGCAGGAGCAGAGCGTGCAGACGATGAGGTTGTGCACCCGCTCGGTGTTCTCCAGCACGATGATCCCGGTGTCGTCGTAGAAGCTGATGCCGAGCTCCTCGCAGGCGGCGCGGCCGTTGGCGAGCAGCCGGGCGCGGAAGGCGGGATCGATCCAGGCGCGTGCCACGACCTTGGCGCCGAGCGCGGGCGTGCGCGAATCCAGCACCTCGATCTGGCGCCGGATCTCGTCCGCTCCGAACAGGCGCCGCTCGATCAGCAGCTCGCGGACGGCGGTCTCCATCACGTCGAAGTAGCCGGGCCGCTCGGCGCCGCCGATCTCGGCATGCGGATGGCCGTGGTCGTGGTCGTGCTCATGGTCGTGCTGGTGCGCGTCCATCGTTCAGGTCCTTTCCAGCCAGGTCTCGAACACCTCGATGTGCAGCCCGTCCCGGCGGGAGCCGACGTAGTCCGGCCAGATTTCCGTCATCGGGACGGCGATGCGGTAGTAGTGCCGCCTCGCGCCGGCGTTGCGGCCGTAGCCTTCCTCCTCGTTGTCGATGCCAGGCGGCTCGATCACCGCCTCGACCACGCCGGCCTTGCCGCGCAGGTAAAGAGGCACGCGGTAGTGCCCGATGGGAAAGCGGGTCGAGATCCGGATAGGATCTCCTGGCCGGAAGACCGATGCCTCTCCGAGGGCCAATACGATTCCGGGTATCCTCGTATCGTCCGGCGACGTGTCTTGCATCGATCAACTCCCTACACGCTGGCAGCCCGGCGCTGGTGCCGGACTGCGGATTGCTCGGGCACGGCACCAAGCGGCTGCATCTCAGCCCGGCAGGCTTCGCGGCGTCATCGTGCGCGAGCCTAATTCTTCCAAATCGCCGGCCGGGCTCGTAGGCAATGTCCTCTGTCATACTGGTTCGCGAGATCGAGAGCGCGGGATCGACGGCGCTCACCTCGGTGGGACACGGTGCAGCACGAGCCGGACCTCAACGTTCCTGCGCGCCATCCGAGAGTATGGGCACGCCTTGTGGGCCTCGCGCATCAGGCGCTCGGCGATGGCAGGGTCGATCGCCGGCAAGCGGACATGCAGCTCGATCGCCAGCGCGAAGTGGCCGCCGTCGCCGTGGCCGATGGAGACGAGCGCCGTCACGGTGATCTCGTCGAGCACGAGCCGCAGCTGACGCGCTTCCAGGTCCAAGGCGGCCCCGAAGCTCGCGCCGTAGGCGGCGGCGAACAGCTGCTCGGGGTTGACGCCCTCGCCCGTGCCGCCCAGGACGGGCGGGGAGGCCAGGTCCAGGCTGACCAAGCTGCCCAGGATGCCCGCCCTGCCGTCGCGGCCACCGGTGACCTCTGCCGCGGCGGTGTAGAGAACTTCCACGCCAGTCCTTCCCAACGCCCACGCACGCGGTGCGTGGGCGGTTCGCCTGTGGCGACCAAAGTGCGTTCGTGCGACGCTCTCGGCCTGAGACGCCTGCCGCCAACCCAGACGGCGCGGCCCGGGCACAGCATGGGACCCAGCGCGAGAATGGGGCAGTCAATCTTTCCAAAGTTTTCCAAAGGCGATTATCTAGTTGACAAACGTGGCGCTAGGAGTAGTATGGCGGACATAGGAGCTACCCGCCATGTCCGCCGACCTGCAAGCCCCAGCGTTCACCGACGAGACCGCAGCCCGCGAAGCCATGGAAGCGATTCTGTGGCCGAACGGGGCGACTTGCCCGCGCTGCGGTTCTTTGGATCGGATCGGCAAGGTAAGCGGCAAGTCTGCCAGACCGGGTCTCTACTACTGCGGCGGCTGCAAGCGCCAGTTCACCGTCACCGTGGGCACCATCTTCGAGCGATCCAAGGTGCCGCTGAGCAAGTGGTGGCTGGCCGTCCATCTACTCGCTGCCAGCAAGAAGGGCGTGTCCTCGCACCAACTCATGCGTATGCTGGACGTGACCTACCCGACTGCCTGGTTCATGTCGCACCGCATCCGCGAAGCGATGCGCTCCGGTTCGTTCGCAGCGCCCATGGGCGGCGCGGGTGCCGTAGTCGAGGTGGACGAGACGTTCATCGGCCAGAAGAAGGACGTGCCCAAGCGCCGCGGCTACGCCCACAAGCACGCGGTCCTGACCTTGGTGGAGCGCGGCAAGGGCAGCCGTTCCTTCCATGTGGAAGGGACCAAGGCGGAAGACGTGATGCCAATCATCAAGGCGAACGTCGCCAAAGAGACAAAGATCATGACCGATGAGGCCGGCCAGTATGCCCATGTGAAGAAGGACTTCGCGGAGCACGAGTTCGTCCGCCACGGCGCGGGCGAGTATGTGCGCGCGAGGTCCACACGAACACGGTGGAAGGCTTCTACAGCGTGTTCAAGCGCGGGATGAAGGGCATCTACCAGCACTGCTCGGAGAAGCATCTGCACCGCTATGTCGCGGAGTTCGACTTCCGTTACAGCAACCGCATGAAGCTGGGTGTGGACGATGCTGAGCGTGCGACGAAGATCATCCGCGCAACGGCTGGAAAGCGCCTGATGTATCGGCGGACTGACGAAGCTCGTCCCAGCTAAGCGCCGCGCGAAGCCCCACTAGGATGCTCGCTTTCTCTCTCTCGCCGTCGCCGCTGCGCGTCTGCTCGCGCGCCAGTCGGCTTCGGAACGGCTTTGTGCGGCTCCGGCGGCAGTCGAAGCAACCGCTCCATGATGCGTCGCTCCTCGTCCGATACTCCTGCGAGGGGGCTATTAGTGTCGTGGTCGCTCATGACGGGAGCCTAGCACAAGCGTGCTCCCGGCTTCAAAGAGTGGGATAGCCCGGTAGTGGCAAAACTCCATGACGCTGGCGCGAGGAGTAGGGGCGGTGGCGTGCGGTTCCGGCGCATGGGCGAGAAGGTGCTCCATGATGTGGGCAACCTCCCCGGCGGGGGCTTCGCCTTCAGCCACGTCAGGGCTTGAGCCGAACATGCCGCAACCGTTCATCGTGTCCAACGAGGAGCTTGTCTTTGCGACAGCCGCCCTCCAAGGCCGGCAACGGCTTGCTGCGCTGCTGGGCGAGTTGGTGGTCGCCTGGGCGTCCTTGGAAGCGGCACTCGCCAGCAACTTCACATGGTTGCTGAATGGGCAGGAGCGGCACGCCTTCGACCTCTATCACGAACTCAGGGACGGGAATCTCCGCTACATGGCGTTCCGCACGGTCGCCCTGGTCAGGCTGCCGCCAGAGATGATCGAGGAATTCGACGATCTCTGGCGGCAGGTGAGGCGACGTGCGGGTGAGAGGAACGACGTGGCCCACGGTCTGTGGGCTGCTACTGCGGATCTCCCGGACTCGCTATTGCTGGTGGATCAGAAGGAGATGAACGCAAGCACGGCAGCTAAACTTCGGCTCTCCCACGACACGACGTGGGATGAAATGCTAGAGATAGTTGCGTCAGCCCGAGAAGTCGAGGTTGTATCGTCCTACAGAGGAATGAGACTTCAAGAATACAAAGACCGCGACTTTAAGGCTGTTACAGCTCGGATAACGGAGCTGACGAACCGGGTGTCTCTATACGGTGTGAGAGTCCTATTCCACTCTGGGCGAGCCTCTCTATGACCTCTCTCGCAATATTTCGAGCAGCCAGGGCATCAACGGCAGGCACCATTTCAAACGCCTTGCCGCCGAACCAGTCGAGCACGACGCCCGCGACCGTGTCCGCCAGGATGCGCTCGCCCTCGCCCCAAAGCGAGGGCGGCAGCCTAGTTTTGCTAGCCGACCTGTCACGCGGCCCGCATCCTACATCTTGTGGCGCATTTGTTATCTAGATAATCGCCCTCCGGTTGCCCGCTCCAGCCGCTCCAGGCGCGCCGCCTCGATCTCGCCGATCTGCTCTCGCACAAACCGCAGCCGGTCCGTCTTCGCCCGCCGGTGCTCGCGCGACACCGGGATGCTCGCCGGATGGATCACGTGCGCCTCGACTCCGCGCGCCCGCAGCCAGCGCGCCCGCCAGAAGCCGTCGCGACCGGCCTCGAATGCGACGGCAACTCGGGTAATGATCCGTCCCGCTCGGGTCGCCTCCTCCTGCCAGCGCCGGAGCAGCCGCAGCACTCCCTCCTCGTTCGGCTCAAGCTTCTTCAGCGGATGGCGGTCAACGCCCGGCACGAGCCCGGCGACGAGCCAGCTCGACTGGCCCATCTCAATGACTGCAATCAGTGCGCTGTCCTGCTCGCGTGCAATAAGGGACCGACTCAGGTCGTCGTGCTGCGGCATAGGGCGCTCCATCAGTGATCCCCAGCGACGATGGTGCTACGCTTCGCCGCCCGCCCCATACGTCTGTAGTGCTTCCGTAATGGGCCTCGTGGCGTCAAGTTCCTCGAGTGAGTGTCGCGTCGCCGGTGTCATGCTTCCGTCCGTGGTCGGCACGCGGCCGCCACACCATGCGGTCAGACAGGCGCCGGCGGGCCAATCCAAGATGCGTGCTCCGCCGCAGAGGGCGCCCACTGCACTGCTCCCGGCCTCACCGGCTCCCGCGTCCCAGCGACGGGACCTCGGACGAGCAGGACTGGACTGGCCGGTCCTGCCCGAAACCGCAACCTCCTCTGGTCGCCCTACGCGGCGGCCTGCACCCCCTTGCCCCAACAGAACTCCGTGCCGTCCGCCCACATGCGGTGCAGGACACTGGCCAGCTTGCGCGCCAGTGCCACCTTCGCCCGCTTCAGGCCGCGTCGCTTGGCCACCTCCATGGCCCAGCGCTTGAGCGCCGAGCGCGTCGGCCGGCTCAGCATCGCGTTCGCGGCCTCATGCAGCGCGGTGCGCACCATCACGTCGCCCACCTTGCTGATCCCGCCGGTCACGTCGGTCGCGCCCGACTGGTACTTCTTCGGGGTCAGGCCGAGTGCGCCCCCAGCCTTTGGAGCTGCCAAACCGCGCCGGGTCGTCCACCGCCGTCCTGACGGTGACCGCCACCAGCGCACCCACGCCCGGCACCGTCATCAGCCGCCGGCAGACCGCATCGCCGCGCACGATGGCCAGCATCTGTCGGTGCAGGCGCATGAACTCGGCCTGCAGGCCCGCTCGCGCCGTCAGCATGGCGCCGATCACCGCCTCCAGCATCGCGTGCCCGCTGATCAGCTCCTCGATCCTGGCCGCGAACCGGCCTTTGCTGACCTCGCCCACCTTGAGCCCGGAACCGCGCAGGATGCCGCGGATGCCGAGCTCGACATCCCGCAGCTTGCTCTGCAGCAGCTTGCGCCCGACCAGCGCCTCCGGCTCGCTCGCCACCTTGGCCTCGCGCACGACCCGGCCCGAGGCGTCCACCACGCCTACGCTGCTCTGTTCCAGCGACACGTCGATCCCGGCATAGTGCTCCATGGCTGTCCCTCGATGATGCTTGGGGCCGACCCATTCGGACCCCGTTCCACACACCATCACTCCGAGGAACAGCCGCCGTGCAGCCTACCTCCCAGTAGCCGGCCCATTACGGCATCTAGTTGTCTGGTTGTGAGGCCTTTTTGGCGGTTTCGGCGATGCGGCGCGCCTGGGTGGTGTCGCGGGGGCCTGCGCGTCCGTGCGGTTCAGCGTTGGCGAGTTCGGGCCGAGCCGAGCGGCGCTCGGCTGTGACCTGATCGGGTGCCTTGCCGTCCAGCACGCGCTGGCGGCGGGCGTTGTAGGCGGCGTTGCAGCCGTGCAGGAGTTGCTCGAGCGCGCGGTGCGAGGCGAGAGTGATGCCGAGCACCTCACTGCTGAGGCGACCGTTGCAGCGCTCGACCATGGCGGTGGTCTGCGGCGTGCGCGGGCGGCTGTGGCGATGCTCTGCGCCGAGGGCGGCACAGGCGCGGGCGAACGCCGGGGTGAAGCAGCTCTTGTTGTCGGTCAGCACGTGGGTGAGGCGGAACGGAAACGCCGTCGCAGCCTCGCGCAGGAAGCGGATGATGGGCGTGGTGCGGGCGTTGGGGTGGATCCGCAGCATCGGTCAGACCTCGTGTCTTGCGGCGGCACCGCGCGGCCCAGCCTGGGTCAGGAGGAAAGCGAGCAACGGCCTGCTGGCAGGATCTCCCGCCGGGTCCTGCCTCTCGATCGCGCCGCGTTCAGCCGCTCGAACCAAGGAGCCGCTCGAACCAAGGAGCATAGTCCAAGGAGCCTAGTGCAGCAGCGCCAGGCCGACCGGGTCCCAACAACCTTCCGCAACTGAACAGCTAAGCGTCAGCTGATGGCCGCGAGGTTGGGTATTCGGGTCTGCTCTGCAGCGCGGCTATTGTGTCTGGTGCCACGGGAGCAGGGCGTCGATGTCGCGGCTGGGATGATCGGCAATGCGCCCGAGCACGTCGGCCAAGTAGGCCTGAGGATTGATGCCGTTCAGCCTGGCGGTTTCAACGATGGTGTACGTGCAGGCGGCGCGCTGGCCTCCGGCGTCCGAGCCGCAGAAGAGATGATTCTTCCTGCCAAGGCCCAGGGGGCGCATCGCGCGCTCGGCGGCATTGTTCGACATCTCCAGCCGGCCATCGGCGACGTAGCGGCCCAGTGCCGTCCAGCGTGACAGGGTGTGGCGGATCGCCTGGGCCAGGGTGCTCTTGCTGCTGACCCGGGCGAGCGAAGCATCGAGGAATGCCCGTAGCTGATCCAGCGGCGGTCGGGCGTGTTCCTGGCGTGCGGCGGCGCGGCGGTCGGGCGGTTGTCCCTGGATACCGCCCTCGATGGCGAACAGGGCCGCGATCTGCTGTAGGATCCCGAGCGCAATCGGAGAGGCCGTGGCCTGGTGCACGTCGTAGAACTTGCGGCGCGGTAGAACTTGCGGCGCGCATGGGCCCAGCACGCGACCTCGATCAGGGGCGGGTCGCTGGTGGGCGTCGTTGGCTTGTAGAGCTTGTCGAAGCCGGCATACCCATCGGCCAGCAGCCCTCGGCAGGGGCCGAGCAGCGCCTCGGCGTGCACGCCCTTGCGGTCGGCAGAGTAGCGGTAGAACGCCGCCGGCGGCACCGCCGAGCCCCAAGGCCGCTCGTCGCGCACAAGGACCCAGAGCCGCCCGGTCTTGGTCTTGCCCAGGCCAGGGGCCAGGCCCGGGCCAACCCAGGGGCCAGCACCGGGACGGTGGTGTCGTCGGCGTGCAGGGTGGTGCCGGCACGGACGTGGCGGCCGATCGCCTGGCCAATGGCGAGAGCAGGAACACCGCCGATCCGACCCAGTCCGCGAGTGTCGCGCGGTCGAGGTCCACGCCCTCACGGGCGTAGATCGCGGCCTGACGGTGCAGCGGCAGGTGGTCGCAGAACTTGGCCACCAGCACATGCGCGAGCAGGCCGGGACCCGGCCGCCCGCGCTCGATCGGCAGGGAAGGCATCGGCTCCTGCACGATCGTCTCGCAGGCCCGGCAGCTCAGCTTGGGCCGGACATGCCGGACCACCTTGAAGCTGGAGGGCACATACTCGAGCACCTCGCGCTCGTCCTGGCCGACGCGGCTGAACACGGTGCTGCCGCAGCCCGGACAGGTGCAAGGCGGATCGTGGGTGACGACCTCGCGCGGCAGATGCGGCGGCAGCGGCTTGCGGGCGGGCTGCTTGCGCTCGCGTGTCCGCGCCTGGCGGCCCGCGATGGCGCCGGCCGCATCGGCGCGGGCCTCGCCCTCGGCCGCGTCCGCCTCGAGGTCGCCGATCAGCAACTCGAGCTGCTCGATGTCCTTGCGCGCCAGCTCGGCCTGCAGCCCCGCGGCGAACGCCCGCAACGCCTCAGGGTCGGTCGGCAGAGAAGCGCTCGCCAGGGAGATGCCCGAGCGTACCAGAGCCGGCCCGAGCGGTACAGTGTTTCCTCACGTCAATGCCGTCCGGTCAGACGCTCACCGGCCGGCGTGGCGGCTGCGGCGCCACCGTCCGCCGCCAGTCGATCGCCTCGATGAGCAGAGCCAATTGCGCCGACGTCAGCATCATCGCGCCGTCCACGATCGGCGGCCAGACGAACTTGCCGCTCTCCAGCCGCTTGGCAAACAGGCACAGGCCGGTGCCGTCGCAATACAAGCAGTTCAAGTAGTCAGCTCGCTTGCTGCGGAACAGGAACGGATGGCCCTCGAACGGGTCAGCGCCCAGGACTTGCGCCACCTGCGCGGCGAGCCCGTCGAAGCCGCAGCGCATGCTGACCGGGCGACAGGCCAGGCACACCTTGGTGCCGGGCGCGACCTGGATCACGCACTCGCCCGCAACACCGCCAGCACGCGCCGCAGTGCTCGCTCGTTGACGACGGCGTCCACCCGCAGCCGCGTCCCGTCCGCCAGGTCGATCTCGATCAGGCCCGGCCGCTCGTCCATCGCCGAGCGCGCCACTGCGCGGCCGGGAGCAGCCGGTCGCATCGGCGCGCGCAGGCCCCGCCACCAGTGCCGGTCCCGCGTCCTCCGCGCGCCCGAACACGCCGATGGGCACGAACTCGGGCGGACGCTGCGCGACCGTCGCCGCGCCGTGCGTGGTCGACGCGGCCCGCTCGGGTTGGAGGGCAGGTAGGCCGCCCCGCCGTGCCGCCGACCGGCGCCAGCGATGGATCAGGCTGGGACAGAGGCCGTGCCGTTGCGCCAGATCCTGCACGCGCGCCCCAGGCAGTTGCGATGCCGCGACCAGTCGCGCCCGGAACTCAGCATCGTGCGCACGCCGACGCTCGCCCACGATCTCGATGCAAGGCTCTGAAGCTGCCACTGTGGCTGCCATCTTGGCCAACACGCTCCTGCCGGTTTCACCGCAGGACAGCACTCCTCGTGACGACCGTTCCAGAGTAGGCTTCGCAGGCGTTCCACGTCCGCCTGCGCGCGGTCGAGCGGGCCACGGTCTGCCGGCTCCAGGGCTTGCAGGCCGAGCAGGGCCTGCTCGACATGGCGCACGCGCATGGAGAGATGGAACCAATCCAAGGTGGGCTCGACCGGCGCTCTCGTCGCTGCGCGCCCAGAGCCGGCAACGCGGGGTCGCCGTCGCCGATCGCGGTCATCGCATCGCCTTCCCGCCAGCCCTGCTCCCGCAGCGCGGCCCGCAGCAGCACGGGCGGCTGCTCGGTCACGCTGCGCACCAGAGCAAAGCGCCGAGGCGAGCAGTCCTCACGCTCGACCTTGCCGCAGACCGCCTCGAAGGTCCGGGTCTGGTGTCCTGGTGCGGCACGCACGTGGGCGCCGTCCAGCATGACCACGGGCTGGCTCGCGTCGGCGACCGAGGTGCACGGCGACAGCATGGGTGCGCAGGCGCACGCTCTCGTGGTTCGCAGACGAGACAGGCAGCAAAGCCTCAAGCACCCGGGCCGCCTCACGGAACGCGGTGCGTGCCCCGAGTTCGGCCTGCACCCGCTCCAGCTCCGGCGTGCAGCGGGCGGTGAGCAGCGCGCAGACCGGCGAGAACGCCACCTCCGGCATGGCCGCCGACACGCGGCAGCAGCAGACCCGGATCCGTGGCGCCTCGACCTCGACCGTGCCGAACAGGGTCTGTATGCGTCGGGTGCGCCGATCCTTGAGGGGCTGCAGCGCCCCGCAGGCCGGGCAGACCCGGCAGTGCGCGGCATACTCGGTCACCTGACCGCGCCGCATGCTCGCCTGCCGCTTGGCCAGCAGCGCCTTGGCCTCGGCGAGCATGAGGCCGACCTCCGCGAGCGTGATGTCCATCGCTGGACGGCTGACCGTGAGCAACCCCGTCCTGTTCACCTCGCCTTGCTCCGTCCTCGCGTCCAGCTGCACCGGCTGCTGCATCACGCCCGCCCCCGTGGTCAGGCCTCAGCCACGCCGATCAGCCCAGGACAGGCAAGCCTTGCCCCAGGTTCTTGCCGCTCCCAGATCCGAGCAGCTACAGAAGCCGACCGCTCGGGAGAGCAGCCTTCAGGCGGTGAGCTTGTCACGCAGATGAAGGACGGGCAACAAGGAAAGTAGATACGTCACTATAGAGAGAGCCTACGGCCGCGCTTATCAGTCCGAGCCGCTGTGGGTAGCTGCGTGCGCGAAGCCCGCGGCCCGTCCCGTCGCTCTATGCCTGGCCGCCGCCCTGCGTAGCGTCCTCGCTGCGATCCTCCCCTCCGTGCGGCTTTCACTACAATCGGATTCCAGCCCCGAAGCCCGGAGCGCAACATCTCTACCTCGCCGTAGCCGAGCGGAAGCCTTGCTTGCGGCCGGATTTCTGAATAGATCTGGGAATTCCTAATGCAGGGGCGCGAGGGTGCCCGCACAAGGTCAACGATTGCTGTATGAGTTTGGAGAGTGGGTGGTCGATCTCGGTCGGCGCGAACTTCGGGCGCACAAGGTCCCAGCTCCGCTTGGCGGCCGCGCGTTCGAGCTCGTCGAGGTTCTGGTCCAGTCGGCCGGTGAACTCGTTACCAAGGACGAGGTGCTGGACGGACGCTACGGTCCCAGCCAGCACGCAATTCAGCTCGCGGCGTAATGCCCCAGGGTTTCGCCACTCCCCCACGGAACCTGCTTCAGCGCGGCGTGGGATATGCGATGTTGGTAGGGCACGGCATTGCTCCTCCCAGGTCCGGTGACATTGCTAAACGCCGGACCCCAAGCGGAATCAATGCCGTGCGCTTGCACAAGCGAGAATCCTGCCGGACAACCGTGAACCAAGTCCAATTATGATGATGGAGGGGAAAGGTCGGCGTCGAGGCGCGGCAGCATGAGCGGTGGGCGCGTCTGGGCCGAGATCGCGGCGGCGTTGCTGCTGGCCGGGCTGTGCGCCTGGGGTCTGCCGCAGGTGCTGCAGCTGTTCGCGCTGATCAACGCGACGGTCTATGTCTCAATGGCCGTGCTGGCGCTGAGCCTGGCGCTGGTCTGGGGGTTCGGCGGCATCCTGTGCTTCGGCCAGGCGGCGTTCTTCGGGCTGGGCGGCTACGCCTACGCCGTCGCGGCGCTGAACGTGGCGGACACGACCTGGGCGGTCCCGGTGGCGATCCTGGTGCCGGCCGGGGTGGCCGCGGCCCTGGGTTACGTGATGTTCTTCGGCCGGATCAGCGATGTGTATATCGGCGTCATCACGCTCACGGTGACGCTGATCCTGTTCAACTTCGTCAACTCGACGGCGGGCGACCAGTGGCACATCGGCGCGGCGCCGTTGGGCGGGTTCAACGGCATCCCCTCCACCCCGCCGCTGAACCTGCCGGGCGATCCGGGGAATCCGCTGCCGCCCGAACGCATCTTCGCCGTCGCCGTGGTCTGCCTTGCGCTGTGCTACGCGCTCTGCAAGGTGGTGCTGCGCAGCCGGTTCGGCCGCGTGGTGGTCGCCATCAAGGAAAACGAGACCCGCGCGGAGCTGCTGGGCTACGACGTGCGGCTCTACAAGCTCGGCATCTTCACCCTGGGCGGCGCGATGGGCGGACTGGCCGGGCTGCTGTTCGCCAACTGCGTGTTCGTCAGCCCGACCATGTTCTCGCTGTTCTACTCGGGGCAGATCATCATCTGGGTGATGGTGGGCGGGCTGGGCACGCTGATCGGCCCGATCCTCGGCGCGATCCTGCTGCAGCTCCTCACCACCTGGGCCGGGACGCTGGGCACGGTGAACCCGAGCCTCATCCTGGGCTTGATCCTCATGATCGCGGTGCTGGCGATCCCGACAGGCATCCTGCCGACCGCCGTGGCGGTACTCGCCCGGCTGCGGCGCCGGGCGCTCCGATGACCGTGCTGCTGGCGACCGAGAACCTTGTCATGCGCTTCGGCGGCGTGCGCGCCGTGGACGGCGTCAGCCTCGCGGTGGCGGAAGGCGAACTGCGCTGCCTGATCGGCCCGAACGGCGCGGGCAAGAGCACGTTCTTCAAGTGCCTCACCGGGCAATATAAGCCGACCAGCGGCCGCATTCTCTGGCGCGGCCGCGACGTGACCGGGCACGACAGCTTCGCTATCGCGCGGCTCGGCGTGGGCATCAAGACGCAGGTTCCCTCCCTGTTCGATGGGCTGAGTGTGCTGGAAAGCGTGGCGCTGGCGCTGCGCCGCGTGGGTCGCCCGGCGGCGCAGCGCCAGCGCGCGCGGGTCGCGCTCGAATGGTTGGGGATCGCGGACCTGCAAGAGCGCGAGGTCGGGCGGCTCGCGCACGGGCAGCGCCAACTCGTCGAGCTGGCGATGGTGGTGGCGCCCGAACCCGACCTGATCATCCTCGACGAGCCGACCGCGGGCATGAGCGCGGAGGAGACGGGCCGCACGGCCGAGCTGATCCGCGAGCTGAACCGGCGCCACACCATCGTGGTCGTCGAGCACGACATGCAGTTCATCCGCGCGCTCGCGAGCACCGTCACCGTGTTCCACCAGGGCCGCATCCTGGTGGAGGCCGGCGTGGAGCAGGTCCTGGCCGATCCACGCGTGCAAGACGTTTACCTGGGTAAGCCAGTCGCCCCCGCCATGGCCCCACCCGCATGATGCAGATCGAGGGTCTCGCGGCGGGCTACGGACGCATCGGGGTGCTGCGCGGCGTCTCGCTCGGCATCGAGGCGGGCACGTGCGTGGGCATCCTCGGCCACAACGGCATGGGCAAGACGACGCTGCTCAAGGCGGTCATGGGTTTGCTGCCCTGCTCGGCCGGCACGATCCGCCTGGACGGGCGGCCGATCGAGCGCCTGCGGACCGAGGCGCGCGCCCGGCTCGGCCTCGGCTACGTGCCGCAGGGACGGCAGATCTTCCCCGGCCTCTCGGTACGGGACAACCTGCGCTTCGCCGCCGTGGCAAAAGGCGCGCCCAAGGGCGAGCATGGCGACGCACTGGATGAGTCGTTGCAGGACTTCCCCGAGCTGGTCCGGCTGCTGGATCGGCCCGGCGGCGCGCTCTCGGGCGGCGAGCAGCAGCTCCTGGCGCTCGCACGCGCCCTGTGCGGCCGACCCAGGCTGCTGCTGCTCGACGAGCCGACCGAGGGCATCCAGCCCTCCATCGTGCAGGCGATGGTCGAGCGCATCGGCGCCCTGCGCCGGCGGCTCGGCATGGCCGTGCTGCTGGTGGAGCAGAACCTGGACTTCATCCAGGCCCTGGCCGACCGTGCCCTGCTCATCCAACGCGGCAGCATCGGCCGCGAAATTCCCCACCAGGCGCTCACCGATCCCGCGCTCGTGCGGGAGTTCATCGGCACCGGCGCTTAATCGCCAGGCGATGCTGGCCAAGGGGTTGGGCGTCGTTTCCGATCCGGTGAACGCCTCTGGATGCTGATATCGGCAGCCCTGTCCGAGGATAGTTTTTGGTGGATTGTGCCGAAAAAACCCAGGCCGGCAAAGTTGGCTGGCACGCTTGCTGTTCCAAGGCGGCCAGATAGGCATCTGGGTTGCGGCGGAACCGGGTGCGCAGCGTCCGGGCATGGCGCCTCTGGTCGAGACGGTGGCGGAGCTTGCTCCATCGCTCTCGATTGACCTGACCCAGCTCGCGCGCGGCGGGTGGGCGCAGCCGCGTCGCGGTGGCCGCGATCAGGTGCACCTCGCCGCGCAACACGGCGGCGGGCGAAGCCGCCTTGCGCCCACTCGCCCGGCGCTCGTGGTAGCGTTGCGAGCCGAACAGCCGCTCAAGATCATTGTTCGTGCGCGGCAGGTCCGGCACGGCACAGCAGTTGAACAGCCCGGGTCGGTCGCTGCGCGTGACCTTGCAGAAGCGGTCGACCGCCTCGGTCAAGTCACCGGCGAGGGCACGGTGACGGTGCGGGGACGGCTTCGCCGTCCTTGCCTCCGGCGGATCGCTTCGCGATGGCGGCCACCAGCCCGTCGAAACGACGCCGGACGACGCTGGCGTCCTCCTCGTCCCTGTTGTTCAGGATGTGCGCGGCCCGATGGACCAACCCGTAGGCGCGTTCGATGTCCGGCCAGAGTGTTGCCGTGCGCTCCAAGCCGCGGCCGATCAGTTCGTGCAGTCGCGTGAGTCGCGGCGAGGTCTGCCCCCTTGGCCGCGCGATCCAGGCTGCCTGCCACCTTCTCCAACCGCCCCTTGAGCTGCAGGCCCGAGACCGCCAGCGGCGCGCGGCCGTCGTCGGTGATGGCGCTGCGCACCGCCGCGCAGCAGCCGCGCACCACCTCAGCTTCGGCATCGTCGCGGCCCTTCACCGCGCGCTCGATCGGGCGCACGCCGCGCACCTGCTTCTTCAGTTCGACCTTCGCGTGGCGATCGGCCTCGAACACCGGCAGCGCCGCCTCGCGGAGAAAGTGGAACTGAGTCGTCGGCGGTGCCGGACAGCAGGCTGCGCGCGAGCAGAACCTCGCCCGAAGGGCAGTCGCGCACCACCCACAGCACCTCGTGACCCACGTCCGGCTGCAGGCCGTCCAGTGCCAGGATGACCCGGCCCTGGTTCGCCAGCACGCCGCGCAGCCGCGCGCTGTCGGTCAGCGACACGGCCAGCAGTTCGTCGTAGCGGTCCAGCAGGTTGGTGACACTGCGCTCGGCGATCGCCACCCCGCGCTCGCGCAAGATGGCGTGGATCTCCGGCACGCTGCGATGGTCGCGGTGGCGCAGCATCCCCCCAGCGCGATCACGTCCAGCCCGAACTCGTGCCGCGGCAACGCGATCGCGCCCTCCGCCTCGGGCCGGTAGGGCCTGTGGTGGCGTGCGCAGCCCTGCCGCTCGCAGCGGCGGATCTTCAGCCGCAGCCGCACCGCGCCGGACAGCGTCACCAGCGTGCGGCGGTTCTCGTAGCGCACCCGCATGGACCCGCCGCACGCCGGGCAGAGCTTGCGTGCCGGGCGCAGCACGCGCTCCCGCTCCGGCCGTGCCCGAGCTGACGTTCTGCTCATCCCGCACCTCCCAGCAAGGTTCCCTGATCCTTACCAGATCGGGCGCATCAGCAGCCAACTTTGCCGGGCTAGATTTTTTGGAGATCGGCCTCGGTAGCTTTAAACCGGATCTTGTGGCCGGCTGTGACTTCAATCTTGCTAACAACGCTAGTGCCGTGGACCATCATCACAGAATCGTGCGAATAGCGGCTGCCTTTGGTCCCAAGGCGCTTTGCCTCACTGCCAAAGCGGTTTAGCTCCTCAACCAACTCTTTTGGACCACCTCGAAAGCCTACTAGCGCGATTAACGCGCGCAGCCTGGGAGCCGGGCCTACCATCTGTGCGGTCATGCACGCGCCCACCTTGATCTCGACGTTTGCCAACTCCCAGATCAACGAGTCCAGGGCGAATTTCAGGGCCGCCCACATCACGGCGATGCGCCCGACTGCTTGACAGTAGGGATCAAAGCGAGGGGCATACCAGGCGTGTGGACTCACGGGGTTGCTGCTATGTCCGGCAGAAGTTCCTCCGCAGAACGCGGCCAAGAGGCAGGTACCTGTAGTGACGAAGAGATCGAGCGTCGCATGACTATGGCGGTGCGACGGGCGCTGAGAACGCCGCCGCAACCCAAGGTTGGAAAGGCCCCTGCGGTCAAGGCGCCTTCCCGTGCTTCTTCCGCCAGCGGGCGAAAGCCCGCGCGATCTGCTTAGGCGTGCGCGGCTTCACCACGTCCCCGATAAAGGAGCCGCTTGCCTTCCGCGCCCCGCACCGCGAGCGCAGCGCGCTCGGCGTCCCCAATGCCGAGCTTGGAGCGGTTGTTATAGCGGAAGTCGAATTCGCTTAGGTAGCGGGGCAAATGGGCCTCGCTGACATGGTGATACGTGCCGTAGATGCCGCGCTTGAAGATGGAGAAATAGCCCTCCACCGTGTTCGTGTGGACGAAGCCGCCAAGGCGCACATCTCGTTTGCGGAGTGGTTCACGCTCTCGTGGTTCGAGAACTCGGCGCCGACCGCCGGATAGACCGTGCTGTCATCCGTCATCAGCGTGGACTTGCGTGGCGAGCGTGACCAGCACCGGGCGCAGCGTCTTCGCAGACACATTCGCGACGTGGACGCTGCGGACCTCGCCGCCACGCTCGACCAGGGAGACGACAGCAGCCTTCTTCGGCGGTTCCTTGCGATAGGCGCGGTTCTTGGCCTTGCCGCCCACGTAGGTTTCGTCGGCTTCAACTACCTTGTTCTCGCCACCGAGCGGGCCGGGGTTCGGCTCGCCCATGGCTTCGCGAATGCGGTGCGCCATGAACCACGCGGACTTGTAGGTGATGTCAAGGCTACGGCCAAGCTGGTGGGCGCTCATGCCTTTCTTGGAAGACGCCATGAGGCGGAACGCCAGCGCCCACTTGCTGAGCGGGATATGGCTGCGCTCCATGACGGTGCCGACCGTGACGGTGAACTTCTTGCCGCAGGACCGGCAGTAGAGCATCCCCGGCTGATGCGACTTGCCTTCCATGCGATGCACGTTTTGGGTTTCGCCGCAGTGCGGGCAGAACGGGCCAGCCGGCCAACGCTGAGCCTCGAAATAGAGCCGGGCGGCTTCGTCATCGTGGAAGAGCGGGTCTGTCAGGTTCGTCGTCATGCCCAGAACGTAGCAGGCATGGATCATTCAGTAAAGTATATAATTACCAGAATTTCAGATATCGGATGATGACTGCCGAGCGGCACAAGCGCACCACGCTGGCGCCCATGCATCATGCCGCCTGCATCTGGTCATAGGTGCGTTCGACCTGCGCCTGCAGCGATAACACCGACAGGTCCGCGCCGGGCGGGATGACGTGCCCAGAGGCTGCCGGATCGGCGATCAGGCCCGTGCGGATTGCGTCCAAGTCACCGAGCACCGCCTCGCGCGAGAAGCCTGCCCTGATGCGATCCTCCACCTCGCGGCACAGTGCGACGAGGAAGCCTCGCTGCTCCGCGAGCAAGCCTGCGTCGCCGCGCGGCCCATGGCCGGGGCACACGATGGCGGGATCGAGCGCCTGCAGGGCGGCGATGGTATCGGGCCACGGTCCCATCTCGGAATCGCGCACGATGTTGAACGGCCCGTTGGAGATGAGATCGCCGGTGAACAGCACGCGCTGCTCCGGCAGCCACGCCACCGCGTCGCCGCGCGTGTGCCCCAGCCCTGGATGCAGCAACTCGACCCGGCGCCCGTCGCCGCCGTCCAGTATCATGGGCCGGTCGAAGGTCTGCGTGGGTCCCATCACGGGCGTCGCCGCCACGTCAGGCCGCAGCTTGGCAACCTGCTCCCAGCGGCCAGGAGCGCCCCCGAAGGCACCGGTCTCGTAGCGCCGGAGCTCCTCCTCCATTCCGGAGTAGGCGACGACGGTGGCGCCCGTGCGCCCGGCGATCACCCGGTTGCCGTAGGTGTGGTCGCCGTGGTGGTGCGTGTTGAACAGGAAGCGGACCGGCTTGTCCGTGGTGCCGCGCACGGCCGCGAGGAGCGCATCGGCACGGCCCGGCATGTTGGCGTCGATGACCAGCACGTGGTCGCCGAGCACCACCCAACCGTTGTTGCACATCAGGCTGCGGATGGAGCCGGCCGCCCCGGCCTGCGTGCCGTCCTGGAAGTAGCGCGTCTCCCCCATGAGGAAGAACACGCCGGGTACGACCTCCTCGGGCTCGGTGGCAGGCGCCGTTTTGGTGCCGCCTCCGCCGCCCGACACGGCATCCAGTTCCGCATCGGCGGCGATGCACGTCAGGCCGCGCCGGGCCATATCCTCGATCAAGCAAGCGTCGCACATGGTCGGTCTCCTGCTGGCGCCCCGTTCGCGGGACTAGGTCCGTCGATGCGGGAGTCAGGCGGTCGTCGTCGCACCCCTTCGAGACCTGCCGTGACGATCTCTTTGCAGGCGGTGGCGAGTTCCCGCCCGAGACGGCGAGCGCGGTAACGTAATCTCACGAGGGGCGCCCGCGAGAGCGGCCCTCGTGTTGCGTCACTCGGCGGAGTTCTCAGCCGCTTGCTCAATGATTCGAGCGACTTCGCGCGGGTGGGAGATGTAGACGGCGTGGCTGGACTTGATCTCGGTCACGTGTTGCTGTGACCGCTTGTACATGGATCGCTCGAGGTCAGGATTGATTGCTTTGTCATCGGTAGCCACGATTGCCCAGGTAGGCTTATCCCTCCAAGCAGCTTCCAGTTCGGGCGCAGTGAAAGCCGCGACCGACAAGGGAACCTGGGAATGGGCCATGAAATCGGCTTCGGCGGCGGGCAAATCAGCGGCGAAGTCGGCGCGGAACTCGGCTGGATCAAGGAAGATGTAGCCGTCCTTGGTCGGCCTGGCGCCATTCGTCGGCTCCTTGACGCTCCCTGAGAGCTGCGCCACGCTCTCGCCCTTGTCGGGTTGGAAGGCCGCCACGTAAACCAGCCCTACGACGTTGGGCGCGGACCCGGCGCCGGTGATGACTGCACCGCCGTAGCTGTGACCAACAAGGATAGTCGGGCCCGGCTGCTGCTCCAACACACGGCGCGTGGCCGCCACGTCGTCGGCTAGCGAGGTTTCTGGCTCCTGGACGATGCTGACGCCGTAGCCGTCTCTCCGGAGGATGTCATAGACCGCCTTCCATCCGGAGCCGTCGGCCCAAGCGCCGTGAACCAGGACGACATTTTTAGCAGGAGCAGCAACGGCCGTAGTGGCGACGCCAGCCATCATGGCAAGGGCGGTGCTGGCAGAGAGCATGGTGCGGACGAAGAGCATAACGGGAACTCCTAGTTTGTTATGGGTCGTGATAACGATTATTGCGATACCGACCTGTCGCGCGACGATGTCAGCGACCGAGAGCGCGCAGATTACCGAGCGCTAGAACGAGGCGGCCGACTAGGCCGGTGCCGAGGACGAGGATGTCGCAGACTTCAGGGATGGCCATCCGATGCTCCAGTCGTGGGGCGGTGCCGGCCGTAGCCAGGTCGTCGGTCCCGCCGGCGTCAGGTTGTCTCATACACACGGCCGAGCGGCGCGGGATTGACTTAAACCGCCGCGCTTTGGCTGGAATTGCCGCCTCCGAAGGCGCTGCTCGGACGGGCGTGGCAAGACCCACAAGGTTCGTCAACAAGGCTGCGCCGCGCAGCCGGCCGGCGGGTCAGCCGGCGAGGCTAGCCTTGTTGCACATGGGCATTCGGCCATCGCGGCATCCTGCCAGTGGCGTGACGTCGGACGGCGCCGGAACAGAGCAGGCAGCGCGTCGGCATGGTGCGCGGTCCTCTCCGGCAGGTGAAGCAGGATCGTGATCGGCCGCCGGCGCGGCAGGGCAGATTCGGTTCCGTTAGCGGCGCAGTGCGCGGTGAGGGCGCCGCCGCGGGCGCTGGGCGCCTGCCAGCCGTTCTTGCGCTCCATGGGAGCAAGCAGTCCCTGCAGGTAGGCCAGCGCGCCGCCTCGGCTCCGCCCGCGCGGACCGTGACGCGATCCGGTCCAGCACCGCGTCCAGACCGCCCGCCCAGCCTTGCACGTCCGATTGCGTCGTCATGACTCGTCACCTCCGGACGGGCGTAACACGCAAATCCGGCTGTAATACTAGTCCATGGTCACCCCGTCCTCTTCCGCTCGACGCCGACCGGCAGGTCGGTGAGGCGGGCCATCTCGCCCCGTGCCAGCAGGCCGGGGTCGTCCAGGGCGGCCTCGGCCATCGGCATCGCATCCACACCCCAGAACAGCTCGCCGCCCACGGCTAGCGTGGGCACCCCGAACACGCCCGCCGCGATGGCCGCCTCGGTCCAGGCACGCAGCCGGGCCTTCGCGTCCTGCTGCGCGACAAGTGCCTCGTAGTCTTCGACACCGAGCCGTGCGTACAATGCGGTGCGCTCCGCAGGATCACCAGGATCCCGTCCTTCGGCCCAGACGAAATCAAAGGTGGCCCGCACGGCATCGAGGCGGCCATTCAGTGCGGCGAGTAGTCGAAGGGCATCAAGCGAGCGGAAAGGATGGCGGGGTGGGAAGCGCAAAGGCACCCCGGCGCGCTCCGCCATGAACTGGCATAGGCGATAGGTGTGCAGCCGCTTCGGCGCGATCTCGGCCGGGCCGAGCTGGCCCCAATGCGCGAGCACCGCCCCGAACACGACCGGCCGGAGCAGAACGGGGCACTGCCGGGCCAACCTCTCCACCGCGGGCAGGGCGAGGCAGGAGAACGGTGAGACCACATCGAAATACCAGACTACGCCGTCGCCGCTGGGCCGGTTGCACGCCGCGGCGTCCTCATCCAGTGCGTCTGATCGTTTGTCCGGTTCGGTGTCCATGGTGGCCTCCCTATCGAGACCCCGTTGTAGCAGCTCCGAACCGGCTCTCGGACATGCGGTGCTCGTTGACCTGACCTGACCGGGAGGCCACAAGGCGTCGGTCATGCCATCGGTCGTCCACGCCCTGGCCCGTTCGCTGCGGCGCGGGACGCCGCGCAACCCAGGCGCCGACCTGTCCCGGCTCCCCGTGGGATTCGACCTGCGCAGCATCCGCGTAGCGGAGGGGCTGCGCGCGGCGCTGGCCTGCGCCGTACTCCTCCTGGTCCACGAGTGGTTGGGCTGGCCGCCCCTGGTCTATGCAGCACTCGCTGCGTTCCTGACCTGCCTGTGCGACACCGGCGGCCCCATCCGCCTGCGCGTGCCCACGCTGCTCGCCTTTACCCTGGCCGGCGCGCTGACCTGGGGCGTGTTCGGCGTGCTGCGCGGGGCCGGGCTGGCCGTCGCACTCCCGCTCGCCGGCGTCGGCATCTTCGTGGCCAGCTTCGCCAGGGTCTGGGGCGTTCCCGCCTCGGCGGCCGGCAATCTCCTCTCGGTCGTGCTCATCTTGGCACTCGACGCGCCGCTGTCCTGGCGTGCCGCGCTCCTGGTCGGCGGCATGTTCGTGGCCGGCGGGCTGTGGGCGACGCTGCTGACCATGGCGGTCTGGCGCCTCCACCCCTACCGCCCGGCCCGCCTCGCGGTCGCCGAGGTCTGGCGGCGGCTCGCGGCGCTGAGCGCCGACCTGCTCACCCTCGTGCGGCAGGACGGCGTGGGTGCGGCGGAGTGGGACGCCCATGCCCGCTCCCATCGCCGGGCGGTGCGCGAGGAGATCGAGTATGCGCGCACCATCGTCATGGACCTGGTGAGAATGCGCGGGCGGCTCTCGCGCTTCGGGTCGCAGGCGCTGCTGCGCTTGGAGACGAGTGACCAGGTCTTCGGCACGCTCGTCGCACTCTCCGACCTCCTTGAGGCCGCGCCGACCCGCACGCGGCGGGATGCGGCGGTGACGCTGCTGCGCCTGCTGCGCCCGGCGCTGCTCGTCCTGTCGCGCTCGATGGCGGCGGACAAGCCCGTGCGCCCGGCGCCGCTGGAGCGGGCGCTCGCCGTAGCACTCGCCGCGGTGGCGCCCGACCCGGCGCTCGCCCGCGTCACCGCGGCCATCGCCGACCGGCTGCGCATCGCCGCCAAGCTCGCCATGCCGGGCGGCACCTTGCTCAGCGACGCGGCCGAGGGCGAGGCGGCGGCCCCCTGGTGGGACCGGGTGCGCGCGCCGGTCCTCGCCAACCTGACCTGGGATTCCGCCATGCTGCGCCACGCCTTGCGCACCGCGGTCGTCGCGACGCCGGCCCTGGCCGTGACGCAGATCTGGGGCGGGCGGTTCGCGCACTGGCTGCCGATCACGGTCGTGGTGACGTTGCAGCCGTTCTACGCGGCGACCTGGCAGCGCGCGCTGGAGCGGGTCGGCGGCACGGTGCTGGGCGGGCTGGCGGGCGCGGCGCTGGCCTTCGCCGCGCGGACGCCGGGGCTGCTCGCGGCGCTGATGTTCCCGCTCTGCACCGTGGCTTTCGCGGCACGGGGCGTCAGCTTCGGCACCTACATCGCCTGCGTCACGCCCATCGTAGTCGTGCTCATCGAGCTGTTGGAACCGAGCCAGAACGCCTGGGAGATTGCCGGGCTGCGCGCGTTATTCGTCGTGGCCGGCGGCGCGGTCGCGGTGCTCGGCTGGTTGGTGCTCTGGCCAAGCTGGGAGCCGGGCCGGCTGCGGCGGGAACAGCAGGCGGCGCTGGTCGCCCATGCCCGCTACGCGCAAGCTGCGATGGCGGAGCTGCTCGGCGAGGGAGGCGCGAGCGCGACGGAGGCAGCCCGCCGCGGCGCGGGTGTCTCCACCAACAACCTGGAAGCCTCGCTCGCCCGCGCATTGCAAGAGCCACGGCGCAGCCAGCGCCGGCGGCTACAGGCCGCCATGGTGGTGGACGCAACGCTGCGGCGCATCGCGGGTCAGCTCTCCGCCTTGCGTCACGACCCGGCCGCGCGCGCCACGCTGGACGTGGCCGCCTGGCGCCGCTGGCGGGACTGGATCGCTGCCACGCTCCGCGCCGCCGCCGAGAGCGGCGCGCCGGCCATCGCCCGTCCGGCTGGTGCCGCACCCGAGGCCCTCTCGCGCATCGCTCGCCAGATCGAGTTGCTGGAAGGCGCGCTTCGCCGCCCTCAGTAAGGCAGGCCCGCCTCACTTGGCGCGCGGAGGTGGCTTCTGGCTAGCCGACATGGATCGGATCACGCCGCGCCACGTGGTCGTGGCGGTCCGGCGGATTCGCTTCCAATTCGGCTCTTCGTGCATGCAGCTCAGCCTGCCGGGCCAGGTCCTTCGCGACCAGGAGTTTCTCCAGCGCCGCCAGCCAGTGCTGGTAGTAAGCGTGATCGAGGTCGCGGTCGCCGTGATGCTCGGCATGATTGATCTCGCCGCTCAGGGCCTCGACCCATTCCGGTCAGGTAAAGTGCTTGCGCTGGTATAACGTGAGCACGATCGCGAAGGCCTGCGCCTCCCAGGGTTCCCTGAAAACCGGCCCCTCCGCGTCCAGCGGCAGCGGCGGCATGCCTTCGTGGCGCGGAATCTCGACCATGCGCGCCGCTCAGGCCGAGGCCGCGTCGAGATAGTCCTCGAACAGGTCGAGATAGAGGCTGTCCCGATCCGAGGCCTGATCGCCCCATAGCGCGCGCGAGGGGAACCGGACATTATAGACGTGCTGCGGCTTGTGGCCTTGGCCGTGGGCGTTGGTGTCGTTGAAGCAGAACACGCCGTGGTCCCGCTCGATGATCCCTTGCTTGCCGCGGATGTAGCGGGGCAGTCGCGTGTGCGTCGGGGGATTGATGTTGCGGACCGCGACGTGGTCGCCCGGTCGGAAGCGCGGCTTGGCCTCGGCGTCGAGCCGGGCCGAGGCGCCGGTCTTGAGCAGGCCGTCAACGTGCTCGACGGGAAGTGCTGCCATCACGCAGCCTCCTTCGCAAGCTCTGTCATGCGGGCGGCGATCTCCTCGCGGCTGAGCGCGCCCTTCTCGACGAGCAAGCGTTCGATCGAGTGCAGCCAATGCTCATAGTACCGAGGATTCGAGATAGTGCGCCGGGGCCATGCGCTCGATCCCGTGGCGGAACTCGTCAACGTTGTAGTGGCCGCCGGCGAAGGTGGTGACGAACAGACCGAATACCCGGCGCTCCCAGTCCTCGTGGAACACAGGCTCGTTCGGCTCGGGATTGATCGGCCCCATGCCGTGCATCCCGCCCAGGTCGTGCATCCCGTTCATGCGAGCCTCCTAGCTGGGAGCCTTCGGCAGCCCTGTGCCGATCATCGAGTCCCGTGTCACGAATGCGCTCAGCTGGTCAGCCCCAAGGGATTCCGTGCCGGCTGGGCGCATCGGGAGCACGAGGTAGCGCAGCTCGGCATTGCTGTCCCACACGTGGATCTCCGTGCTCTCCGGCAACTCGACGCCGAACTCGCGCAGCACGCCGCGCGGGTCCATGACCGTGCGGGAGCGGTAAGGCGCGGATTTATACCAGTTCGGCGGCAAGCCCAGCGTAGGCCACGGATAGCAGGAGCAGAGCGTGCACACGACGATGTTGTGGATGCCGGGCGTGTTCTCGACGACGACCATGTCCTCACCTTGCACGCCGCTGTAGCCCAGCTCGGCGATGGCGGCGGTGGCGTCGGCGAGCAGCCTTGCCTTGTACTCCGGGTCGGTCCAGGCCTTCGCCACCACGCGGGCGCCGTTGTGCGGCCCGACCTTCGTCTCATACGTCTCGACGATGGCGTCGAGCGCCTTGGGATCCACCAGCCCCTTCTCGACGAGAAGGGACTCGATGGCCTTGACCCGGAGCGCCGTGTCCGAGGGCGGCGCACCATGCTTCTCGTGCGTCCCTTGGCCCGCATGGTCCATGGTGCTTCTCCTTAGTGCATGGTCTTCCAGTCAACGTTGCCCTCGAAGGCGGCGGCGGCGCGGTAGATCGTCTCCTCGTCGTACATCCTGCCGATCAGCATGGCGCCCACCGGCAGCCCGTCCACCATGCCGCACGGCAGGCTCATCGCCGGGTGGTGCGTGCAGTCGAACGGCGCCGTATTCGTAATCATCTCCAGGCCACGCTGGATGATCTCGGTGGTCGAAGCGTCGGCGGCTGGTATCTTCGTCGCCGGCATCGGGACAGTCGGCATCAGGAGCAGATCGTAGTCAGCGAGCACCGCGTCGTAGGCGGCGCGCAGTCGCCGCACCAGGTTCTGCGCCTTGGCGTAGTAGTGGCCGCGATGGTTGGTGACCATGTAGTGACCGAGCAGCATGGTGTTCTTCAGCGTGTCCGACAGCTCGTCGGCGCGCTCCCGCCAGTGGCTGTGGAAATCCAGCATCGAGGTGACGTAGAGGCCCTGCCAGTTGAAGCCGAAGCCGTTGCCCAGCATCATCTGCATCGTGGCGCCCTCGGCGCCGATCGGCAGCCAAATCGCCAAGCCGAGGCTGTGCAGCGGGATCGAGACCTTCTCCACGGTCGAGCCGAGGCCCTTGAAGCGGTCCCCTGCCGCGCGCACCAGTTCGTCGCTCGCCGCCACTGAGTTCGGGTGCCCGAAGCCCTCCTCCACCACCGCGATGCGCAAGCCCTTGGCACCCCGGCCGAGCGCCTCGCGGTAGGGCTTGGTTTGCCCGCCATACTGCCGCGGGTCGAGGCCGTCGGGGCCGGCGAGCACCTCCAGCAGAAGTGCGTTGTCCTCCACCGTGGCCGTCATCGGCCCGGTGTGGTCGAGCGTGGTCTCGATCGGCATGATGCCGGAGTAGGGCACCAGCCCGTGCGTCGGCTTCATGCCGTAGATGCCGCAGAACGCGGCCGGCATCCGGATCGAGCCGCCCTGGTCGCCGCCCAGCGCCATCGGCACCTCGCCGGCGGCCACGACCGCGGCGCTCCCCGAGGACGACCCGCCGGCCGAGTAGCCGTGACGGTGCGGGTTGTGCACCGGGCCGGTGCTGCTCGTGTGGCTGCCGCCGGAGAAGCAGAAATACTCGCACACCGTCTTGCCGACGACCGTGCCGCCGGCATCCAGGATGCGGGTCACGACGGTGGCGTCCACGTCGGGTACGTAGCCTTTCAGCGTGCTCGCTCCGTTCGTCATCGGCACGCCCGCGACGCAGATATTGTCCTTGATCGCGACCCGCTTGCCCTTGAGCTTGCCGGACGGGGCGCCCTCGATGAGCGTTTTCACGTACCACGCGCCGTTCGCGTTCTCCGCCGCCGCCGGGCGGGCGCCCGGTACGCGCGGATAGCGCACCTCGGGCAGTTCGTCGGGCATCTGATCAATCGCGTTGTAAGCGGCGATGCCGCCGACGAGGCAGTCGCGATGTTGCGCGAGCTCGTCGTCGCTCATGGTCATGCCGAGATCGGCGGCGACCGCGCGCAACTCGTCAACGGTCGGGAGCTTCAGGGTTCCAAGCGGCATGGATTGGTGTTCCCTTGACAGATCGGGGGTCCAAGCAGGCAACCAACTCATCGGCGAAGTCAACTCGGCTCACGATTCCCTCGCCCTCTTGATCTCCATGCGGTCGAAGCCGCGCACGTGGTAGATCACGAGGGAGAGTACCCAGCTCGCCACGAACACCCCGATGATGAGGAAGCCCAGCGTGTTGAAATTGTCGTTCAGCGTCCCGATCCGGTCCCAGAACTAGCCTGTCAGATGCATCTGGTCGCCGATCAGGCCGAGCGCCTCGATGCCCCCGATGCCACGGCGACGATCACGGAGACGAAGGTGATCGTGAGATTGTAGTAGAGCTTGCGCATCGGCTTCACGAACGCCCAGTTGTAGGCGTGCAGCATCAGCACGCCATCGGTCGTGTCCACCAGCGACATCCCCGCCGCGAACAGGGCGGGGAAGACCATGACGACGGAGAACGAGTTGCCCTTGGCCGCCTCGACCGCCGAGATCCCGAGCAGGCTGACCTCGGTCGCGGTGTCGAATCCCAGGCCGAACAGGAAGCCGAGCGGCAGCATGTGCCAGCTCTTGGTGATCAGGCGGAACATCGGCCTGAACAGGCGCGCCAGACGCCGCGCGAGTTCAGCAGCATGTCGAATCCTCTCCCGTAGGCGCCGTCGCGCCGAGCGTGGCGGAAGGCGCGCCAGATGGACACCAGGACGACCAAGTTGATCGCCGCGATCACGAAGAGGAAGGCGGCGGACACGCTCGTCGAGATCACGCCGCCGATGTCCTTGGCGGACTCGAAGCGGCCCTGCATCGCGGCCGACGTGGCGGCGATGACGGCGGCCACGAGCACGATCACGGTCGAGTGGCCGATCGCGAACCAGAAGCCGACGCTGACCGGGCGCTGGTGCTGCTGCATCAGCTTGCGAGTGGCGTTGTCGATGGCGGCGATGTGGTCCGGATTAACCGCGTGGCGCAAGCCGAAGCCGTAGGCGATCAGCGCCATTGGTGATCCGGCACGCGATCTCAGAGGCATCGTCTCAACGGCCGAAACTGCGAGGACGGATGCATCAACGAGTTCAAGCGGATTCTTCATTGTAGTCAGTCATATATTGCCCATTGATCTTGCGCCGCCGATGTGGCCGCGCACTCGCCTGCGTCTCGGTGGCGTATGGCCTACAGGTCGTCCGGATCGTGATTTTTACGCTGGACGGGAAATGCGCCGCGAGCCTCGCGTTCGGTCGGCTGACGCCCTGGCACAACGGAGGCCCGTATGGAAAAGCGCGAACTCGGCAGGTCCGGTATCAACATCCCACCGCTGATGTTCGGCGGCAACGTGTTCGGCTGGACAGCCGACGAAGCAACCTCGTTCAAGCTCTTGGATGCCTTGCTGGCGGCCGGCTTCAACGCGATTGACACGGCTGACGTGTATTCGGCCTGGGTGCCGGGCCACCAGGGCGGCGAGTCCGAGACGGTGATCGGCAACTGGCTGCGGCAGCGCGGCGGGCGCGACAAGGTGGTGATCGCCACCAAGGTCGGCATGGAGATGGGCTCGGGCGGCAAGGGATTGTCCAAGGCCTGGATCGCGCAGGCCGTGGAGGACTCCCTCAAGCGGCTGCAAACCGACTACATTGATCTCTACCAGGCGCATCGCGACGACGAGGGCGTGCCGCTCGAAGAGACGCTGCAAGCCTTCGCGGACCTGATCCGGCAGGGCAAGGTCCGGGCGATCGGCGCCTCGAACTACACCGCCCCGCGCCTGCGCGAAGCGCTGCGGACCAGCGAGCAGCTAGGCCTGCCGCGCTACGAGACGCTGCAGCCGCATTATAACCTCGTCGAGCGCGCGGCGTTCGAGGGCGAGCTGGAGAAGGTGTGCCGGGCGGAAGGGCTAGGCGTCATCAGCTACTTCGCCCTGGCCTCCGGGTTCCTGAGCGGCAAATACCGCTCCGAGGCGGACCTCGCGAACAGCCAGCGCGGCGGAGGCGTGAAGAAGTATCTCAACGACCATGGGCGTCGCGTCTTGCAGGCGCTGGACGAGGTTGCCGCGCGCTACGCGGCGACGCCCGCCCAGGTCGCGATCGCCTGGCTCATCGCCCAGCCCGGCGTAACCGCGCCGATCGCCAGCGCCACGAGCGTGGAGCAGTTACAGGACCTGGTGAAGGCGGCCCAACTCGAGCTCGACCGGCAGGCAATCGAGAGGCTCGACCAAGCCAGCGCCTGATGCCCCCAATGCCGTCGGCAGGTGTCTAGACCCGAACTCCCAGGACAGCACGGCGCTTCGTGGCGCCGGCGCTTGGGATGGGGCCGTCAGGAATGGTAAACTCGCGTATGATGTGCAATCATACAACAGGACTGATGAGGCGCTTCAGAGCAAGCATCGCCCGTTTGAGCACGCGCGCCGATCGGCTCGATCCGCCTGGAAGGACGACGCAATCGTATGTCATTGGCCAAGCTGCCGCAGGATTTCCGGATCGGCTTCCTCGTTCACGACGTGTCGCGGATGCGGCGGACCTTGTTCGATCAAGCGATGAAGCCGCTCGGCATCACGCGGTCGCAATGGTGGGTGCTGAGTCAACTGTCGCGCCACACCCGGGCCGGCATGCTCCAGACGGAACTCGCCCGCGACCTCGACGTCGGCAAGGTGACGGTCGGCGGGCTGATCGACCGTCTAGAGGCAAGCGGCTACGTCGTTCGGACCCCCGACGCGGCGGATCGCCGGGCCAAGCGCATCCAGATCACCGGCCAGGGGCGGGAAGTCCTGAAACAGATGGTGGCGGTCGGTCAGGGCCTGAACCGCATCATTCTCGCGGGATTGTCCGCGGAGGAGATCGAGATCACGGAGCGGGCGCTTTCCGTCATGAAAGACAACATTCGCCGCGGCATCGTTGATCGCGACGAGGCCGAGTTGCCCGTGGGCGTCTTCGATCCCGTGAGCGAACCCGTCGAAGTGCCGTCTCCGTCGCGCAAGGCTGCGGGCGACCGCCGCTGACCCGCCGGCCTAGTCACGACTTGGGCAGTCCGAGGACGCGCTCGGCAAGGAAGGACAGGATGAGCTCCTCCGTGATGGGGGCGATCCGCGTCAGGATCGATTCCCGGAACAGGCGCTCGACCTGGTACTCGCGGGCGTAGCCCATCCCGCCATGGGTCATGACGGCCCGCGTTGCCGCCTTGAAGGCGGCGCGCCCCGCGAGGAACTTGGCAGCGTTCGCCTCCGCCCCGCACGACTGGCCGTTGTCGTAGAGCCAGCCCGCGCGCAGCACCATCCAGTACGCCGAATTCGAGATACGTCCAGCACTCGGCCAGCGGATGCTGGATTCCCTGGTTCTGGCCGATGGGTCGCCCGAACACGACCCGCTCGCGCGCATACTGGGCGGCTCGCCGCAAGGCATCCCGGCCGACGCCGACCGCTTCGCTCGCCACCAGGATCCGCTCGGGGTTCAAGCTGTCCAGGATATACTTGAACCCCTGCCCTTCCTCGCCGACGCGATCCTGCTCGGGCACGAACAAATCGTCTATGAACACCGCGTTGGAGTCCACGGCGTTGCGGCCCATCTTGCGGATGCGGCGCACCTCCACTTTGGTGCGGTCGAGATCGGTGTAGAACAGCGTCATCCCGTCGGTCGGTCGCTTGCACTCCTTCTTGGCGGTCGTGCGGGTCAGCAGCAGGATCTTGTCCGCGACCTGGCCGGTTGACGTCCATATCTTGCGGCCCTTCACGCGATAGCCGCCCGGCGCAGGCGTCGCGAAGGTCTTGAGACTCGTCGTGTCGAGGCCGGCATCAGGCTCGGTCACGCCGAAGCAGGCCTTCTGCTCGCCGCGGATCAGCGGCCGCAGCCAACGCTCCTTCTGCTCGAGCGTGCCGTGCACCACGATCGCGTGCGGGCCGAACATGTTGATATGGATGGCCGAAGCCGCCGAATAGCCGCCGCCGCTCGATGTCACGGCCTGCATCATCACGGCCGCCTCCGTAACCCCAAGCCCCGCCCCGCCCAGCGCCTCCGGCATGGTGATGCCGAGCCAGCCGCCCTCCGCCATAGCGCGGTAGTATTCCTCGGGGAAACGGGCGTTCTCCTCGCATTCCGTCCAGTATGCGTCGTCGAAGCCGGCGCAAACCTTGCTCACGCCGTCAGCGATGGCGAGCTGCTGCTCGGACAGTTGGAAATCCATCGCCATCTCCCCCGTTCGTTGGCCAACAAGTTAGCTTGCGTAATATAAGCCCCCGGTCTTTCCTGCAATCGGGTGGCAGGCCTGCCATCGCCGGAGAGGGAGACGGTCATGAGCAGCCCAACCAACATCCCCGCCTACTCGCTCCGGCCGGGCAACCGGCGCGTCCTGCTCGTCCGCCGGCCGCAAGGCGTGCCGCAGGCCGCGGATTTCAGCCTCGACGAGACCAGCATCCCTGAGATCGCCCCCGACCAGTTCCTTGTCCGCAACATCTACCTGTCTGTGGACCCGGCTCAGCGCGGCTGGGCGTCGGCCGAGGCCAACTATTCGCAGCCGGTTCCGCTCGGGGAGCCGATGCGCGGCCTCACCGTGGGCGTCGTGGTGCGGTCCAACGACCAGGACGTGGCCGAGGGCGAATATCTTTATGGCTGGTTCGACTGGCAGGACTACGCCGCGGCGGACAGGAGCCACATTCTCGTGCGGGCGCGCGCCGCGGCGCCGCTCAGCGCCTATGCGGGCATGCTCGGGATCAACGGGCTGACCGCCTACCTTGCACTGACGGAACTCGGGCGGCCCGTCGCGAACGACACGCTCCTCGTCTCGACGGCGGCCGGGTCGGTAGGGAGCTTCGTCGGACAGATCGGGAAAATCCGGGGGTGCCGCACCATCGGCCTCACGGGTAGTGACGAGAAGGTCGCGCGCTGCCGAGCCCGGTTCGGCTACGACGAGGCGTTCAACTACAAGACCGCACACCTCGCCAAGGTGCTGCAGGAGAGCGCGCCGAGCGGCCTGAACATCTACTTCGACAATACGGGCGGCAGCATCCTCGATGCAGCGCTTCGGCACATGGCGGTGCATGGCCGCATCGTCCAGTGCGGCACGGCATCGAATCAGGTCTGGACCCCGCCGCCTACCGGGCCTCGCAACGAGCGGGAAATCCTGACCCGGCGCCTCGTCTGGAGCGGGTTCGTGATCTTCGACCATCTCGCGCGCTTCGAGGACGCTGGCCGGCAACTGGCCGCGTGGTACAATGAAGGCCGCCTGGCCTACGACGAGGACGTATCTGACGACATCACCCAGGCGTCGGGCGCCATCGCCGAGCTGTATGCGGGCGAGAACCGGGGCAAGAAGCTGATCTATGTCGGGTGAGCGGCCCGACGACGCCGTCCTAGAGACGCGAGCGGATGTCCCGCCATGCGTCAGCGAGCGACGCCCGAAAGGCAGGGGCCGCGATGGCGATCAAGGCTTCGGCCCGGCCATGCACGCACAATCCCCTGAGATCGGCCGCCCCGTGCTCGGTCACCACCACGTCAATATCAATGCGCGACAGCGATGCGATGGCGTCGCCGAGACGGGGGACGATCCGGGAGCGCGTGTTGCGCTCGAAGCTGGACGGCATCGCCACGATGCTGAGGCCGCCGGGCGATAAGCGGGCACCGCGCGCGAAATCGGACGCACCGCCGATGCCGCTCACCGCTTGCCCGTCGGCGATCTCCAGGTTGGCCTGGCCGAACAGGTCCACGCTCAGCGCCGAGTTCACGGCCCTGAATCGCTCGAATGAGGCGAGGCGCCGCACGTCATGCGTCACGTCGCAGCCGAGCACCGCCGGCCCGGCCCGGCCGCGCAGGCGCTCGTAGAGCTCCGCCGAGCCGACCCACACACAGCTCGCATGGGGGAAGCCGGGATCGAGCGCGCCTGCTTCCCAAAGGTCGAGTGCGCTGTCGGCCAACATGCCCGAATGCAAGCCGATGCCGCGGCGATCATGCAGCAGTGCCATGAGCGCATCGGGTATCCTGCCCAAGCCGACCTGGAGCGTGCAGCCGTCCTCGACGAAGGCTGCGATGTGCCGGGCGATGGTTTGCGCCGTCCGGCTCGGGGCGCCGACGACGTAGCCCTTGGGGTCGAACTCCACCTCGGCCACGGCGTCGAACGCGGCGAGGTCGAGCGATGCGGCACCCGGCATGTTCGGTAGGCGCGGATTGACGAGCGCGATCGTGCGCCGGCTCTTGGCCTGGACCAGGGCCGTGAACTCGACGGCGGGTCCCAGCGAGCAACGGCCGCTCCCATCCGGCGGCGCGACGTGAACCACGCAGGTGTCAACGGTCACGCGCTCGTGGAGGTAGCGGACGAAACCCGAGTAAGAGAGCGGCAGATGACGGAAGCGGCCCGCCGCCTGCGCCGCCCTCAGCACCGGCTGCATGAACAATCCCGTGACGGTCGCGCTGTCGTGCAGCCTGTCCACCGCGAGCGCATTGATGCCCGGCACGAAGCTCGTGAGGACGTTGATCCCACGGGTCCGCTCCGGATCGTCGAGCCAGTGGTCGAGCAACGGCGTCGGTTCGCCGGCCGAACCCGGAACATAGACCAGCTCGCCCGGCGCCAGGGCGTCCGAGAGCTGATCGAGGGTCACCATGCGGGGCATTCGGCGCGGGAAGATCAGCCCCGCGCCGCATGGGCGGCGTGCAGGGCCAGCACGTGGCGGGCCTGCTTGAGGTGCGGCATGTCGAGCATCATGCCGTCAAGCCCGACTGCACCCGCCTCGGGATGCTCCTCGAAAGCGGCGACGACGCGCCGGGCGTGCGCAACGGCCGCCTCCGACGGCATGAACGCGGTGTTGATGACGCCGATCTGGTCGGGATGGATGGCGATCCGGCCGGTGAAGCCTTCCTGGGCAGCGGCCGTGCACGCCTCGCGCAGCCCCTCCGGGTCGCGGAAATCGGCAAACAGGGTCTCGACCGCCTCGACGCCGGACGCCTTCGCGGCGAGCAGGCAGGCCGAGCGGACCATCCGGTAGGTGAAGGCCCAGTCGCCCGCCGCATCTTTGTTGGTGCTGGCGCCGAGCGCCGCGCTCAGGTCCTCCGCCCCCCAAGTGAGGCCGTAGAGACGCGGCAACACCACGTCGGCATAGTCCCCGAGGCGGAAGGGCGCGCGTGCGGTCTCCGTCGCGACTGGCAGGATTCGAATCGGCGTGGCGACCTCGTCGCGGCGCTCCAGGATGTCGAGATAGTATCCGAGGCGCAGGACATCGGCCGGACCATTCGTCTTAGGAACGACGATCCCGTCAGGAGCCGCCCGCACGACGGCCGCGAGATCGTCGAGGCCGCCCTCCTCCAGCGGGTTGATGCGAACCCACAACTCCGGCGTGCGATCCGTGGCGTGGACCGCGAGATACTCGGCCACCATCGTGCGCGCCGCTGGCTTGCGGGCCGGGGCGACCGCATCCTCCAGATCCAGGATGAGCGCATCCGCGGCCGACGCCTTGCCTTTGGCCAGCTTCCTCTCGCTGTCACCCGGCACGAACAGGAACGACCTGATCGCCATCAGCCCTGCAACTCCTCCGCTGGCGAGACCCGTCCCGCCGCCCTCCGACCGCTCGGGTGGCCGCTCACCTCGACCATGTAATTCGCTTGTGGATCGTAAGCTAGCGGTTTAATGCTGCCGCTGCCGCCGGGCCTCACGGATCAGGGTGGCAGCAGCCGGACCGAACTGGCGAGAGCCATCCTGAACGAGGGATGCGCGGGAGGAGGACGATGCAGAGGCTGGCCACGTCGCCGCAGCCGCCGCAACCGGACGTTCCACAGGGAACGGCGGCTGAGCGTCGCGACTGCGAGGCTGAGCTGTTCGACTGGGTGGCAGAGGTGGGCGGCGGCCGTATCGCACGCAGCACCCAGGCGTCGGGCGGGAATCGCTGCCGCTCGTGGGCGATTGACGTCGCGGGCGACGATGGTCGCGTCGCGGAGGTGTTCCTGCGCTACGGACCGCCCCGGCCGCCCGGCATCGAGCCCTACACGGTGCATCGCGAAGCCCAGGTCTATCGCGCGATTGCAGAGTCCGGCGTCAAGGCCCCGAGGCTCATTGCCGAGCATCCGCGCCTCCAAGCGGTCCTGACCGACCGTGCCTCGGGGATCGCCGAGTTCCGCCGGCTCTCGGACCCGACCGTCAAGCAAGCCATCGCGTGCGAACTGATGGACAACCTCGCCCGCCTGCACCGGACCGACGTCACGGGCGTGGCACTCGATGGTGGCGGCCGGGGGGATCGGATCGCGGACCACGTACGCGCCGAGCTTGGCACTTGGCGGGCGATGCATGAGGAGACGGGCCGGCCGGACGCGCTCATCGAGCTCGCCTTCCGGTGGCTCGAAGACACCATGCCCGACCCCGATGGCGCCGTCGTGCTCGTGCACGGCGATGCGGGTCCTGGGAACTTCCTGTTCGAGCACGGGCACCTGACCGCCCTGATTGATTGGGAACTCGCGCATCTCGGCGACCCGATGGAGGACCTTGCCTGGGTCTCCATGCGTTGCGTGATGGAGCCTGTTCCCGACTTCGCGGCGAGCCTGCGGGATTACGAGCGATTCTCCGGCGCTCCCGTAGACCGGGCGCGCATCCTGTATCACCGGGTCTTCGTCTCGACTCGCGTGGTGGTCATCCGGCATCGCAACGTCACCGGCGAACCTGCACACGCCATCGTCTCGCGGGCGCTCAACCGGCGTCTGCTGGTCGAGGCGCTGGCCGAGGCGAGTGGCTGCCGGGTCGCGATGCCCGCGCCGCTCGACCGGCCTCCCACGCCCCAGGGCGAGCTCTACGATAGCATCCTGACCGACCTGCGCGACGTCGTCGTGGCGCGCAGCACGGATGGTCAGGTCGTCGCGAAGGCGAAGAATGCGGCCAAGATCGTCAAATACCTGCAGGCGTGGGACCGCTTCGGCGGCGCGCTGCAAGAGGCGGATCGCGCGGCCCTCGGCCGCCTCCTGCGTAGCCTCCCAACGTCCGCCGAGGCGGCCCAAGCTGCCCTTGCCGCGGCGCTGAGGGAGGGACACATCGCGTTCCCTGACGCGCTCGCCTACTTCGCCGGCCAGGCCGCCCGGCAGGCGCAACTCGCCGCCACCGCGTCCGGCGGAATCGCCAGCCGCCGCTACCCCGCGCTGTGACCGCGATCGCCACGCCTCCGGAGATGCCGATGCAGTTCACCGCCAAGGACGACGGCTTCCACTTCGCCCAGATAGGCGACCGCTGGTGGATGACGGAAACCAGCTGGTTTTCCTTCTGTTGTTCGGAGCGCAAGCTCGGCGGCTGGCTCTACACCATGGTGCGGCCGAACATCGGCACCGTCGCCGGCGGCGCATGGATCTGGGACGACACCGCTCACCTCCCGTGGGAAGTGCCGTATTCGGCCAACTACACCGCGTTGCGCTTGCCGCGGGACCAGGATCTGACGGACATCACGTTGCCGACGGGTGTCTCGATCCGGGTGGTCGAGCCGTGCACGCGCTATGAGATCGGGTTTCAGGACGGCGAGCGCTGCAGGATCGCGCTGCAGTTCGACGGGATCATGGCGCCGCGCCCGCTGCGCAAGGCGGGATCACCCTTCGGCGGCGCCAATCATTTCGACCAGTTCGGCCGCGTGACGGGGGAGGTCAGCCTCGGCGGCGAGCGGATCGCGATTGACTGCCTGGCGATGCGCGACCGCTCCTGGGGGCCACGGCCGGAGCATCGCCCGAAGAAGGGTGCCTACGTGACCGGCATCGCCTCCGAGAAGGACGCCTTCCTGGCGGTCACTACATGGAATGGCGGGGTCGAGGAGATCGCCTACGGGTTCATGATCCGGGATGGCGAGGTCGCCGACCTGGTGTCCGGTCGCCGCTTGGTGGAGCAGGACCCAGGCGAGGGCTGGGTCAACCGGATCACGATCGAAGGCAAGGACGAGCGTGGCCGCACCCTTCACGCGGTCGGCACCCGGCTGAGCGGCATGATCATCAACCGCCACAGCTTCATCGATTCGAACGGCCTGATCGCCTGGACCATCAACGGCCACGCCGGGCACGGCGAGGACCAGGACATGTGGCCGGTGCACGACTGGGCCGATTTCCGCCGGGCCGCCGCGACGCGCACCCGCGTGGTCGCCTGAGCAGAGGCAGGGCAGCACTCTTGGCACTCCCGCTCGACGGCGTCACGGTCATAGATCTCAGCCAGATCTACAACGGGCCATACGCGACCTTCCTGCTTGCGACGGCAGGGGCGACCGTCATCAAGATCGAGCCGCCGGGTGGCGAGTCCTTGCGCCGCCGCGGCGTGGTGGGCGGCGCCGCCCTCCCCTTCGCGATGCTGAACGGCTGCAAGCAGAGCCTGATGCTCAACCTCAAGAGCGAGGACGGCAAGGCGATCCTGCGCGACCTCGTCCGCGACGCCGACGTGCTGGTCGAGAACTTCGCGCCCGGCGTGATGCAGCGGCTCGGCCTCGGCGCCGACGCGCTACAGGCGATCAACCCCCGCCTGGTCTATGCCCAGAGTTCCGGCTTCGGCAGCTCCGGTCCTTACCGCGATTACCCGGCGATGGACCTCACGGTGCAGGCGATGGCCGGCGTCATGAGCATCACCGGCTTCCCCGACCGCCCTCCGGTCAAGGCGGGACCGGCCTTGTGCGACTTCTTTGCCGGCGTCCACCTCTACGGGGCGATTACCACGGCGCTCTACGAGCGTGAGAAGACCGGACTCGGCCGACAGGTCGAGGTCGCGATGCTGGATGCGGTGTATCCATCGCTGAGTTCGAGCCTCGGGCTGCATTTCGGCACGGGCGGCGATGTTCCTTCCCGCACCGGCAACCGCCATGGCGGCCTCGCGGAAGCGCCCTACAACGTCTATCCGGCGAGCGACGGCTACATCGCCATCATCTGTGTCGGCGAGACGCACTGGGGCTCCCTGCTCGCGGCGATGCAGCGAGAGGACCTCTCGGACGATCCCCGCTTCGCCTCGCTCAAGGACCGCGTCGCCCATATGGACGCGGTTGACGCGGTCGTCTCCGACTGGACCCGCACGCTGCCCAAGGAAGCGCTGTTCGCGCACCTCATGGCGCACCGCGTGCCCTGCGCGCCGGTGCGCAGCCTCGACGAGGTCGTGAACGACCCGCACATGCACGAGCGCGGCTCGCTGCAATGGCAGGACCACCCGGACCTCGGCCGCATCGTCGTGCAGCATTCGCCGCTGCGCTTCGCGGGGAGCGAGTTGCGCGAGTTGGACCCCAGCCGCCCGCTCGGTGCCGACATGCAATCCGTGCTGTCGGAGCGGCTGAACTTGTCGCCGGAGGCCATCGCGGCACTCCGCCGCAACGGTGTCGTCTGAGATGGCTGGCGTGGTCGGGATCGACGTCGGCGGCACCTTCACCGACCTGTTCTACTCGCGCGACGGCAGCGCCGTTGATCGCGTGCTGAAGGTGCCGTCCACGCCCGACGACCCGGCGCGCGGACTCATCGACGCACTCGCCGCCGCCGAGGTGCTGCCCGCCGACCTCGACCTCATCCTGCACGGCACGACGATCGCGACGAACGCCGTCATCGAGCGCAAGGGCGCTCGCTGCGCGCTGGTCACGACGCGCGGCTTCCGCGACATTCTCGAGCTCGGCCGCCGCGACCGGCAGCGCATGTATGGCCTGACGGGCGTGCACGACCCACTCGTCCCCCGCGAGTTGCGTTGGGAGGTGGACGAACGGCTCGACCAGCACGGCCACGTCCTGCGCGCCCTCGACGAGGACGAGGTCCGCCGCCTCGCCGCCGTCCTGCGCGACCTCCGCGTCGAGGCCGTGATCGTCTCCCTCCTGCACGCTTACGCCAACCCGGCGCACGAGGAGCGCGTGCGCGACCTCCTCCTTGAGGCCGAGCCGGGTTGGCAGATCGTCATCTCCAGCAGCGTTGTGCGCGAGTATTACGAGTTCGAGCGCACCAGCACCGCGGCGGTGCAGGGCTACCTGCAACCCCTCGTGGCGCGCTACGCGGCCAACCTGCAAGCGAAGCTCGGCGAGCGCGGCTTTGCCGCCCAGACGCTCGTCATGCAGTCCAACGGCGGCCTCGTCCCCTTGAAGCTGCTCGCGGACCGGGCCGCGAACATCGTGCGCTCCGGTCCTGCCGCGGGCGTCATGGCGGCCGCACGCCTCGCCGCCGAAGCGGGCTTCGACAACGTCATCACCGCCGACATGGGCGGCACCAGCTACGATGTCTCGGTCGTGCTCGGCGGCAACCCCCGCGTCGCGGACACGACCGACCTCGATTTCCGCGTGCCGCTTCGCCTCCCCATGATCGACGTCCACACGATCGGCGCCGGCGGCGGCTCGATCGCCTATCTCGACCGCGGCGGCATCCTGCAAGTCGGCCCCCGCAGCGCCGGCGCGGTGCCGGGGCCGGTCTGCTTCGGGCGGGGTGGGACGCAACCGACCGTCACCGACGCGAACGCGGTCCTCGCGCGGATCAATGCAGGCCACCCGATCGGACTCAAGCACCTGGCATCGCTCGATCTCGACGGGGCACGGAACGCCATCGGCGACCTGGGCCGGCAGATCGGCCTCGGCGTCGAGGAGACCGCGGACGCGATCCTCACCGTGGTCAACCAGCGCATGGCGGGACGGACGCGCCTCCTGTCCGTCGAGCAGGGCCACGATCCGCGCGACTTCGTGCTCGTCGTGTTCGGCGGCGCGGGACCCTTGCACGGCGCCGCCATCATGCGCGAGGTCGGCGTCCGGACGATGCTCATCCCGCCCAGTCCTGGCGTCCTCTGCGCGCTCGGCTGCGCGATCGCGGACATCCGCTACGACCAGTCCCAGACGGTCGAGCGCCGTGTCGGCGACCTCGATCCCGCCTGGGTGTCAGGCATCCTGCAAGGTCAGAAGCGCGAGGGCGAGGCGAGGCTTGCCGTGGGCGAAACCCCCGTCGAGAGGATCATCGTCAGCCATGCGGCCGAGATGTCCTACACCGGGCAGATCCATACGCTCCGCGTGCCCGTCGAGGCGGATTGGACGCCGCCGAGGATGGGCGAGGCGTTCCAGGAGGTCTATCGGCGCGAATACGGCAATACGCTCGGCGACATCCCGGCCGTGATCGTGAGCCTGAAGACGTCCGGTACGGGGCGTGCGGTCCGGGCAGCAGCAGCGTGCGGCCCATGCTGTCGAGCCGACGCGGGCGACGCCCTCCGGCACGCGGCCCGTCCACTTCGGGCGCTGGGTCGCCACGCCGATCCATCACCGCGCGATCCTGCGTCCCGGTGATGTCTTCGACGGGCCGGCCATCATCGAACAGGATGACACCACGAGCGTGATCGAGCCCGGCATGACGGCCCGCGTTGACGGCTTCAACAACATACACGTCGAGATGGCATGATGGACCCCGTGACACTCGCGGTCGTCCGCGGCGCGCTGGAGCAGATCGCGGACGAGATGGACCTGCATCTGATCCGGGCGGCGATCTCCCCCATCATCTCGGAGACGAACGACTGCGCGCACGGGCTGTATGATCCCGAGAGCGGGGAGACCATCGCGCAGGGCGGCTACGGCCTGCCGCTCTTCCTCGCGAACATGCAATGGACCGTCCAGCGGGTCATCGCGGCCGTGCGGGCCGAGGGTGGGTTCAAGGACGGCGATCTCTGGATCCTGAACGACCCCTATCTCAGCGGCACCCATCTCAACGACGTGGTGCTGGTGTCGCCGGTCTTCGTCCAAGGGCGGCTGTTCGCCCTGTTCGCCAATACCGGGCATTGGATGGACATGGGTGGGAGCGTGCCCGGCGGCTGGGCGCCCTCCGCCACCGAGATCCACCAGGAAGGGATCATCATCCCGCCCTTGAAGCTCTGCGAGGAGGGCCGCTACAACGCCGCCCTCGTCCGGTTGATCACGGCGAACGTGCGCCTGCCGCAGCAGATCGAGGGCGATCTCGCGGCGATGATCAACGTGTTCAACGTCGGGCGGCGCGGCCTCGACGCGCTCATCGCCAAATACGGCGAAGCGACGCTGAAGGACTGCATCCGCGAGATGATGGATCGGTCCGAGAGAGAGATGCGCTCGTATATCGCGGAGATCCCGGACGGGACCTACCGGATCGAGGACTGGTTCGACAACGACGGCGTCGAGGACGTGCTTTTGAAGGTGGTCCTGTCCCTCACCGTCGCGGGCAGCGACATGCACTTCGATTTCACCGGAACTGCGTCTGCGGCGAAGGGGCCGATGAACATCTCCGACAGCACCACGAAATCAATGTGCCTCGTCGCCTTGAAGCATGTCTTCCCGGAGGTGCCCGTCAATGGCGGGGCGTTCCGGCCGACGCGCTTCACCATCCCGGACCGCACGATCCTGGCGGCCCAGTATCCCTCCCCGGTCGGCGGCACGACGGACGTCACGCAGCGCGTGGTTGATGTCGTCTTCGGCGCGCTCGCGCAGGCCATTCCCGACCAGGTCCCGGCAGCACCCTTCGGCACCACCGGGGTCGCGACCGTATCGGGACGCCATCCGGAGGGTGGCGGCTACTTCGTCGCCGTCTATCCCTATCCCGGCGGCTACGGGGCGAGCCGCGCGTCGGACGGCCTCGTCAACGGGACGCCGCCGGGCTCGATGGCGAAGTTCATGTCGGTCGAGATGTCGGAGCACCGCTACCCGCTCCGTTTCGACTACTACCGAATCCGCGAAGGCTCCGGCGGCGACGGCTGGCATCGTGGCGGCTGCGGGACCGCTTACGGCATCACGACCCTGTCCGATTGCGTCCTGTCCATCCTCGGCGACCGGGTGGACCACGTGCCGTTCGGGATCGAGGGCGGCCACCCTGCGGCCGCCAATGAGGTGCGCCTGCTCACGAATGGGCGGGAATGGGTCCCGCCGCTCCGCAGCAAGGTCGAGAGAGTGCAACTCGGCGCCGGCGACAGCATCAGGCTGGCGTCGCCCGGTGGCGGCGGCTTCGGGGACCCAATGGGCCGGGACCTCGCGGCGGTGGAAAGCGACCTCAATGCCGGGCTGATCGGCCGGGATGTCGCCGAGGTCGTCTATGGCGTGGTGATCGCCGAAAGCCGTCACGTCGGCGACCGCCTCCACTGCACGCTCGACCACGCCGCCAGCGAGACGCGCCGTGCCGCCTTGCGGCAGGGTGCGGCGCCTGGGCGAGAGTTGGCACATCTGCGCCGGGAGGAAATGGCATGACCGAGCCGGCGATCATCGAGTGGCTCGGGTTGCGTGACCGCGTCTGCGTGGTGACCGGGGCCGGGGGTGGGATCGGCCGCGCCATCGCGCTCAGCCTCGCACGGGCTGGCGGGCGCCTGGCCCTGCTCGACCGCGACGAGGCCGGATCAGCCGAGACGCTGCGGCAGGTGGAGGAGGCGGGTTCCGACGCGCTCGCGGTCGCGTGCGACGTAGCGGACCACGCGAGCGTATCGAAGGCGGGCGAGGCGATCCGCGAGGCGCTGGGTCCCAGCGACGTGCTCGTGAACAATGCCGGGCTGCTGCGGCCAGGCTCGCTCGCCACGCTTCCCGTGACCGAATGGAACCTACTCCTGTCGGTGAACCTGACCGGCTACTTCATCTGCGCGCAGGTCTTCGGCGCGCAGATGCGGGAGAGCGGCGCCGGCACCCTCGTCCATATCGCGTCCATCGCCGGGAGCCACGCCACCGGGTTCAGCGGCGCCTACAGCGTGGCGAAGGCCGGCATCGTCATGCTGTCGCGCCAGCTCGCGACCGAGTGGGGCGAGGCCGGGATCCGCAGCAACGTCGTCAGTCCGGGCATGATCCTGACGCCCTTGAGCCAGGCCTTCTACGACGACCCGGACATCGTCCAGCGCCGCAGCGCCGTGATCCCGGCCGGCCGGATCGGACGCCCGGAGGACATCGCCGAGGCGGTGCTGTTCCTGGCGAGCGCGCGCTCATCCTACATCACGGGCGACGAGATCACCGTGGACGGCGGCTTCACCCGGACCATCATGGGGCTGATCCCGCGGCCGGGCTACGAGCGCCCCACGGGGTCCTGAGCGACGGCGATGAAGCGCGCAGCGGTCATCGGGGCAGGCGCCGCGGGACTCAGCGCCGCCAAGCACCTCATCGGGTGCGGCATGGACGTCACCATCTTCGAGCTCGGCTCCCGCATCGGCGGCCTCTGGGTCTATGAGAACGACAACGGACTCAGCCCGACTTACCAGTCGCTGCACCTGAACTCGGAGAACAAGGTCACCGCTTACAAGGACTTTCCGTTCCCGGCCGATGCACCGCTCTATCCCGACCACGCGGAGGTCGCAGCCTACCTCGAAGCCTATGCGCAGCGCTTCGGCCTCGTGCCCCATATCCGCTTCCGCACCAAGGTCGTGTCGATCGAGCAGGACGGGCAGGGATGGCGGGTCGGCCTCGCCGACGGAACGCAGCCCGTCTTCGACATCGTCGTCGTCGCGTCCGGGCACCAAGGCGTGCCGAGGCATCCGCCGTTCGCCAAGAACTTCACGGGCGAGTATCTCCACTCCCACGCATATCGCATCCCGGAGCCGTTCCGGGGCAAGCGCGTGCTCGTGGTGGGGGTCGGCAACAGCGCCTGCGACATCGCGGCGGATATCTGCTCGGTGACGGCCTCCTCCACGATGGCGGCGCGCTCTCCCGTGCTCATGATGCCGCGCATGGTCCTCGGCGTGCCGACATCGCGCGTCCTCGCCAGGATCGAGAAGCCCTGGATGCCCTGGCCCGTGCGGCGCCGCATCCGCGAGCTGATCGCCCGCATGGCGCATGGGCGGATGGAGCAATGGGGCTTCACCACGCCGAAGAAGCGCACCCACCCGGCTGGCCATCACCTCCTCATGGCGCAGTTCATCTGGGGCCGGGTCACCGCGAAGCCCGGCATCGCCAGCGTGTCCGGCACTGAGGTGCGGTTCGTTGACGGCAGTTCGGCGCAGTACGACGTGATGATCGCAGCGACCGGCTACGAGGTGGATCTGCCGTTCCTCGACCCCGATGTCTCTCCGGTCCGCGGCCACTGGCTCGACCTGTATCGCCGGGTCGTGCGGCCGGGCTATCCTGGCCTCTACTTCGTCGGCTTCTTCAACGTGACCGGCGGGGGCAACATCCGCATGATGGACGACCAGGCGGAGTGGATCGCGGTGATCGAGGACGGCCGCGTCGGCTTGCCGAGCCGCGCCGCGATGGAAGCGGATATCGCCAAGGAGCGCGGGACGATCACGAAGCTGTATCCGGACAGCCCTCGCTACGGGCTGGAACTCGACCCTGGGCACTACCGCCGCGACCTCGCAGCGGAATACCGACGAGGCCGGCGGACGCACGACGCCAAAGGTCCTGCTGCGGCCCTGCGCGACGGTCGCGAGATCCGGGAAACCTATTCAGGGCTTTGAGGGGATGGAAGAGCGAGATGGCTGACCAGAGAGCGACCCAAGACAATGCACTGGCGGTTGAGGCAGGCTCCCGCTTCGACGCCGTCATCGTGGGAGCCGGGTTCGCCGGGCTCTACATGCTGCACCGGCTCCGGACCTTGGGCTTTTCGGCTCGGGTGTTCGAGGCTGGCGCGGGCGTCGGCGGGACATGGTACTGGAACCGGTATCCAGGCGCGCGCTGCGACGTCAACAGCTTCGAATACTCCTACTCCTTCTCCGAGGAGTTGCAGCAGGAATGGACCTGGAGCGAGCGCTTCTCGGCGCAGCCGGAAATCCTTGCCTACGCCAATCACGTCGCGGATCGCTTCGACCTGCGCCGCGACATCCAGCTCGAGACGCGGGTGACCGCGGCGACTTTCGACGAGACCCGCGGGGTCTGGGTGGTTGGCACCGACCGCGGCGAGCGCGTAGAGGCGCCGTTCTGCGTCATGGCTTCGGGCTGCCTCTCAGCGGCGCGGGCGCCCGACATCCCAGGGATGGGAAGCTTCAAGGGCCCGATCTATCACACCGGGCAATGGCCACATGAGCGCGTGGATTTCACCGGCCTGCGCGTTGGCCTGATCGGAACCGGCTCCTCCGGCATCCAGACCGCCCCGGTGGTGGCCCAGGAGGCGGCGCAGCTTACCGTTTTCCAGCGCACGCCGAATTTCAGCATCCCCGCGCGAAACACCCCGACGGACCCAGACCGCGAACGGGAGTGGAAGGCGCACTATGCGGAATACCGCCGCAGGGCGCGGGAGACGACCGCCGGCGTCCTCTACGAATACAACGACTGGCTCGCCTTGAGCTTTCCCGAGGAGGAGCGGCTGCGCACCTATGAGGAGCGCTGGGCCGCGGGCGGCGTGAACTTCATGCGCTCGTTCAGCGACCTCATGATCGATCGCAAGGCAAACGACACGGCGGCCGAGTTCGTCCGGTCCAAGATTAAGGCGACGGTGCGCGATCCCGGCGTCGCGGAGCGGCTGATGCCGCACGATCACCCGATCGGGACCAAGCGCATCTGCATTGATAGCGACTACTACGCCACCTTCAATCGCGACAATGTCAGGCTGGTGGACATCCGCGCGACCCCGATCGAGGCGATCACGGAGACAGGGCTGCGCACGAGCGAGGAGGAGTTCACGCTCGACAGCCTCATCCTGGCGACCGGCTTCGATGCGATGACGGGGGCGCTGTCGAGGATCGACATCGCCGGGCGGGGCGGCCGTCGGCTGGCCGCGAAGTGGGCCGAGGGACCGCGCACCTATCTCGGGCTGATGATCGCTGGCTTCCCGAACCTGTTCACCATCACCGGCCCGGGCAGCCCGTCCACGCTTGCCAACATGGTGGTCACGATCGAGCAGCACGTCGAATGGATCGGCGACTGCATTGCGTTCATGCGAGATCGCGACCTCGACCTGATCGAGGCGGATCCCGGTGCGGAGAATGCCTGGGTCGAGCATGTCAACGAGGTCGCGCACCGCACGCTCTTCGTCCTCGCGAACTCCTGGTACATGGGCGCCAACATCCCCGGAAAGCCAAGGATCTTCATGCCCTATGTCGGTGGCTTCGGCGCATACAGGAACAAATGCATCGAGGTCGCCGAGAAGAACTACGAAGGTTTCCTGCTGTCGGCGCGGCAGAGGGCGTCGTCGGCCGCGTAATGGTGAATGTGAAGCCTCATGGCTCTCGATCGGGAGCACCCTGCCAGAGCCGCTGGATGTCTCGATAGCCGATGAGGGTCACACCCGCGCGTGCGAGCCAGTCCGCGATGGCGCCGGTCGCGAGCAAGGCATACTCGTCCGTCCTCCACCGCGCGTGCCCCGGTGCGATTGCCTCGATCTCGCCGGGGATCGTGCAGTGCAGCGCGATATGCGTGATGCCGGGGGGCAGACCGGTGACCATGGAACGCCAACCCTGCGCGAGGCTCTCGGCCGGCACGGGAAGCGTACCTCGGAAATGGTCCAGCACCGGCAGGCCCGCGGCATCGAGCTGCGCGACGGCTGCACCGTAGCGTTCGGGGTCCGGCGCAAAGGTGATGCCGCGCGGCAGGACGGGGACGAGCCCGTACTCGCGCCCGAGCCGGACATGGATTTCGAGCATGTCCGGCAGCATCGCGGCGGCCATGTGCGCGTCGATGTGCGTCGGTCCAAGCCCAGCCGCGAGCGCACGCTCGATCTGCGCACGCAGTTCCTCCTCGGCCGCCTCCGGTACGAGGTGCCGCTCGAGGTCGGCCATGTTGGACCAGAAGTAGCCGTCGGCGTCGATGAGCCCTGACGCAGGGCTGGCCGTTGAGATCGGTGCCCAGCGATAGGGCAGCCACTCGCTGGTGAGAGTGAGGTGAACGCCGAGGTCGAGCGCCGGCTCGGCCGCGCCAGCGTCCGCGATCTCTCGGAACCACGGGCAGGGCACCATGACTGAACCGCAGGTCACGAGCTTGCGTGCCGCAAGGGACAGGAAGGCCTGGTTCGCGCCGTGGCAGAGGCCGAGATCGTCAACGTGGAGCAGCACGGCCCGCTCCGCGCCGAGGTGCCGGCTCAGGCTTAGTTGTGCCGTGTCACTGGGCCGCGCCATCGAACTCTCGCCGGCTGAATTGGTGCCGGGCTTTCAAGCAGTCGCCGGCTGAGGCTTGCAGCGCCCCCAGATCGGGGCGGCCGGCGCGTGCCCGCCCGCAGTAGTCGTCAGTGACGTCGAGCCTCGGGTCTCCCCTGCCGATCAAGAGGCCAAGGTCGCCCTTCCGGCGCAGGGTGCCATGCATCGGGTCCTGATACCATGCGGCGAACTGCTCCGGGGAGACGCCGGTCAGGTTGTCCGTGCCAGCGAAGCTGCCGCCATCGCGTTCCCGGATCTTGGAGGAGAGCACGTTGCCCACGGCCTCGCCGGTCGAACTCGCGTAGCGGAACGCGATCCCTTGGGTAGCGATGAGCGTGTTGTAGAGGAGCTTCGTGTTCCTAGCGTGGTTGAGGTAGATGCCGTCATCGGAGCAGTTCACGACGATGTTGTTCCGCATGATCCCACCCTCGACCTCGGGATCACACGCGACCGCAGCGTTCCAGGCGGGTGCGCACAGGGCGGGGTCCATCCCACCGCCGCCGAACGAGAGGCCGACCCGCGCGCCGCCGCCCGTGTCCAGGTCCGCGCACAGGACGAGGTTGCGCTCGAAGACCGGCCGCCTCGCGCCGCCCTTGGCGAACGCGCCATAGCTGACCTGATTGCCCAAGGCCTTGTGGAAGTCGCGGATCAGGTTGCCGCGCACGACCCAGTCGTCGGCGACATCGATGTTCACCGGGGTCACGGGACCCGACGTTCGGCGGGGGTGCGTGTCGAGGATCTCATTGCCTTCCACCAGCCCGCCATCGGGTTGGTTGTGCTCCGAATCAGCGTTGGCCTTGAGGTGCGCGTTGAAGTCGGCGATCCGGTTCCGACGCAGCTGGAACCCGGTTGCCCGGCCCACGACGTGGAACGCGTGCTCGCAATCGGCGTCGTCGGGGCACACACCCCTGATGTCGAGTCCCTCGAAGCGCCAGTTCGGAGCGGCCACGGAGAACGCCTCAACCGCCGACAACTCGATGTGGGCGCCGAGCGGCCGCGCGGCGCGGACCACGATCGGCGCCGCCGCGGTCCCAGGGTTCGCGCAGTTGACGCCGCGGTTGCCGTGAAGCTCGTAGGTGCCATCGGCCAGCACGATCTCGTCGCCGGGCCGGGCAGCGCTGATCGCGGCGATCAGCCCCGCCGTGCTGTCCACGCGCACGGTGCGGGCGTTCGCCAGGCTGAGCGGGGTAAGGACGAGGAGCAAGGCTACGGCCAACTTGGTGCGCGTTCGCATGGAGCCATCCTAACGATGCGTGCGATCTGCTGAGAAGCCGTCGCCGGTTCCGGCATCAGAGTTCTTGGCTCGGCCGCGTTCGCACGGCGCCGGCCAGCAAAGCGACCGCGCCGGCGCAGGCGACCAGCAGCCCCACCCCGGCCTGCAGCCCGGCGGCTTGCGCCGCGGCGCCGATCATCACAGGGCCGGCGAGGAAGCCGGCATAGCCCGCTGTCGCCGCCATGGCCACGCCCGCCGCAGGCGACGCGCCAAGACCTCCCGCCGCGCTGAACACCGCTGGCACCACGTTGGACAGGCCAAGGCCGACCAGCGCGAACCCGGCCACTGCCGGCAAAGGCGCCGGCACAGCGACGGCCAGCGCCAAGCCCACGGCCGCGAGCGCCCCGCCCGCGCCCACGACCTGGGCGCGGCCCAGCGACCGCACCGCCCCGTCGCCGGCGAGACGGCCCGCGAGCATGGCCGCCGAGAACGCGGCGTAGCCGGCCGCCGCCTGGCTCCGCGATGCCCCCGCCACCGCCGCGAGGTAAACGGCGCTCCAGTCGGCCATGGCGCCTTCGCACAGCATGCACAGCAGCGCCGCCGCGCAGAGCGGCAGAGCGGCACGCCCAGGCAGCATCAGGCCCGGTCCCGCTGGCGTCGGCGCCGCCGTCCCTTCGTCCCGCAGCGCCGCCCATGCGCCAGCCGCGAGGGCGGCGGCGAGCGCCGCAGCCGCCCTCATGGCCCAGACCGCCCCCACGGCGGCCAGCCCGGCTCCCAATGCGGCGCCCGCGAGGCCGCCCGCGCTGAAGGCGGCGTGGAACGAGGACATGATCGCCGCCCCCCAGCGCCGCTCCACGCCGCTCGCGTGGGCGTTCATAGCCACGTCCAGCGCCCCGTTCGCCGCGCCCACGACGAAAGCGGCGGCGGCCAGCGCGGGCAAGCTCGCGGCCATGGGCGGCAGGAGCAGGGTGGCGGCGAAGACGGGTGCCGCGAGCCGGGTCGCGCGCCCCGTGCCGAGCCGCGGCGCGAGCAGCCCCGCGAGCGGCATCGCGAGCACCGCGCCCGCGGCGAAGGCCAGCAGGGCCAGGCTCAGCGCGCCGTCCGACAAGGCGAGCCGCGCCTTGAAGACTGGAATGGACGCGGCCCATGCCCCGATGCCGAGGCCGTTGGCCAGGAACACCGTCGTCACCGCGGCGCGCTCCGCCCAGGAGGCCCCGCGCGTCGTGCCCGCGGCGGTGCCGGCCCCGATCACGACGCGGCGGCGAGCTCGCGCAGGGCACGCCGGGCTGTGTCCTCAGAGGTGCGGAACTCGCGGGCGAGATCGGCGGCCAGCACACGGCCGCAGCGCGCGAGACGGTCCAAGATGATTTGCTGCCTCTCGTCCGACAGCGTGGCGGAGGCATGATGGGCAGGCATCGCATTACGACCATCTGGCAAGTCGCAGCACTGTGCACGAACGTGCATGATCAGGCGAGTGTGAAGTGCCCGTTCACTCGTGGCAGCGCGGGTGGGAACGAGCCATGTGCCTGACCCGATATCTGACGCTACGATTTGCACATGCACACGCTAGCGTGATACGAATCGTCACTACCGAAAATCGGATCCGCCCAGGGACACTAATCCACGATGATGTGCGCCTTCCTCTCGCTAGCCCTGCGGACGGAACACTCCTCGCTCGGCCCGGCGGGACGAAGGTGCCGTCGTCCCGCCATCTACGGCATCATGCTCGCGGCGGCAGCAGTGGCTGGGTGCAGCACGACGGTGCCGCTGCCGCCGGTGTCAGAGGTGCCGAACGCGGCCTTGGGCTGGGCACCCGAGGCCACGCCGTATCGGGTGCAGGTGGGCGACGAGCTCATGGTGCGCTTCCTGCTCAATCCCGAACTCAACGAGGAAGTCTCGGTCCGGCCCGACGGCAAGATCTCGACCGCCGTTGCCGAGGACGTGCAGGCGGCCGGGCGCACCATCCCCGAGATCAACGCCGAGCTGCGCGAGCGATACAAGAGGGAGCTGATGAACCCGCGCCTCAACGTCGTGGTAAAGTCGTTCAGCCCGACGCGGGTCTATGTCTCCGGCGAGGTCACGACGCCGGGCGAATACGTGACGGTCGGGCCGAGCCTCACCCTTTCCCAGGCGATCGCGCGCGCTGGCGGCCTCAAGAACAGCGCCAGCGCGAGCCGCATCTTCCTCATCCGCCGCGGGTCGGGTGACAAGCCTGTGGAACTCGCCACCCGCTACGACGACGTCATCACCGGGCGCGACCCCCGCGCCGATGTCCGCCTCGCCCCTTACGACGTGGTTTATGTGCCGCGCTCGGGCATCGCCCAGACTGCGCTCTACTGGAACGAGTTCGTGCAGCAATTCGTCCCGATCAGCTGGGGCTTCTCCTACGTTCTCAACCAGCCGCCCGGCGGCGCCACCGTCGTCCCCGCCGCCGCGCGGTGACGGCTCCCGCGCAGCAGCCTGTCGCGCACGCGCCTCACCACGGCAGGCCCCGCGAGTGCCGCTGCCAGCATGGCCCATGATCTCGCTCCCGTCGGTGCCGCCGCCGTCATCCGCAGCGCGCTCACCACGGCGCTGCCCTGACGCCCGGCCAGCAAGGCTTGCGCGCACGCCCTCGCCAGGTACTCCCGATGGACACGCGGCGCAGCCTTGCGGACGGCCGCGCCGTGCTCGCGCAGGAGGTCGCGCATCCCGTCCGCACGGTCGCGCAGGAACCCGGCGTCGCGCACGGCGTCCAGTTGGCCCACCTGAACGACGAGCTGGTTCCCCGCGTCCTGGTGATACAGCCTGAGCACGTCGGGGTAGGCCCGCGACTGGAAGCGCCGGGCGAAGTCGAGGTGGAACTTGTCCTCCAGCATCCGGCTGTCCGGGTAGAGAAGCTGCTCGAGGCATGCCCGGCGCACGCAGCGGATCATGTCGCGTGGGCGGCCGAACGTCGCTTCCAAGAAACCGATGTAGCCGCGGTAATCCCACTCGGCCATGGCCGGCATCGGGTCCGGGCTGAGACGCCCGTCGTCGAGGCGGCAGCGGAACCACAGGGCCGCGATCCCGTCCGGCGCCGCATTGGCCAAGGCGTGCATCCGCCCGAGCGCCTCGTCCGAGGCCAGCTCGTCGTCGCTGTCGAGGAAGACGATCCAACGGCCTCGCGCCGCCCCGATCCCCGTGTTCCGCGCCGGGCACACGCCTCGGTTGCTCGCGTGCGCCAGGACCCGGATCCGCGTGTCGCCGACCGCGCGCATCCGGGCGAGCGAGGCATCGGTCGAGCCGTCGTCCACGAGCAGGACCTCGAAATCCTGGAATCGCTGCGCGAGCACGCTTCCAACGCACCGGAGGATCACGGCCTCACGGTTGAAGACCGGGACGACCACACTGAACACCGGACCGCTCCCGCTCACGCCAGCACCCGTTCCCCCTCGACGCGCCGCCGCCTGAGCCACGCCCCCACCCACGCCGTGACAGCCGCGCTCGTCGCGACCGATGCCATCGAGTAAGCCGCAAGCGCAACCCCTGCGTCGCCTTCCGCCACTCCCCAGGCGAGCGCACCGAGGCGCACCGGGACGCTGACGAGCTGGAATAGGAAGAACGGCCGCTGCAAGCCGCAGACCGTCACCGCCGTCACCGCAGGGATGTTCGCGATTCCTGCGGCCTGTCCGATCAGAAGCCACGCCGCGTAGTTCCCTGCGACGCGCCATCGCTCGCCGAAAACGACCGCGAAGAGGGAGGGCGCCGCAATCCAGCCGACCGCGGCGGCGGCGGCCAGCACCGCGCTGAGCGCGACAGTCGAGCGCGCAAGCAGGCGCGACAGTGCCACCGCGTCGCCCGACACGTCGCTCGCCGATTTCAAGAGCGACTGCCGCATAGCCTCCCCGAGCGTGACTGCCGGGACCTGCACGACCCGGCTCGCCAGCGCGAAATTCCCGATGACGGCGTCCGAGAATTGGCCCGCGAGCACGAGGGGCACCGCGCTGGCGCCGAAATTGTTCAGGAGCGTCTGCGGTGCGGACCAGCCGAGCAGCGTCCCGTGCCGTCGCACGACGGCGCCGAAACCCGCGATCCCTGCGCGCGGCCCTGGCGTGCGCCGCAACAGGAGCACGACGATCATGGCCGCCGCTGCTTGCCCCGCCACCGCCCCTGCGACGAGTGCCGTCCCCGACGCCGCGACCGCGCCGAGCGTTGCCTGCGCGGCACCGACGCCCGCGGCGCGCATGAATCGCCCGGCGGCCACGGCGAAGGCGCGTTCGAGCGCGAGCGCGCGGCCCACCGCCGCCTGCCCCCAGCCGAGCGCCAGCACCGACACGGGCACCATCGCCAGCACGGGAGCCGGCAGGCCGCCCGTCCAGCCGGCGAGCGACGCGGCGAGGACGGCTGCCGCCGCCGCGAGCGCGACCACGGCGGCCAGGACGAGCGAGAGGCCGTAGGCGAACCGCGCCTGCTCCGGGTCGCGCTCAACCACGATGGCAGCTTCCAGCCCGAGCGACGCCACCGACGCCACGAGGCTCGCGACGGCCGTGAACACCCCGAATACGCCGAACTCCGCCGGGCCGTAGAGCCGCGTCAGGAGCGGCGCGAGCGCGAGCGCGATCCCTTGGCTGCCGACCGAGCCGAGCAGGAGCAACCCGGCGCGTCGCAGGACGCCGCCCACGACCGCCTCAGCAGCCGCCCGAAGCGCCGGCAGCGCCCAGGGCGATGTCGCCGCGAGGGGCATTGTCCTGCGGAGCGGGAGGCGCTGCGTGCAACGGTGCCTGCGACCCCGCCCGTCGCCGCAGCCGCAGCATCGGGCGCTCGATGAGATGCCAGCACGCGAGTGAGAGAACAAAGGTCAGGCCGGACGCTACTGCCACCCATGCGCCACCGCCGCCAGGCACGACGTAATCGGCGGCGCCGAGGGCCGCCCAATGCCAGAGATACAGCGCATAGCTGATCCGCCCCACGAAGACGAGCGGCGCCGCCTCGAATACCCGGCGCGCCGGGCTGTCCGCCCAGATCAGCCCTGGGACGAGCACGGCGAGGGCTATCCCCTGGATCGCGTAGCGCCCGACCTCGCGGAACTGCTGGTCATGCACGAGGAACGTGGCGGCGAGCAGGAGCACGGCGAGCGCCTGGACCGCGCGCGAGCCGACCGTATCGCGGAACCATTTGCACGCTGGGTCCGCCGCGAGCAGCGCCACGATGGCGCCCCAGGCAATCGAGTCCAGCCGCGTGTCGGTCGCCTTGTAGAGCCGGTAGCCGTGGCGCAGGCCGCAGAACCCGCCGGGGTGCATCCCGAAGCACTCGTGGAACAGGACCGAGCGCCAGGCGACCTCCACTGCACATAGGGTGAGGAGGCAGGCGAGGGCGCGGTGCCGCCGGCGCAGGAGGAAGGCCAGCACCAGCGGCCAGGCCATGTAGAAATGCTCCTCGACGGCCAGTGACCACAGGATGATGAATGGGTGCCGCACGGGCGCGATGGTCGTGTCGTAGGTGGCGTAGAGGTCGTAGTAGTTCGCGCCGTAGAGCACGGCGGCGATCCAGCCCGGCAGCGTCACCCGGCCGCCGGCCGCCACGAAGGCGCCGCCAGCAACGGCGATGAAGGCGAGCGCGGCCGGCATCAGGCGCAGCGCGCGCCGGAGATAGAAGCTCGCGAAGCCGATCCGGCCCGTCCGTGCGAACTCGCCCACCATCTGTCCCGTTAGCAGGTAGCCGCTGATGAAGAAGAACAGCGTCACCCCGAAGCCGCCCGGCACGATCCTGTCGAGTCCGAGATGGGCCACGATCACGAGCAGGATAGACGCCGCCCGAAGACCATCGAGCGACGGGACGTAGCCTCCTACGGTCGCTGCACGCCCCCCTTCTTCACGCATGGACCGGCCGCAGCACGAGCGCCCGCACGGCATCCACACCCCTCTCCGGAACGCAGGCAAGGACCGCTACCCCGAGGTCGCGCTCAAGCTCGCCCGTGGTGAGATAGGACTGGCGCGCCAGGTTCGAGAGGATCGCCGCGAACGCCGCCGAGAACAGCGCGAGGACGAAGCCTCCGAGCACGACGAGCTTGCGGGTAGGTTTGGCCTTGATCGGCACTATCGCCGGCTGGAGCACCCGCACGCTCGCCTGCTTGCGCGCTTCCAGGTCGTCGGTGATCCGCCGCTCCTCCAGCAGCTTGGTGGCGCCACGGTAAGCGTCGTCGGCGACCTGGCGCTGGCGGTCGAGCTGATCGAGCAGCCGCTCGTTCTCGTTCAGCGTCCGCAGTTGCGCGTCCAGGTCCTTCAGGACGGCCTGCGCGTGCTCGCGTCGCACCCTGGCGGCGTCGAGGTCCGCTTGCGCCCGCAGCAGGTCGCCGCCGACGGATTCGCGCAGCGGGTTCTGCGCGCGATGGAATCCCGACGGGACGCGGTCGCGGCGGCTGGCCGCCAACTCCGCCTCGCGCGCGGCGATCTGCGCACGGATCGCCTGCACCGGCGCGCTGTCCCCGCGGTAGCTCGTGAGCAGCTCCGTCTCCTTCGCGTGCAGCCCATCGAGCGAGGACCGCAACGGCGAGAGGCGCTGGTCAATGTCGGTGTCCTGCCCCGATTGCACGTCGAGGGGCAGGTGCGCGAGCTGCGCGCGCAGGGTCGCGACCCGCGCCTCGCCCTGGCCGACCGCGCTGCCCGCGTCTTGCAGATCTTTCTCGGCATCGCCTTGCGCGTGCAGGACGATCTCGCGGCGGGTCAGGAACGCGCTGGCGCCGTGGGCCATCCTGAACTCGGCGAGCCTCGCGTCCGCTGCAGCGAGCGCGTCCCGGAGCTTGTTCACCTGCGCCTCGACGAGCCCGGATTGCTGGTCGCTGAACACCGACTTGCGCATGTCCAGGTACATCGCGGTGAGCGTGTTGAGCACCTCGGCCGCGAGGTCGGGGTCCGTGTGCGTGAAGGTCAGCTCGACCGAGTTGCCCGACTTCACCGCGACGGCGGAGAAGCCCGTATCGAACTCGATCAGCGCCAACTCGACCGGATCGAGCGGCTTCTTCTCGCGCGTCTCGCCCGTGACGCTGTCGGCGATGCGCGACGGCAGGCCGAGGACGAACTTGATCGCCGACGCTACGAGGCCCGGCGGCACAAGGTAGGCCGGGTACAGGCGCTGCAAGCCGATCCTGCGGATCAGGGCGCGGTGCAGGTCGTCGCTCTCCAGGATCTCGATCTCCGTCTTCAGCACCTCCTCACGTTCGAGGGCGCCGTTGGAGGTCGCCGACTGCCCCGCCAATGGACGGTAGGTGTACTCGGTCCCGAGCAGCGCGAGCAGCGACGCGTGCGCGGCATACTTGCTCTTCATCACCGCCGCTGCGGCGAGCGCGAGGCCGAGCACGACGAGCGCCGTGACGAGCATCCGGCGCTTGTAGGTGAAAGCTGCGATCAAGAGGCCGCGAAACGGCGCATCGCCCTCGCTTGCAGGAGTGCTGTGCATGGTCGTGTCCTTAGCCATGGCCGTGATGCAACCCAGTGGAACGACCGACCGCCAGGGCGCGCCAGCCAGGGACCGCCGCGCCGGGCAGGCCCGCGGCCCTGCCCTGCCCCACCCGGCCGCGGACGAAACCCGTGCTCGCCAGCACCGCCGCAGTGAGCACCACGAGGACGTTGCTCTTGCGCGCGAGCGAGTTGCTCGTGCTCGCCACCAGCAGCCCGGTCGCGAGCAGGACGCGCCCATGGAACGGCGCCACCCGCCACAGATGCAGCACGAAGGGGAGGAAACCCAGGAGGAAGTAGAAGAAGCCGACCATCCCCAGCGTCACGAACGTGGCGAGCCAGAAATTCTCGATGTCGCTGAACGGCACGTTGAGGCCGAGCTGGTGGCAGAGCTCGTCCACGAGGTCTATCGGCGTGCCGAGCATCAGGTTCTTGAAGTCCATCAGGCCGATGATGTGCCACTGGACGTTCCGCGCCTCGGCGCTCTCGTCGAAGTAGAGCTTCCCGGCGAGCCGAACGCCAATGGGCGTCTGCGTCATCACGACCCAGAGCCCGAGCGGGGCGACGGCGCCGCGGCGGCAGCAATGCTGCCATCCTGGCATCGAGCCGGCGCGCGGCCGCCTCGCGAAGCAGCCAGATCCCGCCAAGCGCCGCGAGGCTTCCCCCGCCCACGGCGATCGCCGTGCGCCCCCCTGACGCAATGAGGCCCACCAAGAAGACGAGCAGCAGCGCGGCCGTCCGCATCCGGGAGAGGCGCATCCCGAGGACGAGGAACAGTCCCATCTGGGTGATCATCGCGGCGGTCAGGGGATGGTCGTAGAGCGCGTAGCCGCGGAAATCGTCGGGCTTGTCCATAATGGAGACGCCGTCCAGCGCGAGCGGGACGAGGTGCGCCTGCAGCAGCGTCTCTCCGACTGCGATCACGGCGTTGAGCGCGATCATCGCCACGAGAAGCCACGCCAGGACCCGGCGCTGCCGCAGGCTCGCGTTCACCAGCACCGCGGCGACCAACCCCGCGCAGAGATAGCTGTCCACGAACACCGCGGCCCCGCTCATCCCGACGTTCACGAGCAGGTGGACGATGCAGAGCAGCATCATGGCCACGAAGGCGAGATGGCTCGGGAAGGCCGCGCAATGCCGCCCGAGACGGCGCAGCGGCTCCCCCGATCCCAGCAGCATCGCCGCGAACGCCAGGACGGCGAGGTAGGTGCCGGGGTGTATCTTGATGACGGGGTTTCCGCCGGGCGCGGCGTAATCGAGATGCAGCAGGAAGAGGACGTTCGTCGAGATACCCAAACGGGCGAGCACCGCCGCGGCGACGAGCCAGAAGCATGTGCGCGAGAGCCGCCCACCTTCCTGAGACTTGTTCGGCCGGGCCGCCCGACCCGGCACTGGCGCGACCGAAAGGGCGCGGCGCTCCGTCACGCGCGCCCTTCCTCGACCCGGCGCCACGCGAGACGGCGCAGGCGCGCATCGAACGAATCCTCGGCGACCGCGAGGAGGAACACCGCCGATCCCACGACGTAGCGCCGTGCGAGCCGACGCGGCTCCTGCGCGATGCGCCAAGCCCACTCGCCATGCAGCCTGCGCACGATCGCAGGCGCGCGCCGCACCAGGCCAACCTCGACCTTCACCGCCTGCCCGACGCACAGCGCCCAGCACGGCGGCAGCGCGTCGCGATGCGTGTCCACGAAGATTTCGCTCCGCGGCGCGCCTACCCCCATCACCAGGACGCTTGTGCCATGGGCGCTGATCCGTGCGGCCAGATCGGCGCAGAACTGGGGATCGCCCTGGAAGCCGAGCGGCGGCACGCACGTCGCGACGCGGCCGGCGAGGCCCTTGCGGGCCGCCCAGTCGCGCACGCCCGCCTCCGTCCCGGCACCGTCCACGACGAAGAACAGGCGCTGCCACGGCTCGAACTCGTCCGCCCGCATGAAGCCGGCCGCGATGTCGCAGCCCGTCGCAGCACCAGCCTCCAGCCCGCGGAACCGTGAGTAATACCGTACCGGGAACCCGTCGCACGCGACGATCTCGGCGCGGCGGTAAGCGCGCGCGAGGCCCGCGTCGCGCCGGAGCTGCACGATGTGGTCGAGGTTCGGCGTCACCACGAGGCCAACCCCCGCGGCAGCGTCCCTGCGCTGGGTCGCGACCGCGCGGGCGATGCTGGCCGCGTCGGCCATCGTCACGGCGAAGCCGAACACCCGTGTCTCGGCCCTCGGGAGCACGTCACCGTCCGGCATCGTGCCCGTCCCTCTCCAGGATGCGCTCGAACAAGGCGCAGTAAGCGGCGGCGCTCCGCGCGCCCGTGTATTCGGCGGCCCTGGCCTTGAGTGCCTCGGCAGGCCAGATTCGCTCCAGGCCTGGATCGAGCGCGTCCGCGAGCAGCCGCGCGTCGCCCGGCGGCACCAGGCGCCCATAGCAGCCGCCGTCGAGGATCTCCGCAGGCCCGTACGGGCAGTCGGTCGAGATCACCGGCGTCCCGCACCCCAGCGCCTCGACGAGCACGTTGCCGAACCCTTCGTAGCGCGAGGACAGCACGAACGCGGCGGCCTCGCGCACGAACGGGATCGGGTTCTCCTGGAACCCCGCGAACCAGACATGGCCCGCGATGCCGAGCTCGGCCGCGAGCGCCTCCAGCGCTGCCCGCCGCGGCCCCGCCCCGAGGATGACGAGCCGCCCGTGCTCGCGCCGCAGGTAGAGCGCGAACGCGCGCAGCAGCGTCTCGTGATCCTTCTGCTCGACGAGCCGCCCGGCCGAGACGAACGGCCGCGGCCCGCCGTCGCCGAACCAGGGGTGGTCGGCCCGCCCGCCCAGCTTGCGCACGAAATCCTCGCCGATGACCGGGTTGCTGACGACCGAGATCCGCCCGCGCGCGATCCCGCAAACCTGCGCGAGATCGTCGGCCACGCCGCGCGAGACCGTCACCAGCCCGTCCGCGAGCGGCGCGAGCCAGCGGTAGAGCCGCGGGACGATCCGGTATTTCCAGCCTGCTGCCGCGGCCGCCTCGCTCGACAGCGCGTTGTGCTGGCAGATGACCACCTTGCTCCGCGACAGCGCGACCGCCTTCGCGAGCAGCGCGATGACGTTGTTGTGGTCGAGGCTGGAGAGCAGGATATCCGGCCGCTCACGGCGCAGGAAGCGGGCGAGCGGCACCACGTCGGCGACCGTGCGGCGCGTGCCGAACGCGACGACCCGCAGGCCGTCCGGGAGGAGGCCGCCCAGCTCTCCCGCCCCCGAGTGCAGGAGCAGCGTCACCGTCGCGCCGCCGCGCTGGAAGTTGCGGATGAGGTCCATCTTCATCCGCTCGACGCCGCCGCCCGCGAGGTCGTGCATGTAGATTGCAATGCTTAAGGGACGAGAGAGTGGCCGCGCTCTGACGTGCATTCCCTCAAGCCCCCTCGGCCACGCCCGACACGTCCGCGTCCGGTCGCGTCTCGCGCAACGCATCCTCGAAGACACGCGCCAGGTGGTCATTCAGCCGGGCGATCCCGAACTCGGCGAGAAACCGCTCCCGCCCGGCGCGTCCGAGGCTGCGCCGCAGCTCGGCATCCCCGACTACGCGCGCGAGCGCGTCGGCGAGCGCCTCCACGTCGCGCGGCGGCACGAGCAGCCCGTTCACGCCATCCGTGACCGCGTCCTCGACCGTGCCCACGGGCGTGCAGATGACGGGAAGCCCATGCGCCATCGCCTCGATGACGACCATGGGCAGCCCCTCGGCGCGCGAGGGCAGGACCAGCGCGTCGGATGCCGCGAGCAGGCGCTGGACGCCCGCACCGTCAAGCCAGCCGTGGAACGTGATCCTGGACGCGATATCGAGATCGGACGCGCGCTGGCACCACGGTGCCGGGTCGCCGTTGCCGGCCACATCCAGGTGCCAGGACAGCCCGGACATCGCCGGATCGGCCAGCGCCTCGATCAGCTCGCCCAGCCCCTTCCGCTCGACGAGCGCGCCCACGAAGGCGAGCCGGCACGGGTGCGCCGCCGGGCGATCCAGGATCGGCTCCGGGTCCGGCACCGCGTTGCGCACGACGACGACCCGCCCGCGGTCGAGCCCTACCGTCTCAACGAAATATCGCTCCGACGCACTGCCCAGCACCACGAACCGACGCGCCTTCCGGAAAGCGTGCGTCACCGCCCGGCGCACGACACGAGGCGCTCCGTCGTAGAACGCGGCGAACTCGGCGCCGTGCATGTGGACGACGCACGGCACGCCGAGGGCGCCGCCCAGGTAGATGAACGCCGCCTTCCGCAGCACGCTGCCCCGCTCCGCCGCGTGAATGTGCAGGAGGGCGGCGCGGCCGCGCAGCCCGGCCATGAGCACCCGCCCGAGCGCGGACGCGAAATGGAAGGGCTGGCGCCACTTCACGTAGGGGCCGGTGCTGTCCACGAGCGTGAGCGCAGGCTCTCGCCCCGCCGCCTCCCACTCCGCCATCATGTAATCCACCATGCGGCACATGCCGCCGGTCGCAGTCCGCCCACCCGGCGCGATGAGGTAAATCGAAGGCGCCGCCGCGCGCCGTCCCAGCCTCCAGGCCATCTACGCGGCCCCCTGCGAGCGCAGCATTGGGCGTACGGCGTCCCACGCCCACGAGCGCACGCCGAGGCCGTCGCAGGCGAGCAGGGCAGCCCCATATGCGCCGACGCCGACCAGGATCAGCTCCGCAAGTCCCGCCCACGATACCGGAGGGCGTGCAAGACCGATCGCCGCCGCCATCGCAACCACGGCGAGGCCGATCTTCGCAACCTCGATCCGGGGCAGGCGCAAGGGGAACAGCTTGCCGCCCAGGACGACCTGACCCGCCATGACCAGCAGCTGGCACGCGAGGGCCGACAGCGCCGCACCATAGAAGCCGAGGAGCGGGACCAGGGCGGCGCTGCACCCCACGTTCGCGACGGCAGCGGGAACGTAGATACGCAGCATCATGTCCGGCCGCCGCGCGAGCTGGAACGCGTGGTCGAGGAAATGCACGGAGATGCCGCGCAGGAACGCCGTCGCACACAGCAACGGCAGCACCATCGCGACCCCGCCGCGGAACTCCGGGCCGACGAGCACGGCAGCCACATGCCGGCTCGCCATCGCCAGCCCGACGCAGGCTGGAAGCGTCATCGCCACGAGCACCACCCCGTTCCGGCCTGCCTGCCGCCGCCCCGCCTCCTCGCCCTCGCTCTCCAGTGCCCTGATCGCGAGCGGATACGTCGCCGTCGCAACCACCGTGCAGAGCAGTGTTGTCGGGCGCTCGACGAGGCTGACTGCGACGGCATAAACGCCGAGCATCCCTGCGCCGCCAAGGCCGCCCACGACGAGTCGGTCGGCCTGCAGCATCAGCCCGCTCGTGAGATACGTGGCGGCCAAGGGCATGGCGAATTTCACGAGGTCAGTGGCGAACCTGCCGTCGAAGCGCCCAGCGCCGAACGGGGACGCTACCAGCCGGGCGTCAAGCAGCACGCAGGCGCCGGCCCCGATGGCGAGACCTCCCAGCACGCTCGCCGCCGTAGGCGCCACGAACCGCACGAGCGCCAGCCCGGCAAGGAAGCCGAGACCCGCGTTGGCGCCCTCCACTGCTGTGAAGCGCCCGGCCCGGCCCGCCATGCGATTGACGCCTTGGTTCACGATCACCGCGCTGCGCAGGACCAGGAACGGCACCGCCACCCAGAGCAGGGCGCCGACCCCGTTGTTGGCGGGGAGGGCGAGGCACGATGCGATCGCACACGCGCTCACCGCTAGGGCGAAGCCGAAGAACAGGACGTAGGTCGTCTTGCAGAAGGCTGCGACCTCTCCTGTCCGCTCGGCGACCGGGTAGAGCCGCGCGACGGCCACCGACAGCGCGTAGAACAACGCCTGGACGACCATCGCGACGCTGAACGCGAAGGTGTAGTCCCCGAACTCCGCCGGCGAGAGAAGCCGCGTGAAAGCGTAGATCGCCGCGACCGAGACGAATGCCGGCAGCAGGCTTGCCGGGCCGTAGCTGAGAAGCTGGCGATGCATCAGGCGAAGCGCGCGAGCCAGCGCGGCGCAGCCTCGCGATGGCGGTTCAGCACGGTGCCGACGACCTGCCCGCCGAACCGCTCGACCTCGGTTTTCGCCGCACGGACCGCAGCGGCCCTCGTCCTCCCGGCCTGGATGACGAGCACCGTGCCGTCGCAGAAGCGCGACAGCGCGGCCGTGACCGGGGAAGCGCCGATGCCGGGCGAGTCGAGCACGACGACGGGGTGGTTCCGCCGCGCCAGATCCATCAGCGCGCGGATCTCCGACGCGCCCCGTCCGGCCACGCCGACGGCCTCCTCTGCGAGCCGCGCCCAGCGCAGGTTGGACAAACCTTCCGCCGTGGCGACGGAGGCGGCGAACGGGCGACCTTGGCGGCACGCCTCGATTAATCCCGGACCCGATCCCGGCACGGCGGCCAGCTTCCGGCCGGGATGACAGTCGAGGAACAGGATGGGGCGGGCATGACCGGCCGCCGCCGCCCGCGCGAACCCGGACGCGACCGTCGTGACGCCCTCCGCGCCCGCGACGCCGGTGAACTGCAGCACGATTGGCCGATCCCCGGCACGCAGCGCCTCCACGGCGTAGAAGAGGCGCTCGAACTCCGGGGGGAGATCGCCCATCCCGCCATGGCCGCCGGCCACTGGGACCTCGATGGGCATCCCATCGAGGTCCGGGCACCGCGACGACGCCACCTCGGAATCCGGGGTAAGCAAGGAGGCGATCGCGGCGATGCTCATGGCCTCGGATTTCTGTTCAAGAAGGGGAAAAACAGGTCAATAGGCATTCGAGTCGAAGATGATGCATAGCAAAGTCTTGGAAAGTATCTTGAAGTCCAAGAGCAGTGACCAATTCTTGATATACCAAAGGTCGCACTCGACACGCCGGGTGAGCTTCTCTTGGGTGTCGAGCTCGCCGCGCCAACCGTTCACCTGCGCCCAGCCGGTTATCCCCGGCTTGACGCGGTGGCGTGCCACATAGGTTTGCAGCGCATCCTCCAGCACGATGCCCCCGGCCATGGTGCGGAGCGCGTGCGGGCGCGGCCCGACGATGGACATGTCGCCGCGGAGCACGTTGATGAATTGCGGCAGCTCGTCGAAGCTGTGCGTCCGCAGGAACGCGCCGACCCGCGTCACCCGCGGATCGTTCTTCGAGGTCTGGCGCGCCGATCCGAGGTCGCCCAGTTCGGCGTGCATCGAGCGGAACTTGTAGATGTTGAACACCCGGTTGCCGAAGCCGCGCCGAGGCTGGCGGAAGAGGACCGGGCCAGGCGTGTCGAGCTTGACCGCCGCCGCGATGAGCATGAGGGCAGGAGCCATCGCGAGGAGTGCTAGCGCGGCGAGAACGACGTCCTCCGCCCGCTTGAGGACGGCCGCGCGCCCCGAGATCGGGATGTCGTCCACGTTCAGCAGCGGCACGCCCGCCACGCGGGCGAGTGGGCGGTCTAGAAAGCTCGCGGCGGTGGGCTCGACGGCGAGTCGGATGTCCACTGGGCACATCGAAGCCACTCGGATCGCCTCGTCTATTCGCGACGCTGCCGCCCACGACAGCGCGATCACCACGGTGTCCACCCGCTCACGCTCGACCACCGCGGGGAGGCCCGCGACAGCCCCGAGCAGCGGCAGCCCGGCAAGGGACCGGCAGCTCCCGGCATCCTCGTCGAGCACGCCGACAACCTCGAACCCGCTCCCGCCATCCGCGCGCAGCCGCGCGACGACCGCTTCCGCGAGGGGGCCGGCGCCGACGACGACGGCGCGGTTATGCACGACATCGCCGCGCAGCAGGCCGCGCCGCACGCCCGCCCAGGCAACCCGAACGCCAGCGAGGGCGACGAGGCCCGAGACGAGGAACGCCACCGTCCAAGCCTGGCCGAGCCTGCTCGGGATATGGGAGAAGCCGAGGTCGTGGCGGCCCCAGTGGCGGAACGCTACGCCGGCCGTGGCCGCCACGAGCAGCAAGCCGAATGCCTGCAGCCAGCCGAGCGCGACACCCAGCAACGGGATCTGACGGACCACGACGGATCGGGAATAGAGTCCTCGGCCATAGAGGCATCCGACCGCGACGAACGGCGCCGCCGCAATCACGAAGTAGGTCAATAGGTCGGCGCCGGCACCGGTCTCGGCCGCGATACCGAACGATGCCGCGCCGCAAAGAAACACGGCAATCGCGTCAGCCGCGCACACGGCCAGGCTCACGGCAAGCCAGTGCAGACGCCGCGATCGGGCGCTCCGGCGGGAAGTGGCGCGTCCTCGCTGATCCGTCGGCGGCGTCGCGGCACGGGCCGGCAACGCACGCCCCATCAACTCGACACCAACGCCGCTGACAGCATCTAGACGCACTTGCCCCGACACCGGTTGCGACCTCCGTCAAACGGCGGGATGAGCCTTCACTGATGTGCAGGCGTCCCGCGCCTCAAGCGCTGCAACTCTCCCGATACAAGAACATCAGAGTGTTCCGCGCTCACGTAAGCTTTATCAACAAGTTCAGGCAGAATGCAACTAAGAAATTAACTCCTTTTGTCAGAACAGATAGACTGACAGTGATTTAAAGATTGTCCTACAGCTGGATTATTCGAGAACGTCTCGATTTCTCTTCAGTGCATCAGCGTGCGTTCCAGCGCGCACCAGGGCGCGCGGAATCGGGACCGGTGTGGCCGTCCTTGCTTGGATGCTGCTTCTCAGCCTGACCCTGTCTCACCTGGCGCAACGGCCTTGCCTGGCCTCATGCAGGGTAACGGCGTTGTTACACGGATGGGTTTACTGTCGCCTGGAGCGGGGTCAGCGTAGGAGGAACGGCCGCTGTCCTGATCCTTGGATGCTTGCCGTGGCGTCCAAGTTGACCCAGGACTGCCGCCGACCACACGATGCTCGGCCGGCGTGCGGCGACGTTGCAGGTGGCGCGTGCCAAGCACGAGCATGACGAAGTGGGAAAGGGTACATTCTCAAGACAGATCAGTATCACAACGATCGCCGGAAGAACCGGCCGGTGATGCCTTGGGGCAGCAGGCGCAGCAAAGCGATGGCGACTGCCAGCATGGCGACCTCACCCAGCACGGGGGTCGTCAGGAACGTGCCGAGCGTGGACACCGACCCGAGCAGCGCGGACGCCGAGAAAGTGCCCGCCAGCATCGCAGTCCCCCCGGTGATGACGGTGATGAAGGCGCGGGCGAGATAGGCGGTGCCCATGGTCGGCACCACGCCGGAGAAGGGCGCGATCAGCGCCCCAGCCAGCCCGGACAGCGCAGCACCAGCTGCGAAGGTGATCGCATACACCCGGTCGGGCGACACCCCCAGCGCCGCCGCCATCTCCGGGTTCTGCATGGTGCCGCGCGCGATCAGCCCGGCCTGGGTGAAGCGCAGCACCGCCCAGGTTCCGGCCAGCAGCACCACCGCCGCGCCGATCAGGAACAGAGCGTAGCCCGAGCTGCGGAAGCCGCCGATCAAGATGCTGCCGAGGGGTGCTGAGAAGCCGCTGACCGAGTTGCCGAACAGCATCGTCACGGCGCCGATCAGGAACAGCGACAATCCCCAGGTCGCCAGCATGGTATCGAGCATCCGGCCGTAGAGCTTGCGGATCACCAGTCGCTCCACCACGACGCCGACCGCGCCCACGGCCAGGGGAGCGATGACCAGCATCGCCACCCAGATGTTCAGCCCGGCGCGCGCGGACAGGATCGCGCTGTACGCCCCCAGCATCAGGAACTCGCCGTGCGCCAGGTTGATGACGCGCATCATCCCGAAGATCACGGCGAGGCCGAGGCTCACGATCAGCAGGGTGGCGATGCCCGTCACCACCTGCAAGAAGACGGCGAAGGCCAGGTCCAAGGCGGCGCTCAGGCCTTCACGTCTATGACGTATTGCTTGTTGGAGTTGGGGTCCTTCTGCAGGTTGCAGACCATCGCCGTGTCCGCGGGTGGCTGCTGGGGGTAGCTCTGCAGCACCTTGAAGCCGTGGTCGGCGCACTCCGCCAGATAAACGTTCAGGGTCACGTGGTTGGTCTTGCCGTCCACGGTCGTCTTGCCGGGCGGGCCGTCGTTCTCGATGCCGGTCTCCAGCGCCTCGATCACCTTCATGCGGTCGATGGAGTTCGCCTTCTTCACGGCCTCTGCCCACAGGTTGAAGCCGACATAGGTGCGCATCGCCAACTCGCCGCCGAGATAGGGCGCGTTCGGTCCGAGCTTGGCGTGGAACTTCTGTAGAAACGCCTTGTTCTCGGGCGTGTCCACCTCCTGGAAGTAGCTGAACGCCGCGAGGATGCCGTTGCCCTCCTCGGGCGAGAGCACCAGGCTCTCATTGCCGACGCCGAACGTGGTGGACGCCATCGGGATGCGGCTCTTCATGCCAGCCGCCGCCCACTGGCGGTAGAACGAGATGTGCGCGCCGCCAACCAGGGCGGAGATCACCATGTCCGGCTTCGCCGCCTGGATCTTCTGGATCGCCGGGCCGAAATCGGTCACGTCGAGCGGGAAGAAGTCAATTGCGACCGTCTCCCCGCCCAGATCGTGGGCATACTTGGCGATCCACTTGCTGGTGATCTGGCCGTAATTGTAGTCGGCGGCGAGGATGTAGAGCTTCTTGCCCCATTTGTTCATGACGTAGGGGATGAGCTTCTGCACGTTCTGCGCCGGCGTCGAGCCGGTGCAGAAGCAGTTGCGGTCGCAGACGCCGCCCTCATACTGCGTGTTGTAGAAGTAGAGCGTCTGGTAGCGGTGCAGGATCGGGCGGATCGCCTCGCGCGACGCCGAGGTAATGCCCCCGTGGACGACGGCGGCGCGGTCCTTGGTCGCGGCCTCGGTCGCGAACTGGGTGTAGAGCTGGATGTTGGACTGCGGGTCGTAGTTGGTGAGCGCGACCTGGCGGCCGAGCAGCCCGCCCGCGGCGTTGCACTCGTCCACCGCGAAGTCCAGGCAGGCGATCATCGGCTTGCCGTAGATGTCGAGGCCTCCGGAGGCGTCGTGGATGCCGACGACCTTGATCGGGTCGGCGCCGAGGGCGGCGTGGCGCATCACCAGCGGCGCCGCGAGCGCGGTGCCGAGACCTGTCAGCGCGGCGCGTCTTGAGATCGTCATGGCTCGTGTCCTTGCTGTGCAGAAAACGATGCGGCAGATCAGAATTGGACGCCGCGGGTGAGCGCGCCGTCAACGACCAAGTTGGTGCCGGTGATGAAGCTCGCGGCCGGGCTGGCCAGGAATACCGTGGCGCGGGCGATCTCGTCGGGCGTCGCCATGCGCCCCGTCGGGTTGAGCGCCAGCGCGTCCGCGAAGAGCTTGGGGTTGCCGTGCTCGATACGGTGCCAGACGCCGCCCTCGAAGTAGGTGTTGCCGGGCGAGACCGAGTTGGCGCGGATGTTCTTCCCGGCCAACTGATAGGCGAGGCCCTGCGTGTAGTGGATCAGCGCCGCCTTGAACGCGCCGTAGGGGCCGGCGGCGAAGTCGATCTCCCGCCCGGACACGCTGGCGATGACGACGATGGCGGCGGCATCCGACTTCTCCAGGAGCGGCATCGCGGCACTCACGACGCCCACGGTGCCCATGATGTCGATGTCGAACCCGGCCCGCCAGGACGCCTCGTCGCCGCCGACCGCGAGCGCGCTCACGTTGGGCACGACAATGTCGAGGCCACCTAGCTCCGCCGCAGCGTCCGGCACCCAGGCCTGCACCGCGGCGATGTCGGCCACGTCCAGCGCGCGGCCAGTCGCCTTGATACCCTTGCCGCGCAGGGCCTGCACGGCGTCAGCCACGTCCTGCTGGTTGCGGGCACAGAGGGCGACGTTCGCGCCCTCCGCGGCGAACAGCTCGGCGATCGCCCGGCCGATGCCCTTGGTGCCGCCTGTGACGAGGACGTTGCGGTCAGCCAGCGCGAGATCCATGCGATTCTCCTGGGGGATGCCTGGGGATGCGGCGGCAAGGCTGCACGTCTCCGCACGGCTCGTCCAGCGTCCCGCTGCTGTCGCCGCCGTGCCCGGCCCGCTATCCTGCCCGTCAACACCAAGCGGAAACACCAAGCGGAGATCCTCATGCTCATCCTCCACGGCTTCTGGCGCTCGCTGGCCACCTACCGCGTCCGCGCCGGGCTGCTGCTCAAGGGCGTCGCGTTCGAGGAGCGGATGCATGACCTCGACCGAGGCGACCAGCACAGCCCTGCCTTCCGCGCCGTCAACCCAGCGAGCGCCGTGCCAGTCCTGGAGGGCGGCACCGCCGAACCTCTCACCCAGAGCCTCGCCATCCTGGAATGGCTGGAGGAGACCCATCCTGCGCCGCCCCTGCTGCCGCCCGACCCGGCCGGCCGCGCCCGCGTCCGCGCCTTGTTCCTGCTGACGGCGGCCGATACGCACCCCGTGGTGGTGCCGCGCGTGCAGGCACGGCTGGCAGCCCAGTTCGGCGCGGACGAGGCGGCGCGCCGAACTGGGCTGCACACTGGTTCACCGAGGGCCTTGCCACCTACGAGGCGCAGATCGCCCCCGGCGCCACGCGCTGCCATGGCGACGCACTCACCATCGCCGATCTCGCGCTGGCCAGCCATATCGCCTGCGCCCACCCAAGGCGCCAGCCCGGCGCGCCAGCGGAATGAGCAGCACCTGAGTCCTGCCCACGACTGCGTGCTCAGGTTGCTCGTTCCGAGCGCAATAGGCTAAGGCGGCATCATGCGCACCTTCAACGAACTCGACGAGCGCGAGATCTTGGCGCTCGCCATCTGCAGCGAGGAGGAGGATGGCCGCATCTACGCCGACTTCGCTCACATGCTGAACGACGAATACCCGGACAGCGCGCAGGTTTTCGCTGAGATGGCGGCCGAGGAGAGCGAGCACCGGCGGCGGCTGATAGACGCCTTCGTCGGCCGCTTCGGCAGCCACATCCCGCTCGTCCGCCGCCAGGACGTGCGCGGCGCGCCGCCACGGCGCCCGGCCTGGCAGGTTCGCCCCCTCGGCATCGAGGCGGTCCGCCGGATGGCGCGGCAGATGGAGGTGGACGCGAGCCGCTTCTACGCCCAGGCCGCCAGCCGCACCTCCGACGCGGGCATCCGCAGGCTGCTCGGTGACCTCGCTGCCGCCGAGATCGAGCATCAGAACGCGGCGAGCGCCATCGAGGAACGCCATCTGTCCGGCGGCGCGCGCGAGGCCGAGGACGAGTCCGCCCGGCGCAACTTCGTCCTGCAGTACATCCAGCCCGGCCTGGTCGGGCTGATAGACGGCTCGGTCTCGACACTGGCCCCCGTCTTCGCCGCTGCCTTCGCCACCCACAACACCTTCAACGCCTTCCTGGTCGGTCTTGCGGCCAGCATCGGCGCCGGCATCAGCATGGGCTTCGCGGAGGCCCTCGCCGACGACGGCAAGCTCTCGGGCCGCGGCAACCCGCTGCTCCGGGGACTGGTCTGCGGCGTGATGACCACCGTGGGCGGTATCGGCCACACGCTGCCCTTTCTTATCCCGCATTTCTGGACCGCGACCGCCATCGCCTTCGCCGTGGTCGTCGTGGAGTTGGCCACGATCTCCTACGTGCAGTGGCGCTACATGGACACGCCGATCATCTCGTCCCTCGCGAAGGTCATGCTCGGCGGCGCGCTCGTGCTCGCGGCGGGCATCCTGATCGGCACCGCCTAGCCAAGTCTCGTGCCGCCTACTGCTCGTCGGGATGCTTGTGGATCGGGTCCACCCAAGGCACCGCCTCCGGCTTCTCCACCGGCTCGATGTCCAGGTTGACCACCACCGCCTCGTTGTCGCTGCGCACCAGCACGCACTCCAGGGTCTCGTCCGCGCTCGCGTTGATCTCCTGGTGCGGCACATACGGCGGCACGTAGATGAAATCGCCTGGCCCGGCCTCGGCCACGTATTCCAGCGTCTCGCCCCACCGCATCCGGGCGCGTCCGCGCAGCACGTAAATGACGCTCTCCAACGCCCCATGATGGTGTGCGCCGGTCTTCGCGTCGGGGTGGATGCTCACCGTCCCAGCCCAGATCTTCTGAGCGCCGACACGGGCGAAGTTGATCGCCGCGGCCCGGTTCATGCCCGGCGTCTGCGCCGTGTTCGTGTCCAGGCTGCCGCCAGGGATCACGCGGACGCCGTGATGCTTCCAGTCCAGGGAGTCACCGCTCATGCCACAGCGCTCATGCCGCAGCGACCGACCCGGCGCGGCGGCGCGGCTCCGGAGTAGGCAGCGCGTCCTCGGGTTGCGCCGTGGCGAGCGCGGCGAGCAGCGCCTCGCGCAAGCCGGCGAGCTTGCGCTCGTTATCCACCTTCAAGCCGAACACGTCCTTGACGTAGAACACGTCCACCGCCCGCACCCCATAGGTCGTCACATGCGCGGACGCGATCTGCAGACCCTGCTCGCTGATCGCCGCCGTCACGTCGTGCAGCAGTCCCGGCCGGTCGCGGCCGTTCACCTCCAGCACCGTGTGCGTGTTGCTCGCCCGGTTGTCCACCACGACACGCGGCGGCACGTGGATCGCGCGCATCCGCCGTCCGAGCACCGCCGCTGACGCCCGGCGTATCTCGTCGGCGAGGCGCAGCCGGCCCGACAGCGCCTGCTCGATCAGGACGTAGAGCTTGGCTAGGCGATGCGGCGCCTCGAACGCGCCGCCGGCCGCGTCCTGGATCCAGAACGTGTCGAGCGCGCTGCCGTTGGTCAGGGTGTGGATGCGCGCGTCCACGATGGAGGCGCCCGCCACCGCCAGCGCGCCCGCGATCTTGCTGAACAGCCCGGCATGGTCGGCCGTATAGACCGTCACCTCGGTCACGGCGCGCGACGGCAGCGGCTGCGTGTCCACCGTCAACGGCGCGCCGCGGGTGTCCGCCTCGCGCACGAGGCGGGCGTGGCGCGCGTGCGTCTCCGGATCGAAGGCGAGCCAGTAGCCAGGGTAGCCCAGCGAGAGGAACCGCTGCACGTCCGCCTCCGGCCAGTCGCCGAGCAGGGTGGCCATAGCCTCCTTGGCACGGCTCACGCGCACGTCGCGCTCAGTGGTGGCCAACCCCCCCGCCAGCACGTCGGCGACCCGGTGGTAAAGCTCGCGCAGCAGCGTCGCCTTCCAGCCGTTCCAGACCTTGGCGCTGACCGCGCGCATGTCGGCGACCGTGAGCACGAGCAGCAGGCGCAGCCGCTCTGGGGACTGGATGGTGTCGGCGAGGTCCAGGATGGTCTTGGGGTCGTCTATGTCGCGCTTGAAGGCGGTCTGGCTGAGCAGCAGGTGGTGCAGCACGAGCCAGCTCGCGGTCTCGGTCTCCTCGGCCGAGAGGCCGATCAGCGGCCCGACCTGCAGCGCGATCTCGGCGCCCATCTCGCTGTGGTCGCCGCCGCGTCCCTTGGCGATGTCGTGGAGCAAGGTGGCGGCGTAGAGCGCGCGCCGGCTCTGCAGCTCCTCGACGACCTCGGAGGCGACCGGGGCAACCTCGGCCAGCTCGCCGCGCTCCAGGCTGTTGAGCACGCGCACCGCCTCGATCGTGTGCTGGTCCACGGTGAACACGTGGTAGGTGTCGAACTGCATCTGCCCGACGATGCGCGCCCAGTCCGGCAGCAACCGGCCGAGCACGCCGCTCTCGTTGAGCACGCCGAGCCAGTGCGCGCCGTCCATGCGGTGGTGATCGGCTTTGCCGCAGAGCAGGTCGAGGAATGCCGCCGCGGCGGCCGGGTCGCCGCGGAGCGCCACGGCGCGGCGCTCGTAGCGGATGAGGCCGCGGATGGCGAGCGGGTGCAGCTCCAGACCCCTGTCGCGCGCCGTCAGCAGGATGCGCAGCATGAGGATCGGCTCGTCGTCGAAGCAGCGGCCGGGTGCCACGAGCAGCTTGCCCTCGGCGAGCACGAAGCCCTGGGCCAGGAGCCCGGCATCCGTCTCGCGCGCGAGCGCCGGCGGCCCGAGGGCTGCGCGCACCAGCACTGGCTCCAGCACGGCAGTGATGCGGACGGTATCGCGCATGGTCAGGAACAGGTGGCGCATGAAGCGCTCGACGCCGTCCTGCCGTCCGTGGCGCGTGTAGCCCATGCGGGCGCCGACGACGGGCTGGAGGTCGAAGGTGAGCCGGTCCTCGGCGCGCCCGGCGACGTAATGCATGTGGAAGCGCACGGTCCAGAGAAAGTCCCACGAGCGCCGGGCGCGCCGGGCTTCCTCCTCGGTGAGAAGACCGCCGCCAGGGCTGCTGGGGCCGACCAGATCGCCCATCACCTGCGTGCCGAACTCGTAGCGGCTCATCCAGTAGAGGGTCTGCAGGTCGCGTAGGCCCCCCTTGCCCTCCTTGATGTTCGGCTCGACGAGGAACGGACTCTCGCCGTAGCGGTGATGGCGCACGTCGCGCTCGGCCTGCTTCGCGGTGATGAAGCTCGCCGAGCCTACGGCCTTGCAATCCGCGAGGAAGCTCTCCCGGAACACGGCGAACACCGCCAAGTCGCCGCTGAGCAGGCGCGCGTCTATCAGGCTCGTGCGCACGGTCACGTCGCGCCGGGCCTCGGCGAGGCATTCCTCCACGGAGCGCGTCGCGTGACCCACTTTCAGGCCCAGATCCCAAAGGAAGTAGAGCACGAACTCGACGACGGCGCGCGCCTTCTCCCCCGGCGGCTCGGGCGAGACGAAGAGCAGGTCTATGTCGCTGAACGGCGCGAGCACGCCGCGGCCGTAGCCGCCCGTCGCGACGAGCGCGACATCCGCAGGCTCGGCGCCGTGGTCGTCCGGCGCGACGACGATGGCGCGCAGCAGCGCGTAGGCGTGCAGTTCCTGGATCAGTCCATCCATCAGCCGTCCGAGGAGGCGCCCAGCGGGCAAGCCGGGAAGCCCGTCCTCGAATCGCTCGCGCACGCCCTGCTGGATGCGGGTGAGGTAACGGCGGAACACGCCCAGCGCCTGGTCGCGCGACGGAACGTCGCCCAGCCCGGCGAGCGCCTCGGCAAGCTGCGCGGTGGCCTCCTCGGGGTGCACGGGCAAGGGAAGGGGTTGCAGCATTCCTATAAGCGTATCCTTAACGTCAGAGAGGAGTCACGATGTTGTTGACGTTGTTGCCAATGTGAGGGCACGCAACTTGTAAAGCGCATCCAGGGCGTCGCGCGGCGACATCCGGTCCGGGTCAAGGGTCGCGAGCGCCTCCTGGACGGGGTCCGGCGTCACTGTATCTTCACATATGGGCGCGGCGGCGAAGAGCGGGAGGTCTCCCAGCCCACCCCGATCGAGCGCCGCGAGCAGCGACTCCGCCCGGCGCACCACCGGCGTCGGCACGCCCGCGAGCTTGGCGACGTGAACGCCCCAGCTCCGCCCCGCCGCCCCCTCCCCAACCTCGTGCAGGAATACCACGCCGCCCTTCCACTCCCGCACCCGCATCGTGTGCGGGCACATCTCCGGCAGCCGCCCGGCAAGCCCCGCCAACTCGTGAAAATGCGTCGCGAACAGCGCCCGGCAGCGCACGCCGTCGTGCAGCGCCTCCAGCACGGCCCAGGCGATGGCCAGCCCGTCGCGCGTTCCCGTGCCGCGCCCGATCTCGTCCACCACGACGAAGCTGCGCGGCCCCGCCTGGTTCAGGATCGCGGCCGTCTCCAGCATCTCGGCCATGAACGTGCTCTGCCCGCGCGCGAGGTCGTCCGCGGCGCCCACGCGGCTGAACAAGCGGTCCACGACGCCCAGCTCCGCACCCTCCGCCGGCACCGGCAGGCCGGCCTGGGCGAGCACCACGATCAGCGCGTTCTGCCGCAGGAACGTGCTCTTACCAGCCATGTTCGGCCCGGTGAGCAGCAGCACCCGCCGCCCCGGCGACAGATCGCACCCGTTGGGCACGAACGCCGCCGCACCCGGCAGCGCCGCCTCGACGACCGGATGCCGCCCGGCGGTGACGCGATACCCCGTCCCCTCGCCTACGCGCGCCACGCACCAGCGCCCATCCTCGGCGAGGCGCGCGCAGGATTGCAGGACATCAAGCACCGCGAGCGCGTCGGCGCAGGTGGCGAGCGCGTCGGCGGCCCGCAGCGCCTTCGCGCAGAGCGCCTCCCAGACCACCCGCTCGCGCGCTTCGGCACGGTCCCCGGCCTCACCGATGCGCCGGTCGAGGTCGGCCAGCTCGGGGGTCGAGAAGCGGCCGCCGTTTGCCGTGGCCTGGCGCAGGGTGACGCCGGGCTGGGCGCGCAGGCGCTCGACGGCAGCGGCAGGCGCTTCCAGCACGTAGCCGAGTTGGGCGTGATGCTTGATCTTGAGCGATGCAACGCCAAGCCGCTGGGCGAGGTCGAGCGCGAGGGCGGGAAGCGCCTGGCGACCTCCGTCGTGCAGGTTCCGCTCCGCGTCCAGCTCGCCGTCGAAGCCGGGCGCGATGATGCCGCCAGCGTCGAGGCGAGCGGGCAGGGGATCGGCGAGCGCGCGGTCGAGAAGCGGGCCGAGGCCGGTTTCATCGCTCAAGTCCGCGCGTGCCGTTCCGAGCAGGCCAGGGGCGCCGTCGAGCGCCGCCGCGGCCCGTTCGGCGGCGGCGAGTCCGTCGCGCAAGCCGGCGAGATCGCGCGGACCGGCGCGGCCGAGGCTGAGACGCCCCAGCGCCCGTGCCATATCCGGGGCACCCTTGAGCGCGGCGCGCAGGCCCGCGAGCGCGGCCGGCTCCGCGAGCAGCCAGGACCAGGCAGCCTGGCGCGCGGCAATGGACTCCAGATTGAGCAAGGGCGCGCCGAGCCATGCGGCTAGCAGGCGGGCGCCGGGCGCGGTCAGCGTCTTGTCCACGGCGGCGAGGAGGTGGTGCGGCCCGCCGTCGCGGGCGCGGAGGATTTCCAGGCTCGCGCGCGTGGCCCCGTCCATCTGCAACGTATCGCCGCCGCCGCGCTGCGGACGGGAGAGCCGCGGCAATCGCCCGGCGGCGGCCTGGCGCGCATAGGCGAGCGCCACGCAGGCCGCGATGCTCTCCGCGTCCGTGAGGCCGAACGCCGCGGGATCCGCGACCTCGAACGCCTCGGCGACGCGGCTCCGCGCGGCGAGCGGCGGCGGGACTGGCTGGTCGGGGCCGCGGCGGCCCTCCCAGTCGCCGAGCGGGATGGCGGGAGCGGCGATGATCTCCGCCGGGTCGAGCCGGGCGAGCAGGCCGGGGAGGACTGCCGGGCGCAGTTCCTCCACCTCGAACAGCCCACTCGACACGTCGAGCCACGCCGCCCCCAGCACCTCACCCAGCTTCGCCACGGCGAGCAGCAGGTTGCTGCCGCCCGGCATCGAGCAGTGCGTCCTCGGTAAGCGTGCCGGGCGTGACCACGCGCACGACTTCGCGCCTGAGAGGCGCCTTGCCCTGCTTCGTCTTGGGATCTTCCGCTTGCTCGACGACGGCGACGCGCCAGCCGCGGCGGATCAGGCGGGCGAGATAGGACTCCGCGGCGTGGGCCGGGACCCCACACATGGGCACTGGCGCCCCCGCGTGCTCGCCGCGTGCCGTGAGCTGCAAGCCGAGCGCTGGCGCGGCCGCCTCGGCGTCGGCGAAGAACATCTCGTAGAAATCGCCCATCCGGAAGAACACCAGCGCGTCGGGGTGGGCGCGCTTGGCCTCGAACCATTGCGCGAGCGCGGGAGAGGCGCCCTCGGCGCTTGGGAGGTTCATGCGAGTGACCTTACTGCTGCATGGCGCGGCTGCGAAGCGGGCGGGTTCACAGAACCGACCGGACGGCGCGTAATAGCAGCAATGAGCGAGGGAGAACGGACCATGCCAGACGCCAGCACCGAGCAAGGCAGCGCACGAGTCTCGGCTGAGGAAGCGCTGGCGCTCCATGCCGGAGGCCGGCCCGGCAAGCTGGAGACGCGCATCAGCAAACCGCTCGTCACCGCCCGCGACCTCAGCCTCGCCTACTCGCCCGGCGTCGCCGAACCGTGCTCTGCGCATCCAACGCGACCCCTCGCTCGCCTACGAATATACGACTCGCGGCAACATGGTCGCCGTCATCAGCAACGGCACGGCCGTCCTCGGCCTCGGCAATCTCGGCGCGCTCGCCAGCAAGCCGGTCATGGAAGGCAAGGTCGCCCTCTTCAAGCGTTTCGCCGACGTGGACGGCATAGACCTCGAAGTCGCGACCGAGGACGTGGACGAGTTCGTCAACTGCGTGCGCTTCCTCGGCCCGGGCTTCGGCGGCATCAACCTGGAGGATATCAAGGCGCCGGAGTGCTTCGTCATCGAGAGCCGCCTGCGCGAGCTGATGGACATCCCCGTCTTCCACGACGACCAGCACGGCACCGCCATTGTTGCCGCCGCCGGCCTCATCAACGCCTGCCACCTCACCGGGCGGTCCCTCGCGGAGACCCGGCTCGTGGTCAACGGCGCGGGGGCCGCGGCCATTGCCTGCGTGGAACTGCTCAAGGCCATGGGCGTGTCGCCGGGCAACGTCACGCTCTGCGACACCAAGGGCGTCGTCTATCGCGGCCGTACCGAGGGCATGAACCAGTGGAAGAGCGGGCACGCGATCGAGACCACCGCGCGCACGCTCACGGAAGCCCTGGAGGGCGCGGACGCCTTCTTCGGCCTCTCCGTCGCCGGCGCGGTCACGCCCACGATGGTGCGCTCGATGGCGCCCAAGCCGATTCTGTTCGCCATGGCCAACCCCGACCCCGAGATCACGCCCGAGGCCGCCCGCATCGCCTCACCCGACGCCATCGTCGCCACCGGGCGCAGCGACTATCCCAACCAGGTCAACAACGTGCTCGGTTTCCCCTACATCTTCCGGGGCGCGCTCGACGTGCGCGCGAGCACGATCAACGATGCCATGAAGGTTGCCGCCGCCGAAGCCCTCGCCGCTCTCGCGCGCGAGGACGTGCCGGATGAGGTGCACAAGGCGTCCGCCCGCCAGCTCCGCTTCGGCCCCGACTACATCATCCCCAACGCCTTCGACCCGCGCCTCATCTCCCACGTGCCGCCCGCGGTCGCGAAGGCCGCCATGGACAGCGGCGTCGCCCGGCGTCCGCTCGCGGATCTGCGCCGCTATGTCCGCGCCCTGTCAGGGCGCCTCGATCCCACCGCCAACGCGCTTGACCGCATCGCCGAGCAGGTGCGGGCGCAACCCAAGCGCGTGGTGTTCGCCGAGGGCGAGGAGCAGACGGCCGTCCGCGCCGCCGTCGCCTTCCAGCGCGCCGGCTACGGCACGCCCGTGCTGATCGGGCGCGAGGACCGGGTGCGCGCGACCCTCGCAGGTCTCGGCCTGGACGGCGTGACAGGGATCGAGATCCACAACGCCCGGCTCTCCGGCGCCAACGCGCGCTACGTGGACTACCTCTATGCCCGCCAGCAGCGGCGCGGCGCTCTCGTCCGCGACTGCCAGCGCCTCGTCAACCAGGACCGCAACATCTTCGCCGCCCTCATGGTCGCCACCGGCGACGCCGACGCGATGGTGACGGGGCTGACCCGCTCGACCGCCGTCTGCCTCGACGCCATCGAGCAGGTGCTCGACCCCGTCCAGGGGCACGTCGCCTTCGGCCTCACGCTCATGGTCGGCGAGCGCGGCACGCTGTTCGTCGCGGATACCCTGATCCACGAGCGGCCCACGCCGCAGCAGCTCGCCGACATCGCCCAAGGCTCCGCCGTCGCCGCCCGGCACCTCGGCCAGGAGCCGCGGGTGGCCTTGCTGTCGCACTCCACTTTCGGCAACCCGATGCATCACACGATCCACGGGCTGCGCGAGGCGGTGGCGCTCCTCGACGCAAAGGGGGTGGATTTCGAGTATGACGGCGACATGAGCCCGGACGTGGCGCTCGATCCGGCAGTGCGCGCGCTCTACCCGTTCTGCCGGTTGCAGGGGAACGCGAACGTGCTGGTGATGCCGGGCCTGCACGCGGCGCACATCGCCTCGCGTCTGGCCCCCCGGCTCGGCGGCGGCACGCTGATTGGGCCGCTGCTGCTGGGCATGGAGAAGCCGGCGCAGGTCGTGTCGATGGACGCGAACGTGTCGCAGCTCGTGGATATGGCTTGCCTGGCGGCGTATCAGGCAGTGGACAAGTAAGAAGGTTCGCCCTCAGCCCGGCAGATCGCCCCCCGTCCGCGGCTCCTGGATCGTGCGGCCGTTGCGCTCGGCGCGGAACTGCGCCGACCTCGCGTAGGTCGTCTTGCGCGCGCGCATGATCGAGCCGAGCGGGCGGTGCGCGGCCAGGCCGTGCCAAGGGCTGAAGGCGAGACCGTCGTCCACGGCGGCGGAGCGGGCCTCGCTCCAAGCCTCCTGCGGCGGGACGGAGATGCGGGCGACCGCGACGTAGGGGCTCTTGTCCTCGGGCCACGCGACCGAGGCATCCTCGATCGGCATCGTGTCGAGATCGGTGCAGAGCTGGACATGCAGCTCCCACTCGCCACCGTTCTGGCGGAAGAAGCCCACGACCGCCTCGCGGATGCCGTTGGGCTTGCCGTTCACATTGAGCGGCGCGTTGGTCAGCGCGGTCAAGTCCGGCGACACAGGGGCGGCGGATACCTTCGCGATGTAGGGCCCGTAGAGCAGCGGCGCCTGGGAGTAGAAGGTCTCGCCGAGGATATGAGTCTCGCGCTGCCCGCCCAGGCTCGTGAGCGTGGGACTCTTGTGGCCGAACGCCTCGACGACGGCCTCGGCGCCGCGCAGGACGGCGGAAGCAACCTTCTTCGCGCCCTCGGCCTTATCGGTGGTCGCCACCAGCAGCTTGAGGTTGCCCAGGAATTTCTTCGCGGTCGGCGCGTTGAAGGCCGGACCGTTGACCATCACGAAATCCCGCGTGACATCACCCTCGGTGCCGAGCAGGCGCGCGCCCTCGACGCCGACGATCTTCAGCGCCATGCCGCGGGGTGTCGAGACGCTGTCGTCCAGGATGTCGCCCGGCGTCGTGGAGAGGCGGATGACCACGGGGTAGGTGCCGGGCCGGGCGAAGGCGCCCTGAGCCAGGACGGCAGGCAGGCCGTCGAGCACGCGCATCTCTCCGCGCAGCAAGCCGTGGCTCTTGGCATGGACGCTTCGCAGCCCGTGGCCGGAATCCTCGAAGGTTTTCGCGTTGACCTTGAGCATCGACTCGACGAGCGCGTTGTCGGTCTCGCCCTCGTCCTTCTCCGGCCGCTCCATGGACGGGTCGTACCGCAACGGCGAGGCAGGCGGCGCGCTGGCGCGTTCAGACATGGGACCGCTCCGATCAGTGCGGCAACTCTGGTAGCCAGCGCCCGAGAACGATGTTTCGCGTGGGAGAGTTCCTGGGAAAGGTGATCCTTGCCTTGCACTGGCACGCTGAGGGGACTGCTGCCGCTGGGCATGGAGGAGCCTGCCCAGCGCGTGCCGATGGACGCGAGCGCTCAGCCCAGCGGCGTCATGTCATCGCGCGCGAGAACCCGATCATCCCGCGCAAGGACCCGCTCACGCCGGGGCGCGCCGATGGCGCCGCCGATCCAGCCCGCGATCGCGCCGATGACGAGGGCGACGAAGCCGTAGATGCCAGCTTGAGCGACGCCCGAGCGTGCCGCCTGTGCTGCCTTGGCTGCGTCCTGCTTGGCTTGGTCCAGCGTCTGCTGGTATTGCTGCGCGGCCTGCTGGATGCGGGTCTTGGCCTCGTCCTGGCTGATGTTGGCCACCCGCGCGAGGTCGTTGACGGCCTGGTCGCGCGCCGCGGTCGCTGCCTGCTGGTCGCCGCTCGCGCTCGCGCGGATGTAGCTGGCGATGTCGCCCTCGACGCTCTGCGCGTCGTTAGGGTTGACGAGCCGGCGCACCTGCGCCTGCAAGGCGTCGCCGTTGGCATTGCCGCCGGAGCTCTGGGCGGCCCCGGTCGCAGCCCCTGAGACGGCCCCAGAGACAGACGAGGCCGCGGCCTTGCCGAAGCCGCCCAGGGTGGCGCCGAGGGCGCTGAACGTCCCGCCGAGCAGGCCGCCCGCAACGGTCGCGAGCAGGTAGGCCATGGCCAGCGTCGTCGCGGCCCAGGTCACGAAGCCATGCCAGGCCGCCGTGCTGCGGCTGCCCGCGCCGCACAGCCGGCCGGCGACCACGCCGCCGACGAAGGAGGCGATGATGCCCGAGACGACCCACCAGATCGCGGCATCAATCGAGAAGCCGCCCGCGGAGGGGTTCTGGGCCGTGTTCATCACGCTGAGCGATGAGGCCCCGACACCCACACCCAGGATGTACAGGAGGAGCTGGACGGCGAGCGCCGCGGCGATGCCCGCGAATATTGCGCCCCACGAGACGCGGTTGCGCAGCAGCGTGCGGCGATCGTCGGGCAGCATCACATCGCCCGTCATGCGGTAGGCGCCAGGTTCGGCCATGATGGTGTTTCTCCTCAAGCCCGGCGGATCACAGGCCGGAGAGGGCATAGCCGATGCCGGCGGGGGCCAGCAAGATCACGGCCGGCCGCTCCCGAGCCGGATCCCCGTAGGCCTGCCAAGGCCTGCACGTGAACGCCTTCAGCGCTACTCTGCCACGTTCAGCAGGTCGCCAGAAAACGAATTTCCAAGTCGCTGCCGCAATTCTCCTTCGATTACCGTAATAACCCAGACGAGATCGTCGCCACCATCAGGCAAGGGCACCGTGCGCGCCGCTGCGAGAGCTTGTCCCTGCGAAGGCAGGGGTCAGCGACGGCCAGGTTATCTCCGGCCCGCATAAAGTAGATACGTTCACATGGTTGTGCACGAGTTGACTCTTTTGAAGAAACCGTGAACTAAGGCGCCCAGGAGGAATGGCGCGATATGACTCCGATGCTGTCGATCTACCTGGACTTGGTCCGGTTCATGGCAGCTTTGGTCGTCCTGCTCGCCCACCTCGGAGAGCATTTCAATCTAGGCGTATCGATGCCTTTTCCAGGCAAGGACGCCGTCATTGTCTTCTTTGTGCTGTCGGGTTTCGTGGTCGCCTTCGTGGCAGATACCAAGGAGCGAAACTGGGCCGACTTCGCTATAAGTCGATGTTCACGGCTCGTATCCGTGTTCTTTCCGGCAATGATGCTTGGCCTGCTCCTCGCCCCGGTCGAGGGGCATATCGGCTGGCAGTCCTGGGGTGCCATGAAGGATGCCCTTGCATCCTCGGTAACAAACGCTTTCTTCCTCGGTCAGGTTTGGTTCCTCAACATCACGCCGCCGAACAACAACCCGTCATGGTCTCTGAACTACGAGGCCTGGTATTACCTTATCTTCGGCGTGGCGATATTTGCAAGGAGCCTGGCACGCTGGCCGGCCACTGCCTTGGCAGCAGCCTGCGCCGGACCGAAAATCCTGATCCTGATGCCATGCTGGATCGCGGGCTGCCTGCTGTATCGTCACGGTCACAGGTTCAAGCTCCGGCCGCAGACTGCCAACCTTCTGTTCGTTGGTAGCGCCGTTGCGTACGGCATCTACTACGTCCTGAACTTCAACATCTCCATCCGAGCCTCTCTGCAGCAGGCTGCACCGGGGCTGATGAGTCATCTCCAGTGGTCGAACCGCTTCGCCGGAGATTACCTCCTCTGCCTCATCGTGCTCGCGAACTTCATCGCGGCGCGTGACATGGAGAATGTCCTTGGTAGGGCGCTCGCCAGGCACAAGGCAGTCATCAATAGGGCAGCCTCATATACCCTCTCGATCTACCTCTATCATATGCCGTTGATGGTTATCTTCGGCTCGTTGCTGGCGCCACTGTCTCTGGGCCGCGCACGGGGGTTCCTTGTGATGGCAATGCTGGTCCCGACCATCATTCTGCTCGCCCAGGCAACCGAACTTCAACTGCGTCCTTTTCGTGCCATCATCCGGCGAATGGCTCTAGGTCGCCCAGCCATGAAGCAGTTGCCACCCTAAGTCGTGTCCATGACGACGGGGACCTGTTCCACGGCTCCTCGCCCCGGCGACATCAATCGGCCGCAGCGTTCGGCGTGGCGAAGCGCTCGCTGACGACCAGCTCGTCCGCCAGCGGCAGAGCCGCCTGGCGCGCTGAAGCTCAGGGCTATACGGGGCCAGGGACACCAGCGTGGTCCCGTCAGGCACGGCCAGATTCTCGGGGCCGTGCCGATGAGAGCCTGCACAAAGCCGGATCGGGACCGCACCGACGATCCCCTTGCACAACAGGAATAAAGCATGTCCCGACTGCAAGGCCGCGATCGCGGGGCTGGCCGCTGTCGCTGGGCGCGCGGGTCTGCGAGGATAGGGTCATGGCGGCACAGGATCAGAGTGGGCAGGACCAGCGGGGCGGGCGCTATCACCACGGCAACCTGCGCGAGGCGCTGATCCGGGCGGCGCTGGACATGATTGCTGAGCGCGGGCTGGCCGGCCTCGCCGTGGCGGAGCTGGCCCGCGCGGTCGGTGTCAGCCCGGCGGCGCCGTACCGCCACTTCCGCGACCGCAACGCCCTGCTCGCCGAGGTGGCGCGCCGTGGCTTCGAGCAACTCGCCGCCGAGATGGAAACGGCCTGGGACGGCGGGCGTCCTGACCCGGTCGGTGCCATCGAGCGCTGCGGGCAAGCCTACCTCGCCTTCGCGCGGCGCGAGCCGGCCGCCTTCGCCGCCATGTTCGGCGATGGTGCGGCCAATGTCGCCGCAGGGCACGCCGACCGGGATGCCCTGGCGGAGGACGCCGGGGTGAGGCGGGCGTCGGATGCGGCGCTCGCCGTGCTGCGCCGGGCGGCCGAGGCGGCCTGCGCGGCCGGGACCGCCCAGCGGCGCCCGCCCGCGCTGATGGTAGCACTCCACATCTGGTCGCTCGCGCACGGGGTTGCTGCCTTGTTCGTCGGAGGCGAACAGGCCATGCGCCGCAAGCTGCCGATGACGCCGGAAGAGCTGCTGGAGGCCGGGCTGCTGCTCTACCTGCAGTCGCTCGGCCTCACCGCTGCGCAGCCCGCCCCGGAGATGCGCCCAGAGACGCGCTAAGACACATAATCGTGTCCGGCCTTCCCAGCAGCCAGTGGCGTCGCTAGTGTAAGTGGCACTAACATTTACGCGGAGGTTCCAAATGGTGCTCTCGAAACTGGACGAGATGGGCAAGCTGGGCTGGGTCGCCGTGACCTTCGTTGCATTCTGGATGGCCTGGCCGCTCGGTCTTGCTGTGCTGGCTTTCCTTGTAGGCAGTGGCCGGCTCGGCGGCTGGGGCGGGGCGCGCGGCACCTGGTGCAACCTGCGCGGCGACGGGCCGGGTGCGCTGGCGGGTCGGGGCCGTCGGCGCCGGGCCGCGGCGAGCGGCAATCAGGCGTTCGACGAGTATCGCGAGGAGACGCTGCGCCGGCTGGAGGGAGAGCAGCGCGAGTTCCAGGACTACCTGGAGCGCCTGCGCCGTGCCCGCGACAAGGCTGAGTTCGACGGCTTCATGGACGAGCGGCGCCGGAATCCTGGTGCGGGCGAGCCGGGGGTGGGTTCTGGGGATCCCGCGTAACCCATCCCAAGGCGGCGTGCGGCAAGGCCGGCGAGGAAGGCTGACTTTGCCGAACGTTTTTTCGGGCGGCGGCGGCAACATTTGCTAGGCTGCCGCGCTGTTCTGGTTGCGAGCTTAGGATCACCGGCGATGCGCTTGGAGGCGTTCCCCAATTCCGCTGGCGCCCGTATCGGCAGTTCCTTTCGCCTAAGCGCAACCGTTACAGACCATGGAGACTCCCAATGACAACCCGTACCGTGACCGCTATGTTCAGCTCCCGCGCCGACGCGGACCGTGCCGCACAGCAGCTTGCGAGCGATCTGCGCGTTGACCGTTCCGCCGTGCGCGTCCTACCCGAGGCTGGCGCCACCGACGTCGGCTACGACTCGGCGAGACCCTACCAGGAGACTGGCTTCTGGGCTTCGCTCAAGAACCTGTTCCTGCCTGATGATGATCGCTATGGCTACGCTGAAGGCATGCGCCGCGGCGGCATCATCGTCGCGGCCACCGTGGATGAGGGCCAGGTGGACCGCGCATCCGACATCCTGGAGCACGCTGGCGCCCTCGACCTCGACGAGCACGAGACGAAGTGGCGCCAGTCGGGCTGGACCGGCTACGATGCGAGCGCACACGGCGCCGTGCGGCCTGCCGGCACCGCGACGGGCGCCGTCGCCGGAGCCATGGGTGGGGCCGCCGCCGCGGTCGGGAACGCCGCATCGCGGACGGCGAACGCCGTGACGGGCGGCCCGGCCCGGCCCGCCGCCTACGACCAGACGACCGCCACGACTAACCAGACAACCACCAATCAGACGACCACCAACCAGGCGACCACCGGGCGCGATCTCGGCCGCGACGAGATGATCCCGATCATCGAGGAGCGCCTTGTGGTCGGCAAGCGCGAAGTGGACCGTGGCCGGGTGCGGGTGCGGTCCTACGTGGTCGAGCGGCCCGTCGAGGAGCAGGTCCGCCTACACGAGGAGCGGGTGACCATCGAGCGCCACCCGGTGGACCGCGCGATGACGGACATGGACCGGGACGCCTTCAAGGAGCGCACCATCGAGGCGACCGCGACCAGCGAGGAGGCCGTGGTCAGCAAGGAAGCGCGCATCGTCGAGGAGGTCTCCATCCACAAGGAGGCGGCTGACCGCACGGAGACCGTGCACGACACGGTGCGCCGTACCGAGGTCGAGGTGAACGACGATGCGGCCAACGCCCGTGCGGGCGCCGCTCGCGGCCCGGGTAGCGTGCCGGGTGCAGCAGGCACAACCGGCACCGCAGGCACCAACCCGCCTGGCAACCCCGTCACCCGCGCCGCGGACCGCACGCTGGGCACCGACATGAGCGGCGCCTATCCGCAACAGGCCGACGGGACGCCGGAGAACCCACGCGGCACGGCGGCAAGCCGGGGCATGGACAAGACGCTCGGCACCAACGTCAGCGGCACCAACCCAACGCGGAAGCCCTGACACGAGGCGCTGGCACAGCAAGGGGGGAGAGCCGCCGGCTCTCCCCTGCCGCGTCTTCTCGATCATCAACGAGACCCAAGAACGAGATCCGAGGAACCGTCCATGAAGTCTCTCCCGCTCGCCTTCGCTGCCGCTCTCGTCGCGACGGCCGCCGCTGCCCAGGGCACGAACACTGGCGCTACGAACCCGAACGCGCCGCTCCCCCCAGCCAGCCCGAACGCGCCCGGCGGCGTCCCCGGCGCCACCATCACGGAAGGAACAGCGGTCGCGCCGCCGAAGCCGGCCGCCCGGACGCCGGGCATGAACAACCCCACCAACAGCGTCGTCGCGCCCGATGCGCAGGTGACGCCCACGCCCGGCCCGGTGAACGGCAACAAAGGGACGACTGCGGCCAGCGGCAATGGCAACCAGGCAGTCGCGACCACCAACGCGAATGCGCAGCATCCGGCGCACGGCGCCAACTCGTTCAGCCGGGGCGAGGCACGCACGCGCATCGCCGGCCACGGCTTCCAGAACGTCTCCGACCTGCACAAGGACAACAACGGCGTCTGGCGCGGCAAGGCCATGAAGGACGGCCAGCCGGTCTCCGTGTGGCTCGACTATAAGGGCAACGTCGGTCAGCGATAGCTGCCCAACACCCGGCAAGCACGCCTAGCAAGCATGGAACGAACACAGGAGGCCACCATGGCCACACGCATTTTCACCAGGCTCTATGACAACCACGACGACGCCGTGCATATCGTGCAGATGCTGGAAGCGGACGGCATCTCACGCGCCGATATCAGCCTCGTCGCGAACAATGCGGACAGCCGTCACGACACAATAGGCCGCTACAACTCAACAGGCACGGTCGCCGACGGAGACGTGGCGAGCACGGATGCTGAGAGCACGGATGCGGAGACCACTGGGGCCGGCACGGGCGCTACGGTGGGCACTGTGCTCGGCGGCGGCGCCGGGCTGCTGGCCGGCATCGGCGCACTGGCGATTCCGGGCGTTGGCCCCATCGTGGCGGCGGGCTGGCTGATCGCAACGCTGACCGGCGCCGGCATCGGCGCTGCGGGCGGCGGCATCCTCGGCTCGCTGGTCGGCGCCGGCGTGCCTGAAGACCATGCGCACGTCTATGCCGAGGGCGTGCGCCGCGGCGGCACGCTCGTCACGGTGCGGGCGGACGAGAGCGAGGCCGACCGGATCGAGGCGATCTTGGACGACCGCACGCCCGTGGACCCCGCCCTGCGCCATGCCGACTACCAGCAGGCCGGTTGGACGGGGTTCGACAACTCGGCGCCCCCCTTGACCGCTGCCGAGATCGGCACGGAGCGTCAGCGGCGCGTGCGGGTGTCCTGAAGCGCATCATCCGGGAGGAGCTGGTCTCATGTCCGTCATTGCTTGGCTGATCCTCGGCCTGATCGCGGGATTCATCGCGAGCAGGCTCTACGCGGGCACTGGCCAGGGCTTCGTGCTCGATATCATCCTCGGGATCGTCGGCGCCTTCGTCGGCGGTTTCATCTTCAGCCTCTTCGGCGGTGGGGGCGTCAACGGGATCAATATCTACAGCTTGGTTGTCGCCGTCGTCGGCGCCATCGTGGTCCTTTGGATCTACCACGCGCTGACCGGGCGCCGATCTAAGTACTGACGGTGCCGGGTGTCGTCGCGAGGGCGTCATTTGCGGTTCGACGTGCCGGATGGTCCAAGCCGACCTCGGACATCCGGAGGATTTCACATGCGCCACGAGACGCTGACCTACGAGGCCGACGGCCTCACGATGCGAAGCCAGCTCTTCTTTGAGCCGGCCTCCGGGCCGCGTGCTGGCGTGCTGGTGTTCCCGGAAGCATTCGGCCTCGGCGAGCACGCGATCTCCCGTGCCGAGCGGCTGGCGGCCCTGGGTTACGTCGCGTTGGCCTGCGATCTGCACGGCGAGGGTCGGATCGTTGATGACCTACAGGAGGCGCTTGGCCTGCTGACGCCGCTGTTCTCTGATCCCTCGCGCACCCGCGCCCGTGCGGCTGGAGGCTTGCAGGCGCTCGTCGCCCGGTCCGAGGTGGACGCCGGGCGCATCGCCGCGATCGGCTTCTGCTTCGGCGGCACCATGTCGCTCGAGCTTGCCCGGTCAGGGGCGGACCTGAAGGCGGTAGTCGGTTTCCACAGCGGTCTTGCGACCAACGCACCCAAGACCGATGCCAAGGCTATCAAGGCCAAGATCCTCGTTTGCATCGGCGGCGATGACCCGATGATCCCACCTGAGCAGCGCGCCGCCTTCGAGTCCGAGATGCGCGACGCAGGCGTGGACTGGCAGATGAACCTCTACGGCAACACGGTGCACAGCTTCACGAACCAGGAAGCGGCGAAGCGCAACATGCCGGACGCGATCCGATACAGCCCCGAGGCCGATGCGCGGTCCTGGGCCTCCCTGCAAGAGCTGTTCTCGGAGACGCTGGGTGAGGCGGCCGGGACCTGACGACGCGGCGAACCGCTGAGGGTGTCGGAAGAATGCGGTGGCACGCGGCCTGGAGCGCCTGCCGGGCCGTACACCGCGTCGCTGCTTGCTGAAAAGCGCCCGTCGTACTTAGACGAATGCAAGTCCCTGGATGAGCGCACCCAGCCCTGATCCAATATACGCGCGACGCGAACACACCGAGGCCAGCCCAGGTTGTGCTCGGCAGCTATGTTGAACAGCATCCGCATGGCAGAGTGGGCTGTCTGTTGCACGGAAATGCGTGCCCATGTTATGCTGCACCGCAGCAAAGGAACAAACAATTGACCCTACGCACACTGATGCAGGCTGGCCCTGCCAAGGCCAACGATCTGTTTACGAAGCTCGCCGAGACCTCGGATGGCGCGCTCAAAACCCGCGAGAGGCTGTTCGCCGAGCTCAAGGCCGAACTCGAGATGCACGCGGACCTTGAGGAGCAGCACCTCTTTCCAGTGCTCAGGAAGCACGCCGAGACCAAGGAACTGGTCGTCGGCGCGGCCAAGGACAACAAGGAGCTGCGCGGGAAGCTCGCGGAGCTGGACGCGCTGCCGAAGAACGATGAGACGTTCCTCGCGAAGCTCTCGGAGCTGAGGAAGGCATTCCGCCAGCACGCGCGCGACGAGACGAAGGAACTCCTGCCCGCCGTCCAGAAGGCGTTGAGCGAGGAGCAGGTGCAGGGGATCACCGAGAGGATGGAGACCGGCTTGGCCGAAGCCGAGCAGGCGAAGCACGACCAGGCGGAAGAGCGGCGCGCGGCTGCGAAGCAGGAACGCGAGCAGGCCGAGTTGCAGGCGCGACAGGAAGAGGAGACGGAGCGGGAGCGGCAGGCCGTTGCGCGTCGCACCCGCGAGGCGGCCCTGCAGACCGCTCAGGCAGCGGTCCACACGGCCGAGGTCGCCGGCGAGAGCGCGCGCCAGGTCGCCAGGAGCGTCACTGAGGGCGCCGAGCGCATCGCCGCGACTGCATCGGCGGCGGCGCCGAGCACCGGATTCCTGTTCTGGGACATGATGCTCGGGATGTCGGGGCTACAGCCAGGCCGCTCGGCGTCTAGCCGCGGCGTAGATGCCTCGTCTGCCAACAAGGCCGCTACGCACACGCCCGGCGCGGAGCAGGTGATCCCGCTTGCCGAGGAGGTGCTGACCGTCGGCACGCAGAAGGTGAGCACCGGCACGACCCGTGTCCGCCGCTACGTCGTGGAGACCCCGGTCGAGCAGCAGGTGACCCTGGTGCGCGAGCGGGTCGTCGTGGAGCGGCGCCGGCCGGTGACCGACACGGTGTCTGACGAGATGCTGACCGCGCTCACCGTCGAGGCGGTCGAGACGGACGAGGTCCCGGTCGTAAGCAAGACGGTGCATCTGAAGGAGGAGGTCGTGGTGCGCACGGAGCGGACCGAGCACATCGAGACGGTGCGCGACACCGTGCGCCAGGACGAGGTGGAGATCGAGCACGCGAACGCGAGGCGCCCTGCTCGCCTGCGTGCGCCCGCACGCGGCTAGCAGACGCCGGGTAATAGCGCTGGGGGTCAGCGTGGTTCACAAGTCGGATGGTTGGTGCTGAGGAGCCGGGCGACGTAGGAGGGCATCCCCGACCCTGACCCCGGATGCCCACCGTGCCATTCAAGCTGAACCAAGACCGCCGCCGCCACATCCCCAGATAGAAGCGCAAGGTGACGAACTGGCCTTCCCACGAGGCCGGGTTGCGCCAGCGCGGCAGCCTGACGGCGTGGTTCACGGACGAGGCGGTCGAGGCGTGGGCGGCGGAACCAAGGACGACCCGAGGGAGGCAGTCCTGGTACTCGCCCCTGGCGATCCTGACGGCGCTCACGCTGCGTGCCGTGTTCCATCTTGCATTCCGGCAGACCGAGGGCCTGATCGGCTCCGTCATCGGCCTGCTCGGGCTGGTGCTGCGTGTGCCGGACCACACCACCCTCAGCCGCAGGTCAGCGACGCTGGAGGTGCCGCGGCCGTCGCGGCCCAGCACCGGCGTCGGCGGCGAGGCCGCCTCCATGCACCTGCTGGTGGACAGCACGGGGCTGAAACTCTGTGGACCAGGCGAGTGGCTGATCGAGAAACACGGCACCAGGACGCGCCGGTCGTGGCGGAAGCTGCATCTCGGCGTGGACGCCGACACCGGCGAGGTCGTGGCGTCCACGCTGACCGCCAACGACGTGGACGACGGCGCCCAAGCCGATCCCTTGCTCGACCAGGTCACCGGCTCGGTGGCCTCGTTCACCGCTGATGGCGCGTATGATCAGGAAGGCGTTTACGTCAGCGTCGCCGCGCACCATCCCGACACGGCCGTCATCGTGCCGCCGCGCTCAACCGCAATACCCAGCGACACGAGCTCGGGCCGAGGCGACCATGGGCCGCTGGAAGCAGGTGATCGGCGACAGGCTGCATGCGCATACGGACGAGCGTCGTGCGACCGAGGTGGAGGTCGCCGTCTGCACGCTTAACCGTATGCTGGAACTCGGACGCCCGAACTACGTCCGCATCACCTGACCTCGAACGGGGCGGGAGCAGCTGCGCCTACACGCCCGATCTGCGCACCATGCTCGCGAGCGCCGCTTCGCCTCCCAGGCCGAAGCCCGCGTGGCCTGCTTCAGCTTCATCGAGGGCTTCTACAACCCCGTGCGCCTGCACTCCGCCCTGGGCTACCGCTCGCCTATCCGCTATGAGAAGGAAATGCACATCGAGCCGCAATCAGCCAAGCCCTAACCCGTCCACCGAACCGGGGCAACTTCACATCGACCAGCCCGATGGCGCTGGCCCAAGCGGCGGTCGAGCACAGACCTTGCTCGCCCAGGCAATAAGCCAGGATAAGGCGCAGCAGATCGGGGGCGCTTGCGATCACGCGGGCGCGCAGGAAGGCCTTCGTGTTGCGCGCGCTCGCCTCCAGCCCCGCCGAGCCGATCAATGACGCCCTGCCAATCCCGGCTCATCAGCGATCGTGAGTCATCCCATGCTGGGATCACAGCCGCTTCCTCACCGCAAGCCTATCTTAGCGCCTCTGGGATCAAGTCCGGGGGCAGGCTCTGGATGTAGGCTTCCTGATCACCGCGGTGAGCGCCTTCTCAGCCGTCCGCCGCGGCGCCGAGAAGGCCGGGAAGTAGGAGCCTCGGCGTAGCTTGGGAATGCGTAGCTCGACGGTCCCGGCCCGCGTCTCCCAGTCGCGGTCACGGTAGCCGTTGCGCTGCACGCGGCGGGTCTCGCTGCGCTCGCCATGGGCCGCGCCCGTGACCGCGCCCACCTCAGCTCCATCAAGCGCTGGGCGGCGAAGCCGATCATCTCGCGTAGCAGCGACGCATCCGAGCCTTTCGCCAGCAGCTCGCGCAGCGCATCCTTGTCGTCGGTCATCACGGTGGTCCTCAGGTCAGAGTTGCGTTTCGCAACCCAACTCTACCCAAGTCCGCCGCGATGGCCGCCTCCTACACCACCACTCGGGACACGACCTGCAATGATACGACGGCCCAGCAAGGGCAGCTACGCTGCCGGCGGCTCCTCGTCGCGAGCCGCAGTCAACTCCGCCAGCAGCGGGCCAAGGTCCTGGGCCGTGTGCAGCACGCGCAAGATGGCCGCGGGGCTGGTCGTCGAATCATAGACCAACAGCAGGTTGAATTGTGGCAGCGACCAGAACCGGAAGGGATCAGGCAGCAGGTCGGGACGGCGCCGTCCGAGAAGCGAGCGGACAGCCAGAAACTCGCCCGCGTCCAGAACCGCTCTCAGCAGCCGCTCCGCAGCGGCGGGGGACGCGGCACGATCAAGCAGCCAACCGACCGCGTCATCGAGATCGGCAGCGGCTTGCGGCGCAAAGTTCCGAAAACGGTTCACGCCGGAGTGGTGGTTCTCCGCGCAATGGTCGCGCGAACCCGTGCCGCCACCTCGTCGCCGGTGAGATACCCGTCGCGATCGCCTTCTTCCTGGGCGGCCAGAACGGACGCCAGCAGCTCGGCGCGAGCTGCTTCCCGCCGCCGCAGCAGGTCCACTCCGACGCGCACGATCTCAGCGACATCGTGGTAGCGGCCGGCAGCGACGGCCTCGGCAGCGAACTGCTCAAGCTCCGGAGGCAAGGTGACGTCCATAGGACGATGATAGGCAAGGTAAGGGCCTAGGGGAAGGACCATCTGCCCGAAGCGCCTGCAGGCAGGCCCTTAGATGAGCCGGACCGCATCGCTGAGAGCAACCGCCTCTCTCCGGAAGCCCTGACCCATCACTCATCGCACGCCCCTGGAGCGCGCAGGACGCTGTTGCCGTGATCCGTCGCCTCACCCGCGCGCAGAAGGTTCCCGATGCGCTGCTTGATGCACTCTGCGGCCCGCTCGAGGACGCGATCGCTGCCGCTGCCGAATACGTCGGCGACTCGCTCTCGGACGCTACCAAGCGGGTCCATGCCCGGGGCTGATGGGACTTCGCTGAATGGTGCCGCAGGCAAGGCCGTCGATCCGGAACGCCCTGCCGATGCCGAACAGCATTGGATCGGGGTTCGCGGGAATGCGGCCCAGGCAATGCGGGGGGGTGTCGTCCGGCACGAGTGGGGTCGGCTGCTGTGGGCGGAGCGACAGGGGCGATCTCTGGGCCGGAAGCCACCCTATACCGCCGCACGCGTCAGCCCACCGACTTCGCCAGCGATATCGGCACGGTCTTGAGGTGGTGCACGGCATCGGCTCTACCTGGGTTGGACCCTCGCCGATTTTCGCGCCCTCGTGGTCTGACCGAGACGCGCGGAGCCTGCCGACCGCCCTGACGTGCAAAGCCAAGCCAAAGTCACCAGCACAGAAGCGACCGAGCAGAGCGTCGGCCGGAGATGGCGGAGCAAAGGCATCCTGCCTCCCATAGTTCCTCTCGCGTGTTTAAAGCAGGCAGCAACGGCAGCGGCGATCTGTCATTCTCGCCTGGTGCTGACCGAATCGCCTCTGCCGCGCTTCCTCACGCTCTACGGCGTGTTGTTCGCGGCCTTCGGCGTGGCGTCACCGTTCCTGCCGGCGCTGCTGCAGCAGGACGGCCTGGGTGCGTCCGCGCTAGGATTGGTCCTCGCCGCCGGCACCGCGATCAGGCTGCTGGCGGGCCCGCTTGGCGGACGATTGGCCGACCGCAGCGGCCGGCCGTCCTCTGTCCTCGTCAGCTTTGCCGCGGCGTCAGCCGTGGTCGCCACGGCGTATGCGCCGGCACGCGGATTGCCGCTGCTCCTGCTGGTCAGCGTGACCCACGCGGCGGTGCTGGCGCCGTTGACGCCGATTGCCGACGCGCTCGCGTTGGGCTCTGCCCGCAGCGAGCACGGGTTCGAGTATGGCTGGGTGCGCGGTGCCGGATCCGCCGCGTTCATCGTCGGCGCGTTGGCGTCAGGCCAGCTCGTCGGCTGGGCGGGACTTGGAATAATCGTCTGGCTGAACGGCAGCCTGCTGGCTGCGGCCGCAGGGTTGGGCTGGTTCGTGCCGAACAAGGTCGCGGGCGTCACGCCGACCCAGGAGAGCCCGGCCGAGAACGGCTCCATCCGGATGTTGCTCCGCATCCCAACCTTCCGCCGCCTGATGATCGTGGCATCGCTGATCGGCGGCAGCCATGCGCTGCACGACGGGTTCGAGGTCATCCGGTGGCGCGCCGCGGGATTGTCGGCCAGCCAATGCAGCCTGCTCTGGGCCACGTCGGTCGGCGCCGAGGTCGTGGTCTTCCTGTTTCTGGGACGAGGAGCACTGGAGCGACTCGGGCCCGCGAACGCCATGACCTTGTCCGCGGTCGCCGGCGTGGTGCGCTGGAGCGCAGCCGCTCAGACCGCCTGGTTCCCGGTCATGGCGATCGTTGAACCGTTGCACGGCTTGACGTTCGCGCTGCTGCATCTCTCGTGCATGGACGTGATCACCCGCGTGGCGCCTGCCAAGTTAGCCTCGACGGCGCAGGCCTTCTACGCGACAGTCGCACTCGGGGCGACATCAGCCGCGGTGACGTTGGCGGCCGGACCGCTGTATGGGCATTTTGGTGCTGCCGCCTTCTGGGCCATGGCTGCGATGTGCACAGTGGCCCTACCGCTCGCGAGGGGCATCCGTGAGCCAGCCACCCCGGCTTCTAGCGCAATTCGGGGCTGGTCAGTGCTGCGAAAGGCGCCGCCGGATGAGTGATCCGGGAGGTCTTGGGCGGCTCCAGCAGCGCCGAGGAGTTGATCTGGTCGGATGCAGCCATGGTGGCGAGGTCTCCTCGCGCGAGTAGGTCACCAACTCCCGCCGTGCTCACACTGGACGTCCTCAGCGCCGCGACCCGGTCCCAACCTCACCACCCCGGAACCCAACAAGAGCCGAGCCAGAGGGGCATAATGAACGCGTCGTCACGGCGGCATCAGGTCGGCTTCAGCACGGCTTCGGTGATGACGTTGTCGTCCGCGAGCGAGCGGCTCGGCATGATTCTCTGCCGTTGCAAGTCGCCGTGGTACGCCCGCACAGCCTCTTCCGGCGAGACCGTGCCGTCGGCGATCTCGCGCATGGTTCTCACGATGTCGAGTGGGGAATCCGCCAGGTTGATCTTGCGCCCGAACAGCGCGAGGCGCGCGCCGTACTTCTCCGCCTGGTGCAGCAACTCGAACGTGTCCCGTGTGGTTCCCGCGCCGCCGCCCAGGACGCCCACGATCAGTGACGGATCGTATGCGGCCAGTTCCTCCATAGCCGCCGGTCCATTGAATGGGATCTTCAGGAACTGCGGCCGGTCCGCACGCATCACGCCGGCCAACGCCCGCAGGATGTGGTCGTTGACGAAGGCGGGCACGTCCTGCGGCTCGACCCCGCTAGGAGCATTCGGGTTGAACACCTCCAGGAAGTAGCGGAAACCGTTCTCCGCCGCCGCCTCCCGGAACTCCGCAAACGCCTCCAGCGACGCGATGTCGGAGTTGAGGTCGTTGTTGAACGTGATGGAGTACAGGCCGAGATCCGTCCCCGTGATCGCAGCACCCGGAGCGGGATGCAGCGTGCCGTGCATGACGCGCGGCAGCTTGGCGGTGCGGAACGGCCGCGACCTGTGGGCCGAATAGGCGCCGCCCCGCACCCCGCCCCAGCAATCCGTGGCCTCGTTGGCGCGGATGGCCGGCTGCACGGGGCTGCCCCGGAACACGCCCTCATCGACCAGCCGTTCGAGGTTGGACGCGGACACCAGCATGATGTCCACGATGTCCTGCTCGACGACCGCCGTGATCTGGTCGAGGTAGGTCCGCAGCCTTCGCGGGCCGGGCACGGGCGAGCCGTCCCTGTTCCGCATCGGGGCCGGCGTGGTGCAGCCGGAGCCCATGTCGCCGTCCTTCGCGTCCGCGATCACGAAGTCGGCCCTGGTGTATTGACCCGCGCGGATGCGCGCGAGCTTCTCGTCGAGACGCTTCATCGGTCTGCCTTCCTGTGAGATCACCAAACGGTGTAGCCGGCGTCCGCGACGACGACCGAACCCGTCAGCAGGCTCGACGCGTCGCTCGCGAGAAACAGGATCACGGACGCGACCTCGTCCGGCCTCCCGCCGCGCCCCATCGGGGTATGGCTCAGCCACAGCTTGCCGACCTCGGCGCGCAGCCCGGCGCCGGACATCGTCGTGTCGATGTAGCCGGGGGCGACCGAGTTCACTCGCACGCCGCGCGCCGCCCACTCGCCGGCCAGCGAGCGTGTCAGGTGATGCACGCCCGCCTTCGCCGCGTTGTAGTGCGCCTGGCGCTGCGGGCGGTTGGAGATCAGGCCCGACATGGACCCCACGGTCACGACCGAGCCGTGGCCGCGCGCCAGCATATGCCGGCCGAAGTCGCGGCACGACCAGAACACGCCGTTGAGATCCACGTCCACGACCGTCCGCCAGACCTCGTCGGCCATGTCCTCGCCGCCGGTGTCGGGCCACGCGATGCCGGCGTTCGCGACGAGCACGTCCACCGCCCCATGTCTCGCGTTGCAGTCGTCGGCCGCGCGCTTGACGTCGGCAGGGCGCGTCACGTCGAGCGCCACGGCATCGACCACGTGGCCGAGTTCCATCATCGCGGCGCGGCCGGCGTCCAGGATCTCGGGATCGTGGTCGGAGATGATCACCCGCGCTCCGGCCTCGGCCAGCGCCTGCGCGGCGCACAGGCCGATGCCGCGCCCGCCGCCGGTGATGAACGCCGTCTTGCCGCCGAGCCGGTATTTCTCGATATGCACTGATCGCTCCGGGTAAAGGCGAGGGCGACCGAGGCCGCCCTCGCGGATTAATCGCTAATGCAGGTAGCCGGCTTCGCGCATCGTCTGCGCGGTGCTGGCCTGCGCCGCCGCCAGGGCCGCATCGACGGTCTTCTGACCCGCGATGGCAGCCGCTATCTCCTGGCCGGCCTCCGACCCAATCGCCTGGAACTCCGGGATTCCAACGAAGGAGATGCCGCGATACGGCACCTTCTGCACCGTGGCATCGGTCATGTTGGCGGTTTCGATCGCGTTCAACGTCAGCTTGGCGAAGGGTGCGGCTTTCAGATACTCGGGGTTCTGATAGGTCGAAATGCGCGTGCCCGGCGGCTCCGTCACCACGCCCTGCGTCTTCGCGACGAGGGCGATATAGGCCTTCGACGTGGCCCAGTAGATGAACTTCTGCGCCGCCTGCGAGGCCTTTGACGATTTCGGGACAGCGAGCGCCCAGGCCCACATGGAGTGGTTGCCCTTGTCCACGGTGCCGTACGGCGCGTGCGCGTAGCCGAGCTTGTCGGCGACGGTGCTCTGCTTGGGGTCGCTCAGCAGCCCGGCCGACACGGTCGCGTCGTCCCACATCGCGCATTTGCCGCTCGCGAACAGGGCGAGGATCTCGTTATAGCCGTCGGATGTGGCGCCGGGCGGACCATACTTGCGCAGCAGATCGACATACATGGAGACGCCCGTCTTCCACGGCTCGGTGGTGAGCTGCGGCTTCCACTCCATGTCGAACCAGCGGCCGCCATAGGAATTCACCACGGGCGTGATCTGCCCCATGTTCTCGCCCCAGCCGGGCTTGCCCCGCAGGCAGATGCCATAGACGCCGTGAGCGGGATCGTTCAGCTTCTTCGCGAACTCGCCCATCTGCGCCCAGGTCGGCTGGTCCGGCATGGTCAGGCCGGCCTTGTCGAACAGGTCCTTGCGATAGATGGTCATCTGGCTCTCGGCATAGAACGGCAGCGCATAGAGCTTGCCGTCGTAGGACAGCCCGTTGCGCACGGTCGGCAGCACATCGCCCAGATCGTAGCTCGCCGGCGGGTTGCTGAACGGCACGAGCCAGCCGCTCTTGCCCCACATCGGCGCCTCGAACAGCCCGATCGTCATGACATCGAACTGGCCGCCGTTGGTGGCGATATCGGTGGTAAGGCGCTGGCGCAAGACGTTCTCTTCGAGCGTGACCCATTGCAGGTGGATGCCCGGATTGGCTTTCTCGAACTCGCCCGACAGCTTCTGCATGACGATCATGTCAGCGTTGTTCACGGTGGCGATTGTCAGAGTGGTGTCGGCGTGCGCCGCAGTGGTTGCGGCGAGACAGCCCGCCAGCGCCAAGGTGATCCGTCCCATCCGGGTCATCCGTTTCCTCCATCTGTTTTGGTTGCACGGTCGTCGGTCGTCTCACGCCACGTCCCCGCCGGCACGCCGGCTGTCGCGTGACGATGCGGTTGGCCGAGCACGAGCAGGCATCCGGCCATGAACGTGTCCCCGAGCCCCAGCGTGGTAGCAGGGCGCGGCAGATAGGGAGCGGCGCAGGCGACGACGCTCCAGCCGCCGCTCAGATGCTCGTGCGGAGGCACCTCGAACACCGCGCCCGGACTCACCTCGACCGGCCGCGCCGGGTGGCCGAGCGCCGCGCGCGTGCTGGCGAGCAGACAGCCCACCATCAGCGCGGTCCGCTCCCGATCTGGATTGCCGCGCGTGGCGGCGAGCGCCCAAGCATCGGCGTGGATGCACAGCCGATCAACCCCTAGCCGCTGGGCGGCCGCGGCGATCGTCTCAGTCTCGGGCGCCCCGCCCGGGATCAGCGCCTGGTATTCGGACTGGCTGAGACCGAGAGAGTTGTAGCCGCCGCGCAGACCCTCCAGGGTGCGATCCCGCAACGCCGGCGTGTCAAAGCCGGCCATCTCCAGGTGCACCACCGGCACCCCGGCCGCGCGCCAGCGCAGCGCCAAAACCCGAGCACGCGCCAGCGCCCGGTCCAGATCGTCGCCGCTGACCGCACTGAAGCCGGACAGCACACCCGCGCCGGCCTGGGCGGCGAGCGACGCGCTCAGCGCCTCGAACTCCGGATCGTCCTCCGTGTCGGGATCGGTGAAGCGGACGATGATGCGCGAGGACCGCGGCGGCGCCACCGCGCGCACGGGGCGACCGGCGGTGAACTCGAAGATGTAGATCTTGGGCCGAGGCAGCCCGTAGGGCGCGATGTCGCGTGCCGCGACCGGCTGGCCGTTCCGGGCGAGGCAGATGCCGCCGTCGAGGCAGGCCATCTGCTCGGCATCCCGGTGCTCCAGCGCCAGCAGCGCCGGTGCGCCCAACACGGTGAGCACGCGCGCCGCGTGCGGGCCGGTGCCGCCCAGCGCCGTCGCCGTCTGCAGGGCCGCGTCCAGCCAGGCAGGTCCGTTGTCCCAGTTCACCCGGACCTCGCCGCCAATCCCCGCCTCGGCCCGGCACGCCACGGTCTCGCCGAGCGCTCTTGCAGCGGGATCGGGCGAGGCGAGCAGGACAGGAACGGCATCATGGACCGAAAGCTTCGCGTCCACACAGGCGCCCAACCCGCAGAAGGTCCAACGTCCATGCTCGCTGTAGTCGCCGAGCCGCGCCACGAGGTCCGTATAGAGTTTGGGCCAGTTCCGACGCAGCATAACGGGCACACTAGTGCATGAACACGCGCAGTCAAGCACGATAATAGCGCACAAATCCGCATCGGGCGTGGCGCATCCCCGCTGCCTGCTGCTATGGGTGCATCAGTGACCTCGTCCCAACCCGTTCCCGTTCCCGCCTCCGATGCCGCTGCGCTGCCGGCTTTGCGGCAGAATCGGTTGGCTGCGCTCGTGCGCGAGCGCGGGCAGATCACCGTCGCCGAGTTGGTGACGCGGTTCGGCGTGTCGCGCGACACCATCCGTCGCGACCTGGACGCGCTGGAGCAGCGCGGCGTGCTGGTGCGAACGCACGGGGGCGCCATCCCCAGCGACAGCCTGGTCACGCGCGAAACCTCGCTGACGCAGCGCATGGACGCGCACGTGGAGGCGAAGCGACGCATCGGCCGGGCGGCGAGCGCGCTGATCCGCGACGGCGAGACGCTGATCGTGAACGGCGGCTCGACTACGGCCTACTTCGCGGCCGAGCTGGGCACGCGGCAGAACCTGATGGTGGTCACCAACAACCTGCGCATCCCGCCGATCCTGCCGGAGCGCGCGATCCGCGCCGCCTACGTGCTGGGCGGTGACGTACTGGAGCAGTCCGCAGGTCACGATCGGCCCAATCGGCTTCGCCTCGACCGCGCGCATCAGCGCGGACACGGCGGTGATCGGGATCACGGGCATGTCTGCCGGCGGCTTCTCGATTGCCCGGCTCGAGGAAGCGGCGGCCTCGTCCAGCATGATTGAAGTGGCCCGGCGGACCATCATCCTGGCCGACAGCAGCAAATTCCAGATCGCCGCCTTCGCGCACGTGACGGACTTCGCGGACGTGCAGCATCTCGTGACCGATGCCCCGCCCCCTCCCGAGATCGCGGCGGCGCTGGTAGAAGCAGGGGTGCAACTGCTCGTCGCGCCACCGTGACACGGACGATGGCCCGATCGGGACTGCCGCAAGAGTGGGGGTCAGGCGGCGATCACCGTTGGCGCGTATGGGTCGTTGGCTGGCTGGAACTTCTGTCCGAAGCCGGAACCGAGCGTGCCATTATAGACGGCGCAGCGAACCTGCAGCAGCAGATCGGCCCCCGCCGCGACCAGCGCATCTGCTGCGCCTTCATCCGGCGGTTCACCAGGACATTGGCCGTCCCTTCGGTGATCGCGGTATCAGAGGCTATTAAGAAATTAAAGCATAGGTGAAAAGTCTCATGCGCGACTATCCATTGGAGTATACGCCTGAGCCAATCGCTTTATGTCAGCGTGGCTGCTCCAGCAAGGCTTTCGTAGCGGAGTTGTATTGTTGTAGTCAACGCGGGCGTGACGGCCGCTAACCTTCAGCCCTGTGAGCCGCATTTCGGGCAACCTTATTACGCCGTCTCGGCCAGCCTGCGCAGGGTGACGCGCGCCATGGCAGCGTAGAGCAGCATCTCAGCCGTCTCGATCAGGCGCTCGTAGTCGCGGCTCATGCGCCGGTTGCGCCCGATCCAGGCGAATGTTCGCTCTACGACCCACCTGCGCTTGAGCACGTGGAAGCCACGCGGCATCTCGGGCGGCTGCTGGCCGGGGGCCACCCACACGCCGCGCAGCCCCGTCCACCAGTGCTTGCTGATCACGAGCGCCCAGCCCAGCACCGCGGCGAGCCAGGCCTGCAAGCCCTGGCAGGCGCTGTCGGCCCGATCAGCACGATAGGCGGGAACTCTGCCTTGAGGCCCGCGAGCAGCAGCTCGGCACCGCGCCGGTCATGGATGTCGGCAGGATGCACGCGGGCCTTCAGCAGGGTGCCTTCGGTGTCCACGAGGACGTGGCGCTTGCGCCCAGATGTCTGGTTGTGAGGCCTTTTTGGCGGTTTCGGCGATGCGGCGCGCCTGGGTGGTGTCGCGGGGGCCTGCGCGTCCGTGCGGTTCAGCGTTGGCGAGTTCGGGCCGAGCCGAGCGGCGCTCGGCTGTGACCTGATCGGGTGCCTTGCCGTCCAGCACGCGCTGGCGGCGGGCGTTGTAGGCGGCGTTGCAGCCGTGCAGGAGTTGCTCGAGCGCGCGGTGCGAGGCGAGAGTGATGCCGAGCACCTCACTGCTGACGCGGCCGTTGCAGCGCTCGACCATGGCGGTGGTCTGCGGCGTGCGCGGGCGGCTGTGGCGATGCTCTGCGCCGAGGGCGGCACAGGCGCGGGCGAACGCCGGGGTGAAGCAGCTCTTGTTGTCGGTCAGCACGTGGGTGAGGCGGAACGGAAACGCCGTCGCAGCCTCGCGCAGGAAGCGGATGATGGGCGTGGCGCGGGCGTTGGGGTGGATCCGCAGCATCGGTCAGACCTCGTGTCTTGCGGCGGCACCGCGCGGCCCAGCCTGGGTCAGGAGGAAAGCGAGCAACGGCCTGCTGGCAGGATCTCCCGCCGGGTCCTGCCTCTCGATCGCGCCGCGTTCAGCCGCTCGAACCAAGGAGCCGCTCGAACCAAGGAGCATAGTCCAAGGAGCCTAGTGCAGCAGCGCCAGGCCGACCGGGTCCCGACAACCTTCCGCAACTGAACAGCTAAGCGTCAGCTGATGGCCGCGAGGTTGGGTATTCGGGTCTGCTCTGCAGCGCGGCTATTGTGTCTGGTGCCACGGGAGCAGGGCGTCGATGTCGCGGCTGGGATGATCGGCAATGCGCCCGAGCACGTCGGCCAAGTAGGCCTGAGGATTGATGCCGTTCAGCCTGGCGGTTTCAACGATGGTGTACGTGCAGGCGGCGCGCTGGCCTCCGGCGTCCGAGCCGCAGAAGGGATGATTCTTCCTGCCAAGGCCCAGGGGGCGCATCGCGCGCTCGGCGGCATTGTTCGACATCTCCAGCCGGCCATCGGCGACGTAGCGGCCCAGTGCCGTCCAGCGTGACAGGGTGTGGCGGATCGCCTGGGCCAGGGTGCTCTTGCTGCTGACCCGGGCGAGCGAAGCATCGAGGAATGCCCGTAGCTGATCCAGCGGCGGTCGGGCGTGTTCCTGGCGTGCGGCGGCGCGGCGGTCGGGCGGTTGTCCCTGGATACCGCCCTCGATGGCGAACAGGGCCGCGATCTGCTGTAGGATCCCGAGCGCAATCGGAGAGGCCGTGGCCTGGTGCACGTCGTAGAACTTGCGGCGCGGTAGAACTTGCGGCGCGCATGGGCCCAGCACGCGACCTCGATCAGGGGCGGGTCGCTGGTGGGCGTCGTTGGCTTGTAGAGCTTGTCGAAGCCGGCATACCCATCGGCCAGCAGCCCTCGGCAGGGGCCGAGCAGCGCCTCGGCGTGCACGCCCTTGCGGTCGGCAGAGTAGCGGTAGAACGCCGCCGGCGGCACCGCCGAGCCCCAAGGCCGCTCGTCGCGCACAAGGACCCAGAGCCGCCCGGTCTTGGTCTTGCCCAGGCCAGGGGCCAGGACCCAGGGGCCAGGACCCAGGGGCCAGCACCGGGACGGTGGTGTCGTCGGCGTGCAGGGTGGTGCCGGCACGGACGTGGCGGCCGATCGCCTGGCCAATGGCGAGAGCAGGAACACCGCCGATCCGACCCAGTCCGCGAGTGTCGCGCGGTCGAGGTCCACGCCCTCACGGGCGTAGATCGCGGCCTGACGGTGCAGCGGCAGGTGGTCGCAGAACTTGGCCACCAGCACATGCGCGAGCAGGCCGGGACCCGGCCGCCCGCGCTCGATCGGCAGGGAAGGCATCGGCTCCTGCACGATCGTCTCGCAGGCCCGGCAGCTCAGCTTGGGCCGGACATGCCGGACCACCTTGAAGCTGGAGGGCACATACTCGAGCACCTCGCGCTCGTCCTGGCCGACGCGGCTGAACACGGTGCTGCCGCAGCCCGGACAGGTGCAAGGCGGATCGTGGGTGACGACCTCGCGCGGCAGATGCGGCGGCAGCGGCTTGCGGGCGGGCTGCTTGCGCTCGCGTGTCCGCGCCTGGCGGCCCGCGATGGCGCCGGCCGCATCGGCGCGGGCCTCGCCCTCGGCCGCGTCCGCCTCGAGGTCGCCGATCAGCAACTCGAGCTGCTCGATGTCCTTGCGCGCCAGCTCGGCCTGCAGCCCCGCGGCGAACGCCCGCAACGCCTCAGGGTCGGTCGGCAGAGAAGCGCTCGCCAGGGAGATGCCCGAGCGTACCAGAGCCGGCCCGAGCGGTACAGTGTTTCCTCACGTCAATGCCGTCCGGTCAGACGCTCACCGGCCGGCGTGGCGGCTGCGGCGCCACCGTCCGCCGCCAGTCGATCGCCTCGATGAGCAGAGCCAATTGCGCCGACGTCAGCATCATCGCGCCGTCCACGATCGGCGGCCAGACGAACTTGCCGCTCTCCAGCCGCTTGGCAAACAGGCACAGGCCGGTGCCGTCGCAATACAAGCAGTTCAAGTAGTCAGCTCGCTTGCTGCGGAACAGGAACGGATGGCCCTCGAACGGGTCAGCGCCCAGGACTTGCGCCACCTGCGCGGCGAGCCCGTCGAAGCCGCAGCGCATGCTGACCGGGCGACAGGCCAGGCACACCTTGGTGCCGGGCGCGACCTGGATCACGCACTCGCCCGCAACACCGCCAGCACGCGCCGCAGTGCTCGCTCGTTGACGAAGGCGTCCACCCGCAGCCGCGTCCCGTCCGCCAGGTCGATCTCGATCAGGCCCGGCCGCTCGTCCATCGCCGAGCGCGCCACTGCGCGGCCGGGAGCAGCCGGTCGCATCGGCGCGCGCAGGCCCCGCCACCAGTGCCGGTCCCGCGTCCTCCGCGCGCCCGAACACGCCGATGGGCACGAACTCGGGCGGACGCTGCGCGACCGTCGCCGCGCCGTGCGTGGTCGACGCGGCCCGCTCGGGTTGGAGGGCAGGTAGGCCGCCCCGCCGTGCCGCCGACCGGCGCCAGCGATGGATCAGGCTGGGACAGAGGCCGTGCCGTTGCGCCAGATCCTGCACGCGCGCCCCAGGCAGTTGCGATGCCGCGACCAGTCGCGCCCGGAACTCAGCATCGTGCGCACGCCGACGCTCGCCCACGATCTCGATGCAAGGCTCTGAAGCTGCCACTGTGGCTGCCATCTTGGCCAACACGCTCCTGCCGGTTTCACCGCAGGACAGCACAGCAAGGAGACCTCACCCCCGCAAGACGGCCTTCAGCTGACGCTCTGATGTCCGTTTTCAAGAGGGATGGGCGCGTGTCGCCGTCCGCTGTTGGCGGTGACCGTTCCAGGTAGGTGCGCAAGGGCGGAGGCGGGGCTGTAGACGTCGGTGATCATGCTCTGATGCGCGGGTTGAATACCGCAGTTCCGAGTGTCCGTCCGAGGCGTTCCCTGTCTTACTGCGGGCGTCGGCGATGCCGGCCACAAAGCGTCCGACGGGAGTTCCTCTACCGTTGCTCCGCCCCCACCCCTGCGCGCCGATGAGCGTCGGCCGGGGAGGGAGGGGTCTACGCCGCCTGCACCTCCCTCCCGATTGCCCATATGAAGCCCGCGAGTTCGCGGGCGATGGCCGTCACCGCCACGGTCAGCTGTCTTGCCCCGGCCCGAGAGCGCCCGGTAGCGGGCGCACAGGCGCGACTGCGCCTTGGCCGCGATGTCGCGCACTGCAGGCGAGACGCGCTCGTGCAGGTAGTGCTTCGCCCTCCCCGTCCTGGGCAAGTGGCGGTACGACCACGCACTCTCGATCAGGGCTCTACGCACCCGGCCGTTGCCGGCCTTGGTGATGCCGAGCCGGCGCACGCTCTCACCCGTCGAGCGCTCGCCCGGCACGAGGCCGAGATAGCCCATGAGCTGGCGCGGGCTGTCGAAGCGGCGCAGGTTGCCGATCTCGGCCATGATGGCGGCGGCCGTGACCAGCCGCTCTCCGGGTCGGAGCCGATCTCGCCGAGGTAGCGGACCTCACCCTGTCGCCCATCCTCGGCGACTGCCACGGCGTGCCGCGCCTTGGCCACGTCCAGTCCCACGAAAACATCTGTATGCTGCTCCACGGCTCGTCCTCCTGCGCTGAGGATAGGCTCGCCCCTGCGAGCAACCCTCGTTCGCCCGCGCAGCGTAGGACGAGCCACCCTGACTCACGACGGACATGCGGACTTGCGCGCAAGCAGATCATCCGCGCGGTCGAGGACACCATCCAGCGCGAGACCGACGGCGCCGAGGCGGACGCCCTCCACGCCGAGCTTCGCGAGCGCCTGGACGACCCCGACCTCGACGACGACCTCGACACCCTGCTGATTGCCGAGATCATCGCTGCGATCCGCCGCGACCTCGGCCTCGGCGCCCTGCCCGGCACCCATCCCTGGAAGCGCCGCACGCCCCAGGACGTGCGCGACCTCTGCGCCCGCGCAGCAGCTCCCAGCATCGCTCAGCCCAGAACCGCTCAGCCCCGAATGGCTCAGCCCGGCACCGGGCACCCGCGCGCCGTCTCCGCACCGCCCCCGCGCACCAGCACCGGCCCCCAGCACCCTGATCCAGGTTGACCCTGATCCGGCTCCCCGGCCGCGACGCGAGCCTCGGCGTGCCAGTCAAAACCCAGGGACGCTGGTCTGAGTGGGTGAAGAGCCGAGTTGACAGGACTGCCAGCATCCGGGGTTGCAGCGAGCGCCGCGCGGCACTAGCTTGCGCGCGTGTTCTCCGTGCTGCCCATGCTGTTCTGCTTCGGCCTCGCCTTCAAGCGGGCCATGGCGCGCTATGCCTTGATCCTCGGTGGCATCGGCCTCCTCCTTCGACTTATCCGCCCCCTGAGCGCCCGCCGGGCCTGAGAGGTGCCGGCTTCGCTCAGGGGGAACCCTGAGTCGCTGCACGCATCCCCGAACCCGAGGACGATCCCATGCCCCTGAACCACCCCAGCTTCGGCGCCATGCCCGAAGACCGCGTCATCATCTTCGACACCACGCTGCGCGACGGCGAGCAGTCGCCCGGCTTCTCCATGAACCTCGGCGAGAAGCTGCGCATGGCGGAAGCCCTTGCCGAACTGGGCGTGGACGTGATCGAGGCGGGTTTTCCCATCGCGTCGCCGGGCGACTTCGAGAGCGTCCGGCGCATCGCCGAGAGCGTCCGCGGCGGCCCGGTGATCTGCGGCCTGGCACGTACCGGGCGGGACGACATCCTGCGCGCCGCCGAGGCCGTCCGCCCGGCCGAGCGCAAGCGCATCCACATCTTCGTCAGCACCAGCCCGCTGCACATGAAATACAAGCTCCGCGTCGAGCCCGACACGGTGCTGGAGATGACCACGAGTTCCGTGACCCTGGGACGGCATCACACAGACGACGTAGAGTGGTCCGCCGAGGACGGCAGCCGCACGGAGCCGGAGTTCCTGTGCCGCTGCGTCGAGGCCGCGATCGCCGCGGGCGCCACCACCATAAACATCCCGGATACCGTGGGCTATGCGCTGCCCGAGGACATGGCCGCGATCTTCACCATGCTGCGCGAGCGCGTGCCGGGCGCGGATGGGGTGATCTTCTCCACCCACAACCATAACGACCTGGGCCTCGCCGTCGCGAACACGCTCGCCGCCATCCGCGTTGGCGTGCGGCAAGTTGAGTGCACCATCAACGGCATCGGCGAGCGGGCGGGCAACGCGGCGCTGGAGGAGGCCGTCATGGCGCTCCGCACTCGGCAGGACGTCGTGCCCTACAAGACCGGCGTCGTGACCGAGCGGCTGCTGCGCACCTCGAAGCTGCTCGCGGGCGTCACCGGGTTCGACGTGCAGCCCAACAAAGCCATCGTCGGCCGCAACGCCTTCGCCCACGAGAGCGGCATCCACCAGGACGGCGTGCTCAAGAACGCCGCCACCTACGAGATCATGACGCCCGAGAGCGTGGGCTGGGCGCGGACGAGCCTCGTCATGGGCAAGCACTCTGGCCGCGCCGCGTTCCGCGACAAGCTGCGCGCGCTGGGGTACGGCGAGGTCGGCGACAACCAGCTCAACGACGCCTTCCGCCGCTTCAAGGACCTCGCCGACCGCAAGAAGATCGTCTACGACGACGACATCGCCGCCCTCGTGGACGATGAGATGCTGCGCGGGCAGGACCGTATCCGCTTCGTGTCGCTCGACGTGCGCGCCGGCTCGCGTGGGCCGCAGCGGGCAGAGCTGGAACTGGAAGTGGATGGCGAGCTTCGACAGGCCGAGGCGACCGGCGACGGCCCGGTGGACGCCACCTTCAATGCCATCCGCGACTTGTTCCCGCACGAGGCGCGGCTGGTCCTGTTCTCGGTTGGTGCCGTGACCGAGGGCACGGATGCCCAAGCCAAGACCACGGTGCGCCTGGAGGAACACGGGAAGACGGTGGACGGGCAGGGTGCCGACACGGACACGATCGTGGCATCCGCCCGTGCCTACATCCACGCGCTCAACAAGCTGCTGGTCAAGCGCGAGCGTACTGAGCCGGCGGCACTGAGCGCCTGACGGCGAACGCCGGGAGCCTTGCAGCTCCCGGCTGCCCGGACTCAGTAACCGTAGCGCGGCTGATAGTAGGGCTGCGGCGGCGGCCCCTCGTAGCCCGGCCCCGGCGCATAGCCCGACTGCGGAGCGTAGCCTGGCCCTGGCGCATAATAGCCCGGCTGCTGCTGGTAGTAGCCCGGCGGAGGCGCCTGCGGCGTCGTCGCTGCTCCGCCGATGGCGCCGGCCCCGCCGCCAACTAGGGCGCCGATCGCGGCCCCTGTGCCACCGCCCGCGAGGCCGCCGATAGCGGCACCTGTTCCAGCGCCGAGCAACCCACCACCAACGGCCCGCTGACCCGGATCGTAGGGATCGGTGCATCCGCCCAGGCCAAGGCCAGCCACAACCAGCAGTCCGACCACTACTTTACCGCTCATCGTAGAGAACCCTCCAAGATTAATAGCGCCTGTCCGGCGCCGTTAGTGCGCCCGTACCGGCGCCGACGCCGCCGCCGACCAAGGCGCCTATGCCGGGGCCGACGCCTGTGACGGCGCCGAGCGCAGCGCCAGAGCCGGCGCCGATCAGGCCGCCTGTGACCGCCCGGGTGCCGGGTTGCTCGCCGCAGGCTGCGAGACCGAGAACCGCAAGCAGCGCCGCCGCGGCAGGAAGGAGACGATATGTCATGCTCTCATACCTCCTTGAAGTGTGCGCATTCATGTGCTCGAAAGACTTCGCCATCCTTAACGCCGGACAGGCCGGCTGAGATCAATGCCGAAGCTGGTATTCGACCTACAACGCACGAACCCGCGTCGGTTACGTGGCAACAAGGTGGCGCGGGCGAGTCTCACGGAAGCTTGAACCCTGCCTCTTGCTGCTGGTGGCGACCGGGTCTAAGCCCTTCGCCCGGCGGCACGCTCCGTGCGCGCTCCCTCGACCAAAGGTGGGCCTGCCTCGATGCTCGGACGCTTGCTCGGGATCACGTCGGCTGACATGGCCATAGATCTCGGCACCGCCAACACGCTGGTCTATGTCAAAGGCCGGGGCATTGTGCTCGCCGAGCCGAGCGTGGTCGCCATCGCCGAGGTGCGCGGCAGGAAGCAGGTCCTTGCCGTCGGTGCGGAGGCCAAGCAGATGCTCGGGCGCACGCCGGGCAACATCTCCGCCGTACGGCCGCTTCGCGACGGCGTCATCGCCGATTTCGAGATGGCCGAGGCGATGATCAAGCACTTCATCCGGAAGGTGCGCGGCCGGCGCGGCTTCGCTCGCCCGCTCGTCATCGTCTGCGTGCCCTCGGGCAGCACGGCGGTCGAGCGCCGGGCGATCCAGGAGAGCGCGGAGAGTGCAGGGGCGCGCAAGGTGTTGTTGATCGAGGAACCGATGGCCGCAGCCATCGGCGCCGGGCTGCCGGTCACGGAACCGACGGGCAGCCTGATCGTGGATGTGGGCGGCGGCACGACCGAGGTGGCGGTGATCTCGCTCGGCGGCATCGTCTATAGCCGCAGCGTGCGCGTGGGCGGCGACAAGATGGACGAGGCGATCATCAGCTACATCCGCCGCAACCATAACCTGCTCATCGGCGAGAGCACGGCCGAGCGGATCAAGTTGGATATCGGCGCCGCCAGCCCACCCGACGGCGGCGGGAACGGCCCGGTTCGCGAGATCAAGGGCCGCGACCTGCTGCATGGCGTGCCGCGCGAGATCGTCCTCGGTCAGCGCCAGGTCGCGGAAAGCCTGGCCGAGCCGGTGGCCGCCATCGTGGAGGCCGTGAAGGTCGCCCTGGAGAATACGCCGCCGGAATTGGCCGCCGACATCGTGGATAAGGGCATCGTGCTGACGGGCGGCGGTGCGTTGCTCCACCGTCTCGACAGCGTGCTGCGCGACTCGACGGGGCTGGCGGTGGTCGTTGCCGAGAACCCCCTGGCGTGCGTGGCGCTCGGCACGGGACGCGCCCTGGAGGAGATGAAGCGGCTTCGCAGCGTCCTCACATCGGTGCATTGACCTCTAGAGCGCCCGCCCACCCGCGCTCAGGCCGCCGCCTCGTCGTCGTGCATCGTCCAGATCAGGCCGAGCACGCGCTCACGCATGGCGACGAAGGCTGGGCTGCTCTTCACCGCCCGGATGCTCTCGTCGGCCGCCTCGCGCGCGAAGGGCAGGACGATGTGCTCCACGATCCGCCCAGGCCGCGGCGACATCACGACCACCTCCGTGCCCAGGTACACCGCCTCCTCGACGCTGTGGGTGATGAACACGATCGTCATGCCTTCCTGCCGCCAGACCCGGTGCAGCTCCCCCTGCATCCGCTCGCGCGTGAGCGCGTCGAGCGCCCCGAACGGCTCGTCCATGAGCAGGACTTTCGGCTCGTTGACGAGCGCGCGGGCGATGGCGAGGCGCTGCTGCATGCCGCCCGAGAGCTGGTAGGGGTAGCGGTCGCGGAACTCCCACAACCCGGTCAGCCGCAGCCAGCGCTCGACGCGCTCGCGCGCCTCCCCTCGCGCCGCACCACGCATCCGTGGCCCGAACCCGGCATTGCCCGCGACCGTGAGCCAGGGGAACAACGATGGCTGCTGGAACACGACGCCGCGGTCCGGCCCCGGCCCCTCGACGGGGTGCCCATCCAGGCTCACCGTCCCGCTCGTAGGCCGCAGAAATCCCGCGAGCGTCTGCATCAGCGTGGTCTTGCCGCAGCCGGACGGCCCGACGATGCAGACGAAGCTGCCCGCCGGGAAGGCGAGGTCGGCGCGGTCGAGGGCCAGCACCGAGCGCGACCCCTCCCCGTAGCGCACCGAGACGTTGGCGAACCGGACGAAATCGCCCGTCACGCGAGCGCCTGCTGCAGGAACTCGGTATCCGTCGCGTTCTGGAACGCGCCGAGGCCCGGCGCCGAGCGGATGCTGCGCTGCTGCACGAGGAAGTCCGCCGTGTGCTTCAGCACCTCGGTGAACTTGCCAGGCTTGCCCGGCGTCCCGAGCCACTCCGGGCTGAGCTGCTCCTGCAAGGGCACGAAGTCGTATTCCTTCATGTCCGTCATCGCGACCTCCGGCGCCACGCCCGCCTGCTTGGCTACGATCGCCGCCGCCGCTTCCGGCTTCTGGCGCCACATGTCCAGCGCGCGGCCGTATTCCTTGAGGAAGCCGACGACCGCCTCCGCCTCGTCCTTGGCGAAGCCGCTGCGCACGACGATGAGGTCCGCGATCACGTAGCCGGCCTTGTCGAGCATGGCCGCGGTCGGGAAGACGGCGCCGCCGTCGGCGAGCAGCTTGCTCTTGGCCGGCGCCCAGACATAGGCCGCGTCAATATCCTTGCGCGTCCACGCGGCGACGATGGCGGCCGGCTTCATGTCCAGCACGGTGACGTCCGCCTCGCTCAGCCCGTTGACCTTGAGGAAGCCGAGCAGGCGGAAGTGGCTGGTCGAACCGAACGGCGTCGCGACCTTCTTGCCCTTGAAGTCCGCCGGCGCCTTGATGCCTTCGCTCGCGCGGACGGTCATCTCCTCGGCTGCCCCGATGTTGTCCACCATGCCGACGAGCTGCAGCGGCAGCTTCTGCGCCATCGCCGCCGCCGTCGCCACCGACCCGGTGGCTAGCCCAATGTCGCAGCCGCCCGCCACGATCGCCGTGTTGATCTCGGCGCCGCTGCCGTATTCGGTCCAGTTGATCTTCGCCCCGATCCCCTGCTCGAACCAGCCTTCGCCCTTGGCGATCATCGTGGGCTTCGTCTCCGTGAAGAAGCCGACGTTGACGACCGACGACGCGGCGCGTGCCCCCCGCCCGAGCGCCGCAGCACCCGCCAGCCCCGCGAGCGCGCCGCGCCGCGTGATCCCGAACCCTCTCATGCCTAGTCCTCCTATTTGCCGCCCCAATGCACGACGTGCTGCTGCAGCAGGACCAGCGCGCGATCCATCACCAGTCCCATCAGACCGATGATGACGATGCCCGCGAACACGTAGTCCGACCGCAGGAAGCGCCCGGCGTCCATGATCATCCAGCCGATCCCGCTCGACCCCGCGATGATCTCGGCCGCGATCAGCGTGGCATACACCACGCCCAAGGACAGCCGCGCCCCCGTGAGGATCTCCGGCAGCGCCGAGGGCGCGACGACGTGCAGGAACACCTGCCACCCGCTCGCCCCCAACGCCCGCGCCGCCCGCAGCCGCGCCTCCGGCACGTTGCGCACCCCATCCCGCGCAGCGACCGCCGAGACGGGGAGTGCGGCCAGGAACAGCAAGGTAATCTTGCTCGTCTCGCCGATCCCGAGCCAGACGATGAGCAGCACGAGATAGGCGAGTTGCGGCAGCGGGCGCAGGAACTCGATGAAGGGTGCGGCCAGGGCATCGAGCCGCGGGGCATAGCCCATGCCGAGCCCGAGCGCCGTGCCGACCAGCGCCCCCGTCACGAACCCGGTGCCGACCCGCATCAGGCTCAGCCCAATATGGTCGAGGAGAGACCGCCCCTTGTAGCCCTCCCGCGCAAGCTCCCCGAGACCGTCCCAGACCTCGCCGGGGCCGGGCAGGAACAGATCGCTGACCAGGCCGCCGGAGGTTGCCGCTATCCACGCCGCCAGCACCAGCCCGGCACTCAGCAGCGTGATGAGCCAAGGCGCCGGGCGGCTCACTACTCCCGCCCTCGCCAGTGAACGACCCGGCGGTCAAGGGCGCGCATCGCCCAGGCGAGCGCCATGCCCAGTGCCCCCAGCAGCAGGATGCACAGCACGATCACGTCGTTGCGCAGGAACGCGCTGGCCGAGATCACCATCCAGCCGAGGCCGTTCGTCGCCGCCATCAGCTCGGCCGCGACCACGGTGGAGAACGCCGCCGCGAGCGCCACCTGTAACCCCGTGAACACGAGGGGCAGCGCCGAGGGCAGGACCACGTGGACCAGCACCTGCCGCGGCGAGGCTCCGAGCGCCCGCGCCGCCTGCACGCGCTGTTGGCTGATCCCCCGCGCCGCCGCGGCACTCGCCGCGACGAGGATGGGAAAGGCGGTCAGGAACAGCAGCGCCACCTTCGAGGCGTCGCCCACGCCGAGCCAGAGGATCAGCAGGATCATGTAGGACAGCGGCGGCAGCGGCCGCATGAACTGGATCGCCCAGTCCAGCGCCGCGTGCGCGCCCCGGCTCATGCCCATCCACAGCCCGAGCGGCACGCCCGCGAGCGCCGCGAGCACGAAGCCTGCCCCGAGCCGCCCGAGCGTCGCGAGCGCGTTGCCCTGCAGCGTCGTGCCTCGATAGCCGTCCCGCGCGATCTCGGTGGCCGCACGCCACACGTCCGGCGGCGGAGGCAGCATGTCGCGCGAGACCAGGCCGAGGGTGGGGAGTGCCCACCAGACCAGCACCATGCCCAAGACCGAGGCGGCCCCGAGCAGCCATCGCGGCGTGCGCCAGGTCCGCGGCCGGGGAGGGCCGGCCTCATCGGCCGGCATGGGCAGGGTGATCGCGCGCTGCATCGGGTGCGGCGCAGCAAACCCCATGCCAGGGTGTCGCTGCAAGGGTGACCTGCTTGACAGGTCGGGGAGGCTGGTTTCAGAGACGCCGAACGGAACGGAACAGTTCGGGAGGACATCCATGCCGCACGCGCTGCGTTCATGCGTTCCTTGGTCCGGGCCTCGACGCTTCTTCGGCAAGGTTATTCTGGCTGCCGGAACTCGCCTCCGCCATTCCGGCTGTCAACGCGCAGCCTACGGGAACTGGCGGGTGGGTCGGCACCTGGGCCGCGAGCCCGCAGCCGATCTGGCCGCCGGACTTCCCGGTGCCTCTCGATCTCCCGCGCTCGCTCTGGAACCAGACGGTGCGGCAGGTCGCGGCGATCAGCGTCGGTGGCAGCCGCGTCCGCGTCGTCCTGTCCAACGCGTATGGGTCGAGGCCGCTGATGATCGGTGCCGCGCATGTCGCGCTCGCCGGGTCCGGCGCTGCGATCACGCCTGGCTCGGACCGGGCGCTCAGCTTCGGCGGCCAGGCCTCCGTCACCATTCCGCCAGGAGCGCCTGCCGTCAGCGACCCGGTGGCCCTCGCCGTCCCGCCGCTCGGCAGCGTTGCGGTGAGCGTGTTCCTGCCCCAGCTGACGCCGCTCTCGACCGTGCACGTGGAGGGAGTCCAGACCGCTTACGTCTCGCCCCAGGGCAACTTCGCCGGGGACGCGGACATGAAGACCGCGTCCACGATGCCGTCCCGCGTGTTCCTGAGCGAGATCCTGGTGGATGCGCCCGCCAACGCCCACGCAGTAGTGGCGTTCGGCAACTCCATCACGGATGGGACAAACTCAACGCCCGGCGCCAACCACCGCTGGCCGGACTTCCTGGCCCGGCGGCTGGCCGCGGCGGGCAGTCCCATGGCCGTGCTCAACGAGGGCATCTCCGGCGACCGCGTGCTCAGCGACCGCATGGGCGTGAACGCATTGGCCCGCGTCGGCCGCGACGTGCTGAGCCAGCCGCACGCGGATACCGTGATCCTGATGATGGGCATCAACGACATCGGCTGGCCCGGCACAGGACTCGCCCCGCGCGAGCCGGAGCCGACGGCGGACGACCTCATCGAGGGCTACAAGCAACTCATTGCCCGCGCCCACATCCAGGGCCTGCGCATCATCGGCGCGACGCTGACGCCGTTCGAGGATGCGTTCAAAGGCACGTCGTTCGAGGGCTACTACACGGCCGCCAAGGAGCAGGAACGCCAGGCCGTCAACCAATGGATCCGCACGAGCGACGCGTTCGACGGCGTGATTGACTTCGACGCGGCGGCGCGGGACCCGAGCCATCCCGCGCACATCCTGCCCGCCTACGATTCCGGCGACCACCTGCACCCGAACGATGCCGGGTACAAGGCGATGGCGGACGCGATAGACCTCAAGCTGCTGACGCGGCAGCCCTGAGCGCCCAGGCCTTCGCTACAGCCGGCGCCCATAGACGAGCGCTGCACCGGCGGCGACCACGAGCGCGGCGAGGCCGCCGCCTACGGCCGCCCCGTTGCCGTGCCGCTGCGGGGGAGGCGTGTCGCGCATCGGTCGGAACAGGGCACCAGATGTCGGCGCCTGCTTCGGCGTGCGGCTTAGACCAACCTGCATGAACCGCGCCATCGCCCAGCGGGCAAGACCCGGCGCCAGCGCGTAGCCGAGCGGAGCGAGCTTCGCGATGGGGCCGACGCTCGTCTTGTCGCGCGGGTGCCGGGCGACGCGCACGATGGCGCGGGCGACCGCCTCGGGCTGGTCGGGCGCCTTCGCGTGGATCTCGTGGCCGGTGTAGTTGCCGGCGTGGGCAATGCCGGGCGTGTTCACGAAGCCGGGGAAGATGTCGCAGATGTGGATGTCCGGATAGTCCTGCAGCTCCCCGCGCAGGCTCTCCGAGAAGCCGCGCAGGCCGAACTTGCTCGCCGTGTAGGCGGCGGCGAACGGGGCGGCCACGAAGGCGCCGAACGACACCACGTTGATCAAGATGCCGTGCCCGCGCTTCTGGAAGTGCGGCAGGATGGCGTGGGCGCCGTGGATGTAGCCGATCAGGTTGGTGTTGATGGTCTGCTCGTGCGCCTGGATAGGCACGTCCGTGAAGCGGCCGACGGCGCCGACGCCGGCGTCGTTCACCCAGACATCCACGTCGCCGTAGCGCCGGATTGCAGCCTGGGCGAGGCCGCGCATGGCCTCGGCGCTGGTCACGTCCGTCTCCAGGTATTGCGCCTTGCCGCCGAGCCGCTCGCACTCGCGGGCGACCACGGCGAGCCTGCCGCCGCGCCGTGCGGCGAGGGTGAGGCGGGCGCCTTGCCGGGCGAAGGCGAGGGCCGTGGCTCTCCCGATCCCGCTGCTCGCTCCGGTGATGACGACGCTCATAGTCTCGGCCATGCTCCGCTCCCCCTCCGCTCCCGGCGGAAACAGGGGACGGGCTGCAAAGTTTCTCCGAGCCGCCGCGCCGAGGGACCGCCCTGCTATAAAGCGGCCCCTCGTTCCGTCTCAGCGGCTCTGCCCTTGGTCAGAAATCCTGGCCGAAGGGGAGGTTCGCCAAGAGATCCCGCACGCTGCCGCTGTTCGTGGGATTGTAGTGTTTGATGAGCGCGTCGTAGGTAAGGTAGGCCACCTTCGACACGGTCTGCGCCACCCCGAGCGTGCCCGGCAACGGGGCGCGGAGCACGTTCGGGATGAGGTCTTCCAGGAGCGACTGCTTCAGGGCAGGGATGCGCGGGTCGTGCTTGCGGTTGTGCAACTCGGCTTGGCCCTTAGGGGTCGAGTAGTCGTAGAGTTCCGTCTCAAGCGTGGAGTCGTTGGCGATCTGCGCCGTGTTGCCCTGCCAGTTCGCATAGATGCCGAACTTCAGCTCCTGCGTGCGCACGCCGACGATGTGCAAGGGCGATTGGTTGAAGTCGTAGAAGGGTACCCCGGTGTCGTCCGTCGCGAGCAGCACGTAGTCCCGGCCCGCCGCCTGCGACGATTGCAGCATCGGCAGCAGGTCGTGACGCTCGGCGTAGATCTGGCCGAGGGTGCCCGTCAGCCAGGAGCGGCTGCCGCCGTAGCCGAGGCTGACCAGGAGCGGCAGGATGTCCACCGACGAGGTCAGGCCCTGGCGGGGCGTGCCGATATCGGCCGTGAAGCGCCCCGACGGGTCCACGACGATGAGCGGCACGTGGTAGGCCTCGTCGTAGAGAGTGCCGACCTTGCCAGAGACGAAGCCGTGCGCGCCTGCATACTCACCGTGATCCGACATGAAGACGATGACGGTGTTGTTCTGGACGGACGCGGGCAGCTGGGTGAACTGCGCCAGCACCGTGCCGATGGCGCTGTCCGCGACCTGCATGATCTGAGTGTAGGAGTCCAAGCTGCGCTGCCAATAACTATACGGCGCCACGCCGATGCCGAGCGGAGGTCCGTACCTGGCTTAGGATCGCGGGGTATGGGGCAGGAGGGTAGGGGGCGACGGTGAAGCTCTGCTGAGAGGGGTCCTCCGACACGCCGCCCCAGACCCCCTCCTGGAACAGGCGGGCGTAGGTCTGCGTGGACGGCTTGTTCTTGGCGATGTGCTCTGCCAATTCCCAGTTGGGCGGGACGGCCGGGTAGCCGAGCGAGTCAGGGTTCTTGAGCATGTCCTCGTCCCAGGTCACCAAAGGCGGCTTGTTGCCCTCCTGGTTGTATGAGTAGTAGGTGAACGGCCCGTAGCTCCCGCCCGGCGGAAACAGGTCGTTGTAGGTCTGGAACTCGGTGCCGGCCCAGTAGAACTCCTTATCATGCGGGTTGATGAAGGAGACCGTCAGGCACCAGGGCGACCCGCTGCTTCCATACTCCGATAGCCACCCGGCCCCTTGCGTCGCGATATACGCGTCGTTGTGGTAGCCGTTGGCCTCGTCGCCGTAGGTGCCCTGCAGGTTGGCGCCGGTCGGGTCGTAGTAGGTTTGGCCCTGGAAGCCGTATGCCTCCAACCTGGACGCGCTCGCCGGTGGGATGGAGACGTGCCACTTGCCGACGTAGGGTGTCCGATAGCCGGCAGCTTTCAGGAGCTTGCCGTAGGTCGGGTAGGCCGGATTCAGCCAAGGCTGCACGGAGGTTGGGGCATAGGGCGCGGCGAGGATCGTGTTGACGAGCCAGCTCTGCTGCGAATACAGGCCCGTGATGATGGTGCCGCGCGCGGGCGTGCAGGCGCTGGCGGCGGTGTAGTGGCTCTCGAACTTCACCCCGTTCTGCCAGAGCTGGTAGAGGTTCGGCATGAACTTCTGCAGGAACTCGTCGGCGCTGTTGATCCCGGTCGGGAACACCTTAGGGAAGCGAAGCTGGTCCACCTTGATGACCAGGATGTTCGGCTGGGCGCCCTGACCGGAGCCGCCGGCCTGGGCGCTCTGTGCCCTGGCGCGGCCGCCGTCGAAGACGCCGGGGCCGAACGCGAAGCTAGCGGCCGAGGCCGCGGCCGCGCCTTTGACGAACGTGCGACGATCCATGTTGTCCTCCTACCCTTTCCTGTCGTTCGATCTGGCTTGTGCGTCTATGCCCAGCTGCCACGTGCAGTTCCGCGAGACGGGACTTTTCCGCAAGCGGGACAGTATCAGTGACGGTCAGAGCTGAGAATGGTCTTGTGGACGCACCTGTAACGTCGCAGCCTTATAGGCTGGGCGCGAATCGCTCGACATGGCAAAATTTAGATGCTTTCTCGCGGCCGCGAGGCGCCGGCCGGCATCCAGCCTGGTCGAGGCCGCGATGGAGCACGTCCTTGCGGAAACGAGAGCAACTTGCGATGTCGGGCTGCAGCGGCTTGCACGCGGCATTAAAGCGGCAAGCATCTGAAACGGCCATGGCGGCGGCCGAAGACGGGCGGCGGTCCGCTGCGCCGAATGGGTCATCATCCGCTGCAGAGGCGTTCTTGCCGGAACGTGCGATCAGCGCGATGCAGAGCCACCCGTGCTTTCTGGAGGCCGTTCGAGCCGTGGCAAGCGGCCATGTCGAAACCTACGGAAGCAACGGGCTGCTCAACCGCGTGATGAACGATCGTGGCCGTGCGGTCGGCAGCATGATCGCGCTTCACCTGCATTTCTCCGCCGGGCCAGGAGGCAAGGACGGCCTGACCATCGGCCGTTTCCAGGCACTTTGCGCGGAGCTGAAGGTGTGCAGCCCCGGTCGTGCCCGGGCCTTGCTGATGCTGATGCGCTTTGCCGGCTATCTCGCGCCGGAGCCAGGCGCGTCAGATCGCCGGCAGCACCGGTTGGTGCCGACAGAGCACTTGATCGAGGTGCATCGGCAAAGATGGAAGCGTGAGTTCGAGGCCATGGCGCTCATCACGCCGGAGGGGCACAAAGCCTTGGCCATCCATGGCCGGCCGGAGTTCATGGCGGCGTTCGTGCGCCATCTCGGCGCAAGCTATATCGCCGGCTTCCGCGTCCTGGACTACGCGCCTGACCTGGCGCGCCTCGTCGAGAGCAACGCGGGCCTGCTCGTCATCTTGAGCCTCTTCCTCGCGGCGGCGGACGGCCCGGCGGCGCAGAACGGGACGGTCGTGCCGGTCTCGATGTCGGCGCTGTCCGCGACATTCGGCATTGCCCGCGCTCACGCGCGCAAGCTGCTCGCGGACGCGGTCGAGGCTGGGTTGGTGAGACGAACCGACCGGAGCGATGCGGTGGTCGTGCAGCCTCGGCTCGTTCAAGTGATGAGCGACTTCTTCGCAGCCCTCTTCGCGCTCCTGGCGCACTGTGCGGACGCCGCTGCGGCAGAGATCGGGAGCGTGCATCGCTAGTATCAGGCCGGCCGCGACGTGGACGACGCTACCCAGGTCGGTCCCTCCCCCCTTGCGCTCCCCCCCTTGCGCTCCCCCTCTTGCGCTCGGTGTCTGCGCCAGGGAAAGTGAAGTTGCAGATTGGGGGATGAGCGATGCGCCTCGCGGTGCTGAGGGAGCGCGCACCCGGTGAGGCGCGGGTTGCGGCCACGCCGGAAACAGTACGCAAGTATATCGCGCTCGGCTTGCAGGTCGCGGTGGAGGCCGGGGCAGGGCAGGGGAGCAGCATCCCGGACACCCAGTTCGCGGAGGCCGGCGCCGAGATCGCGCCCGGCCCGGCCGAGGCGCTGGCGGGCGCGGGGATCGTGCTCGCCGTGCAGATGCCGGGTGCCGAGCTGCGCGCCATGATCCCGCGCGGCGCCCTGCTGGCCTGCGTCTCGGGCGTGGCGAGCGATCCCGCGCTCGTCCAGGACCTCGCCGGAGCTGGCATCGACGTCGCGGCCATGGAGCTGCTGCCCCGCATCACCAGGGCGCAGAGCATGGACGTGCTCAGCAGCCAGGCGAACCTCTCCGGCTACCGCGGCGTGATCGAGGGCGCCGCGGCGTTCGAGCGCGGCTTCCCCATGATGATGACCGCCGCAGGCACCGTGCCGCCCGCGCGCGTGCTGGTCCTGGGAGCGGGCGTGGCCGGCTTGCAGGCCATCGCCACCGCGCGCCGCCTCGGCGCCATCGTCTCCGCCACCGACGTGCGCCCGGCAGCCAAGGAGGAGATCAAATCGCTCGGCGCCGCCTTCGTCGGCCTTGAGGACACGGAGACCGCCGGGCAGACCGGCGCCTATGCCCAGCAGATGAGCGAGGACTTCCTCCGCAGGCAAGGCGAGCTGATGGCCGCGACCGCCGCCAAGAGCGATCTCGTGATCTGCACCGCCCTCGTCCAGGGCCGCCGCGCACCCGTCCTGCTCAGCCAGGCGGCGGTGGACAGCATGAAGCCCGGCAGCGTCGTCGTGGACCTCGCCGCGGATAACGGCGGCAACTGCGCGGCCACCGTGCCGGGCGAGGAGATCGTGACCCCGAACGGCGTCAAGGTTCTTGGCTGGCGCAACTGGCCCGCGCGCATCGCCGTCGCGGCGAGCCAGCTCTACGCCCGCAACCTGCTGACCTTCCTGACCCTGTTCTGGCACAAGGAGGAGGGCCGGCCGCATTTGCCGGCCGACGACGACATCGTCCGCGGCGTGCTGCTCACCCGCGCGGGCGAGGGCGTCCATCCCCAGTTCCAGCCGGCCGCCCTCTAGGAGACCGCCCGCATGACGCCCAACATCTACGCCGACCAGGCCAACCACATCGCCGCCCAGGCGCACGATCTGTCGCTGGCGCTGCGCGAGGCGAGCACGGGCATCGAGCCGGTCGCCACGGTGGTAGCACCCGTGGTCTTCCTGATCGCCGTGTTCCTGATGGCCTGCTTCGTGGGCTACTACGTGGTCTGGAACGTGACACCGGCGCTGCACAGCCCACTCATGGCCGTCACCAACGCGATCAGCTCGGTGATCATCGTGGGCGCCATGCTCGCCACGGGCTTCGCCTTCAGTGGCTGGTCCGTGGCCTTCGGCTTCATCGCCGTGCTGCTCGCCTCCATCAACATCTTCGGCGGCTTCGCTGTGACGCAGCGCATGTTGGCGATGTTCCAAGCCCGTAAGAAGTAAGGAGGAGCGCAAGCGTGCCCGCGACCGTCACCGCCCTCCTCTACCTCGTCGCCGCCATCCTGTTCATCCTGGCGCTGCGCGGCCTCTCCAGCCCCGTCACCTCCCGCCGGGGCAACCAGTTCGGCATGGCCGGCATGGTCATCGCCGTCCTCGCGACGCTGGCGCAGACCGGCATGACGGCGCGCGGGATCGTGCTGATCGTGGTCGCCGTGGTGATCGGCGGCACCATCGGCATCGTCATCGCCCGGCGCATCGCGATGACGGCGCTGCCGCAACTCGTCGCCGCGTTCCACTCGCTCGTGGGTCTGGCGGCGGTGTTCGTGGCGGCGGGCGCGCTCAACGCGCCGCAGGCGTTCGGCATCGGCATCCCTGGGGCGATCCATCAGCAATCGCTGATCGAGATGAGCATCGGCCTCGCGATCGGCGCGATCACCTTCTCCGGCTCGCTGATCGCCTTCGGCAAGCTGCAGGGCATCCTCAAGGGCGCACCGCTGGCCTTCAAGGGTCAGCACTGGCTCAACCTAGGTCTCGCCATCCTGATCGTCGCCCTCATCGTCGCCTTCGTATGGACGGGGGGCAACCAGGTCCTCTTCTGGTTCATCGCGCTGCTCGCGCTGGCGCTCGGCTTCCTGCTGATCCTGCCGATCGGCGGGGCGGACATGCCGGTCGTGATCTCGATGCTGAACAGCTACTCGGGATGGGCGGCGTGCGGCATCGGCTTCACCATCCAGAACCTCGCCCTCATCATCACGGGCGCGCTCGTCGGCGCCTCGGGCGCGATCCTCAGCTACATCATGTGCAAGGGCATGAACCGCAGCATCATCAACGTGCTGCTGGGCGGCTGGGGCACCGACGTTTCGACGGCCGGCCCGGCGGGCGCTGCTGCGGGAGACCGCGCGGTGAGGGCGGGGGCGGCGGACGACGCAGCGTTCATCATGAAGAACGCGCGCAAGGTGATCGTGGTGCCGGGCTACGGCATGGCGGTGGCGCAGGCACAGCACGCGCTACGCGAGATGGCGGACGTGCTCAAGAAGGACGGCGTCGAGGTCGAGTATGCGATCCACCCCGTCGCGGGACGAATGCCTGGCCACATGAACGTGCTGCTCGCCGAGGCCAACGTCCCTTACGACGACGTGTTCGAGCTGGAGCAGATCAACCCGGAGTTCGCGACGGCCGACGTGGCCTACGTGATCGGCGCGAACGACGTGACCAACCCGGCGGCCAAGACCGACTCGAAATCACCGATCTACGGGATGCCGATCCTGGATGTGGAGCGGGCAGGCACGGTGCTGTTCGTCAAGCGTTCCATGGCGAGCGGCTACGCGGGCGTGGAGAACGAACTCTTCTTCCGGCCGAACACGATGATGCTGTTCGGTGACGCGAAGAAGGTCACGGAGGAGATCGTGCAGGCGCTGGGGCGGTCATAGGCATCCCTACTTCGGTGCGCTGCCGAGCCGTACTCGCTGCGTTGATGGATAGGCTAGAACCTGCCAACCCGGCTACCCTGGCGATCAATGCTGCTGCTCGATCCTGTTCCTGAGGACGCCAATCTTCTCGACCTCCAGCTCGATCGTATCGCCATGCTGGAGAAATCGGCCGTGCTCGAGGCCGCACCCATTCCCGACCGTGCCCGAGCCGATGAACTCGCCGGCGAACAGGGTCTCGTCCTGCGACATGTGGGCGATCATGTCCTCGAAGCTGAACAGCATGCCTTCGGTTCGGCCGCTCGACCAGACCTCGCCGTTGACCCGCGCCTCCATCGCGAGGTTGTAGGGGTCGCCGATCTCGTCCGGCGTTACGATCCAGGGACCGAGCACGTTTCCCCCATCGAAGCTCTTGCCCTTCGCCGGGCCGAGCCAGCCGGGCATTTCCTTCATCTGCTGGTCGCGCGCCGAGAAGTCGTTGAAGATCGTGAAACCGAAGACGTGGTCGCGCGCCCGCGCGGCCGTGACGTTGGCCGCAGTCCTGCCCACGAAGACGCCGAACTCGAGCTCGTAGTCCATGACCTCGCTGTAGCGGGGCCAGCGCACGACCGTCTCCGGCCCGCTCACGACCAGGCGGTTGCTGATGTAGTAGATCGGCAGTTCGCGATACACGTCGGCGAGCGGCGCCAAGGGCTCAGCATCAATTGCGGCCAATGCCTCGGTATTGCCCCGAGCGGCGAGCTTGCGCATGCCCCGCGGCGACTGGCGGATGTGGAGGGGAAAGCTCATGGTGTCCCGCATCTGGCGCGGTTCGGGGACAGGCGCGAGCAGTTCGACGGACTCCATGGCCATGGACAGGTCATCGTCGCGGCCCCGCTCGTCGAAGAGCCGGCGCGACAGGTCCAGACCCCGTGGGCCTGCGTCCATGAGGTGCAACATGGACGCGAAGGGATGCTCAGCGTGGCCCGCCTCGCTCCGCCGCCGCGGCCAGATCGAAGACTCGTGCGTTCCCGCCGTGGACGATGCCGATCCTCGGCTGGTCGCCCTCGGCCCGATAGGTCGCGAACTTCGTCATCCTCGTCCTCCCGTATTCCCCACGCGATGAACTCGCCGAGCGCTCTGCTCACTCGCCGGTCACGGCGGGGACGGCCGCATCGACCCGCCTCGGCCGGAGCGCCGGAATAGCTAGGGCCGCGAAACCCAAGGTGATCAGGCCCTCGAACGCCCAGGCCGAGTCGAAACCCCAATCGGTCGCGATCTGGCTGAAGAGGGGGGGCACGACCGCGCCGCCGACTGCGGCGATCGTCAACATGAGGCCCACGGCGGTCGGGATGTCGGAGACCCTGAACTCGTCGCGGCGCTGGCCCGGAATTGTGACCCAACCGACGAAGGCCGCGATGCCGGCGCCGCCGATGGCACCCGCCGCGATCTCCAAGCCGAGCCGGTCGAGGTGGGGCACGAGGATCAGGGCGATGCCCGCGACTGCTTCGGACAGAAGGAACGTCGGCAGGAGGCCGAGCACGCGATCGACCAGCCAGCCACCCACGAAAGAACCCGGAATGCCGCTGACCAGGAGAATGATGCTGATGGCTTCCGCCGACCCCGCATCAAGGTGGAGGCTGCCTTGCGCATAGTGCGGCAGCAGTTGGGCCGCGCTGAAATAGCTGCCGTAACCGCCCAGGAGAGCAAAGCCCATGATCCAGAGCGTCGGGTTGCCGAAGACGCGCCGGAGCGAGTCCGTGCCGAGGTGCTCGCCACGTAGCACGTCGGCCTTGCTGTCGAGCGGCGTAGGAAAGAGCGCCGCCATCAGGACAAGAGTGAGGAGGCCGACCGCGGCGCCGACGAGCAGGGCCGGCCGCCATCCGAGCACCGCCACGATCGAGCTCCAGCCGAACAGCCCGATCGCGGCGCCGACCGTGAAGGCTACGCCCGTGATCAGGCCGTTGGCCGTGGCAAGTTCGCGGTCGCGGAACCAGGCGGTCGTCAGTCCGACCGCGCTGCCGAGATAGACGGACCCGCCGACCCCGCAGACGAACCGCCCGGCGAGCAGCAATGCGAACGAGGGCGCCCACGCGCTTAGGCCGGCGCCGGCAGTCTCCAGCGCGATCCCGAGGAGCATCGCCGCGCGCATGCCGTAGCGTTCCGCGATCCAGCCGGCCGGGATGTGGGCGATCCCGTAGCCCGCGATGAACGTACCGACGATCACGCCCACCTGGGCGAACGACAGGCGCATCTCGCCGACGATGGCGCCGAAGGCGGGAATGATGCAGAACCAGTTCAAGGTGAACTGAATGAACGAGGCGAAGATGATCGCCAAGGCGATCCAGCGATTGTTCACGGTGATTGCTCCCCCGGCCTGCTCGAGATGACCGCCGTTCACTCCGCTCAGGCGTGCCCTCCATGGCAATCGCACGCCTTCAGCTTGCGGCGCATCTTCGCCATCTGCTCGAACAGCGGCACCGGCTCGAACCGCATCTCCTCGCCCTTGAAGCCGGCGTAGAGCGTCGCGACCGTGACAACGATGCGCTCGGCATCGCCCCAATCGGCGTAGGATCCGAGCGGGATATCGAAGGCCGCCTCTATGGCCGGCATGCCGGCTTGGAACCGCTTGAACGCCTCGTCGTGCACGAACTGGAGGTAGTCGCGCATCGCCCTCACCGCACTCTTGTCGGCCACGTTGCCGTGACCAGGGACCACGACATCCACGTCCATATCGAGGATGCGGTCGCAGGCGGCGATCCAGTTGCTGACTGGCCCGGCCCAGGCGATGGGTGTTCCCTCGTTGAACAGGATGTCACCCGTGAACACGATGCGATCGTCGGGCAGGTGCACCAGCGTGTCGCCCTTGGTGTGCGCCGGACCCACCTCGATCAGCTTGACGGCCTTGTCGCCGACGCGGACGTCGATCTCGCCGCTGAAGGTGCGGGTCGGCTTGGTCAGCGTGATTCCGCTGAAGTCGAACGGCTTGAAGCACTCGATGATGAAGGCGCCGCCCTCGCCCTTGTCGCGGGCCGTCAGCATCAGATGGTGGAACGCCGACGGCGGGAACTCCTCGAGCTCGTGTGCTGTGGCCTCGGATCCGATGATCTCGGCGCCCGCGACGAGCTCGTTGCCGTAGCAGTGGTCGCCGTTGGCATGGGTGTTGACCAGGGTATTGATGTGCGCCGCGGCTCGGACCGAGCGCCGCATGTCGTTCAGCATCTCTCCGGTCAGCTTCAGGTCGAAGAGCGTATCCACGAGCAGGCTCTGGTCGCCATCAACGATCAGGCCCGCGTTGCTCCAGCCCCACGAGCCGTCGGGCTGGAGATAGGCCCAGACGTCTTTGCCAACCTCGTGCAGGCCTTTGGTGTATTCCCATCGCGCCATCGCTTTCCCTCCCGGTTCGCTCGCCTTCTTGGCTGTCGCAGCTGCCCGGGCGCGGACTCTTCCGGGACCGCGTCGGCGCGCTCGCGTCGGCGTTGGCGGGTTTGTAAACGGTCGAGCGATCGCCGACAACGATTTTATTAGTCGTTCAATTAAATTGGAGGTGCCTATGCCCGTCGGTGCACGTAAGGACGCGAGGCGCCCTGGAACGCGTGACCGCATCCTCGCGGCAGCGGAGCGGCTGTTCGCGGAGTACGGGTATGACGGCGTCTCGGTCCGGCAGATCGGGGCCGAAGCCGACGTGCAGATCGCGCTGATCAGCTATCACTTCGGCACGAAGGAGGACCTATACCGGGCCGTCTTCGAGCACCGGATCGCCCCTGTCAGCGAGCGGCGCCGCGAGGCTCTGGCGCGTGCCTTGGCGACGCCCGGTTCCCCTCCGCGGCTCGAGGCGGTGCTCGACGCCCTGGCCCGGCCCTGGATCGAGATGCGTGGCACGGAGGAAGGACGCCACTACACGAGGCTGATCGCGCGCGAGGTGAACGACCCGCGCGAGGCCGAGCGCGGCATCGTTCGCGACTTGCTGGACCCGATCGCCCTCGAGTTCCTCGACGCCATGGAGCGGGCGCTTCCTGAGCATCCGCGCCTGGACATCCACTGGGCCTACTACTTCTTCGTAAGCACCTTGCTCTTGATGCTCGCCAACCCGGAGCGCGTGGCGAGGCTGTCGGGGGACCTCATGGCCCGAAGCTCCGACGACGACGTGGTCCGGCGTCTCGTTTCCTTCGTCGTGCAATCTCTGACCGGCATCGGCCCTCGCACGTCGGGAGTCCTGCCCTCGGAGTCGGGCGCGTCACCGCCTCGCCGCCCTCGCGCGCGCGAAGCAGACTAACGATCCGAGCGTCGATCAGAGCGCCCCTTCGCGCAGATGCGCGGCATCGCCGGCCGGCTGGTATCCGGACCGTAATCGAGGGCAGCGCGCTCGGCGTCCGGCTCGGACCTGCCTCGTCCAGGCAAGCGCCCCGCGCCTAGTTGCAATCCATTCGCATTTGCATCTAGAGTGCCGCCGCTTCTCAGGACTGGAGATCATGCCCGCAGCGCCCCGCACAACTCGTTCAGTGCTGCTCCTGGCTACCCTGCTCGCCGCCGCGCCTGCGCTCGCTCAGCCGGCACCTGCACCCGGCGAGCAGACGCCGCCGGCTGCGCCCGAGACCCGGCAAGCCTCGCCCGGCGGTGAGCAGGCCGAGACCGAATCGCCCAAGCTCGGCCTGTGGCAGCGTGGCAACCTGCTCGGCGACCCTGGCGGCGTCCGCACCACCCTGGCCAATTTCGGCCTCACCTTCGGCGTCAACGAGCAGGCCGAGGTGCTCGGCAACGCGACAGGCGGAGTTCGCCAGGGCGCGATCTTCGAGGGGCTGCTCACCATGAGCGCGGGCCTGGATACCGAGAAGGCGTTCGGCCTGCCCGGCGGCATCTTCAACGCCAGCGCCTACCAGATCCAAGGGCGCGGGCTGAGCCGCAACGACCTTGACAGCAACCTGAGCACGATCAGCAGCATCGAGGCGCTGCGCGGCACGCTGCTGTTCGAGCTGTGGTATCAGCAATCCCTGCTCGGCGACCGGCTCTCGATCCGCGTGGGCCAACTCGCGGCCGACCAGGAGTTCATGATCAGCCAGTATGCCGGGCTGTTCCTCAACGAGACCTTCGGCTGGTCCGACCTGCCGAGCGCCGACCTACCCTCGGGCGGCCCGGCCTATCCGCTCGCAACGCCGGGCATACGGGTGCGCTACCTGCCGCGCGACGACCTCGCCGTGCTCCTTGCCGTGTTCAACGGCGACCCGACCGGACCTGGATCGGGTTTCCCGCAGAGCCGCGATGCCTCCGGCACCGACTTCCGCACTAGCGACGGCGCTTTCATCATCGGCGAGGTCCAGTACACGATCAACGGCGGCGACAATGCCCACGGGCTGCCCGGCACCTACAAGCTCGGCGCCTGGTACAACACGGACAACTTCCTCGACCAGCGGCGCAACGCGAGCGGACGCTCGCTCGCGAACCCGACCGGCCTCACCGCCGTGATCGGCGCGAACCGCCTTGGCGACTGGAGCTTCTACGGCGTCGCCGATCAGCTTGTCTGGCGAGAGCCGGGCACGAAGGACCAAGGCATCGGCGTGTTCGCCCGCGCGATGGGCGGACCTGGCGACCGCAACCTGGTCAATCTCTACGTGGACGCGGGCGTGACCTGGAAAGGCGCGATCCCAGGGCGGAACGCGGACACGGCCGGCCTCGGCTTCGCGTTCGCCCGCATCAGCGACACGGCGTCGAAGCTCGACTCCGATATCGTGTTCTACACCGGGCAACCCTACCCGATCCGCCGCTTCGAGGCCTTGCTGGAACTGAGCTACCAGGCGCAGATCGCGCCCTGGTGGCAGGTGCAGCCGGATGCGCAGTACCTGTTCAATCCCAACGGCGGCGTGCCGGACCCGCTCAAGCCAGGCAAGCGCGTCGGCGATGCCGCCGTCTTCGGCGTGCGCACCAACGTGACGTTCTAGGCGTCGCTCTCGACGGGACGCGAGAGGTCAAGGCCGGCGTAGAGTTCCGCGAGCGGCAGCTCAATGCCGATCTCAGGCATGAGGAGCGTGTCTCTCTCGGCGACGACGCGCCCGATCCAGTCCTCGCCCTCGCGCGCGAACACGGTCGCGGCGATGCGGTCTTGGTCCAGCATGACGTAGCGCCGGATCGAGGGAGTCGCGCGGTAGTCCTGGTTCTTCTCGAATTGGTCCTTCGTGGCCGTGCTCGGGCTCAGCACCTCGAAGACCACGACGGGATCATGCCGAACCGTCGCGCCCGGCACGACCGGCGTGCAAGCCACGAACGCGTCTGGATAACGGATCCGACCGGCAACCTCGATCTTCATGTCGCTGCCATACGGTCGGCACGGCTTGCCACGGAGCCTGGTGGACAGCGCGACGGTCAGGTTGACTTGCATGATCGCGTGAGCCTCGGTCCCACCCGCCATCGCGACCGGCTCGAAGCCGTTGAACTCGTATTTGGTCTCCTGCCGCTCCTCCCATTCCAGGAAGGCGGCGAGCGACACGGGCTTGCGCAGGGTGAGGCTCATGCCGCCATCATACACCGGCGGCACGGCCCCGCACCTGCTTTCCGCGGCTCAATCCTGCGGGCCGTCACCCTTGGCGATGCCCTGCTTGTTCGCCGGGCTGCGGCGGCCCTTGGCGCCGTCGTCGGCACCGAAGGCACCCTCGACGGCATGACCGCCGCGCTGGCTGCCGCCCTCGCCCAGGCTGCCCGTGCCGCCGCCACTGCTGCCGGCGATGCCCATCGAGCCGTCGCCGTCCTCGCCGATCCCTTCCGTGCCGAACCCGTCCTTGCGCTCGGATGCTTGGTTTCCCATTCGCTCAACTCCCTGGCTTGAGTTCAACCTTGATCCAGCCCGGCCTGCGCAGGTCGAACTGCTTGTAGGCCTCGATGGCGTCCTGCATCGGCTCGATCTTGCTCAGCACCACGGTCGGGTCCGTAACACCCGACTCTACCTTGGCCACCAACTTCGGGATGTAGGTCCGGTGGTTGCAGTTGCCCATGTTGATGCTGAGGTTCTTGTTCATCGCAGCGCCGATGGGGAAGAACGTGTCCTTGGGCGGATAGACGCCGATGATGCCGAGCGTCCCCGCCTTGGCGAGCGTCTTGACGGCCCAGGTCGAGACGAGCGACGGCGCATCGCCGGGCTTCCACTGCTCGCCTTGCGGCTTGGCGTCGGGCGCGATCTTGCCGACCTCCTGCGCGAACTGGCCGATCTCCTTCTCCGTGCTGCGCGCCGCAGGGCCGCTCTTGGGCCGCTCGCTGTCCACGCCGACCGCGTCTATGGCCCGGCTCGGGCCGATGCCCTTCGTCAGCTCCTTGATTGCCTCGACTGGGTCCTCCTCGGTGACGTTGACCGTCTCCGCTCCCAGCATCCGGGCGCGCTCCAGCCGGTCCTCGTGCTCGTCGAGCGCGATCACCCGGTTCGCCCCAAGCTGGAAGGCGGAGAGCACGGCGAACAGCCCCACGGGACCGCAGCCCCACACGGCGACCACGTCCCCGTCCCGCACCTCGGCGAGGTGCGCGCCGAAGTAGGCCGTGGGATAAATGTCGCTCATCAGGATCGCCTGGTCGTCCGTGACCCCATCGGGCAGCTTGACGAGGCTCTCGTAGGCGAACGGGACGCGGGCATACTCCGCCTGCAAACCATCGAGGCCGCCGGCCGCTTCCGGGCCTCCGTAGAACACCGTGCCCGCGCTCGGCCCACCCGGGTTCGCGTCATCGCACTGCGCGGTGTAGCCCGCCCGGCAGTAGGAGCAGTTGCCGCAGTTCACGGTGGACGGGATCACCACCCGGTCGCCGCGCTTGAGGTTGCGGACGCCCTTGCCGACCTCCTCGACGATGCCCACGCCCTCGTGGCCCAGGATCCTGCCTTCCTTCAGGCCGGGAAAGGTGCCGCGGACGAAGTGCAGGTCCGTGCCGCAGATCGCCGACGCCGTGAGCCGCACGATCGCGTCCGTGCGTTCCTTGAGCTTGGGTTCAGGCACCGTGTCGAGCCGGATGTCGCCGATGCCGTGAAAGACAACTGCCTTCATGGACCCCTCCTCGCGCGGCTCACCGCCCCCGCGTAGCCGGGGTTAACGGGACCGCGTGCCGGGCGTTGCCCCACCACACTTGATCGTAATCCACCGTGACACGGGGCGTCTGGGGCACGGCCTGGCACGTGAGGGCGAACCCGGCGTAGGTGCGCTCGGCGGCCGGGTCGAGACCCGAGCAGATCGAGTAGGCGCGCGCATCTCCTTCCCATCTTTCCCATCCCTTCCATTCTGTGGTCCGCGGAGCGTCAGATATTGGCTGGGAGCAAAGGCGAAATCGTCCCGAAGTGCCGCCGGGATGACGAACGCGACCGAAATAGTGTCCGCTTTCTCCCGCCGAATATCGGCGGCCTGCAAACGATGGAAGCGGCTCATTGCCATGCACCGTCCACTGGAATTGCGCGAATTGATCGTCATCGGCTCCCAAATCTCAGCCAATACGGGCTCCCCTGCTTGTGCGGGCCCTGCCACCATGTCACGGTTGGCCGCGATGCAGCAGCGAGCTTGCCTCTCATGAGTTCCGCCGGAGCGGGCCCTGTCCTCCGAGGCAACTCTGGAGGAGCTGCAGCGTCGCAACGCCGAGCTGGTCGAGGCGGTCGCCGCCCGCGACACCTTCATCGCCGTCGCCGCCCATGAGCTGCGCAACCCGATGACGCCGATGATCGGCCAGATCGACCTGCTGCTGTCGGGGATCAGGGCCGGCAAGTATTCCCCCGAGCGGATCGAGCAGCAACTCGAGCGCCTCCGGCAAGTGATGAACCACTACATCAAGCGGGCCGTGACCGTGCTGGACGTGTCCCGGATCACCAGCGGCAAGCTCACGCTCGCGCTTGCGTCCTGCGATCTTGCTGGCCTGATGCGGGAGGTCGTCGGGACCTTCGCCGCGGCCGCCCGGCATGCAGGCGTCACCATCGGGATCGAAGCCCCCGCGAGCCTCCCCGGCATCTGGGACCGATTGGCCTTGGAGCAGATCATAGACAACCTCGTGTCCAACGCCATCAAGTACGGCGCCGGCCAGCCGATCGTGGTATGCGCCGAGGATCACGGCGGCACCGTCTGCATCCGGGTTCGTGATCACGGCCCCGGCATTTCCGTGGAGGACCGGGCGCGCATCTTCGGACGCTTCGAGCGCGCGGTCGCGCCGAGCGAGCGCCGTGGCGGCTTCGGCGTCGGCCTGTGGGTGGTCGGCCAACTCGTCGAGGCGATGAACGGCACTATCGAGGTGGACGATGCGCAGGGCGGAGGTTCGGTCTTCAACGTGATCCTGCCGCGGCACGTGGAGGCAAACTGCCCATGAACGACGACGCGGGCGCCTGGCTCGGCCGGCTGCCGAGCGGCATTGCCGGCCTCGACACCATCCTGGGCGGCGGCTTCCTCAAGGGTGGCCTCTACATCGTCCAGGGGCCGCCCGGCACCGGCAAGACCACCCTCGGCAACCAGGTCTGCTTCGACAACGTCGCGTCCGGCGGGCGGGCGCTCTACGTCACCCTGCTCGCCGAGTATCACGCCCGCATGATGCAGCACCTGAGCGTCATGACCTTCTTCGACACCTCGAAGATCCCGGACCAACTCATCTATCTCAACGGCCTGCGCGCGCTGCACGACGACGGGCTCAAGGGGCTGCTGGGCCTGCTGCGCCGCGAGATCACGGCGCGAGGCGCCTCCGTCCTGGTGCTCGACGGCATCGTGTCCGCGCGCCGGGCGGCGGAGGACGAGCAGGCGTTCAACGAGTTCGTCCACGAGCTGCAGGCGATCGCCATCGCGACCGAATGCACGGTGTTCATGCTCACCAGCGCCCAGGGCACCAAGGTCACGCCCGAGCACACGATGGTGGACGGCATCATCGAGTTGACTGACACGTTGGTGGGCTGGTCGAGCGAGCGTTCTCTGCAGATCATCAAGTTCCGCGGCAGCGGCTTCCTGGCGGGCCGGCACGCCCTCAAGATCACCGGCGACGGCATCATCGTCCACCCGCGGATCGAGGCGCTGCTGGCCCGGCCCTCGCGTCCTGATCCGGGCACCAGCGGACGGGTGTCGAGCGGCGTGGATCAGCTCGACGCCATGCTGGATGGCGGCCTGCCAGGGTCCTCCACCACCATGGTCATGGGACCGTCGGGCACCGGCAAGACGACGCTCGGCTTGCAGTTCCTGGCCAGGAGCAGCGAGGCTGAGCCAGGGCTGCTGTTCGGCTTCTACGAGACCCCGACCCGCCTCGACGCCAAGATCGCCTCGGTCTGCCCGCCGCTGCGCCCCTTGATCGAGAGCGGCGCGGTGGAGGTTCATTGGCAGACGCCCACCGACGATCTGCTCGACGCCTACGGCGAGCACCTGCTGCGGGCGGTCCAACGCCGCAAGGCACGGCGGCTGTTCATTGACGGCCTGGGCGCCTTCCAGGAGGCTGCCGGCGCCGAGTCCAACCGCATCGGCAAGTTCCTGACGGCGCTGATGAACGAGATGCGGGTGCTCGGGGTCACCACGCTCTACACGCTCGAAGTTCCCGACATCATGGGACCCACCATCAGGACGCCGATCGGCGACCTGTCGAGCCTGGCCGAGAACCTGATCCTGCTGCGCTTCGTCGAGATGCGCTCCCGGCTCTACCGCTTGATCTCCGTCCTCAAGGTCAGGGACAGCCAGTTCGACCCGTCGCTGCACGAGTATCGCACCAGCAGCCAGGGGCTGGTCATCGAGGCGACGTCCGATAGCGCCGAGCGGATCATGGTCGGCTACTCTCGCCAGGAGGAGGGCGAGTCACCTGCAGGCAGGCAGCCACGGAGGGCGCGGTAGCGAGCGATGGAAACTGTGCTCGTGGTCGATGATGAGTTCGGCATCGCCGAGCTGATCGACGCGGTCCTCGCGGACGAGGGCCACCGCGTGCTGATCGCGATGAACGGCAGGCAGGGGCTTGAGGTGCTGGCCAAGGAGCACCCTGGCCTGGTGTTCCTCGACTACATGATGCCCGTGATGGATGGGGCCGCGATGCTGCGCGGCATGGCCGCCAACCCATCCTTGGACGGCATCCCCGTCGTGCTCATGAGTTCCGTGCCCGAGGCCACGGTGGCCGAACGCTGCTCGGGCTACGCCGCCTTCCTGCGCAAGCCGTTCAGGATCGCCGAGGTGGTGGCCTTGACTGAGCGGCTGATCGGCAAGGATTCGGCTCCTCGCGGGGAGGAGCCTAGCGGCGGGGAATAGCCGTTTTTAGGACGTGCCCTGGCTTGGAATCCCCACCATCTCCGTCGTCGCGGCCGGACCTCCGGGTTCCCTCCTCGGAATCTGCGCGATGATAGGGGACGATCCAGGGCAGGTGCGACGGTTTCCGCAACGCATGGCACGCATCTCGGCGGGAACCTGCGCCCCACGGTGCGTTATGCCTCCGATCTGCAACAGCGTGGAGGAGACCACCCCATGAGCGATGACCGTATGAAGGGCGCCGCCCGCCAGGCCGGCGGCAAGGTCGAGAGCACCATCGGCAACCTGACCGGCGACACCAAGACCCAGGCCGAGGGCAAGATGGACGACGTGACTGGCCAGGCGCAGCGTGCCTACGGCCGCGCCAAGGGCACCGTGAAGGACGCCGCTAACCAGGCTAGTGACAGCATGGGCGATATGGCGGGCCAGGCACAGCAGGCCTACGGCCAGGCGAAGGACACCGTACGTGACGCGGCGAACCAGGTCAGCAGCGGCGCGGGCGACTATGCCAGCTCGATGCTCGACCAGGTCGAGGAGTATGGCGACTACATCGCAGAGCAGGTGGACCAACGCCCGGTTACGGCCGTGCTGATCGCGGCGGGGGTTGGTTTCCTGATTGCTCTTATCACGAAGCCGTCGCCGAAGGTGGTGTATCGCCGCCGCTGATGCCGATATCGAGGAGCGCCGGGCCGCGGGAATGAATCTCGGCCCGGCTTATGGCAAGCCGAATTTCGGCAGTGCAGCAGCCCTGAGGCCGATGTACCCTGTATCGCGTTGGAGGGGTCATGGGTGTCATGCAGGTTCAATTGCCGGACGATCTAGAGAAGCTCATCACTCGGCAGGTCGCCGAGGGTCGGGTCGCGAGCGAGGCTGCCTATCTGGAGGAGGCGATCCGGCGTTACGCCGAGGACCTCGACACCGAGGACGGGATCATCGCAGTCGCCGAAGCTGCCATCACTGACATTGAGACTGGGCGCTACGTTACGATTGCCAAGTCCGAGGACGCGGAAGCTCTCCACCAGAGGACAATGGCACGCCTGCGCGCCCAACTCGCTGCCGATCCTGGGTAAGTGCTGTCTTACAGACTCGCCGGGCGCGCTGAGGACCAGATCGACCTCATCCTCATCGAGAGCGCCCGGCGATGGGGAACCGGCGGGGCGGCCAAGTATCACCGCCTCATGTTGGCCGCCATGGCAGCCATCGGCGATCTCCCGACTCTACCCGGCTCCCGCGAGGTGCCGCGAGTCGCTGGCCTACGCGTCCTCCCGATGCGGTTGGCTCGCGGCCTGGTGGAACGGGAGCACCGCGTCGGCCAACCTCGGCACCTCATCATCTATCGTGTAGCGTCTGACGGCGTGGTCGAGATCCTGGGTCTTGTCCATGACCGCATGATGCTCGCCCGAGCCGCGCGCCGGATGCGGAGCGATGCTGGCTGCTGAGTGCCCTCGGCGAGCATTATGCCTTGAGCAACCCCACTAGCCGCTCCGCCTCATCCACGATGGGGTCCGCGAGTACCCGCGCCTTCGCAGCGCCTTCGCCCAGCACCGCGTCCACGTGGCCAGGATCGGCGAGCAGCCGCCGGGTCTCGTCGCCGATCGGCCCGAGCCTGCCCACGAGCAGTTCGGCCAGCACTTCCTTGAACTGGCTGAATCCCCGCCCGCCATGCTCGCGCAGCACGTCCGCGACCTCCTCGCCCGCAAGTGCGGCGTAGATGCCGACGAGATTGCGCGCCTCCGCCCGGCCCTCCAGCCCCGCCGGCTCGCTCGGCAGCGGCTCGGGATCCGTGCGTGCCCGGCGCACCTTGAGTGCGATAGCGTCGGCGTCGTCCGTGAGGTTGATGCGGCTCTGGTCCGAGGCGTCGCTCTTGCTCATCTTCTTGGTGCCGTCGCGCAGGCTCATCACCCGCGCCGCAGGCCCCAGGATCAGCGCCTCGATCTGCGGGAAGAACTCGGTCCCGTAATCGTGGTTGAACTTCTGCGCCACGTCGTTGGCGAACTCCAGATGCTGCCGCTGGTCGTCGCCCACGGGCACGCGGGTCGCCTTGTAGGCCAGGATGTCGGCCGCCATCAGCGCCGGGTAGGTGTATAGCCCGGCGCTCGCCGCCTCGCGGTCCTTGCCCGCCTTGTCCTTGAACTGCGTCATGCGGTTGAGCCAGCCCAGCCGCGCCACGCACTGGAAGATCCAGCCGAGCCGCGCGTGCGCCGCGACCGCGCTCTGGTGGAACAGGATGCTGCGCGCCGGGCTGATGCCGCAAGCGAGCAGCGAGGCCGCCATCTCCCGCGTCTGCGCCGCGAGCAGCAAAGGGTCCTGCCAGACCGTGATCGCGTGCAGGTCCACGACGCAGTAGAGGCATTCGTCCGGCCCGTCCTGCAGCCGAACCCAGTGCTGGATAGCGCCGAGATAGTTGCCCAGGGTGGGCACGCCCGAGGGCTGGATGCCGGAAAGGATGCGCTGCTGCATGGGGCGCGTTGTCGGGGGAGGCGGCGCGCCCGTCAACCGCTTCGCTTCAGGCCCGCGAGCATTTCCCGTGGCCGCAGCGCCCCAAGCAGATAGGCGACGGCCACGTAGGTCGTGATGCCCGTCCCGATGAGCAATGCCAACCCGGCCCAGCGCCAGCCGGGCAACGTGGCAAGCTGCGCGAACATCAGGCGATCCATCTCCACCAGCACGACCGCCATCGCCAGCGATGCCGCGGCGATTCGCGGCAGGCGGTGGCGCAGCCGCGCGTCGGCCGTGAACCAGCCGCGCCGCGCCAGGAGCACGGCGAGGATTGTCGCGTTCAGGGTCGCGGAGCAGCTCGTCGCGAGCGCCGGCCCCATGTGCCGCAAAGGCACCATGAAGAGCAGGTTGAGGATCAGGTTCAGCGCGATGGCACCGAACCCAATCCACATGGGGGTGCGCGTGTCTCCGTGCGCGAAGAACATCGGCACCAGCACCTTGACCAGCACGAACGCCGGCAACCCTACCGCGTAGGCCGCGAGCGACTGCGCGGCGAGCCGGGCGTCGTCGGCGGTGAACGCGCCGCGCGTGAAGAGCACGAGCATGATCGGCCCGCCTGCCGCCCCGAGCGCGAACGCCGCCGGAAGCGTCAGCGAGACGCACAGCTCGATGGCGCGGTTCAGCGTCTCCCGCGCCGCGGCACCCTGCCCCGCGCGCGCCTGGCGTGACAGAAGCGGCAGCAGCGCCGTGCCCATTGCCGTGCCGATCACCCCCAGCGGAAGCTGGTTCACCCGGTCTGCATAGTTGAGCAGGCTGGCGGAGCCGGGCGGCAGCCAGGAGATGATGATCATATCGACGGTCAAGTTGAGCTGCGTCACTCCCGCGCCGATCAGGCCCGGCCCCATGCGCCGCAGCAGCTTGCGCATCGCGGGCGTGAGCCGCGGCCGGGGAACATGGAAGCTCATCCCCGCCCGTCGTGCCGCGACGAGCAGCAGGCCGAGCTGCAGCACGCCCGAGACCGACACGCCCCACGCCAGCGCGTGCCCGACCGTGGGAACGTAGGGCCGGAGCAGCAGCATGGCCGTGATCGAGGTCACGTTGAACACCAGCGGCGCCGCCGCAGCCGCCGCGAAGCGGTCGAGGCTGTTCAGCACGCCCGAGACCAGCGCCGAGAGGCAGATCAGGAACAGGTAGGGGAAGGTGATGCGCGAGAGCACGACGACCAGCGCCGCCTTGCTCGGCTCGCGCGCGAAGCCCGGCGCCAGCACCGCCATCAGCCCAGGCATGAAGATCTCGCCGAGCACCGTGAGCAGGCCGAGCCAGAACACCATGACGCTGAGCGTCTCGTTGGCGAAACGCCGGGCCGCCGGCTTCCCCTCGGTCGCGAGCACGCCGGTGAACTCCGGCACGAAGGCGGCGTTGAACGCACCCTCGCCGAACAGGCGGCGGAACAGGTTGGGCAATCTGAGGGCTACGAAGAAGGCATCGGCCACCGGCCCGGTCCCCGCGAACGCCGCGATCAGGATATCGCGCACGAAGCCGAGCAGCCGGCTGGCCATCGTCCAGCCGCCCACGGTGAGGATGCCTCGGAACATGGGGGTGGTCTCTACTCCGGCACGCCCCTACTCGTCACGCCGCGGTCGAGCGAGAAGTGCGGCGACCGCTTCCGCTACCCCGAATCGTCCGTCGAGAAGCGCGGCGGCAGCCTCGCAGATCGGCAGCTCGACAAGGCTATCCACTTTGGCCGCACGCGCGAGCAGGGAGGCCGCCGTCGCCGCGCCCTCGGCCACGCCCCCGAGACCGGCCAGCGCCTGCGCGAGCGGCATCCCGCTTCCTAGCGCCTCGCCCAGCCGGAAATTGCGGCTTGCCCGCCCGGTGCAGGTCAGCACCAAATCGCCCAGCCCCGAGAGTCCCGCCGCCGTCTCCGCCCGGCCCCCGAGGGCGGCCACGAGGCGCGACAGCTCCGCCACGCCCCGCGTGACCAGCGCCGCCCGCGCGTTCTCCCCGAGACCTGCTCCGCTCACGCAGCCCGCCGCGATGGCGATCACGTTCTTCGCCGCACCTCCGATCTGCGCCCCGAGCGGGTCCGCGTTCCCGTAGAGCCGGAACGCGGGACCGCTCAGCAGCGCCGCCACACGCTCGCGCAGGCCGGAATCCTCGGCCGCGACCACCGCCGCCGCTGGCAACCCGGCCGCGATCTCGCGCGCGAAATTCGGCCCCGTGAGCACCGCGGCAGGCCGCCCCGGCTGCACCTGGGCCAACACGTCCAGCGGCAGCCATCCGGTGCCCCGCTCCACGCCCTTGCAGCACGCGACCAACGCCCCACCCGGCGGCAGCCCGGCTGCCACGGCACGCAGATGCTGCATCGGCACGGCCACGAGCACGGCCTCGCCCGTTGGGAGCGCGTCCACGACCTCGACGATATCGGGCAAGATGACGCCGGGCAGATGGCGACTTGCCCGTGCCGCACGGAGCGGTCCGGGATCGCGCGCCCAGAGCCGGACCGGGTGCCCCGTCCGTCCGAGATGCACGGCGAGCGCGGTGCCCCAGGCGCCCGCGCCGACGACGGCCACGATCTCATCCATCTGGCTCACTCATCCGCGATGCGCACGATCCGCGTTCCCTGTCCCGCCTCGCCCTGGCCCAGCCGTTCCAGAAGCGCTCCGAGGATGCTGGGCGCCTCCGCCTCGAAGCCGTAGGGCGGGTTGCGTACCAGCAGTCCGCAGCCGTCGAGCCGCGCGGCATCCACCGGCTCGCGCAGCCACAGTTCCGCGGCAACCACGTCACGCAACCCGGCGTCGCGGACCCGGCCGTGGAACGCCCGCGCCGCCGCCCGGCCCTTGATCGGATACCACGCCATGTACACGCCCCCCGCGAACCGCCGCGCGCCCGCCCGCAGTGCGTCCAGGAGCTGGTCCCACTCGGCATCCTGCTCAAACGGCGGGTCGAGCAGGACGAGGCCCCGCCGCTCCGGCGGCGGCAACAGGGCGCGCACCGCCTCGTAGCCATCCCGGTGATGAACCGCCGCCTGCCGGTCCCGCGCGAACAGAAGCCGCAGCGCCGCCGCATCGTCGGGGTGCAGCTCGCAGCACGCGAGCCGGTCGCCCTCGCGCAGCAGGGCGCGCACGAGCAGCGGCGAGCCGGGATAGAGGCCCAGCTGCTCCACCAGCCCGGCGTAGTCGGCGAGCGGCGCGGGCGGATCGCCGAGGATGCGCGCGATCCCGTCCCGCCACTCGCCCGTCCGCTCCGCCTCGGCCAACAGGTCGTAGCGCCCGCGCCCGGCGTGCGTGTCGAGGACGCGGAACGGCGTGGTCTTACGGGCGAGGGCACGCACGATCCAGACGAGCAAGGCGTGCTTCACGCAGTCGGCGAAGCTGCCGGCATGGAAGGCATGGCGGTAGTTCATGGGCGTGGTCTGGTTCCGTTCGCCAATTGCCGCAAGATCGCGTCCCGGATGCAGCATCCGTCATGGTCCGGCAACGGGCCGCCTGAGCCTATCTTCCTACAAACTGTTTGACCGCGCGGCGACGCCAGCGTAGATCACGGATTATGTCGGAAAACGCCATCGAGCTGTCCGGCCGCACGTTTGTCGCGCTCCGGAAATCGGGCCGCACCAGCAAGGGCTGGTTGCCTGTCTATCATGCCGTCACACCGCATTGCCGCATGGCGCTCTGTGCGGCCGAGCCCGGAGCGGGTTCGGGCTGGGCCGAACCTCCTGCGAGCGAAGTCACCTGCCCAGCATGTCTCAAGCGGCTCTCGCGGCTTGGCGGCGGAGCGAAGTCCAGCGTTGATGAGCTAGGCTTGAGCGCCGGATAGCTCCTCTCACGGCCACCGCGGTCGCGGCTCCGCGTCGAGCGCGCTGACCAGCTCCAGCCCGAGCCGCTAGATCCCTTGCCCACTCCCTTTACAGCCTTGTCCGTACGGGACGCCAAAAGGTGCGCGATCTCGTCCCGCCACTTGCCCGTCCGCTCCGCGTCGGTCGCCAGATTGTAGTGTCGGCGCCCGGCATGAGTGTCTAGCACGGGAAGCGGCCCGGCCTTGCGGGCGAGGGCGCGCACCGTCCAGACCAGCAAGGCGTGCTTCATGCAGTCGGCGAAGTTGCCGCCGTGAATGGCGCGGCAGTAGGTCATGGGGAAAGCCGATGCCGTCCTACTTCGAGACATACGGGAGCGAGCCGCTTCTCCCAGCACGCCTTGGAACGGCTGAACCAGCGACACATCTCCTTCCGGCTTTTGCAGGCGCTCGCCTCGCACGCAACGCTGGGGACGGCACAGGGCACTTCGTGGTATCGTGGAAGCGGTATAGTCGCTGTAGTGGACCGCGACACGGGCCTGATCGTGACCGTATGGTGAGAGCTTGATGGACACCGTCGAAGACGCGCTGACCCAGGCGCACGAGCATTCCATGCACAACCGGCCATTTCTGACGGACCAGGTCCGTTGCGGCTGCTTCCACTGCCAGCAAACCTACACGGCTAATGAGATTGTGGACTGGACCGACGGCGGGCAAACCGCGATCTGCCCGCGTTGCGGCGTGGATGCTGTTCTTTCAGCCCAAACCGATCCGCTGACGGCCGACTTCTTGGCTGAGATGCACGAGCGTTGGTTCAAGAAGGCAGCCCAGCTCACGCTTGCAGACCAGGTAACCCGTCCAGTGGGCAGCTAGACTACGGCTTCAAGTAGAGGCTGAACGAAGCAGCGAGGTTGAGGTAACAGCATTTGCTCCAAGAAATGTCGAAAGCCTCAATCAGCGAACCGGTTGCCGCGACCGATGTTGCACGTCGCGCACAGGGTGCGCAGGTTATCATCTCGCGTTTTCCCCCCTCATGACCACGGTATCACATGATCCACGTGCAGGACGCATTCCGCATTGCGAGCCGGATGGTCGCCGCATAGGACGCACTTGAAGCGGTCGCGATGTAGGACGCGGAACCGTAGGCCAAGAGGAATGTCGCGGCTTTCCTCGGGTAAGCGGTTAGCCGACGAGAGCACTGGCACAGGAGCGGACAGTTTGTCCTTCTCTGGCTCGCGATCCTGGTTGACGCGCTCCACGAAGGCTGCGAGCGCCTTGTTCCACGTTTTGAAGCGCATGACATACGCCTTGCTTCCGACCTGTGACGGTGGGAGGCCCATCTCGTAACGTGTTGGTGGGCGGCGATAATGCGTCCAGACGGTCAGCAGATTAGCGAAGCATTCCTCATCGGTGTAGCGGCGGCCCATTCTTGTGGTGGCTAGCCCAGCTGCTTCGAACGCGGCTCGTGATGTGCCCCATCGCTTACGTAGCGTCTTGCCAGAGAATGGCAGATGTTCCGCGATGTCAGCGACGATTAGTTCAGTCTTGCCCAGGCGGGCGGCGAGCTCCCGCAGCTCTTGCAGGATGTCCTCGTCCGACATGCGACGGGACGGGTGTGCACCCGGTGATCCCATGTGCTCACTGAAGCGATGCCCAAGGCCCGCGGCTCGTAGGGCGCCGCTCCACGTCCCGAAGCGACGATAGACCGTCTTCTTTTCGATACGCGCGTGTTTGGTGAATGCGGAAACGGTCAGCGCACCGTCAGGAACGAGGGCCGAGACACGTTGCAACTCGGAGATGATCGTCTCCTCAGTGTACTCGGGCAGACGGCGAAGTTCGAAGACGAAGCTGTCGGGTTCTTCAACCATGGAAGCAATCTAAGCCGCCCTGTATCGCAGGACTACTCAACTCCTCCAACCCCCACCTCGGTCGCGGCTCCGCATCCAGGGGACTGACCAGCCCGAGCCTCAACCGCTCGATCCCAGCCCATGCCACCATCACCGCGTTGTCCGTACACAGCCGCAGCGGCGGTGCCGCGAGCGGCACACCCGCGCGCCGCGCCACCGCGTCGAGCGCCGCGCGCACGGCCTGGTTCGCCGCCACGCCCCCCGCCACGACGAGCAACTTCGCCTCGGGCATCATCGCGAGCGCGTTCGCCGCCCGGTCCGCGAGCACGGCGACCGCGGCGGCCTGGAACGACGCCGCCAAATCCGCGGCGTCCCGCTCCGGCAGCGCCCCCGGCGGGAAGCGGCCCACCGCCTGCGCGAACGCGGTCTTGAGTCCGCTGAACGAGAAATCGCAGCCGGGGCGGCCAAGCAAGGGGCGGGGCAGGGGATAGCGCGCCGGGTCGCCCATGCCGGCGAGCCGTTCCAGCGCCGGGCCGCCAGGCCAGGGCAGGCCAAGCATCTTCGCTGCCTTGTCGAACGCCTCGCCCACGGCGTCGTCCAGCGTGCTTCCGAGCCGCCGGTAGCAGCCCACGCCCTCGACCGCGACGCACTGGCAATGCCCGCCGCTCACGAGCAGGAGCAGGTAGGGGAATGGAGCACCGCCCGGCACCAAACCCGGCAGCCGCGCCGTCAGCGCGTGCGCTTCCAGGTGGTTGATCGCGAGGAACGGCCTGCCCGCCGCGAGCGCGATCCCTTTCGCGAGACCAGCCCCCACCACCAGTCCCCCGATCAGTCCCGGCCCGGCACTCGCCGCCACCCCCGCGAGGTCGGCGACGCCGACGCCCGCCTCCGCCATCACATCCCGCACCAGCCCCGGCAAATGCGCGAGGTGCGCCCGCGCCGCGATCTCGGGCACGACGCCGCCGTAGCGCGCGTGCTCGGACTGGGACAGCACGGCCTCGGCCAGCACGCAGCCGTGCGCGTCCAGCACGGCTGCCGCGGTCTCGTCACAGCTCGAACTCGATCCCAAGTAGGGGTCCGCTCTGCATGAACCTGGGGTTTCCAAAGCAGGGCCACCCTTCTAGGACACCGCGATGCCCGACGACCACCCCGTCAGCAGCCTTCTCTTGCCGCTCCCGCCCCGCGTGCGCCCGCACGGCCACGCGCTGCCGCTGCGCGTCGGCACCCGCGGCAGCCCGCTGGCGCTCGCCCAAACCGCCCTCTTCCTCGACCGCCTCGCCCAATTCTGCCCGGCGCTGCGCCTCCACGACGTGTTCCGCGAAGAAGTGATCCGCACCACCGGGGACCGCGTGCAGGATCGCAGCCTCGCCGAGATCGGCGGCAAGGGCTTGTTCGCCAAGGAGATTCACGAGGCGCTGGCCGGAAGCCGGGTGGACTTCGCCATCCATAGCCTGAAGGACCTGGAGACGGTGCTGCCGCCCGGCATCGTGCTCGCCTGCACCCTCACGCGCGAGGACGCGCGCGACGCGCTGATCCTCGGTCCCGGCTGCCTGCCGCCCGACCCTGCAGACCCGCTGGAGGCGCTGCCGTCCGGCGCCCTGATCGGCACCAACTCCGTCCGCCGTCAGGCCCAACTCCTCCATGCGCGGCCCGACCTGCGCATGGCGCTGCTCCGCGGCAACGTCGGCTCGCGCATCGAGAAGGTCCGGCGCGGCGACTGCTCGGCGAGCCTTCTCGCGCTGGCGGGCATGCGCCGTCTCGGCCTTGAGGCGGAGGCGGCCGTGGTGCTCGACCCGGACAGCATGGTCCCCGCCGCCGGCCAGGGGATCGTCGGCATCACCGCGCGCGAGGACGACCTCGCCTTGCGCGAGCTGCTCGCCGCCATCGAGGACCCGGCCGCGCGCGCCGTCAGCACCGCCGAGCGCGCCATGCTGGCCGTGCTGGACGGATCGTGCCGCACGCCGATCGGCGGCCATGCCCGCTTCCTCCGCAACGGCCAGCTTCACCTCACGGGCCTCGTCGCCCGCGCCGACGGCAGCTTCCTGCTCAAGCGCAGCCTTCACGGCACCGCGGATGACGCCGCCCGCCTCGGCGCCGACCTGGGCGCCTCGCTCCGTGCCGACAGCCCGCGCGACATCTTCGCCTGACCCGGCCGAGGCCCAAGACGCTCCGCGGGGTGTCCTCATCACCCGGCCTTACCAGGCCGCGCGCGAGACCGCCTCGCGCATCGAGGCACTCGGCTGGCAGCCCGTCATCGCGCCGTGTCTCGACATCGTGGTGCGAGGGATCGACGATCCGCCGGAGGTTGACGCCGTGCTGGTCACGAGCGGCAACGCCCTTCTCTCGGCGTTCCTTGACTACTATGCCCTGCCGCTCCTGGCCGTGGGCGACGCTACCGCCGCGCGGGCGCGCGAGTGCGGCTTCCGCGACGTGCGCAGCGCGCACGGGGACGCGGCGGCATTGGCCGCACTCGCCGCGGCCACGCTGCAGCCCGGCGCTCGCCTGCTGCTCCCCGTCGGCGAGGGGCAGGGTGAGGATCTCGCCGCGGCCCTAGGAGCTGCCGGGTTCGAAGTGCATCGCCGCGTCGCCTACAGGGCCGAGCCGCCCCGCATCTTCCCTCCCGCGGCAGCGGAGGCGCTGCACGCGAGGCGCTTGCGGGCCGCGACCTTCCTCTCCGCCGAGACGGCGCGCGCCTTCGCCCGGCTGATGCCTGTGCGGCTGGAGCGCTTGCTCGCTACCGTGGACGCGCTCACCATCGGCGAACCGGCCGCTGCCGCACTGTACCCCTTGCCCTGGCGCCGAGTCCGTGTTTCAGCATCTCCAACATTAGACGGGATCCTGGCCCTGCTATGAGCGATCAATCTCCGGGCGAGCAGCCTCCGAGCGACCAGCCTCCGCGCAATCGGCCTCCGAGCGCCTACTCCTTGGGCGTCCAGCGTCCAAGCGACCGGCTTCCAGACGAGCCGCCCCCGAGCGCATCGCATGCAACGCCCTCCGAGCGAGCGTATGCCGCCGAACCTCCGCGTCCCGGCCGGTCGGGGCTGTCAACACTGGCGTCCCTGCTCGGCGTCTTGTTCGCGGCGCTCGTGGCCGCGGTCGCCTATCTCTACGTGAACCCTGCCGCGTCCCCTGTCGTGGCCAAGGACGTCGCGCGCGAGCAGCAGCGCATCGGCGCCCTGACGACGCAGGTCCAGGCGCTCTCCGGCCGCGTCGAGCAGGTCGCGTCGCGTCCCGCGCCAGCGCCTGCCCCCGCAGTGGACCTGAAGCCGCTTGAGGCCCGCATCGCCGCGCTCGAAGCGCGCCCGCAGCCTGCGCCAGTGGACCTGAAGCCGCTGCAAGACAAGGTCGCCGCGCTCGAGGCGCGTCCCATCCCGCAACCTCCTCTCCCGGTGGACCTGAAGCCCCTCGAGGCTGAGATAGCCGCGCTACAAGCCCGCCCTCAGCCGCCTCCCGTGGACCTGAAGCCGCTGGAGGCCAAGATCACCGCGCTTGAGGCGCGCCCTGTGCCGACACCCCCACCTCCGGCGGCAAGCCCGGCGGACCTTGCAGCGCTGGCCAAGCGCTTCGATCAGCTCTCCGCGCAGCAGGATGCAGCTGCCAAACGCGAGGCGACCGAGGTGGCCGCCGTCACCGCCGGGCTCGGCAAGCTCAACTCCCGCCTCACCGCCGCCGAGCAGCAGGCCAGCAGCAACCAAGCCGCCCTGACGGCCCGCCTTGACAAGGTAGATACCCGTCTCACCGCCGTCGAGCACACGACGGGCCAGGTCGCCGGGTTGACCGCGACGGCGCAGCATCTTGCCCAGTTGCAAGGAGCCTCCGCGGCGCTCGACGCCGGGCAGCCGCTCGGCCCCATCCCTGACGCCCCACCCGCGCTCGCTCGCTTCGCGACCAAGCCGCCGCCGACTCTGAGCGAGCTGCGCCTGAGCTTCCCGGCCGCGGCTGCGGCCGCGCAGCAGGCAAGCCAGCCTGCGATCACGCAAGGGCAGCCCTTCCTCGACCGCCTCTGGACGCGGGCGCAGCAGGCGGTGACCGTTCGCGAGGGCACCCGCGTCGTGCTGGGCGACCCAGTCGCGGGCGTGCTCGCGAATGCGCAGCACTCGCTCGACGCGGGCGACCTCTCCGGCGCTGTCCTGGCTCTCGACGGGCTGGCCGGCCCGGCTGCCGCGGCGATCAAGCCGTGGCGCGACCAGGCCCAGTCCCTGCTCGACGCGCACGCGGCGCTCGCCAAGCTCGCTGCGAAGGAGGGCTAGGACCGATGCGCGCCGCCATCCGCTTCCTCATCGCTGCCGCCATAGCGGTCGCCATCGCGTGGGCCGTATCGCTCCTGCCCGGCACGGTCGCGGCGAATGTCGGAGACCTGACCTACGAGGCGTCCACGCCGATCACCGTGCTCCTTGTGGCGATCCTGTTCGTGCTGCTCTACATCCTGTTCCGCCTCTTGGGCGCACTGGTCCGCGGCCCGCGCCGGCTCCGCCGCTGGCGCTCCGGCCGCACCAGGACGCGCGGCGACGCGGCGGTGACGCGGGCGCTGGTGGCACTCGCTGCGGGTGACGCCCCTGCCGCCCGGCGCGAGGTCGAGCGCGTCCGGGCGAGCCTCGGTGATCAGCCGGTCGCACTCCTGCTCGCTGCGAGCGCCGGGCGCCTCGCCGGGCATGAGGCCGAGGCGGAGACCGCGTTCCAGGCGCTCGCCGCGCGGCCGGACGCCGCCTTCCTCGGCCTCCGCGGCCTGCTGCGCCAGGCCATCGCGCGCGGCGACCTCGTCACCGCGGCGGACCTCGCACGCCGAGCAGAGGCCGCCCAGCCCGGTGCTGCCTGGCTGCGGGCCGAGCGGCTGCAGATCGCGCTCCGCACCGGCGCCTGGCAGGATGCGCTGCGCCTTGCTCCTCCCGAGAGGTCAGGCCAGCGCGCCGCCCTGGGCGCCGCCGCGGCCGACGCGACCCCTGATGCAAATGAGGCCCGGCGCCTCGCCAAATCCGCCTGGGAAGCGGACCCGAACTTCGCCCCCGCCGCCCTCGCCCATGCGCGACGCTTGCGCGAGGCGGGCAAGGAGCGGGCTGCGCAGGACGTGCTCCGCCGTGCCTGGGCCGCTGCACCGCAGCCCGATCTCGCCGAGTTCGCGCTCGAACCCCAAGCCGACCCGCTCATGCGCGTCAAGGCCGGGCAGGCTTTTGTCCAGGGCGCGCCGAACTTGCCGGACAGCCAACTCCTGCTCGCCCGCCTCGCGCTCGACGCTGGGCTGCTCGGCGAGGCGCGGCGACACCTTGACGCCGCCGCCGCTACCGGACTCCGCGAGCGTCGCCTCTACGTGCTCAGGGCCGACCTCGCCGAGGCGGACGATGACCCGACCGCGGCCCGCGATGCGCTGCGCGAGGCCGCCACGGCCGCCCCTGATCCCGAGTGGCGCTGCAACGTTTGCGGCACGGTCCAGCCCGCGTGGGAGCCAGTCTGCCCGGCGTGCGGCACCGCGGGCAGCCTCGCGTGGTCAAGCGCCCCCTCACAACGGCAGATCGCGCGTCTCTCCGAACCCCAGGACGTCGAAGCTCTCCCGTGAGAGGCCGGCCGCCGCGCGCGCGGCTTCGAGCGCGCGGACCGGCTCGTCAATGCCCTCGTCCGTGAGCTGGAACGTGCCCCAGTGCGTCCCGATCGCCCGCGCCGCGCCCAGCTCGGCGCGGGCGGCGACGGCTTCGGCCGGGTCCAGATGGACGACCCCCATGATCTCGCGCGGCAAATAGGCGCCGATCGGCAGCAGGGCGACGCCGGGCGGTCCGAGGCGGTCGCGGATCATCGCCCAGTGCCGCCCCATCCCGGAATCGCCCGCGTAGAAGAGCCGCCCACCCGCGATCTCAACCATGAACCCGGCCCACAGCGTCTGGAATCGGTCGAAGGGAGTGCGTCCCGAGAAATGCCGCGCCGGCGTTGCCGTGACGCGCGCTGGGCCGACCGCGCAGCTTTGCCACCAGTCCAGTTCCACGGCGCCCGGCATTCCCGCCCGTGCGAGGCGCTTCGCATTGCCAAGCGTGGTCACGACGCGCGGCGCCCAGCGCGCGTGGAGCGCCCGCAGCGAGGGCAGGTCCATATGGTCATAATGGTCGTGGCTGAGCAGCACGGCGTCCACCCGCGGCAGGGCGTCAAGCGCGATGCCCGGTGCTCGCGCGCGGCGTGGGCCGGCCCATTGGACGGGCGAGGCGCGCTCGCTGAACTGCGGGTCCGTGAGCAGCGTCAGGCCTGGGAAGCGCAGCAGGAAAGTGCTGTGGCCGATGAACGTGATGCCGACGTGGCCGGGCGCGACCGGGCCGGGCGGTGGATAGGCCGGGTCTATGACGCGCTTCGGCCAGCGCGCTCGCTCGCGGTTCAGCATCCAGCGCAGCAGCACCGCAGCGCCGCGCGACCCTGCCGGGTCGAGGTTGTGGAAGCGGGGAGGGCGCGCCGAGAGGGATGATCTCGATCCGGGAGTGGCCAACTTGCGTCCTATCAAGAGCATCCAGTTATCGTGCAACCGCTTGCGCATACGCCGTGCTGAACCAATAGCGGTCTTCTCTTTCCTGCCATACGGAGCGGAGGCAATACGTGCCCCCGTTCGGGGCAACAGGCATTGAGCAGCGGAACAGCAACTGCCGGCCGTGCTTGTTTTGCTTCACGTCTTCCAGCGAGGAAGTCTGCGGGTGCTGCAAAAGCGCATCCCGCAACGCAGTCCAGTTATCAGGAGTATAGCCGATTCCCTGGAAGAACCGGCTCTTCCCGCGAGCTTCCGGCGTGGCAGCGGGGCTGGTAGTCAGGAGATAGCGCGTGATCTTCTCGGGGTGGATATGGAAGGCCAAGCGACCAGTGTCGAAAGGCATCCCGTCGCTATCAGACGGGGTCAAGGTCCTTGCCGTCGATGATCAGCACCTCTTCCACTGGCTTTGAGATCTCGACCCCGTAGCTACCATCGTCATAGGTATCGACGACCACCCCGCGCGTACCGGCTGGCACCGCCACGCTGCCGCAGAGCTGCGGCGTGCGCAGGCGAACGGCCTGGAACATCGCGGGCTGTCTCGCTTCCGGCTTGGTCAGGAAAAAGCTAGGCACGACTCCCTCTACGGCACAAGATCACCGCATGACCATATCACACGTCGTGCGCACAGGGCGAGCGAGGCGCTCCGCGCCGGGCTAGCGCCGCCGCGAGCGTGTTCTCCAGCAGGCAGGCAATTGTCATCGGCCCAACCCCGCCCGGCACCGGCGTGATCCACCCGGCAGTCTCGGCACATGCGGCGTAGTCCACGTCGCCCGCGAGGCTGCCGTCAGCTAGCCGGTTGATGCCCACGTCCACGACCGCAGCGCCCGGCTTCACCCAATCCCCCCGCACCAGCCCGGCCCGCCCGGCGGCTGCGACCAGCACGTCCGCTGAGCGGCACTCCGCGGCGAGGTCGCGCGTGCGCGAGTGCGCGACCGTGACCGTCGCGTCCGCCTCCAGCAGCATCGCCGCGAGCGGCTTGCCGACGAGGATGGACCGCCCGAGCACCAGCGCCTTCGCCCCTGCGAGCGCGATCCCTGCATCGGCGAGCAGGCGCATGACGCCGCGCGGCGTGCAGGGCGCGAGCAGCGCGCGCCCCTCCCGCAGCAGCCCCGCGTTGAACGGATGCAGCCCGTCCACGTCCTTCGCCGGTTCGAGCGCCTCGATGATGACGCGGGCGCGGATGGGCGGCGGCAGGGGAAGCTGCACGAGGATGCCGTCCACGGCCGGGTCGGCGTTGAGCCGGGACACCTCGTCGAGCAGCGCGGCCTCGCTCGTGGTGCCAGGCAGGCGGATCGTCTGCGCCGCGATGCCGGCCGACTGCGCGGCGCGGTCCTTCGCGCGGACATAGACCGCGCTCGCCGGGTCGTCGCCCACGAGCACGACGGCGAGGCTGGGCCGGAAGGCGAGCTGGGAGACGCGGGCCGCCACCTCGGCGCGCACGCGGGCCGCGAGCGCGCGGCCGTCAAGGATACGGGCGGGCACGGCTAGAACAGGATCCCTTGCCAATACCCGGTGAGGATGGCCGTCTCGATGCCTCGCAGCACAGGCACCACGAGCAGATCAAGCACGGCGATGACGACGATGGGGCTGATGTCGATGCTCCCGAGATTGGGCAGCGCGTTGCGGATCGGGCGCAGCACCGGGTCGGTCACGCGGTACAGGAAATCGCCGATGGACCAGACCAGGCGGTTGCGCGTGTCGAGCACGCCGAAGGCGGTCAGCATGCTGAACACGGCCGCGATGATGATCGCCCAGACATAGAGCCGGATCGCGAGATAGAGCAATGAGAACAGTCCGGTGATCACGGTGCCGCTCCAGAGATAGGCGCTTCTAGCCCTGCCTGGCCCGCGGGTGCAACATGGAGCGGCCGGCTTGACTCCAGGCAGGTGCGCGAGCAAGGTCCGCGCCCTGCAAAGGGCGGGGCTGTAGCTCAGTTGGGAGAGCGCCTCGTTCGCAATGAGGAGGTCAGCGGTTCGATCCCGCTCAGCTCCACCACGCCCTGCAGAACCTCAGCACCGCATCCCAGCGACCGCGTGCCGAACAGCTCTCCTGAGTGGGCGCGGCGCGGTCAGGGCGAGCGTCTCACCATCGCGGCATCAAGCCGGCGGCAAGCTGCGCCCCTGCCTTGAACGACGCTGAGTGGCAGCCTACGTCGCAAGTCCATGCAACCCGGGCCGTTCTGCTCTCCGCCGCAGGGCCGCAACATGCAGCCAACTCTCAGCCCGGTCGCTGCCAACACTCCCTTCCGCCTCCAGGCCGCTCCCGGCGAGGCTGTCGCCCATCCTGCGTGGCAGCGGGCGCGGGCGGCGACGCTCGCGGTGGTGGGCCGGGACGAGGCGGTGCTCTTGGTCGGGCCGCCCGGGACCGGCAAGACGCTGCTGCTGCAAGACCTAGCCCAGGCGCTGCGGCGCGACGGCCGATCCGTGCGCCTCGTCAACCGCGGGGACGCGCTGGAACCCCACTTGCGGACCGGCGGCGTCCTGCTCGTCGATGAGGCCGGGTTCATGGACGCGGACGCGCTCGCCCGCCTGTGCGCGTCGGACAAGCCCTTCGTCCTCGCCGCGCTCCCGGACTTCGCGGAGCGGCTCGCTGGGGTGCATCGCCCGATCACGACCGTGACGCTGGAGCCGCTCTCGCCCGTGGAGGTCGCGCGCTTCGTCGCCGCTCGCCTTGCCGCCGCAGGGCAGCCGCGGGACATGCTGGAACCCGACGCCGTTCTCGCCCTGGCCAGGAACTCCGGCGGGTTGCTGCGGCTCGTGAACGTGCTCGGGAGTGCGGCCGTGTTCCTGGCGGAGTTAGAGGACGCACCCCGTGTCGCCCGGCGCCACGTGGATGGGGCCGTCTCGATGCGGGATGGCGTGGACGAGAATGCCGCGCTCCCGCTGCCGGCGGCGCCGGAACCGACAGCGGCCGCCGCGCCCTCCACTGACGAGGCCCTCGCGCCTCACGTTCCGCCCCCGGCGCGGCGGCGGTATGCTGCCCGCGTCGCTGCCGCCATCGCGCTGGGCCTCGTTCTAGTCGGCGGCTGGATCGGGTCAGAGCGGTGGGTCGCGCAACCGCGCAGCCGTGATCGTATGGCCGCGACCTCCCACGATGACGCCAGTCGTCCTGCGCCGTCCCAGGGGCAGCCCCCGCCTCGGCAGGCGACGGCGACGAGCACGCCGTCCCGCGCCAGCACGGCTCTTCCCCAGCAGCCTATGATGCCCAGCGTGCCTGTCTCCTTCCGCGGTCCCGTGTACAACGAGACCATGCAGCAAGGCGGGCAGATGTCCCTGGTGATCACGCGGCGCGAGCCAGCAGGAGCCATCACGGCGCGCTTCGAGGCCTGGGGAGGCCTGCTGGGGTCTGGGGAGCTGTCGGGGCATCTGTCCGATACAGGCCGCATCGTTGCTTCGGGCCAGCTCATGATGGGCAGGAACCCCTTCATCTGCGACTTGAGCGGGTTCGTTGCCGGCGGCAAGCTGATCGGCTCGGCCAGCTTCGTCCGTAGCGGCAGCGGGCGGGTGGCGTACAGCCGCTTCACGCTGACCAGGTCGTGAAGGCCCTTGCCGCGAGCGCCCCAGCTGCCGGGTGCGTCGGGCGGCGGTGGGACGCTGCACCGCTGCGATGCACGGCCAGGATCGCCTCAGCTCGCCCCTTGGAAGCAGGGCAGCCCATGGCGGAACGTGCGCACGACCGGCGACGGCGAGCAAGAGGCGAAATAGACCGTCGCGAGCCAGCACGCGCTCAGGGCGGCGTTGCACAGATCGACTGAGCGATGGGCCGACGAGATCTCGAGAACAGCGCAGGCAGGCGCGAGCCCGAGCCAGGCCAGCCGGAAGGACCGCAGCAGCACGCGCTGGGCGTTCATCATCCCAGGGCGGGACCGGCGCTCGGCACGCGCGATCTGCCTGCGCAGCTGGGACGCCGCCCTGTACCCGATCAGGGTGCCGCCCGTGACCAAGGCGAGCAGCAGCGGATCGCTGAGCCGAGCGAGGTCCCAGGCGAGCACCACAGTGTGCAGGACGATCACGGTGATCAGGGACAGGCGGGCAAGGTCGAAAGGGGTCGCCCAGGCCGCCATGCGGTCCGCGGCGGGCTGGAACACGCGGTCCAGCAGCAGGAAATCAGGATCAACGGACACGACGCACCTCCGAACGTGCAGGTGCCCCGAGTTTTTCGCGGCGTTCAGGGGACCGCAGGTGCCAGCGGCATCCAAGACGGCCTTAATCAGAGGTTAACAATACACTGATCGGCGTCGCACCGGAAGTGCAATATGAGGGCGGGGCGCATGGACTCCGCTCATCTTCGCCGCCGCCCCGAAGATAGTCGCCCATCCGTTAACTCTTTCGTAGGACTCTTGCTGTCTGCTGTCCTCGTCCGCGCGGAGGGGAGACCATGCAGGGCGTGATGAGGCTGGTAAGTTGGGTCGTGGGATGGCGGCGGCGGAGCCGGCGCCTTCTGCGTGTGGGTGCGGTCGCGACCGCGCTGCTCGTGGCGGGACTGCTTGCCGTCGGCGCCTGGATGCTGTGGACGGAGCGCGATTCCGCGCGCGCCATCGCGGTCTCGGGCACTGCGGATCTGCTGGCCGTGCTCGATGGCGATATCGCGCGCACGATCGAGACCTACGATCTTTCGCTGCAATCCGTCGCGGACAGCTTGCGTCTGCCCGGCATCATGGCGCTCTCGCCCGAGCTTCGCCGCGCCTTGCTGCTGCGCCGGGTGGCGACCGCGCGATACATGGGCTCCATGTTCGTCCTCGACCGCGAGGGGCGGACGGTGATCGCGTCCGAGGGGCCGGAAGGCATGAGCTTCGCGGACCGCGAGGAGTTCCGCGTGCATCGAAGCGGCCCGGATTCGGGCCTTTATGTCGGCACACCCATCGTCGGCCGGGTCTCGGGCCTGCTCAGCATCCCGCTGAGCCGCCGCCTCGTGGATGAGAGCGGGGCCTTCGTCGGCGTCGTTGGCGGCGTGGTCCACATGGACTACCTGCGCGATCTCTTCGGCCACCTGCGCTTGACGGATCAGAGCACGCTGACCCTCGTCCGCGATGACGGCACGGTGATGGCCCAAGCACCGTGGAATCCCGGCGACATCGGCCGCAACCTGCGGGGCAGTCGTCTCCTCCGAGCCGCTTACGGTCCGGCCGGGACGATCTACGACGGCGCGTCGCCGCTCGACGGGGTGCGGCGTCTGCATGTCTTCCGCCGCGTGGATGGGCTGCCGCTGATCCTTGTTGGGGGCATCTCGCCCGATGTCGTGGACGCGCCCTGGTGGGGCAAGGTGCGCGTCGCGAGCGCAGCGGCGCTCGGCCTGGTGGTGCTCGGCGCCGGGCTCGGTGCGCTGCTGCGCCGTGAGCTGCAGCGGCGCGGCAGGGCAGAACGGTCCCAACGCTGGGCGCAAGCGAGGTTCCAGGCCCTGTTCGAGCACGCGGCGGATGGGCTGTTCCTGCTGCGCGCCGGTGCGGACGGGGACTTCCGTTACGAGGCGGTCAACCCTGCCCTCTGTAAAGGCTTCGACTTCTCGCCCGAGCAGTTCCTCGGCCAGCGGGCCGGCTTCACCCTGGCGCCGGATCAGGCAGAGACGTTGCGGGCAACCTATGCGGAATGCCTGCGCGAGCGGCGGCCGGCGAGCTTCAACGTGATGTTGACCGGCCCGGCTGGACCGCGCGAGTGGCAGGGCGTGGTCGCCCTGGTCCCCGACCCGGACGGCGGCGAGACCCTGCTTGTCGGCAGCGCACGGGACGTAACCGAGCGCAATCGTGCCGAGGCGGAGCAGCGGCAAGCCCAGAAGATGGAGGCGATGGGCCAGCTCACAGCAGGCATCGCGCACGATTTCAACAACCTGCTCCAAGTCGTGCTCGGCGGGTTGGAGATGACCGCGGAGAGGCTCGGCGGCGACCCGGAGGCAACGGCGCAGCTCGGCCTCGCGCAGGACGCGGCCCGCCGCGGGGCCACGCTGACCGCGCGGCTGCTCACGACAGCGCGCCAGCAGGCGCTGGACACGCGTGCCGTGGACCTCGGGCCGACCCTGGGGGAAGCCGCCGAGCTGCTCCGCCGCACGCTGGGACCACAGATCGAGATCGAGGCAGAGGTGGAGCCGAAGACCTGGCACGCGCTCGCCGACGCGGACCAGTTGCAGACCGCGCTGCTCAACCTCGCCATCAACGCGCGCGATGCGATGCCGCGGGGCGGGACGCTGCGCCTCGTCGCCCGTAACGCGCGCCCAGGCGAAGCTGGCACCCTTCACCTCGCGCCGGGGGACTACGTGATCGTCCACGTCGAAGACGACGGCACAGGCATGGATGCTGCGACCCTCGCCCGCGCCTGCGACCCCTTCTTCACCACCAAGTCCTTCGGCAAGGGATCGGGACTCGGACTCGCCATGGTCCACGGCTTCGCCCGGCAGTCGCAAGGCGATCTCCGCATCACGAGCACTCCAGGGCGTGGCACCGTGGTCGAGCTTTGGCTACCCAGCGCACCGGCCCTTCCCACACCGATCATCCGAGCCGAGCCAGCCGCAGTGCCCACATTTCAGGGCGGTGGACGGCACATTTTGCTGGTCGAGGACGAGGCGCCGGTGCGCCGGATGCTTACCTTGTTCCTGGAGCGCGCGGGCTGCACCGTCTCCGCCGTGGACTCGGCGGCGGCGGCGCTGGAGACGCTGGCCACCGGGTTGCGCCCGGACGTGCTGGTGACGGACCACGCCATGCCCGGCCTATCCGGCGCGGAACTGCTGCGGCTTGCGGCGGCGCGCCTGCCTGGCCTGCCCGGCCTGCTCGTCACTGGCTACGACGAGGTCACGGAACGCGAGACTCTGCCGCCCAGCACGCACGTGCTGCTCAAGCCGTTCCAGCGCGGCGCGTTCATCGCTCAGGTTGGCGCCCTTCTTGCCGCGAACGATGCCCCTGTTCGCAAGGCCGAGGCAGAAGCCGAGATGGTGTGATGAGCTATGCCGCCCGCGCCATGGGAGCCCCGCAGGCGTCGAAGGCGGCGAACAGCCGTGCCTCCGCCTCGGCAGGCAGGGGCAAGTGCGGCGGACGCATATGGCGCCAGCTAGCATCGCCTGTGTGCCGGGCGACGAGCGCCTTGAGACCTGGGATCAGCGCCTGGCTCGTCACCGCGCGCCGGAGCGCGGTCAGCACGGCCTGCGCCTCCGCGCCCGCGGTGCTGTCGCGCCCGGCATAGACGCCCGCGTTCACGGCACTCGTCACGTTGCTCGCCGCCGTGATGCAGCCCGCGCCGCCTGCGGCGAGAAGCTGGAGAAGATGTCCATCATCGGCGCAATAGACCTCGAAGCCGTCCTGCGCGAAATGGTCCACGTAGGCGCGCGTGTTCGCGAAATCGCCGCTGCTATCCTTGATGCCGCGCACGGCGCCGGGGAACGCCCGCAGCAACTGCTCGACGAGGGAGAGCGTGATCGGCACGGCGCTCTGTGCCGGGAAGTGGTAGAGATAGAGCTTGGGCGCGCCGCCGGTCCGCTGCACGACCTCGCTGAAGAAGGCGAGCAGCCCATCCTCGCTCGGGTTCTTGTAGAAGAAGGGCGGCAATGCGAGCACGCCGGGACAGCCCAGTTCGGCGGCACGCCGGGCCAGGAGCACCGTATCGGTGATCGCGGGCGTGCCGACGCCGGGAAGGAGCTTTGCCGCGGGAATGCCGCGCTCGACCAGTCCCTCCATGAGCGCGAGCCGCTCCGAGACGCCGAGCGAGTTGGCCTCGCCCGTCGTGCCCAGGATTCCGAGGCCGTCGCAGCCGTTGGCGAGCAGCCATCGGCAATGTGCCGCCATGCGGTCGAGGTCCACCGTGAGATCCGCCGTCATGGGTGTGAGGACCGCGGCGTTCACGCCGGCGTAGATCGCGCCCTGCACTACGCCCTCCTTCGCCGGGGCATCTGGCCCGGCCACGTGACGATATGATCCTCGAGTGGTCCCGCGGCCTTCTCGCTCACCGCCCGGCCGCGTACGCTCGCGCCGGAGATGTGCACTGCCGCCGGGTCGCCACCGCGCAACGGGTGCCAGGAGGGCAGGTCGCGGCCCTCGGCGACGAGGCGGTAAGCGCAGCTCGGCGGCAGCCAGTCAATGCTCCCGAGGTCCGCCGGGCGGAGCGAGACGCAGTCCGGCACGTGCTGCTGGCGCTCCGCATAGCGGGTGCAGCGGCAGGTGTGCAGGTCGAGCAGGCGGCAGGCGACGTTGGTGAAGGCGAGCTCGTTCGTGTCCTCGTCGCGCAGCTTGTGCATGCAGCAGCGGCCGCAGCCGTCGCAGAGCAACTCCCACTGCTCATCGGTCATCGCCGCGAGCGGCGTCGTCTTCCAGAAAGGGGGCGGTTCAGCCATGCCTTCAATGCCGCGCACCGGGCGGCGGCAGGGGCGCTTGCTGCACGGGCGCGAGGGACTGCGGAGCATTTGGCTGGGGCGCTCCGTACTGCTGCGGAGCACCATATCCGGGAGCGCCGTATTGAGGCGGAGGCGCGGCAGAGGCAGCCGCCTGCCGGGCACCGTAGCGGGTCAGCACCTCGCGCAGCGGGTCCGCCGCCGGGTTGCTGGCTTCCATGCCGACGACGACCTGCCGTGCGGCGAACGGCCGGCCGTAATACGCTTGGTCCCATCCCGTACGTGAGTTGAGCAGGCTGCCGCCGAGCGAGATGCCGGCGAATAGCCCACGTGCACGGGTAAAGCCCACGATGTCGGCGTTCAGCGCGGCCGTGGTCGCGCCCTCGATGCCGCCGCCGAGATTGACGAAGGTGACGGACGCGTCGGCGCCCAGCTTGAACTGGTTGTCCATGATCGCGTTGAGCGCCTTGTTGTTCATGATCATCAGCATGACTTCGGCGTCCCGCACCCCGGCCTGGAAGCCGACGCTGCCGCCCGCGATCCCGTAGAACGCCGGGAACGACCACCCGCCGCCGCCGTCGCGCGCGACCAGCACGCAGTCGCCGCCCGATCCGGCGATCAGGAACCCGGCCTGGAACACCTGCGGGCAGACCAGCACGGCGCGGGCGCTCCTGAGCACGCTCTGGGCCTGCGTGCCGTCGCGGTTGTTCACCATGTCCTGCACGGTGAGGGTCGCGCGGTCCACCACCTCCTGCTGCTCTTCCTGCGCGCTGGCGGCGAGCGGCAGGCACGCCGAGGTCACGATGATGGCTGCGGCAGCGAGCAAGATGCGGCGCATGGGGTGTCTCCCTCCTGGAGCACCTCTAGCATACTGCGTTGGCGGCCGGACTAGAACCCCAGCAACTCGTTCACGCAGCCGACGCGCCAGCCGCCCGGCTCCCGCTCGATCCGGGTGAGCGAGAGGTTCTGCACGGAGAGGTGCAATGCCGCGCGCGCGTCCACGCCCATGGCAAACGCCACGGCGGCGCGGATGCTGCCGCCGTGGCAGACGGCGATGACGGGCTGCTCGTCCGCCTCCGCCGCGATCCGTTCGACCGCAGGGCCGACGCGCTCGAGCACGGTCTCGAAGCTCTCGCCGCCCGGCGGCCGCTCCGCCGCCGCGAGCGGCCAGAACGGGTGGGCTGGCGTGGTGAGCAACGGTGGCAGGGCGGCGTGGGCGAGGCCGGCCCAGTCGCCGAGATCCTGCTCCAGGAGACCCGGCTCGACTTGCAGGGATTGCGCAGGATAGCCCGCCGCGAAGATGCGCTCGGCTGTCCGGCGCGTGCGCGAGAGGGGCGTGCAGAGCCAGCGGGCCGGGCGCGGCAGGGCGCGTGCGAGCGCCTCATACTGCCGTGCCTGGGCCACGAGGCTGTCCGGGCAGAGCGCCACGTCGCGCACGCCGTAGAGCTTGAGACGCTCGTTCTCGGCCACGATCGCGTGGCGCACCAACCAGAGTTCTATGACCGCTACTCCCCCACGCTCACGAGCGCGCCGCGCGTGCGGGCGGCGCGGAATTGCCCGGCGAAGAGCAGCGCCGCGAGCGCCAGCCAGATCGCATCCAGCCCCGCGGCCCACGCGAGGTGATCCCAGCGGACGCCGCCTTGCAGCGCCGCTCGCATCCCCTCGAACACGTGCGTGGACGGCAGCGCGAGCGAGACGGGTCGCAGCCAAGACGGAAGCACGGACACGGGATAGAACACTGCCGAGAGCGGCGCGAGACCGAACAGGAGGCCCCACGCAAGCGCCTCAGCCCCCAAGCCGTGCCGCAGGATCAGGCTCACGACGCCGAGCGCCACCGCCCAGCCCATCACCATGAGACAGGCGACGAACAGCACCAGCATCGAGCCGAGCCGGAACACGTTGAAGGCATAGAGCAGATACGCCAGCAGTGTCGCAGGCAGCACGCCCGCGAGCATCCGCAGCACTGACATGGCGAACATCGCCGCCAGCATCTCCCACGGCCGCACCGGGCTGACGAAGACGTGCCCCAGGTTGCGCGACCAGATCTCCTCCAGGAACGTGACCGACACGCCCATCTGGCTGCGCAGCGCCACTTCCCAGAGCAGCACGCCGCCGAGCAGCGCGCCGGCCGCGACCAGGCCGCCCCCTGGCGGCCCGCCGCCGCGCATCATGAAGAAGGTGCTCGTGAACCCCCATATGCACATCTGCAGCGTCGGCCAATAGGCGAGCTCCAGCACGCGCGGCCAGGAGCGGCGATAGAGGCAGAGATGCCGATAGAGCAGCCCCCAGATGCGGCGCAGGCTGCCTACTCTCATGCTGCCGCTTCCAGCCTGCGGTTGCGCGCGATATCGAGGAACACTTCCTCCAGGTCCGCGCGCCCGTAGCGCGTGAGCAGCGCGTCCGGCGCCCCCTCGGCCACGACGCGCCCCTGCTTGAGGATGAGCACGTGGCCGCAAAGCCGTTCCACCTCCGCCATGTTGTGGGACGCCAGCAGGATCGTGCAGCCGCTCTCGGCGCGGTAGCGTTCGAGCCAGGACCGTACCGTGTCGCCGGTATCCGGATCGAGGCTCGCGGTCGGCTCGTCGAGCAGGAGCACGTCGGGGCGATTGATGAGGCTCTTGGCCAGCGCCACGCGCGTCTTCTGCCCGGCGGACAGCGCCCCCGCGGGCCGGTCGAGCAAGGCGCCGAGGTCAAGCTCGTCGGCCAGCTCCCGGATGCGCCGTTCCAGTCGTGGCACCCCGTAGAGATGCCCATAGACCCGCAGGTTCTCGGCGACCGTGAGTTGTGCGGGGAGCGCCACGTAGGGCGAACTGAAGTTCATGCGCGCCAGCGCCGCGAAGCGGTCCCGCGCCATGTCGTGGCCGAGCACCCGGATCGTGCCCGCGCTCGGGATCAGGAGACCTAGCAGCATGGCGAGGGTCGTGGTCTTGCCCGCACCGTTGCCGCCGAGCAGGCCGAGCGTCGCGCCGAAGGGAACGATGAAGCCTATGTCGTCCACCGCCAGTGTCTCGCCATAGCGCTTGGAGAGGCCCTCCACCTCGATCGCATCCATGAGCATGGCATAAGCTGCACCACGCTGCCCGCCAAGGGCACAGTTCGGTGACGGCCGCTCAGGAGGTCGGCAGCGCGGCGCGACCCTGGACGAGCGGGATGCCCTGCGCCTTCGCCCAGCCGAGCGCCACCCCGTCGTCCACGCCCGCTAGCACCAGTCGCGCGCCGCCCGTCTCCAGCACGAGGCGGGTGACTGTGGCGGACCAAGCGACCTGCACGAAATCCAGCTCCAGCCGCGGCAGCGCCAGCACCCGCAGCAGCGTTGCCTCGACGCCGTGCAGCAGCACTTGGTAGCCGCGTGCGCGGACGAAATCGCGGGCGAAGGCGAAGCCTGCCGGGTCGGCCACCACGTCTGCGGGCGCGAAGCCGACGACGACCCGTCCCCGCAGCCGCGCTGGGAGGCTCGCGTCGAAGCGCAGGAACTCGGGCGAGACTAGGCTATCCGTCCCGAGCCGTAAGCCGAACGGAAGCGCACGGTCGAGCATGCCGGGTGTCGCGAGCAGCGCGAGCACGCGCCGGTCGAGCGTGCGGGCGAGTTGTCGGAACAGCCATGGATCGGCCGTGAGCGAGTGGCCCGGCGCCAGCTCCGCCGCGATCTCATCGAGATCCAGGAGGCGTTCCTCCCACGCGAGCGAGAGTCCGCCGGCCTCCACGGTGCAGATAGGCATGGCGCAGACTGGGCGGCGCCGGGCGAAGCGCTCGACGTCAGCGTGCGCAAGGGCGGCTTCGAGACGGGCGAGCGCCGCGGCGTCGAGTGGCGCGGCCTCGGCTGCTGGCCGGACAGGGGGCGAGCAAGGCGGAACACCCAGGTCAGCACCCTCCAGCGCGGCCGCGAGCAGGGCCGACCCGTCCTGCGGAAGCTGGAACATCTTGGTGAGCGTGCCCAGTGGGGGCGTGCCAGCCGGCGCGTCGAGCAGCAAGTGACCGAGCGCGGCCATGACACGGCCGAGGTTGGCCGCGGCTTCGCCGCGCCACGACACGGCCAGGCGTCCTGCTGGCAATTCGTGCAGACGACCGCGATCCGCGTCCAATAAGGGGTCGAGCGCGGCGCGCGCGAGGCGCTGGTGGTGCGGACGCCGGAGTGGTGGCGGCAGGCAGTCGAGCCGGATCAGCAGCGCCTGCCGCCCCACCTTCGCGCTCTGCGTGTCGCGCACGAGCGAGGCCAGGCTTTCGAGGCCGGGGTTCACGCGGCACTGTCCAGCAAGGAGGTATTCCCGCAACCCACCCGGCCCGCGGCACCCGCCGCCGAGCCGCGCTCGGCACACAGGCGCAAGGTGCAGCCCGAGGCGAAGGCGCAGGTGCCGAGCCGGGCCGCGGCGAGCATCGCGTCCATGTGCCGGCCCTGAAAACGGCGCACCTGGCGCGCATACCCCCACCGAACGGCCGCCTCGCTGTCCGCCTGGGCGAGCACCACGCGCCCCGGCCCGATCTCCTGCACCGCCGCGTCGGCGTCCGGTCCCGCGGACGCAAGCCCGTCCGACCATTCGAGCTTCACCAGGTCTGCCCCGAGGCGGCTTGGGTGGGTGATGCGCAACGCCTGGTACCCGACGCCGTCGAGTGCGAACGTGAACCCGGCAGCGCGGATCAGGTTTCTCGCCCGCTCGAACGCCGGCGGGTCCGCGCACGCCTCGGTCAGCAGCAGCTCGATCCCGGCCCGCCCGCCATGTGCACGCACGGCCTCGGCAAAGCGCCTGAATCCCGGCGAGAGCACGGCTGAGACGGTGAGGTTGAGATGGAGCGCCGGGCCGTGCCTGGCTCCCGAGAGCGGGCCGCCTTGCCCGAGGTCAGCGCAGGCGATGGCGAGCGTCCGGGTGTCGAGCTGCACAGCGAGGTCGCGGAAGGGATTCCCCAACTGGGTGCCTGGCGTTCCTGCTCCTGGCAACCGGGCAGCGAGCGCGGGCAGGTTCGGGATCGCCTCCCGGAACAGAGGCCGCAATGCGCCGCCCGGCAGCAGCTCGGCGGCCACCTGCGCGTGCAGAAGGTCGCCGGGCAGCGTGACCTGCAGCAGCGCCTCGGCCGTGTCGAGCGACGGCAGCGGCATCGGCTCTGACGGAGGCGCGGGCAGGGGCAGGTGCTCGGCCGCGCGCTCCTGCGCGTAGGCCAGCAGCGCCGCATCCGGCGCGAGCACCTGAACGACTCCGTTCCCGTCGCCAAACAACCGGGACAGCAAGGCTCGGCTCGCCCCGGCTTCGGGACCGAGCAGGACGAGATCTAGGTTGCGCAACGCGAACACCTGGCCGCCACGGCGCAACGCCGCTTCGTCCAGCAGCGATCGCGCGACCCTTCGATGGTGTAGCTTCGCTCCCGGTGGCGGGAGCTGCGACAAGCGCAGCATCAGGGCTTCCACCTCCGCACCGCGCCGCTGCGCGCGCCGTGCCGCATCGAGTAGCATCGCCTCGGCGACGCCGTGAACCGCGGTGCGGACCGGCGCTTCCTTCGCCAGCGCGCGCAAAGGAAGCGGGAAACCAGCGTCGCGCCCTATCTCGCGCCCTGTCACGACGTCCTGCCGTGTCGTCTGCATGTCGTGCTGCCACCAAGCCGCTCTATGCACTATCTACGCCAACATGATGAATCAGCAGTTAGCGCCCGGCCATCTCGCGCCCGGCCGGCGGGTCTATGCGGTCGGTGACGTCCATGGCTGCGCCGACCGGCTCTTCGACCTGCACGGCCTGATCGCCCGGCATCTCGCGGAGTGCCCATGCCCTGATCCTCTGCTGCTGCACCTCGGGGATCTCGTGGACCGCGGGCCGGACTCCGCGCGCGCCGTTGCCCGGCTCAGCATGGGCTCGCCGCTGCGCGGCGTTCCGATGGTGAACCTGATGGGCAATCACGAGTGGATGATGCTGCGCGCGCTTGCCCTGAACGATGCCCAGGATGCGAGGCATTGGCTCGGCAACGGCGGCGATGCGTCGCTGGAGAGCTGGGGTGTGCGGCCGAACACGCCTCGGCAGGGATGGCCGGCGCAGGTGCCCCTGGAGCACCTCACCTTCCTCCGCGACCTCAAGCCCTACTACTTGCTCGATGGCTACCTCTTCGTCCACGCGGGCGTCCGCCCCGGGATTCCGCTCGCAGAACAGAGTCGGCATGACCTGCTCTGGATTCGCGAGGGCTTCCTCGATTGGGACGGGCCATTGCTGCCCGAGTCCCCCGCGCTCGTCGCGGTCCACGGCCATACGCCGGCCGCCGCACCTGAGCTGCGCGCCAACCGCATTGGCGTGGATACCGGCGCCGTGCGCGGCGGCAAGCTGACCTGCGCCGTGCTGGAGGGGGACCAGGTCGGCTTCCTGCAGGCTTAGCCGCTTGCCAGCAGCTTGCGGGGACGCTAGCCCTCGTCCATGGAGCGCACCGCCCCCGCGAATGCGGAAAGCCTCGCCGACGCCGTCCGACGCCTCGGTCGCACGAGCCTGCTCGTCGTCGGCGACGCCATGCTGGACCGCTACGTCTATGGCGCGGTCGAGCGCGTCTCGCCGGAGGCGCCCATCCCCATCCTCAACGTCGAGCGCGAGGTCGCCATGCCCGGCGGCGCCGGCAACGTGGTGCGCAACCTCACCGCGCTCGGGGCAGCCGTCGCCTTCATCAGCGTGGTCGGCGACGACCAGCCCGGCTCCGATCTCACCGGCCTCATAGGCGGCCAGCCCGGCGTCGAGCCCTGGCTCCTCGTCCAGGGCGGGCGGGCGACCACGCTCAAGACGCGTTTCGTGAGCGGCGGTCAGCAGCTCCTCCGCACCGACCGCGAGGAGACCGACCCGATCCACCCCAAGCTCGCCGACCGCTTGCAGAAGATCGCGCGCGACGCCATGGCGGCCACCTCCCTCGTCGTGCTCTCCGACTACCGCAAGGGCGTGCTCGCCGGCGAGACTCCCGCCTGGCTCATCGCCGCGGCCCATGCGTTAGGGCGACGCATCGTGGTGGACCCCAAGGGCGTGGACTACGCCGGCTACCGGGGCGCCGACGTGGTCACGCCCAACCGCCGGGAGCTGGCGGAAGCGACCGGGATGCCTGTGGATGACGAGGCCTCGCTCGTTAGGGCGGCGGAGGTGCTGCGTGAACGATACGAGTTCGGCGCCGTGCTCGTCACCCGCGCCGAGGACGGCATGACGCTCGTGGACGGGGACGGCGCCGCGCACTTCCCGGCCGAGGCCGCGGAAGTGTTCGACGTGTCGGGTGCGGGAGACACTGTGGTCGCCACGCTCGCTGCCGGGTTGGCGGCCGGGCTTGAGATGAGGGTCGCCGCGCGCCTTGCCAACATCGCGGCTGGCATCGTCGTGGGCAAGGTCGGCACCGCCGTCGCCCGCGAGGCGGACCTGCTCGCGGCGCTCTCGCCCCAGGCCAGTGCGCTCCGCAAGATCGTCACCTTGGAGCACGCGGCCGAGCAGGTCGAGCGCTGGCGACGCAAAGGCTGGCGCATCGGCTTCACCAACGGCTGCTTCGACCTGCTGCACCCCGGCCACGTCCACCTGCTGGAGCAGGCGCGAGGCGCGTGCGACCGGCTCGTTGTCGGCCTCAACTCGGACGCGAGCGTGAGCCGCCTCAAGGGGACCTCCCGCCCGGTGCAGCCCGAGGCGGCCCGCGCCGCCGTGCTCGCGTCGCTAGCCGCCGTGGACCTCGTGGTGATCTACGGGGAGGACACGCCGGAGGAGACATTGCGCGCGCTCCGCCCGGACCTCCTGGTCAAGGGCTCGGACTACCGGCTCGACCAGGTGGTGGGTGCCGAGCTGGTGCAGAGCTGGGACGGGCGGATCATGCTCGCGGAGCTGCTGCCAGGCTTCTCGACGACGGCGACCGTGCAGCGTATCGGCGCGATCCGCAGCACGGGCTGAGCAGGACGACCAGGTTCGCATGACATCCGCCCTTTGCGCGATCGTCCGGAACGAGGGCGACTACATCGCGGAGTGGCTCGCGCACCACCTGGCGCTCGGCTTCGACCACGCTCTCGTGTTCGACAACGGCTCGACGGACCACACCCGCGACGAGCTGCACCGGGCGGCGCGCGTGTTCCCGGTCGAGATGCGGGATTGGCCGAGCGCGAATCATCGCCACGCCCAGGTCGCCGCCTACGAGCAGGCATGCCGCGACCTCGTGGGCCGGGTGGATTGGGTTGCTTTCCTGGACGCTGATGAGTTCCTGGTTTGCCAGGCCCACGAGCGGGTGCCGGACCTGCTGACCCGGCATCGCGCCTCCGCAGGCATCGCCGTCAACTGGCTCGTGTTCGGCACATCCGGGCACGAGGAACGGCCGGACGGCCTCGTGCTGGAGTCATTCCGGATGCGTGGTGACGCCGGATTCCAGGCGAATCGGCACGTGAAGAGCATCGTCCGCCCGGAGGCGGTGCGCGCCTGCGTGAATCCCCACGCTTTCGCGCTCGATGGTCCCTGCTGCGACGTGGCTGGCCGGCCTATCGAGTGGGAAGCGCCGGGCATCTCGGCTTCCCCGCCCGATGTCGAGACCTGGCGCGTGCATCACTACTTCACGCGGCATCGGGCCTCATGGGCCGCCAAGATCGCCCGCGGCCGCCCGGAACGAGGCGTGGTCTCCCGCAACATCGCGGACTTCGACCTCCACGACCGCAACGAGGTTCACGACGCCGCCGCCCTGCGCTACGTGCCGGCAGTGCGGGCGATGTTGGCGCGGTTCGATGCGGCGTGAGCGGCGCTACTCCACCCTGAGCGCCGCCCGCACGCCCGCCACTCCTTCCGGGTCCTCGTAGGACGCGAGCCGGCCGGCGGCGATTGCAGCGAAGCGGTGCAGCAGCGCGCGGCGCCGGGCGGGGGCGAGGGGGTGGGCGGGCGCCTCGCGCACGATCTCCGCCTCCGCCGGTTCATAGGCGACGATGAGGCCGCACGCCTCGGGCAGCACCTCGGCTGGAAAGTCCGAGTCCACGGCGAAGTAGAGCGCATCCGAGTAGTCGCGATACTCCGGCCACTTCGCGTCCACCTGAAAGTCGCGCAGGCCGGACTTGACCTCAATGCAGGCGAAGCCGCCGTCCGGGCGCAGCGCCAGGATGTCCGCCCGGCGATGATTGGGCAGCTTCACCTCATGGACCGGCGACCAGCCGAGCCGGAAGCACAGCCGCGCCGCCGCGCGCCGGACGAGCGCTGCCCGCTCGGGAAAAGAGGGTTCCATGGGGCCTTGTTAACCGAAGCGGCGGCCTTCGCACATGCGAGACGCACTGACCCGCACTTCGGAACCCCCGGCAGCGCGGCGCATTTACCCTCCATGGTTGCCACGCGGTTCGCCGTAGCCGTCCATATCCTGATGCTGCTGGCCGTCAGCAGGGGCGTGCCTGCGACCAGCCTCTTCCTCGCGCGCAGCGTGAACACCAATCCCGTGGTCGTCCGCCGCATCACGCGGCTGCTGGCGCGCGCCGGGCTGATCTGGGTCCGGCGCGGCCCTGGTGGTGCCGAGCTTCTACGGCCCTCCGAAGCGATCTCGCTCTGCGACGTGTGGCGCGCGGTGAACCCCGGCCAAGGCCGGCCGCTGCTGCCCTTGCACGCGCGGCCGGACCCAGCCTGTCCCGTAGGCCGCAATGTTCACGTCGTGCTGGGCCAGGCATTCGGTGCAGCGGAAACCGCGCTCCAGGAGACGTTGGGCCGCACGACGCTCGCGAGCCTCGTCGGCCGGCTCGACCGCGCCGCCTGACCATGGCCAAGCCATTGCTGCCGCCGAGTGCCGATCTCATCACAGACCTTGCCGAGGAGGTGCTGGCCGGCATTCCCGCGTCCCTGCGCGAGCGCGTGCGGAGCGTTTCGATCCTCGTGGAAGACGCGGCCGACGACGAGACGCTCGGCGCGCTTGGCCTAGACAACGCCTGGGATCTCACGGGCCTCTACCGCGGCATCCCGTTCGGGCAGGCGGAGGGCGTGGATGTGCGCCACGCGCCGGACATGATCCTGCTCTACCGCGAGCCGATCCTGCTGGAGTGGATCGAGACGGGCGAGGACCTGCGCCGCCTCGTGCGCACCGTGCTGATCCACGAGATCGCGCACCATTTCGGGTTCAGTGACGCCGATATCGCGCGGCTGGAGGGGGAGGGGTAGCGGCATTCCGGGCACGGATATTGATTGACGCGCTGCGAGATTGTCGCCACGAATTGTTCCGATAGCACGGAAGGGTTCTGAGCGATGATACTCCTCCGCCCGTTGTGGCTCTGCTTGGCGGCCTGTGCGTTGTCAGGTCCGATCCTCTGTTCCTCGCCCGGCGCAGCCGAAGATGCAGATCGAGGCTCGGGCACGATCCCGGTGCGAGTTGTGGTGGTCACGACGTTCGAGGTCGAGCAGAACGGGCAGGATCAGGGTGGTGAGTTCCAAGCCTGGACCGACCAATATCCCTTGCCCGTGCACATCCCGTTTCCGCAGGGCTATCACGAGCTTCGATACAACCCGACCGACCAGGTGCTCGGCATCGTCACAGGTGAGGCCGCGGCGCGCGCCTCCGCCTCGATCACGGCACTCGGCCACGATCCACGCTTCGACTTGAGCCACGCTTACTGGGTCGTCGCCGCGATCGCCGGCATTGATCCCAACATCGCCTCCGCAGGCTCCGCCGCCTGGGCGCACTACGTCGTCGTGGGAGATCTCGCCCACGAGATCGACGCGCGGGAGATCCCGCCCGACTGGTCCACCGGCTACACCCCGCTGGGCCGCTACCTGCCTTACCAGCAGCCCGTGCCACCAGTGAATTCGATCAACGGCCAGAACGCTTACACCCTGAACGCACAGCTCGTGGACTGGGCCTACAACTACACGAAGAACATCCAGCTGCCCGATGACAGCAACCTCCAGCAGCTCCGCGCACCCTATCCCCAAGCCGCCGCCAAGATGCCGCCCTTTGTGCTCGAGGGTGACGACCTCGCCTCCGGCATCTTCTGGGTCGGCGCCCTACTGAATACGTGGGCGGAGAACTGGGTCTCCTATTGGACGAACGGCCAGGGCAAGTTCGCCACCACGCTCGAGGAAGATGGCGGGATCATGCAGGCGATCACCTTCCTCGCCCAGGTGCACCGGGCAGACCCCTCGCGTGTGCTGATCTTGCGCACGGCGAGCGACTACACCGTCCCGCCGCCCGGCCTGACCGCGGCCGATCTGCTCAAGATTGATGAGGGCGGCGGGTCCTCCTCAAGGTACGCGTTCTCCGCCTACGCGGAGAGCCTCTCCTCGGCCTACGCGGTCGCGAGCCCGGTGGTCAGGTACCTGGCCGCGCACGGGGAGCCGTCCGGCCAGTGAGGCCGGAGTTCAGGCCGGGGCGGCATCGTCCCCCATGGCCCGCCGCACCTCGCACCGCAGCGCCGGCAGCACCTCCTCCGTGAACCACGGGTTCTGCCGCTCCCAATGCCCCGTCCGCCACGACGGATGCGGCAAAGGGAAGTAGCGCCGCGGCAGGTAGTCCCGCCACCCCCGCACCCACTCCGTCATGCTGCCCGGCCCGAGTGCCGCCGCCTGCGCGTAGCCGCCGACGAGTAGCGTGAGCCGGATCGCAGGCATGAGAGGCAGCAAACGTGGGTGCCAGAGCCTTGCGCATTCCGGGCGCGGCGGTGCGTCGCCACCGCGTGGCAGGCGGCCCGGATAGCACAGGCCCGTGGGCAGGATCGCGACGCGCGCCTCGTCGTAGAACTCCTCCGGCGTAAGGCCGAGCCAGGCGCGCAGCCGGTGGCCGGAGGCGTCGGTCCAGGGGGTGCCGCTCGCATGGACTTTGGTGCCGGGCGCCTGGCTCGCGATCAGCAGCCGCGCCGTGGCGCTCACGCGCAGGATAGGGCGTGGACCAAGCGGGAGGTCTGCGCAGCGCGTGCAGGCGCGTGCCTCGGCCGCGACCTCGTCGAGCGTCAGGCCCATTGGGACAGCAACTCGTCAACGAAGCGGGGCACCACCTCCGTCGCCGGGCCGTGCCGCGCCTCGTCGAAAAGGGGCGTGCCCTCACTGGGCTGTAGGTTCATTTCCACCGTCCGCGCCCGCCCACGCACGGCGGCGACGAAGCCAGCGGCGGGATAGACCTGTCCCGAGGTGCCGACACTGACGAACAGGCCGCACCCGTCCAGCGCCTCGCCGATCTCGTCCAGCCCGTGCGGCACCTCGCCGAACCATACCACGTCGGGCCGCAGCCGGGCGCTCTCGCACGCCGGGCAGGGCGTATCCGTGCCCAGATCGTCGTCCCACGGCATGGTCCCGCAGCACGCGACGCATCGCGCCCGGCGCAGCGCACCGTGCATGGGCAACAGCTTGCGGCTGCCCGCACGCACGTGCAGGTCGTCCACGTTCTGCGTGACCAGCAGGAACGCCGCGGGCCAGGCCGCTTCGAGCCGGGCGAGGGCACGGTGCGCCGCGTTCGGCTGGATCGCAGGGTCGGCGAGCTTGCGCCGTCGGGCGTTGTAGAAGGCGTGCACGCGCGCCGGGTCGCGCTCGAAGGCCTCCGGCGTCGCCACGTCCTCGATGCGCACGCGCGACCAGAGACCGTCCGGGTCGCGGAAGGTCGCCAGGCCGGACTCGGCGCTGATGCCAGCACCGGTGAGGATCACGATGGAGGGCGGCATGGCCCGCAGATGGCGCCGCTGCCTAGCATCAGCAAGCCGGCCAGAGCGCCCTATCCCCTGCCCTCGCGCAGCAGCGGCACCAGCGAAGCGACGAGCAGCGCTGCCATGGCGAGGTTGAACAGGCGCAGCGCGCGTGGACTGCGCAGCACGCGCGCGGCACCAACGCCCACGCTCGTCCAGAACGCGACAGCCGGCAAGGTCACGACGAGGAACACGATTGCCAGCGCCGCAGCCTGCGCCAATACGGCACCGCTCTCGGACGTATAGGTGACAACTGCGCTCGCCGCGATGACCCACGCCTTCGGATTGACCCATTGGAACAACGCCGCCTGCGCGAACGTGAGCGGGCGGGACGCTCCGGCCCGTTTATCCGCGGCCTCGGGCCGAGTGGCAGCGATGTGCCATGCGAGCCAGAGCAGGTAAGCGGCGCCTACCCAGCGCAGGGCCTCATGCAACCACGGCAGGGTGCGCAGCGGCTCGCCGGCCCCGAGCGCCACGGCGACGAGCATGATCGGGAAGCCAATCGTGATGCCGAGCATGTGCGGCAGCGTGCGCCGGAACCCGAAGCTCGCCCCGGAGGCGGCGACCATGGCGTTGTTTGGCCCCGGCGTCGCCGCCATGGCGACGGCGAACGCGACCGCTGGGACGAGCCATGCCACTACATCAACCGCTGCGCAGGGTGACGCCGGCGCACTTGCCCTGCATTCGTCACCGGCTCGTTCGCCGCGCACCGACGAACGAGCAGACCAACTCAGAATTAATCCCAACTTGAGCGTAATTCGGCGAAGGAGTGTACATGTGAATCTGCCGCCCGAAATCGCAGAATTGCGCCATGACCGGTATCGGATCCGCCTCGGGGGAGTTCAACTCCAAGATGTCGCCTGCTTGGCAGTGCGCCGCCTGAATTGATCTCGCTATCGCTGCGGTTCCCGCCGTTGTGTTTAGGGACTCGCTCAGGGTCCTGGACGTGGACAAATTCACGCTGCAGATCCGGCCCGTGTCTTGTGCCTGTTCCACGGCCTGGCTGTGTTTCGGCGCGAGGAGCATCGTGAGCACGCCTGCAACGGCGAGCCAGGGTCTCATGTCCTTATCCGTCATGCCGTGCCTCCTACGCCAGTGCATACTCCACCTCCGCTGTGTAGGCGGACGCTTCCTTGCCCAGCCGAGAGCTGAACAGCGTGAAGTGCTCGACCGTGACCGGCTCGGCGCGGAAGAGATTGTTGGCCTGCACCCAGGCAGCGACCCGCGGCTCGGCCGCCGCCTCCACGCGCGCGAGCGTCACATGAGGTGCGAAGCGGCGGCGCTCCGGCTCCAGCCCCGAGCGTTGCAACGCCGTCTCCACCTTCGCCTGCAAGTGGTCCAGCGCCGCGCTCCGCTCCACGCCCGCGTAGAGCGCCGTGGCCCGGCCGCCACGGTTGAACACGCCGATGCCTGCGAGGCTCAGGGCGAAGCCCGGCGCCCGCAGCCCAGCGAGCGCCGCATCTATCTCCTCCGCCCGCCAGCCCGGCACCTCGCCGATGAACCGCAGCGTGCAGTGCAGATTCTCGGGCGGCAGCCAGCGCGCACCGGGCAGCCCGCCCGCGAGGAAGCCCAGCCGCTCGCGCAGGCTGTAAGGTAGCTCCAATGCGACGAACAGCCTCATCCGTCCCCCTTCGGCACTTCCCCGAGGAGCTTCTCCACGAGCGGTAGAATGTGCGCGACGACGCGCTTCACGCCCTCCGGGTTAGGATGGATGCGGTCGGCCTGATTGAGCGCGGGGTCGGCCGCAACTCCTTCGAGGAAGAACGGGTCGTAGAGCACGCCCGGCCGCTTGCCGAGCGTGTCGAACACGGCGCGGAACTGGCGCTCGTAGTCCGCACCCAGGTTCGGCGGCGCATACATGCCGCTGAGCAGGACTGGGATGTGCCGGCTGGCGAGCGTGTCGAGGATGGCGACGAGGTTGGCCGCGGTCTCCTTCGGGTCGAGTCCGCGCAGCCCGTCATTGCCGCCCAGCTCGATCAAGACCGCGTCGGCCCCCTCTCCAGGAGAAGCACCGCCGAGCGCCCAGTCGAGCCGTGCCCGGCCGCCGGCCGTGGTGTCGCCGGACACGGCACCGTCCACGATCTCCACGTCGTAGCCGTGCGCCTTGAGCGCCTGCCCGAGCTGCGCCTCGAAGCCGTCCGCGTGGGCGAGGCCGTAGCCTGCGGCCAGGCTGTCGCCGAGGACGAGCAGGCGCAGCGTCCGTGCAGCCGCGGGATGCGCGGTGCCTAAGACCAGGAGAAGAGCGAAGGCGGCGTTGGCCAAGCGGCGGCGGGCGCCATATCTGCGTCGCATGGACATCAACTCGCCTTCGCCCAGCACCGCGTCAATGGTGCGCGCCCGGGATTTGCGGCTCACGGTGCCTTCCGCCGCAGGGCCGGTCAATATCCTGCAAGGTGTGGACCTGGACGTAGCCACGGGCGAGGCAGTGGGCCTCGTCGGACCGTCCGGCTCTGGCAAGACCAGCCTGCTCATGGTCCTCGCCGGGCTGGAGCGTGCGACGGGGGGCGAGATCTGGGTCGCGGGGATGCGCCTCACGGGCCTCGGCGAGGACGCGCTGGCCCGCTTCCGGCGCGACACTGTCGGCATCGTGTTCCAGGCGTTCCACCTGATCCCGGCGATGACCGCGCTGGAGAACGTGAGCGTGCCGCTCGAACTCGCCGGCGCCCGCGACGCATGGGCGCGGGCCGAAGAGGCGCTCGCCGCGGTGGGTCTCGGGCATCGTCTCACGCATCTGCCGGGCCAGCTCTCGGGCGGCGAGCAGCAGCGCGTGGCGCTCGCCCGCGCCTTCGCGCCCCGCCCACGCTTGATCCTCGCCGACGAGCCGACCGGCAATCTCGATGCCGCCACGGGCGTGGCCGTTATGGATCTGCTGTTCGGGCTACAGGCCGAGCGTGGAACGACGCTGCTGCTCATCACCCACGACGCCGGGCTTGCCCGGCGCTGCGGCCGGCAGGTCACCATGGCCGACGGGCGCATCACCCCCGAGAGCGTCGAGGGAACCGTCGCGTGATCGCCTTACACCTGGCCTTTCGCGAGATGCGCGGCGGGGTGCGGGGCTTGCGGATCGTGCTGCTCTGCCTCGCGATCGGCGTCGCCGCTATCGCCGCGGTCGGGTCCTTGCGCGAGGGGATCGCCCGCGGCCTCGCTCGCGACGGGCGCGCCCTGCTCGGCGGCGACGTGACCGTGACGACCGGCGCCCAGGCACCGCCCGAGACCCTTCGCGCCTGGCTCGGTGCGCGCGGCGCGCGTCTGTCCGAGGTGGTGGAGATGCGCTCGCTCCTCGTCGCCCCTTCCGGCGACCGGGCGCTCGTGGAGCTGAAGGCGGTGGACATGGCCTATCCGCTGGTCGGCGCGGTAAAGCTCGACCCGGCGGTGCCCTTGCAGACCGCGCTCGGCGGCGATCCGCCCGGCCCTGGCTTAGTGGCGGATCCGCTCATCCTGCAACGCCTCGGCCTCCATGCCGGCGACCGGGCCAAGCTCGGCAACGCCACGGTCCGCGTCGCGGCGTCGCTCGCCGTGGAGCCGGACCGGGTCAGCGGCCCCTTGCTGCTCGCACCGCGCGTGATGATCGCCCTGGCCGCCCTGCCCGCGACGGGACTGATCCAACCGGGGTCGCTCATCACGTACCGGCTTCGCGCCGCGCTCCCGCCCGGCGCGGACGCGGATAGGGTCGCCGCCGATCTGCGCGTGGCGTTTCCGGACCAGGGCTGGAGCATCCGCCTCGCGGGCGAGGCGGCGCCGGGTGCCGAGCGCTTCGTGGATCAGTTGAGCCTCTTCCTCACCCTGGTCGGGCTGACTGCATTGCTCGTCGGCGGCATCGGCGTCGCCAACGGCGTGCGCGCCTGGACGGAGGCGCGGGCGCGGAGCATCGCGGTGCTGCGTTGCCTCGGTGCCTCGTCCGGACTCGTGCTCGCCGTGGTACTGATCCAGGTGCTTGCCCTGTGCGCGGTGGGGATCGTGGTGGGCGTTGCCGCGGGAGCGGCGTTGCCGGCCGGTGCCGTCGCCCTTTACGGGGATGCGCTGCCGATCCCGGCCGAAATCGGCATCTATCCGCGCCCGCTGCTGCTTGCCGCCGCCTACGGGCTGCTTACGGCCGGGGCCTTCGCGCTCTGGCCTGTGGCGCGTGCGGCGCGCATCCCAGGTGCGGCGCTGTTCCGGGATGCGGTGGTACCCGAGGGAGTCCGTCCGCGGCCTTGGGTGCTCGTCGTGAACGCATTGATCGCGGCGGCGCTGGTCGCCCTGCTCGTCGCCACGTCGCCGGACCGCCGCTTCGCGCTCTGGTTCTGCGCGGCGGCGGCGGGCACGCTGCTGCTGTTCCGCGCGGGCGGCGCGCTGCTGGTCGCGGCGTCGAGGCGGCTGCCCGCGCCGGGTCGAGCTTGGGCGCGGCTCGGCCTTGCGAACCTGCACCGGCCCGGCAACGCCACCCCGCTCATGCTCGTCTCGATCGGCCTAGGCTTGTCCACGCTCGCGGCCGTGGCGCTCATCGAGGGCAACATAGAGCGCGAGATGCTGAGATCCCTTCCCTCCAACGCGCCCACGTTCTTCTTCGTGGACATCCAAGGCAACCAGCTCGACCGCTTCGAGGGCATCCTCGCCGGGCAACGCGGAGCCGGGCAGGTCGAGACCGTGCCGAGCCTGCGGGCGCGCATCGTGAGCGTGAACGGCGTGCCCTCCGACCAGGTTCATGCCACGCCCGATACCGCCTGGGCGCTGCGCGGCGACAGGGGCATCACCTACGCCGCGACGCCCCCCGAGGGAACGCACCTGGTCGCCGGGCAGTGGTGGCCGAAGGACTACCAAGGGCCGCCGCTGGTCTCCTTCGACGCCGGCCTGGCGAAGGGCTGGGGCGTGGGCGTGGGCGGCACGATCCGGGTCAACATCCTTGGGCGCGACGTGGATCTCAAGATCGCATCCTTGCGCGACATCGCCTGGCGCACGCTCGGCCTCAACTTCGCGCTCGTCGCCTCGCCCGGCCTGCTGAGCCACGCGCCGCACGAATATATCGCGACCGTGCGCGCGACGCCCGGCTCGGAGGCCGGCATCCTGCGCGCCGTCACGGACGCGCTGCCCAACGTCACGGGCGTCCAAGTGTCGGACGTGCTGGCGACGGTCGCGGCGCTGGTGGGCAAGATCGCGACGGCGCTAGCCGCGGCCGGCGGACTGACGCTGGCGGCGGGCGCACTGGTGCTGGTGGGCGCCGTGGCCGCTGGGCAGCGGCGGCGGATGGCGGAGGCGGTGATTCTCAAGGTGGTCGGCGCGACGCGGGCGCAGGTGCGGGCGGCATGGCTCACGGAGTTCGGGTTGCTGGGCGCCTGCGCCGGGCTATTGGCTGCGCTCGTGGGCACGGCCGCGAGCTGGGGCGTCACCCGCTTCGTGCTTCATGCCGACTGGGCCTTCCTGCCCGGCACGCTCGCCCTCACCATCCTGGGCTGCACGGCGCTGACGCTCGCCCTCGGCTGGGCCGGCACGGAAGCGGCGCTGCGCGCACGGGCGGCGCCGTTGCTGCGGAACGAGTAGGAGAGTCCGGTAGCAGCGGGCCCGAAGGTTCGATTCAGCTGCTTTCGGCGATGCGGATGGGAGTGGGCTTTCGGCAGATAGATTGATGCACGTGTTGTTGCAAGCCGGTGCCCGCGTTCTGGCCTACTTCCCGCCCCAACGTCCGAGGCGTGTGAAACCCTGGCTTTATGCGTGCAGCCATAGCAGCAATCGCCGCTTGTGTGGTTAGCCGACGTTCAGGTCTTGTGCACAGATAGTCGGAGAGAGGTGATGCAGCGTGTCGAAGGCGCGCCTCAGGTGCGCATCCAGGCCTGGCCTTGGATCGTCAAACCAGGCTTTCGCGGCGTAGCCCAGGGCGGCCATCCCGACCTGAGCCGCGAGGGTCGCGAGGCCATCGTCGAAGCCTCGGCGGCCTAACGCTGCAGACAAAGCGCCAATTAAATTCGCCGTTTTCGTCAGCACCCGCTCCTGCAGTGCCGGAGTACGGGCGATGATCTCCTGCCGGGGCTCGGTGAAGGGACGATTGCGCTCAAGCATCGGCTCGACTGAGCGGAACGCGCAGAGCAGGGCGTCCATGGGGGCCAGCCCCTCGGGCACCCTGGCAACCGCGTCGGTTAAGGCGTCGCGAAACGCCTCTTCTCCGTCGAATAATGCCTCCCGCTTGTCTGCGAAGTGCCGGAAGAAGGTGCGCTCCGTGACGCCGGCCCTGGCGGCGATCTCAGCCGTTGTAGTCGCGTCGTAGCCGCGCTCGCGGAACAGCTCCAAGGTCGCCTGCTGAAGGCGGCGGCGCGCGTCTTCTCCGCTGCGTGGCATGGATCGCCCTTACACCTATTGTCAGCCGCTGTCTCTACGCTTATATGTCAGCTACTGACACAACGAGAGATCAACCGCCCATGAAGACGCTCCGTTTCCATGAATACGGCGAACCGGCGGACGTGCTACGCCTAGAGGAGGTCGCCGTGCCGAGCCCCCGCGCCGGGCAAATCCGCGTGCGGGTGCACGCGTGCGCGCTCAATCCTGCAGACTGGTATCTGTGCCGGGGGCTGTTCGCCGGCGACCTCCCCCGTGGCGTCGGCCTGGATGTGTCCGGAACGGTGGAGGCGGTCGGCGAGGGCGTGACGGACGTCCGTATCGGACAGTGTGTGTTGGGCGTGCCCGATTTCAGAGGGTTTCCGAGCGCCGGCGCGTCGGACGAGGCGGTCCTGGCCGTTTGGACGCCCGTTCCGCAGGGCCTTGATCTTGTCGACGCGGCCGCGCTGCCAATGGCGGTCGAGACTGCCTGTCGGAGCCTCGACATCCTGGCGGTGGCGGCCGGGCACACACTTCTTGTATACGGCGCGGGAACGATGATCGGCTTTGCCGCCGTGCAAATGGCGCTCATGCGCGGAACGCGGGTGATCGCAGCCGCAGGCGACACTTTCGCCGGGCGGCTTCGCGCGCTTGGCGCCGAGGTCACGCCCTATGGGGACGACATGGTCGAGCGAGTGCTTGAGATCGACTTGGGCGCGCCGGACCTGATCCTGGACGCCGGCCCGATCAGCGGAGTGCTGCCTGACCTCGTCAGAATCGCCGGCGGCGATGGGCGCCGCGTGCTCACGGTGAGCAATCACGGTCCCGTCGCCGAAGAGCTCGGGGTGCGCAATAGCTTCGAAGGCGAGCTGCGCTACAACGTGCTTGGGGACTTCGCGAAGCTTGCCGCCGAGGGGCGGTTCACCGTGCCAGTCGCGCGCACGTTTCTCCTTGAGGAATGGCGCGAGGCGCTCGACCTCAGCTTGAGCGGGCACGCCCACGGCAAACTCATCCTCCTCCCCGCAGGCGCAATCGCCAGAGATTGAGGTCGCTCCGGCGGGAGTTCCGGGTTGCCTTCTTCAGCGTGCCTCTTACCAACCACGCCACGGTCGTTGCATGGAGGTCTGCTAGGGTCAAACTCAGCGGTAGCCTCCGAACCTAGTGTCATCGAGATTGGGCTGTCGATAACCTCGATCTCCTGAATCGAACTTTCGGTTCCGTTGCTTCTGTAATGGGCCGTTGGTTGTCAAGCTCCAGAGTGCATCCTGTCGCCGGTTTCGTGCTTCTGTCCGTGGTCGACGTGAGGTCGCCACTTCATGCTGTCTGAGGGAGCGGCGGAGCAATCTACCGGGCGTAGTCTCGGGATCGCTCCCGGCCACTGCAGCGGACCCTGCCTCACCGTCTCCGCGTCCCGGCGACGGGACCTCGTGGGAGCCGGGCCGCCTGGCCCCGCCCCGAACTGTGTGCCTCCTTGCGCCTACGCTGCGGCGGCCGCCGGGTCCTTGCCCCAGACGAACTCCGTCCCGTCCGCCCAGATCCGGTGGAGCACGGTGGCGAGCTTACGCGCCAGCGCCACCTTCGCCCGCCGCATGCCCCGGCGCTTGGCAACGTCCACGGCCCAGCGCTTCAGTGTGCTGAAGCGGGTCGCGCGTGTCAGCAGCGCGTTGGCCGCGTCGTGCAGCGCCGTGCGGACTGCAGGCATCACCCACGCGGGTGATGTGGCCACTCACGTCGGTCTCGCCCGACTGGTAGCGCTTGGGCGTGAGGCCGAAGAAGGCGCCGACCGACTTGGACTTCTTGAACCGGTCGGGGTCGTCCACCGCCGCTCGATAAGTCAACGATACGACTGCCCCCACCCCGGGCACGCTCATCAGCCGGCGGCAGACCTGGTCAGCCTTGACGATCGCCAGGACCTCGCGGTGCAGCTTGGCGAACTCGCGCCACATCGCCTCGCGTGCGGCCAGCATCGGCTCGACGATCAGCTCCAGCATGGCGTGTCCGGTTGCCAGTTCGCGTATGCGCGCCGGCAGCTTGCCCCGGCTCACGTCACCGACCTTCAGGCCGAAGCCGCGCAGCAGCCCGCGCAGGGTCTGCTCCAGGTCCATCGCCTTGATCTGTAGCTGCTTGCGCGCGGCGAGCAACGCCCGGACCTCCTGCGAAGGCACCGACTTGCGGTGCACGGGACGATACCAGCCCATGCGCAGCAGCTGGGCGATGCCGCGCGCGTCGCGGCGGTCCGTCTTGACCGCCATGGCCGAGAGCGCCGCCTTCACGTGGCGCGTCTCCAGCAGCACCGCCTCATAGCCCGCCGTCGTGCAGCCCGTCATAGAGCCACTGCGACAACGGGCCCGCTTCCAGGCCGACACGCGCGATCGGCACGCCCGAGCCCACGCAGGAAGCCGACCAGCGCCTCCGGCTCGCTCGCCACCTTGGCCTCGCGCACGACCTTGCCCGGTCGCGTCCAGCACGCACAGGCTGCTCAGCTCCAGCGACACATCGATCCCAACATGATGTTCCATGCCCATCCCTCCTGATGGCCGGACCCGAACCGCTCGGGTCCGCGCGTTACGCCATCACTCTGGAAGAGACCCGCGCCGCGATGTCAGCTCCGGTGCAGGCCCATTACGGCATCTACCGGACTTCCTATCAGGCGGCTCGCCTCTATCGGCCGGTGAGTTCTTCAGCCGCTTGCGGGTAACGATCCCCCTGCACCGTGATCCGCGAAGCCGCGTCGTTGATGTGCCGCAGATCATCGGGCGTAAGCTCGACGGCAGCCGCCCCGATGTTCTCTTCCAGTCGGCTCAGCTTCGTGGTGCCGGGGATCGGCACGACCCAGGGCTTCTGCGCCAGCAGCCAGGCAAGCGCGATCTGCGCCGGTGTCGCGCCCTTCCGCCTCCCGATCTCCTCTAGCAGGGTGACCAGCGGCCGGTTCGCCTTGCGGGCCTCCGGCGCAAACCGCGGCAAGGTGGCGCGGTTGTCGCTGCTGGCGAACTCCGTGGTCTCGTCGATGCTTCCGGTGAGGAAACCCCGGCCCAGCGGACTGTACGGGACGAACCCGATCCCCAGCTCCTCGCAGGCTGGCAATACTTCGTCTTCGGGCCGGCGCCACCAGAGGGAATATTCGTTCTGGATGGCCGTGATCGGCTGGACCGCGTGCATGCGCCGAATCGTCTGGACGCCGGGTTCTGAAAGTCCGAAGTGCCTGACCTTGCCTGCCGCGATCAGGTCGCGCACCGCGCCCGCCACGTCCTCGATCGGCACGGCGGGATCGACCCTGTGCTGATAGAACAGGTCGATGGCGTCGATCCGCAGACGCTTCAGCGAGTCCTCGGCCACTTGCCGGATGCGTTCGGGGCGGCTGTTGAGCCTGTCCGATGACCCGCCGGGACCGAGATCGAAGCCGAACTTCGTGGCGATGACGACATGCCCCTTGAACGGTTCGAGCGCCTCGCCTACCAGGCTCTCGTTCGTAAACGGGCCATAGACCTCGGCCGTATCGAAGAAGGTGGCGCCGCGCTCGACCGCGGTGCGGATGAGCGCGATCATCTCGTTCCTGTCCGGAACCACGCCGCGGTGATGGTTCATTCCCATGCAGCCGAGGCCAATCGCCGAAACCTCTAGGCCGCTGCTGCCAAGCTTGCGCTTTTGCATTCCTGTTGCTCCAACCGAAACTTCCAGGTGGTCAGCGGCGGTATTGCGCGTCGCTGACGTGCTCCATCCAGTCCACGGGCGAGCCGTTCAGCTTCTCCTGGATGGCGATGTGGCTCATGGCCGTGGTGGCGGAAGCGCCGTGCCAGTGCTTCTCGCCCGGACCGAACCAGATGACATCACTCGGGCGGATTTCCTCGACTGGCCCGCCTTCCCGCTGCACCCAGCCGCACCCGGTGGTCACGATCAGGGTCTGGCCGAGCGGATGAGTATGCCACGCCGTACGCGCGCCCGGCTCGAACGTGACCAGCGCGCCAGCCGCCCGGGCCGGATCGGGCGCGCTGAAAAGCGGATCAATGCGCACTGTGCCGGTAAACCATTCCGCCGGCCCCTTGCCGGAAGGCTGACTGCCTGCTCGCTTGATCTCCATCGTCCGTCTCCTTCGCTGGGCTTGGTTGACGATGTGGGGGTGCGGTTACGCGTGATTAGGCGCTAAATTCCGAATGAACCTAGAAGCTGGCCTTCTGAGTGCCTCGCACGGACCGACCGGACTCCCGGTAGCGCGAGTGGCGTTCTCCGCAGCTCCGGAGTATGCGTCCCGGAACTGGCAGGGAGGAAATGAGCCATGGACAGCAGCGTCCTGACCCAGACGGTTCAGCACTACATCGGCGGGCGCCGTACCGGCAGCGGTGGCCGCACGGCCGACGTGTTCGACCCGGCGACCGGCCAAGCCGCGCGCCGGGTGCTGCTCGCATCGCGCGCCGACGTGGACGAGGCGGTGTGCGCGGCAGAAGCGGCCTTCCCCGGCTGGGCCGCGACGACGCCGCTCACCCGTGCCCGCGTCCTGTTCCGCTTCCGCGACCTGCTCGACCAGCGTGCCGACGAGCTCGCCAGCATCATCACCGCCGAGCACGGCAAGGTCATCACGGATGCACGCGGCGAGGTGATCCGCGGCATGGAGGTGGTCGAGTTCGCCTGCGGTGTTCCCGACCTGCTCAAAGGTGAGTTCACCGACCAGGTCGGCCGCGGCGTGGACAGCTTCTCGTTCCGCCAGCCGCTCGGCGTCTGCGCTGGGATCACGCCGTTCAACTTCCCGGTCATGGTGCCGCTCTGGATGGCGCCGGTGGCCATCGCCACGGGCAACTGCTTCATCCTCAAGCCCTCCGAGCGCGACCCCTCGGCCTCGCTCCTCCTCGCCGACCTGTTCAAGGAGGCGGGCCTGCCAGATGGCGTGTTCAACGTGGTCCAGGGCGACAAGGAAGCGGTGGACGCGCTGCTGGAGCACCCAGGGATCGCGGCGATCAGCTTCGTCGGCTCCACGCCCATCGCCGAGTACATCCACCGCACCGGGGTGCTGCACGGCAAGCGCGTGCAGGCGCTAGGTGGGGCCAAGAACCACATGGTCGTGATGCCGGACGCGGACCTCGACCAGGCGACCGACGCGTTGATGGGCGCGGCCTACGGCTCGGCCGGCGAGCGCTGCATGGCGATCTCGGTCGCGGTCGCGGTAGGCAACGTGGCCGATAAGCTGGTGGACCGGCTCGCGCCGCGCATCCGCGCGCTCAAGGTCGGACCCGGCACCGACGAGGACGCCGAGATGGGTCCGCTCGTCACCCGGCAACTCCTCGACAAGGTGCGCGGCTACATTGACCAAGGCGTCGCCGCGGGCGCCGAGCTCGTGGTGGACGGGCGCGGCCTCAAGCTCCAGGGCTACGAGGATGGCTTCTTCATCGGCGGCTGCCTGTTCGACCGCGTGACACCCGACATGACGATCTACAAAGAGGAGATCTTCGGCCCCGTGCTCTCGGTCGTGCGCGTGCCGGGCTTCGACGACGCGCTCAAGCTCGTGAACGACCACGAGTACGGCAACGGCAGCGCCGTCTTCACCCGCGACGGCGACACGGCGCGCGCGTTCTCGCATGGGGTGCAGACGGGGATGGTGGGCGTCAACGTACCGATCCCGGTACCGATGGCGTTCCACTCCTTCGGCGGCTGGAAGCGGTCGCTCTTCGGTGACCATGCGATGCACGGGCGGGAGGGAGTGCGCTTCTACACCAAACTCAAGACCGTGACCTCGCGCTGGCCCACCGGCATCCGGGCAGGCGCCGAGTTCGTGATGCCGACGCTGGCGTAATACGAACGGCCATCGGACGTTGACCGATGCCAAATCCTACCCGTCATGCCCGGCGAAGGCCGGGCATCCCGAGTGCCGCATGGTGCCTGCTACTGGGTCGATGTGGACGAAGCGCAACACGTGGGGGTCGAACCGGCCCGCGGCGTAGCGCTCGGCGGTCTCAGTCACAAACATGACGGCCGAAAAGTTGTCGAATACCCGCAGGATGATCGCCATCCGGCCGTCCACGACGGAATTGAAGGCGAGGTGGCGATCCCTGTCCTCCGCCCAAAAGCGGAGATTGTGCGATATCCGCGCCGAACTTGACCATGCCGCGCAGACCAGCATCCTCTCCCGCCTTCCGGCCCAGCACGACTTCGGGCGGGCGGCGAAGTCGTGGAGGTAGGGTCGCCAACCACAGGCAGGCAAGCTCGTAGGCAATCTTGGCGATTTCCTCGGTGGAAGGCGATGAGATCGATTGGGACCTTGAAGTTTATCGTCGGGTTCTCGGTCGCCTGAACACTCGCGGCCACTCCTGTGACCTGCCGGGCGAGTTCCTCCTCACCCAAGGGCGGCAACCCGGCGCGCTTGCGCTCGCGCTGGAGTATCATTCCAAGCTTACCTGCATCCTTCGCATCGACGATGATCCGCCGCTGCACCGTGCCGTCGTCAAGAGTGATCTCCGAAGTGCTGTAGAGGGTGCAAGCCTCGATCTTGCCTGTCTTGGGGTTCGTGGCGAGCCACATGCGCACGCTCGGGTCGCTCGCGAGGACGCCGCTACCGAGCATCAGCTTCACGCCGTCCGGTGCCTTGCCGCTGTTCCCGGCGAGCCTCGAGGATTGAGCTCTTCGCGGCGATGAAGATGTGGTCAGTCAGTGGCGCATCCACCTTGGCGCCGAGCAGGGAGTTGCACGAGGTGCATACGCGGTTGGTGCGCAGCGTGCCGCCGATCGCGCGTGGGAAGGTGTTCGTCACCCGGCGAGGCGCTCCTCGAGGCAGAACCAGCACGCGTCATCGCGTCTCCTCTGCACGCGATGACACTGCTCACCCACACTTCTCATCGCCGGCCGGCGCAGGCGTTCCATGCACTAAACAGAAACCGGCTGCTGATGCTGGGCGGGTTGGATGGTGCAGGTGAAGCCGAGCTTGGCGATCTGGCGGGCCAGGCGGTTGGCCTGGGCTTCTGGTGAGGTGCGGCGGAAGTGTCCGCGCCGAGGTCCTCTAGCAGGTGCCGTCACGGAGCATGTGATAGACGGCGGTCAGGATCGAGGCGGCAACTGCGCAGATCGCCTTCTTGGGTCCACGGCGATGACGCAGGCGTTGGAACTGGCTTGCAAGTAGCTGGCCTTCTTGCGGCTCGCTGCCCAGGCACATTGCACCAGGGTGGTCTTCAGCCAGGTCGCTCCCTTGCGCAGCCGGGTGGAACGTCGCTTGCCAGCGCTTTCGTCGTTGCGCGGCATAGTCCCGCCCACGAGATCAGGTGGCCGGCGGTAGGGAAGCGGCCCATGTCGATGCCGATCTCGGAGACGATGACCTGCGCGGTCAGGTCACTGACGCCCGGGATGGTCCGCAGCAGGTGGACGGCCTGACGGAAAGGGTCGAGATCGCGGTCCACCTCCGCGTCGATCTCGGCCAAGGCGGCGGCCAGCGCGTCGAACTGGCGCAGATGCAGACGCAGCAGGAAGCGGTGCCGATCGGTGATTCGCCCGGTCAACGCGGCTCGTAGCTTCTCCGGTGGCGCCTTGACCCCGCGCTGCACCAGGGTGAGCAGCTTGTCCGGATCGCTCTCGCCGTCGGTCAAGGCCTACAGGATGGCCCGGCCGCTGACGCCCATCATCTGGCTCAGCACGGAGCCGAGCTTGAGGTTGGCGTCTTCCAGCGTCTTCTGAATGCGCTGGACGTGTCTGGCCTGCTCGCGCACCAGATGCTTGCGGGTGCGTAGTAGGGCACGCAACTCCTGCGTCGGCGCCTCCGGCACGAAGCTCGGGCGGATCAGGCCGTGCGCCAGCAGATCGGCCAGCCAGAGCGCGTCGGCGACATCGGTCTTGCGGCCGGGCACGTTCTTGACATGCGCGGCCTTGGCCAAGGTCAGCCGAACTCGCCATCCGAGAGCACGTGCCAGACCGGCCGCCAGTAGACGCCGGTCGCCTCCATCGCCACGTGCGCGCAGCCGCGCTCTGCAGCCACGAAGATAACGCCAGCATCCAGGCGTGGTCGTATCGAAGGTGCGGACCTCGGTCCTGACGGCCCGTCACCGACCAGGCGAACCCCCGCCACCACACTGTCCTTATGCACGTCAAGCCCCGCACAGCGCAGGTAGAGAACATCCATGACACCCTCCATCGTTTGCGCCGCCGACGCAGGGCACCCCTGGATCAGAGTCTAAACAATGCGCTCCCGGACCTGGCGGCCCCTGGCGCAATCGGGGGTGCTTCGGATGCCCCGGGTCCAACTAATACGCGGGCTCGCTCGCACCATAGAAGAAGCCGACCTCTCCGCCGACGGCCAGCAGACCATGCCACAGGTTTCATCCACGGCGGGTCGCACGTTCCGGTGACGAACTGATACCAGCGGCCCTGGGCATCTGACCAATTCCTGGGGTCTGCCGTCATGCCCATGCTTGGCATGCGCATCCACGTCTTGCTCAAATCGCCGTAATTCGTGGATTGCATGGTCGGTGGGGCCATTGATATGGTTGACGCCGGCGGCACTTCGACGTGGCATAGGTCCATACGAAAATGGCCTTTTCGAACCGCCGGCGTCTCGGTCTTACACGCGCACGGGAGCCAGGGCTTACGCCCGCATTCTATCCGGCGTGCCGACCTACCCGCCACCAACATGCCGGAGACGCCTTATGATAGACCAGCTCTTCCTCGGCATCGACGTTTCCAAGCACTGGATGGTGAGCGGCCATCTATGGCTAGGCCGATCGTCTGGAGCGCATCCGCCTACATCGCGACGACATCCATTGCCTGGCTCGTTAAGCTCGACATGGCCGCCATCACCCTGCATCATCTTCGCGTCCACCGGCGGCTATCAGCGACCTTCTGCGCCGCCCTGCGTGCGGCCGATGTGCGCTACGTCAACCTCCACCCCAACTCGCTGCTCGCTCTTCGCGCACGAGCCGCGGTATCCTCGCCAAGACCGACCGCATCGACGCTCGCCTGATCGCCGAGTTCGCCGCCGACCGCTCTCGCCCGCGGCACCCTCCTGCCCAGCATCGTCCCGCACGAGACCCTGCGCGCGCTCCCATGCCCGTCGCCGCCATCTCTGTTGAGGCTTGAACGCCGAGCGTGCCGTCCTCGAGCCTCGCCTATTCCCGCGGCGTGCGGCGCAGCCTCGCCAGCGTCATCAAGTTTCCTACAAAGAGTCTGGCTTCCTTCGAGTCCGCGCATCGCCCAGTTCGTATCTATTCCAACGCCGGTGTCCTGCTAAGCGCCTCGTTTGCCAAGCATCTGCGGCACTTGCCCTCACCATGATTTCTCTGTCGCCGACCCTTCCAGAACTCGATCAGCTCGGCCAAGCGATTGCCGCCATGGTCGGCCTCGCACCTCAAGCCCGGCAAAGCGGCAAGACCCGCTACCGCGCCCGCACCGGCCACGGCCGCACGCTCGTGCGCAGCGTGCTGTTCAATGCCGCCCGCGCCGCCATCCGCCACCCCTCGCCCTTGAAGGACTTCTATACCGCCTGGTGCATCAGAACCAACGGCCCGGCAAGATTGCGCTCGTGGCCGTCATTCGTAAGCTCGTCGTCGTCGCCACCGCCGTCGCCGCGACGCCAGACGCCAAGTCCTCTGCGCAAACCGCTTGACCCCATCCACGTAGATGGCCGACAAGCCCGGCCATGTCGACGTGAGGTAGTTCTTGCTCAGCCTAATAGCTAATTCAGCATGGAAACCTAAACGGACAGCACTGGGCCGTCGCCGAGCATGACGAGAGCGAGAGCAGGCTTCAAATTGACCCGCACTCCATCCCTCCCACGGGCATGAACGTTCAGCAGGCTCAGCCGCGCGACTTGTCCACCATCGTCCGTGCCTCGCTCATAGCCTCGGCGAAGCGCTGGTTGAGCACGTCGAGCGCTTCGCCGTTGCTGCGCTGGATGAGATCGGCAAGCTCCTTCATGTGCCCGACGGCGCGCTCATAGGCACCTTTGAGCATCTCGGCCTGCTTGCCGGCACGATCCTGGGCGACTCAGCCGCGCTGAGGCCGCGCATCGCATCAGTCATCTCGCCCATGGTCTGCTGCATGATCTCCATGTTGCGCCGGGCGATCTGCTGGGCCCCTTCGAGGGCGACGCGGTTCGCGGCCGAGAGCGCCTCTAGATTACGCCGGTAGGCGCCGAGCATGAGATCCATGTCCGGCATCGCGGGCATGCGCAGGCCATCGAACATCTTGGAGAGGTCGCCCGCGCTAGCGCCCATCGCGCCCGCCGCCGCCTGACCCATGGTCCGGGTGGCCTGAGCACCAGCGTCCGCCATGCTCGATGCGGCATGGCCCACATCGTGGGTCGCCTTCGCCCCGGCACCCGCCACCTTGTTCGCTGCGCTCGCCGCGGCCTGGCTCATGCCGCGGGCGGCATCCTCGCCTTTGTCAGCCGCACTCTTCTCATGGGCGTGAGCACTCTTGCCTGCAGAGGAAGCCTTCTCGTTAGCCATAACGATCTCCTCCAGTTTGCGTGTGGTATTCACATCACGATCGGGGATGAGCCAGGAGGCTCGGGCGGCAATGGGGGAAAGGGATCGGTCCCGGTATCCTCGACGGGTCCGTCCGCTGTATCCACAAGCACCTCAGCCGCGTCGGCGGCTGATCCGGAGTTGAACGGCAGCCAGCTCTCGGCGCGCAACGCCTGGTCGAGACCCTTGTCCACGGCGGCCATGGTGGCGGGCAGGTCCTGGCTCTCGTCACCCTGCCAGGTGCGCAAGCCGCGCAGCCAGATCGCGAGCAGCCCATGAACCCGGAGCTGCCCAGCGAGACCGCCAGTCGGCACGCCGGCCGCGTCCAGCAGCCAGCGCATGGAGCGCAGTGTTGCCGCGTAGAGCAGTGCGCCGATGCCTGGCTCACTGGGGAGCGCGCGCAACAGGGCGAGCACGCCGTCCCGATGCTGCTGCAGGCTGTCGAAGCGGCGCATGACCATATCGAACAGGCGCTCGCGCGGCGTCTCATCCACCGTGCCGGAGCCGAGGGCCGCCTGGTCGGCGAGCAGGCCGAAGCGCAGCAACGCCGCGCCCTTGCTAGGGAAGCGCGCCCGCACCCGGTCGAGCGGCAGCCCGGCATCGCGGGCCGCGCCCGCGATCGTGGCATCCGGCCAGCCACGAAGTGCGGCCTGCTCGAAGAGCGCGGCGAGAAGAGCGCGGTCGAGATCGGGATCGTCCATCATCATGCCCGAGAGGTGGGTTGCCCGGGGCGTCACGCCAGGCACATCATCTTAAAGCGAACTCTAGCCTGCGAGTTCCCGCGAGCGCTCCGCCGCGGCGGCGACGGCGCGGGACAATGCTGCCGGCCACGCCGCCTCGTCCATGAGCACCGCCAGCGCCCGCTCGGTCGTGCCACCCGGGCTTGTCACCGCCCGGCGCAGCGCGGCTGCGTCCTCTTCGGAAGCGGCGAGCAGGGCGCCGGCACCCGCGACGGTCGCGCGCGCAAGCCGCCGGGCGAGGATAGCCGGCAAACCCTGCTCGACACCGGCCCGCTCCAAGAGTTCCGCCAGTAGGAACACGTAGGCCGGCCCGCTGCCGCTCACGGCCGTCACCGCGTCGAGCAGCGCCTCGTCCTCGACCCAAGCGACCTCGCCCACGGCGGCGAGGAGTGCGTCGCAGAGCACGCGCTGCGGCTCGGAGACGCCAGGCCCGGCGCAGGCGACGCTGATGCCGCGGCCGATCGCCGCCGGGGTGTTCGGCATGGCGCGGACGAGGGCAGCGCCCGGCAGCATCGCCGCGAGGCCCGCGAGGTCCCGCCCGGCCATGATCGAGAGCGCCACCGCGTCGCCCACGCGGGCCGCGATAGCAGGCAGGGCTGCGGCCGCGACCTGGGGCTTGACCGCGAGCACGACCGCGGCTGGGTGAAAGCCGGGGGGGATGGCGCTGGCCAACTCCACCACCTCGACATTCGGCGCCCTGAGCGCGGTGGCCTCGGATGCCGGGTCGAGCACGACGGACGGGGCAAGGCCGCGCTCCTGCCAACCGCGGAGCATGGCCCCGCCCATCCGTCCCCCGCCGACGAGGAGGATGGATGGCAGCCGGGTCATGCCTCGCCCACGCACTCCAGCATGGCCGCGGCGAGCGCGTCCGCCGGCGACTTGCCGCCCCAGAGCACGAACTGGAAGGCAGGGTAGAACCGCTCGCACTCGGTGAGGGCGATGTCCACCATGTCCTCCAGGCTCTCAGCGGAGGCGCCCGGTGCACCGCGCAGCAGGACGGAGTGCCGGAAGAGCGGTCCGCCGTCGTCGCTGTCGAGGCCGAAATGCCCGATCCAGAGGCGTTCGTTGGCGAGCGCCAGCAACTCGTAGAGTGCCCCACGCCGGGCGGCCGGCACCCTAAGATCGAACGCGCAGGTGAAGTGCATGGCGCTGATCTCGGTGGACCAGGAGAAATACAGGCCATAGCTGCACCATTTGCCGGGGGCTTCGGCGGCCATCTCGGCGTCGTTGCGCCGGTCGAAGGCCCAGTCGTTGGCGGCGACGATCTGCTCGACGACGTCGAGGGGGTTGGCGGCTTCGGGGAACAGCAGGGTGGTCATGCGGGTCTCCCCTGAGGTGAGGAAGGCCGGTCCGCCGCGGCGAGGGATACCCCCCAACTCGACGGGACCCCAGCCTACCGGCCAGTCAACGTGCCGGGCAAGGGTAAGTGACACGATGACGGAAAAGTCATGCTGTGCGCTATTGTGCGCCGCAGCGAGCGGGAGGGCAATGGTGTTCCAACCTTTCCCTGGACATGTAAGAACGTCACCGGCATGAGTGCCAGGGTGCTTGACCCGTCCAGGTCCAAGAGCGGCCTTATTGAGGCAGTCTCACGCCGTGACACACGCCTTCCACGAACCACTTGATCCAGAGAGCATTCCTCACGAAATTGCCACCACGGGCGGGTTCCGCCCGATTTAAGGGAAACAACGATGGCCTACAGTCCCGATTTCAGGACCTACGCGCCAAGCCCCGCCGCATCCGCGGCGGCACTGGACACCGGGCTGCGCGCCTACATGCTCCGGGTCTATAACTGGATGTGCTCGGGGCTGGCGCTGACCGGCATCGTGGCCTACGTGGTCGCGAACACGGACCTCATCACTTTGTTCTACCGGCAGGTGCAGACGCAGTACGGCGGCTACGCAGTGCAGCCGACAGGGTTGGGCTACCTTGCCATCTTCGCCCCGCTCGCCTTCGTCATGGTGCTGAGCTTCGGCATCAACCGCCTCTCGCGCACGGCGACCCAGGGCCTGTTCTGGCTGTTCGCAGCGACGATGGGCGCCTCGCTCGCCAACATCTTCCTGATCTACTCGGGTGCCAGCATCGCCCGCGTGTTCTTCATCACCGCGGCCACCTTCGCGGCGATGAGCCTCTACGGCTACACCACGCGCAGCGATCTCAGCCGCATGGGCAGCTTCCTGATCATGGGCCTGATCGGCGTCATCATTGCCAGCCTGGTGAACATCTTCATCGCGAGCACCGCGCTGCAGTTCGCCATCAGCATCATCGGCGTGCTGGTCTTCGTAGGGCTGACGGCGTTCGACACGCAGCGCATCAAGGCCAACTACGTGCAGTTCGCCTATGCGGAGGGTACCGACCAGGCCACCAAGCGCAGCGTCTATGACGCGCTCAGCCTCTACCTCAACTTCATCAACCTGTTCATGCTGCTCCTGCAGATCTTCGGCGGCAGCCGCAGCAGCAACAGCTAGGCGGCTCCGTCAGGCGCCGATATGGAAAGGCCCCTGGGAGCGATCCCAGGGGCCTTTCCTTTACTCCTACTCCTCGTCCGCCTCAGCCTCGAGAGGCTCGGCAGCGGCACCAGTCTTGACAATGCTCTTGAGATAATCCGCAAGCTTCGTCACGGCGGTCGGCTTGTCGGACTGGTCGAGCGCCGCCATCTCCGTGGCGAGACGGTCCATCGCCGCCTCGTAGATCTGGCGCTCGCTGAAGCTCTGGTCAGGCTGCCCGGCATTACGGTGAAGGTCGCGCACCACTTCGGCAATCGCGATCGGGTCGCCCGAGTTGATCTTTGCCTCATATTCCTGCGCCCGGCGCGACCACATCGTCCGCTTGATGCGCGCCCGGCCCTTGAGTACGGCCAGCGCCTCGTCGAACTGCTTGCGGGTGGCGAGCTTGCGCAGCCCCGCCGTCCGCGCCTTCGAGACCGGGACGCGCAGCGTCATCCGGTTCTCCTCGAAGGTGATATGGATCAGTTCGAGCTTGTGCCCAGCGATCTCCTCGGTCGCGATGCGCTCCACCTTGCCGACGCCGTGGGTCGGATAGACCACGTAGTCTCCTTCGACGAAGGTCTCCTTGGCGGCGGGCTGGCGCGGCACGATCTGCGGCCGGCCGTGAAGGCCCGGCATTCCGGGCATCTTGGGCGGCGAGCGGAACTGCTGCTCGGCGGGTGCCGCGGCAGCCTTCGGTATCGGCTGCGCGTCTTCGGAAGTTGGCTGGACGGACGACATAGCCTTGGTCAACGGAGATACCCTGCCTGGTTTCGAGGTGGGTCACGCACAAACGCACGAGACAGACCTCGCGCTTGCGTCGTGGCGTGAGACGCCTAGCACGATGTCGGAACGCCGTCACGCCGCCGCAAGGGGCCACCCACCTCTCTGGCCGCGCTTGCTGCCTCAATCTAGGCGGCGGGCCACCGTGGATTCAGGGCGCACCGGGGTCGGGCGAGAACAGGGCCTCCTTGCCGGGCTTGTCCTTCCACTCGTCGGCATCGGGTGGCGGCTCGCCCTTGCGGGTGATGTTGGGCCACTGCGTCGCGAAGTTGCGGTTGCGCTCGGCCCAGGGTGCCGCGCGGTCGTCGCTGTCAGGCACGATGGCCTCGACCGGGCACTCCGGCTCGCACACGCCGCAGTCGATGCACTCGTCGGGATGGATGACGAGCATGTTCTCGCCCACGTAGAAGCAGTCCACCGGACACACCTCGACGCAGTCCATGTACTTGCAGCGGATGCAGCTCTCTATGACGACGTAGGTCATCCCTGGTCCTCGGTGGCGTCCTTGGCGGAACCCTGCACTGTCGGGGTCGGCGCGGATATGCCGCCATCCCCACTCCTATGCAAGGCGGGCCCATGCAAGGCGGGGCGCGGGGCGGGCGCATCGCCTAGCTCCTCGTAGAGCAGCCGCGCCTCAGGCGCCGGGCCGCGCCGGGCGGCGAGGGCGAGGACTCGAATCACGCGAACGTCACTGCGCAGCGGCAGCGTGAGCACGTCGCCGGGGCGCAACCGGGCGTGCGGCTTGTCCGTAGGTTGCCGGTTGATGCGGACCAGCCCGCCCGCAACGAGCCGGGCGCAATCCGACCGCGCCTTCATGAAGCGCGCGCACCAGAGCCACTTGTCGAGCCGCTGCCATTCCCTGTCCTCAGACAATGCGCCCTCGGTCAACGGTGCAGCGCCCGCAACGCCGCGAAAGGTCCGTCGCCATTCGAGCCTGGGCGCACCGGCTCTGGGCGGCCCCGAAGTGCGGCCGCCCTCTCCACCCGGCGCCGCGACAGCATCATGGGCGGGGAGGGTGGCCCGGACTGATCGGACGGCAATGCCGCACCCGGCGCGAGCCGGACGCCGAGCGCCCGCAATACGGCTGGCAGCGCCTCGGCCCGGACTCCCAGGCGCGAAGCAAGGTCGGCCGGCACCGCATGGGCGCTCGTCCGCGCCGCCCAAGCCAGCTCCGCCGCGACCCGCTCCGCCACGTCGAGGCGCAGCAGCACGGGGCCGGCCGCGACCCAGCCCATCGCCGCCGCGAAGCCCGGCGGCCAATCCGCGGGCGGTGCGGCGAGCGAGACCAGGCCGGGCGCTGGCAGAGGCGGCGGCTCCGCCCCCGCACGTACCGCCCAGAGCAAGGCCCGCGTCGTCGCCGCCTGCGGCTTGAGCAGCGCCGGCACGAACAGGGCGAAGCGCCCAGCGCGCACGCCGAGCGCCTTGAGCCGCCCACGCAGCGCAGGCGGCACCAGCGCCTCCGTCGCGCCCGGCACGACGCCGCCCGCCTCGACCAGCCGATGCAGCGGTCCGCGAAGGGCCGGCTCGTCGTCCGCAGCCGCGCGCGCGCGGAGGAGGGGCGCCAGATCCCGCTCGACGAGGACCTCCACGAACCGCTGCAGCCGCACCCGGACCCGCTCGCGCGCGGGACCATCGAGGAACTCGCTGTCCAGAGGCTCCGCCCGTGGGCGCAGCAACTCCGGGCCAGGCCGCAGCCTGCCGACCGGCACGCCATCCCAGCCGATCCGCAAGCCGGGCAACACGGCCAACGCCGCATCAGGCGCCGCTTCCAAAAGCGCAACCCGGCCCGGCATCCACGCGCGTAGCGCCCGGCGCGCCGCGCGCAGGACGAGGCGCCGCTCCGGTCCCTCGGTCGCCGGGTCGGGCACGAAGCCGAAGCCTGCGACGTGTCCCGACGGGATGGCCCTCGACCACGACCTCGCCCCGCGACGAGACGGCGGAGAGCAGGTCCTTGTCGCCGCCTTCATCCAGCCGGCGCATCAGGTGCGCGGCGCGACGGTCCACGAAACGCGCGGTCAGCCGCTCGTGCAGCGCGTCGGAGAGCAGGTCCTCGACCTCGCGCGCCCGCGCCTGCCACCGCGCCGCATCCCGCACCCAGTCAGCCCGCGCCGCGATGTAGGCCCAGTCCCGCACGCCCGCGAGCCGCTGCATGAGCGTGTCCAGATCCCCGTCTGCCCGCGCCAGCGCGCCGATGCCGGCATCGAGCCAATCGGACGGCACGCAGCCGTCGCGGGCTAGGTGAGTGAATACGCGCGCGCACAGCCGAGTGTGCGACTCGTCCGCGAGCTTGCGGAAATCCGGGATGCCGCATGCCTCCCACAGCAGCCGCACCCGCCGCGACCCACGCGCCAGGTCCCGCACCTCACGTTCCCGCGAGAGGTTCGCGAGCGTTTGCAGGTCCACCGCATCCGGCCCGCGCACGAGGCCGGGCCGCGGCGGCGGCGCTTGCAGGCTCGCGAGGAGTGCGTCCACGCCCGAGAAGTCGAGGTCGCCGTTGCGCCAGTAGAGCTGCTCCAATGGCTCGAACACGTGGCCCTCCACGGCGCGTACCAGATCGTCCTCGATCGGCGGGCAATCGCCCGTGGTGCCGAACGTGCCGTCCCTCATGCCGCGGCCGGCACGGCCCGCGATCTGCGCGATCTCGGCGGCCGAGAGGCGCCGCGCCTCGTGCCCGTCGAACTTGGTCAGGCGCGCGAAGGCGACGTGGTCCACGTCCATGTTGAGGCCCATCCCGATCGCGTCGGTGGCGACCAGGAAGTCCACCTCCTTATCCTGGTAGAGCTTCACCTGGGCGTTGCGCGTGCGCGGCGAGAGGCGGCCCATGACGATGGCGCAGCCGCCGCGGCGCCGGCGGATCATCTCAGCGATGGCATAGACCTCGGCCGCGCTGAAGGCGACGACGGCGCTGCGCGGCGGCAGGCGCGTGAGCTTCGCGTGCCCAGCATAGACCAGCTGCGAGAGTCGCGGGCGGGTATCCACCTCTGCCTGCGGGACGAGCCGCTGCAGCAAGGGCCGAATCGTCTCCGCGCCCAGGAACATGGTCTCCACGAGGCCGCGCGCGTGCAGCAGCCGGTCGGTGAAGACGTGGCCGCGGTCGGGATCGGCGCAGAGCTGGATCTCGTCCACGGCGAGGAACTCGACGGGCCGGTCGAGCGGCATGGCTTCCACGGTGCAGGAGAACCAGCGCGCGCCGGGGGGCACGATCTTCTCCTCCCCCGTGATGAGCGCAACCTGGCGGGGGCCTTTGCGCGCCACCATGCGGTCGTAGTTCTCGCGGGCGAGCAGGCGCAGCGGGAAGCCGATGATGCCCGAGGCGTGCCCGAGCAGGCGCTCGATGGCGAGGTGCGTCTTGCCCGTGTTGGTCGGGCCTAGTACGGCCCGGACGCGGGAGGGGAAACCCAGCATGATGAGAGAGGGTTGGCCCTCGGCATCGATTCTGCAAGCGCGACCTTGCCCGGTCCGCACACGGGTGCGACATCCTCGCGATGGACATTGATCGCGACCTCGACTGTCTCGCCCCAGCGGGCACGGGCCTGCCGCTTTATCCCCTCCGCCCAGCGGCGCTGGATGGCGCGCTGGCCGACCTGCCCCACGCCGCCTTTCTCCAGACCTCGGGCTTCCGCGCCGATCCCGGCCAGGTCGCCCTCATCCCCGGCGAGGACGGCCTCTCGGGCGCCTTGCTCGGCCTCGGCGAGGACCGCTCGCCCTGGCCCTTCGGCGGCCTCGCGACGGGGTTGCCGCCCGGCACCGATTGGCATCTCGTGCCGGGCGACTACGATCCGCAGATGGCCACGCTCGGTTTCTGCCTCGGCGCCTACCGTTTCCCAGCGTTCAAGGAGCCGAAGCCGATCGCCCGGCTCGCGCCGCCGCCGGACGTGGAGGACGGGTTGCGCCTTGCCCGCGCGACCTGGTTCGTCCGCGACCTGGTCAACCTGCCCGCCAACCATCTCGGCCCTGAGGACCTGGCTCAAGCCGCTTCGGCGCTCGGCCGCCGCTTCGGCGCGCGCGTCGAGCTGTCCCGCGGCGAAGCACTCGAACAAGCCTACCCGGCACTTGCTGCCGTGGGCCGCGGCTCGGCCCGGCCGCCCGTGGTTGCCGTGCTGCATTGGTCCGGCGGCGATGAGAATGCTCCGCTCGTCTCGCTCTGCGGCAAGGGTGTCGTCTTCGACAGCGGCGGGCTCGACCTCAAGCCATCGGCCGGGATGCTGCGCATGAAGAAGGACATGGGCGGCGCCGCGCTCATGCTGGGGCTGGCGCGGCTCGTGATGGAGGCGGGCCTGCCGGTGCGGCTCGCCGTGCGGATCGGGTGCGTCGAGAACCTCGCCGGCGCCCACGCCATGCGTCCTCTCGATGTGTTGCACACGCGCAAGGGCCTCATCGTTGAGGTCGGCAACACGGATGCGGAAGGGCGCCTCGTGCTCGCGGATCTGTTAGCCGAGGCCGCCGAGGAGGGGCCGGACCTGTTGCTCGACGCCGCGACCCTGACCGGCGCCGCCAGGGTGGCCTTGGGGCCGGACCTGCCAGCGCTGTTCACGCCGGACGATGCGCTCGCCGCTCGCCTGCTCGCCGCGGGCGAGGCGGCGAACGATCCGCTTTGGCGCCTACCGCTCTGGGATGGTTACGCTTCCTGGCTTGCAAGCCCCGTCGCGGACACGAACACCGTCGGCTCCAAGCCCATGGCCGGCGCGATCGTGGCCGCTCTGTTCCTGCGACGCTTCGTTCCGGACAGCGTAGCGTGGGCGCATCTCGATACGTATTCGTGGAACGACGCGACCCGCCCTGGCCGCCCCGAAGGCGGCGAGGCATTAGGACTGCGTGCCTTGTTCGGAGTGCTGACGAGCCTCTGTCGGGAGCGAATCTGGGGGTTAGGTTACACATTTGTCATCAGAACGATTGGCAACTCCTTTATCATCCCCCTGTAACAATGGTCGTTGCGAACGATATGAACAGTGCGAGCACGCTCCGGCGTGCCCAATCAACAATTCTTAGTGAAAGGACCACAATCGTGCCGACACCCACAGCCGCCGACCAGTTGGTCAGCATCTTCCGTGACACCGTCGTCGCCCTTGTGCGCCGCGACGGCCCCGACCTTTCCGCCAGGCAGCTCGGCGTGTTCCTGACTTGCTACCTGCAGGATGGGAACCACACCGTGCGTGGCCTCGCGGCGGAGCTGAACGTCTCCAAGCCCGCGATCACGCGCGCTCTCGACCGGCTCAGCGAGTTGGATCTTGCCCGCCGCAAGGTGGACCCGCAGGACCGGCGCAGCGTGCTCGTCCAGCGCACGCTCAAGGGCCAGGCGTTCCTCCGCGAGCTGCGTGGCATCATGCAGGAGGCCTCCAGCCCCCGGCGCGAGGCGACTCAGGCTGGCAGCCAGACAAGCTCAGCGTCGCGCAAGGTCGCGAATGGCTGATCGCTTCAGGCGGCGTGGGGAGAACAATTCACCCGCGCCGCCGGCGCCTCACCAGCGATTTACGCCCGCGCGTCGTGCGCGGGTCACGACATAGGCCGCCCAGGCTAGCTGCGGCGGCAGAACGAGAAGCGGGACAAGTGCCTTGAGCGGCCCCGAGACGGCTAGGAAAAGGGTGCAGACGAAGCCGCCCCACGCCGCGAAGGCCCAATGCAGCGGCGCGATGGCGATTGCGGGTACGCCGGCTCGGTGAGCGACCTGATAGAGGTGCCCGCGGTGTGGCTGCGTGATGTGCTCGCCCATGAGCAGGCGCCGAACCAGGGTGAAGGCAGCGTCGAGCAGCAGGCCCGAGAGCAGCATCGGCACCAATAGCGCCGACAACTCGACGCCCTCGAACCTCGCCGCGGCGACCCCGAGCACGGCCAGCACGAAGCCGCAGAATTGGCTGCCCACATCGCCCAAGAAAATGCTCGCGCGTGGATAGTTGAAGGGTAAGAACCCTGCGAGGCCGGCCGCGAGCGACAGGCTCGCTGCGTAGGCGAACCATCCTCCTTGCGCCGCGGCGATGGCCGCAAGGCACGCGCAAGCGACCAAGCACGTGCCTGAGACCAATCCGTTCAGCCCATCCATGAAGTTGACCGCATTGGTCGTGAACAGGATCCAGGCAACCGTGGCGGCCACGCCCAGCCAGCCGAGCGGCACCGCGCCCATGCCCGGCACCCGGACATCCCAGACCGCGAGGCCGCTGCCCACGGCCAGCAGCGCCGCCCCGACCTGCGCCGCGAGCTTCACGGTGAACGGCCAGTCCCGCAGATCATCGAGGAACGCGACGAGCGCGATGGCGGCCGACGCCAGGATCACCCCCCGGAAGTAAGGGTCCGCGATGCGTGCGAACGCGGCGTAGCGATAGAGCAGCGCCATCCCGAGCAGGAACGCGACGACCACGCCGACGCCACCCCCTTTCGGGATCGGCCGCGTGTGCGCCTTGCGCGCATCTGGCCGGTCGAGCACGCCGACGCGCGTCATCAGCCGCACGATGCCCGCGGAGACGAGCGCGAGGGCAAGGGCGAACAGGAGATGCCGGGCGAGCGCGATGAGGAGCAGGCTGGCCTCGCAAAAAGGGGAGCAGAGGGTTGGGGGAGCGCAGGGAAAGCGGCTATAGGGTCGCTCCGATGGCCTCGCAACGCTCCGTCAACCGCATCCTGCTGAACATCGCCCTCGATGGTATGCTGGCCGCGGTCGCCGCACCCGTCGCGAGCTGGATCGCCCGGCCCGCGGACGGCGTGCTGCGGCCGCTCTGGTTCCTCGCGGGCGGCGCGATCACGCTACTGGTCGCGGGAGTGCCGTTCCGGCTCTCGCGGCAGTATTGGCGCTTTACCGGCATGGCGGACCTGCTCGGCGTGGTCGGCGGCAGCGTCGTCAGCGCGGCGCTGTTCTCCTTGCTCCTGCTCGTCACCGGGTTCCCGCTGCCGACACCGACGTTCCCGATCGTCCATGCGCTCGTGCTGATCGTGGCGTTGGGCACGCCGCGCTTTGCCTATCGGATGCAGCATGCCCGTCGCCCCGGCCCGGCCAGCGGCGAGGAGGCGCGACCGGTGCTGCTCGTCGGCGCGGGGGAGGGGGCGGATCTGTTCCTGCGCGCCCTGGAGTATGGCCGCGGCGCCTATCGCGTGCGCGGCATCCTCTCGCTCGGCGACGCGCAGACCGGGCGGCGCATCCACGGCCAGGCTATCCTAGGCACAGTGCGCGACGCGCCCGCCGTGCTCGCCCGGCTGCGTGAGGAGGAAAGGCTGCCCTCCGCCCTGGTCGTCACGGAGCCGGACCTCGCCGGGCCGCCGCTCGCGGCGCTGCTGGCCGCGGCGGACGCGGCGGGGGTGCCGGTGCGCCGGGTGCCGCGGCCGTTCGCGCTGCAATCCGCCGCGCGCGGGGACGAGGCGTTGCAGCTCGCGCCCATCGCCATCGAGGACCTGCTGAACCGCCCCGAGGCGCCGCTCGACCGCGACGGCATGGCGCGGCTCGTCCAGGGGCGGCGCGTGCTGGTCACGGGCGCTGGCGGCACCATCGGCTCGGAACTGGCCCGCCAGGTCGCCGCCCTCCGCCCGGCGTCCCTGCTCCTCCTCGACAACGGCGAGTATGCGCTGTGGCAAGTGGACCTTGAGCTTGGGGAGAGCTACCCCGCCGTCGCGCGCCAGGCGGTGATCGCGGATATCCGGGACGAGGCGCGGGTCCGCGACGTGTTCGAGCTGTTCCGCCCGGAGCTGGTGTTCCACGCGGCGGCGCTGAAGCACGTGCCGATGGTCGAGGCGAACCCGTTGGAGGGCCTGCTCACCAACGCCGCCGGAACCCGCCACGTCGCCGACGCCGCGCGCGCCGCGGGCGTGCAGGCCATGGTGCTGATCTCGACCGACAAGGCCGTGAACCCGACCAGCATCATGGGCGCCTCGAAGCGCCTCGCCGAGATGTATTGCCAGGCGCTCGACCTGGCGGCGTGCCGGCCAAGGGAGATGGGCGGCGGCGGGATGCGCTGCGTGACCGTGCGCTTCGGCAACGTGCTCGGCAGCACCGGGTCCGTCGTGCCCTTGTTCCGCCGCCAGCTTGAGCGGGGCGGGCCGCTCACCGTCACCCACCCGGACATGCGGCGCTACTTCATGACGGTGCGCGAGGCGGTCGGCCTGGTGCTGGAAGCGACCGTGCTCGGCCTCAAGCACGAGGGGGACGGAAACATCTTCGTGCTCGACATGGGCGATCCCGTGCGGATCGTGGACCTCGCCCGGCAGATGATCCGGCTCGCCGGCCTGCGTCCCGACGAGGACGTGGCAATCCGCTTCACCGGGCTGCGGCCGGGCGAGAAGCTGTTCGAGGAGCTGTTCCACGGCAAGGAGCCGTTAGCACCCACCGACCATCCGAGCCTGCTCACGGCAGCACCGCGCACGGCTGACCCGGCTATCGTGGGCCGAGCGGTCGAGGAGGTCGCGGCAGCCTGCCGCGCCGGGCAGGAGGGGCTGGCGCTCGAGATCTTGGGCCGCCTCGTTCCTGAGTTCGAGCACGCCGTCGTACAGCCGTCGCGTGCGGCGCTGCCCGGGGGTTAGGCGCTTGGACCCGATCCCCTTCCTCGACCTGCCCGCGCAGCAGCGGCGAATCGCTGGGCCGCTGCGCGCCCGGCTCGACGCGGTGCTGGCCCACTGCCAATTCATCCTCGGCCCGGAGGTTGCGGAGCTTGAGGCCAAGCTCGCCGCGCGCGCGGGAGCGGCGCACTGCGTCGCCGTCAGCTCCGGGACCGACGCGCTCCAGATCGCCATGATGGCGGAAGGGATCGGCCCTGGGGACGCCGTGTTCCTCCCCGCGTTCACCTACACGGCAACGGCCGAGGTGCCCCTGCTGCTAGGTGCGACGCCCGTGTTCGTGGACGTGGACCCGTGCACGTTCCAGATCGCGCCCGCGCACCTTGAAGAGCGCGTCGCCGAAACGCGCGCCGCGGGGAGGCTGCGCCCCCGCGCGATCATCGGCGTGGATCTGTTCGGCCAGCCCGCGCCCTGGCCCGCGCTCGCCGCCATCGCCCGGCGCGACAATCTCTTCCTGCTCGACGATCTCGCGCAATCCTTCGGCGCGACGCTCGCGGGCAAGCCGCTCGGCACGCAAGGCGACGCAACGGCGACCAGCTTCTTCCCCAGCAAGCCTCTCGGCGCTTACGGCGACGGCGGCGCACTGCTCACCGAGAGCCCCGAGCGCGCCGCTCTCTATCGCAGCTTGCGCTCCCACGGCGAGGGCGGAACGCGCTATGAGGTCCTGCGCACGGGCATGAACGGCCGGCTCGACACGCTGCAAGCGGCTGTGCTGCTCGCCAAGCTCGACGTGTTCGACGAGGAGCTGTCCGCCCGCGAGCGGATCGCCGAGATCTATGAGTCCTGCCTTTCCCACCTAGTCACGATGCCTGCCCGCGTGCCGGGCAGCACGAGCGCGTGGGCCATCTACGCGGTCCTTCTCCGTGGCCCCGAGCAGCGTGCCCAGGTTCAGGAGCGGCTGCGCGCGGAGGGTGTCGCGACCGCGATTTATTATCCAAGGCCGCTGCATATGCAGCCCGCCTATGCAGCGAGCCACGACGGGACGGCGCTGCCCGTCTCGGAGGACCTTTCCCAGCGTATTCTGGCACTGCCGATCCACGCCGACCTCTCGGACGAGCAGGTCGAGCGGGTCTGCAACGCGATGCACCGGACGTTACGATAACCGCTTAGGTTAGTCCAACGGCTCGTCGAGCGACAGCGTGGTTGCTCCTCAGCGTCTGCATAGCGTGCTTCCAGTTCGTCAACGGCGGCTTCGAGGTCCAGGTCGGGCGTGCCGTCGTCCGCTTCCGCGACAAGGCGACGCAGACGGGTGAGTTCCAGCTCTCCCATGACGGTACTCTCCGGCAGCAACGTTGAATTGTGAAGACATCATATCGATCTTGGAGGCCGTAGGCCAGTCATCCTCAGTGCTCTCCCAGCATCTCCCGCAGCCGCGCATGTGTCGCCTCGTCCACGCCCGCCCCGAGCCGGCGCAAAACCCGGCGTGCATCGTAGAGCTGATCCAGCAGCGACAGCACCAGCGGCAAGGTCCGCTCCTCGACGCGCATCTCCTGGCGCAACTCCACGATGAGTCGCACGCGCGCCACGTCTATGTCGCGGAAGCGCCAGGCGCCCGGCTCGCCATCCGGCCGCACTAAGGCAGCGTCTATCCAGCGTTCCAGCGCGGTCCGGTCCAGGCCGCGAACCTGCACGACGAGGGTCTCGATAGGGATCATGCGGCGCCCTCCATCTCGCGGCGCGGGTCGGCGGGGTGTTCCGGCGTCCAATCACGCAGGAACGCTTCGAGCGCCGGGTCAGGCGCGCCGACCTGGACGCGCAGCGTGACGTAGAGGTTCCCCGCCGGCTGCTCGCCATGGGCCGGCACGCCGCGCCCGCGGAGACGAAGCTGCCGCCCCGTGTCCGAGCCGGCCGGGATGTTGAGGTTCACCGTGCCGCCCGGCGTCGGCACCGGGACCTTGCCGCCCAGCACGACCTCCTTGAGCGTGACGGGCAGGTCGAGGTGAATGTCGTTGCCCTCCCGCCGGAAATGGGAATGGGGTGCTACGTGGATCTCAATGAGCGCGTCGCCCGCCGGACCGCCGTTGCGCCCAGGACCACCCTGACCGCGCAGGCGCAGCGTTTGGCCGTCCTCGCTCCCCGGCGGGATGCGAACGTCGAGCGTGCGCCCGTCGGGCAGCGTCAGGCGGCGCGTCGCGCCCTGGACAGCGTCGAGGAACGTGACCTGTAGGGCATACAGCTCGTCCCGCCCGCGCATTCGCATCTCCGCGCCCTCGCGGCGCGCACCGAACATCTGGCCGAACAGGTCGCTGAGGTCTTCCTCGTCGAACGACGCGGCGCCGGCCCCCGCGTGAGCGTAGCGCGCACCCTCCCTGCCTTCCGCGAAGCCGCGCCAGCCCGGCGGCGGTCCTGGAGGCGGTCGTTCCTGGCCGCTCGCGTCTATCTCGCCGCGGTCGAAGCGGGCGCGGCGCTCCGGGTCGGACAGGATCTCGTTCGCGCCCGAGACCGCCTTGAATTGCTCCTCCGCCGCCTTGTCGCCGGGGTTGAGGTCGGGGTGATACTGCTTCGCGAGCCGCCGGTAAGCGCGACGGATCTGCTCAGCCGTCGCGTCGCGCGCGACGCCGAGAACCTGGTAAGGATCATCTGCCATTCCGGCTCCTTCAACGCATCACGCTTCCCACGGTCGCACGGCAACCCACGCCGGCTCCCTACCGTTCCATGCTCAGGAGGACTCAACGCATGAACAAGCCCAAGGTGCAGACCGAGGCCGACGATCCGCCGGACCAGGGCGCCAACCCCGACAAGAACCCACTGCCTGGCATGAAGCAAGGCGTCCCCGAAGGCGCGACCGACGCGGAAGCGACGGGCACCCCCAATTCCGACCGTCAGCACACCGAGACGGTGCCCGCCAAGAGCCAGCCGGGCCAGAAATAGCTACGATTCTCCCCCTTGAACGGGCCAGAGAAACGTCAGCTCGTGCTTGTTGTGCCATAGATGCGTGACGCGACCGCCCGGCAGCGCGGCGAAAGCCTCCGCTGCCTCGTGGTCCGTCGCGCCCTGGAACTTGATCGTGCAGACGATGCGCCGCGCGGTACTCATCCACCGCTCGACAAGTCCCAGCAGCCGGCGCGGATAGGCGACCACGTCGCAGACGAGCCAGTCAACCGGCTCTGGATCGAGCGCGAAGGCGCTCGCCACCCGTGACTCGACACCCGCCATGGCGGCGATGGCGGGGTCGAGCGGCGCCTTGTCCACGGCGACCACGGACGCGCCTAGCTTCGCCAGCACCCAGGTCCAGCCGCCGGGCGCAGCGCCGAGGTCGAGACACCGCTCGCCCGGCAGCGGCCAGGCGCCGAGTCGGGTAAGCGCCTCCCAGAGCTTGAGGTAGGCCCGGCTCGGCGGCCCCTCGCGATCCTCCTCGAAGCGGCACTCGCCGTTGGGGAACGAACTGCTCTTCGCCGGGCTGAGGAGCATCCGGTCCGGCGCGAGCAATGTCCAGGCGCCGAGATGGCTCGCCGGCGCCGGCTCGGGAAAACGCAGCGGTCGTGCGCGCACCGGCGGCAACCGCGCCTCGATCAGCGCCGCCCGGCGGAACTGCCCGGCCGCGCAGAGCGACCAGTTCCGCTGGATCGCCCGCAGGGCGTTCGCCGCCGCTCCGACCGAGGAGGCAGGAACCTCTTGCGGCGCGAGCCAGATGTCGAGCGCCCACGCCGCGTCGCGGGGCGCCTCGGGCGAGAGCGCGAGCCGTCCGTGCCAGGCTGAGACGGGGACGCCCAGCCGCGCCAATTCCTCCGCCAACGGCTGCTCGTAACCTTCTGCCGCAAGGTATGCCGCCCGGATCACCTGGCGCGCAGCGCCGACGCGGCCAGCAGCAGCCAGCCGAGCATCAGCAGTAGCCCGCCGGTCGGCGCCGTCGGCCCGAGCGACGCGCCCGTGACGCCGTTGAACCAGGCCGCCCCGCAGAACAGCAGGCTGCCGACCAGGAACGCCGCGCCGGCCCACCCTGCCAACGCCCCGCCCCCCCTTTGCTGAGGTACACCGCCCACACCCCGCAGGCCACGGCCGCCAGACGCGTGCCACCCTTGCAGCTGCACCGCCGCGTCCACGGCGCGCATCCTCGCCGCATCCAGCCGTCCGGCCGCGAGGTGCGCCGCCGCGGCCGCCGCGACGACGGCCACGAATCCTTGCACGGCGCCGAGCGCCACGAGCCAACGTCCCCAAGATCCCATGACGTGCAAGCTACCGCGCAGGGCATTCCGCGCCAACGTTCCCTGGTCTATATCTCCGCCGCGATGCCCCGCGGCGACTTGTTTCCCGAAATCGGCCCGTTCGAGACTGGCTACCTGCCGCTCTCGGGCGGTCATGTCATGTATTGGGAGCAGGTGGGCAACCCGCGCGGCCGGCCCGTGCTGTTCCTGCACGGCGGGCCCGGCGCCGGAGCGGGGGCCGTGCACCGCCGCTTCTTCGATCCCAGCCATTGGCGCGTGGCGATCTTCGACCAGCGCGGCGCCGGGCGCTCGCGGCCGATGGGCAGCCTGGCCCAGAACACCACGGCCGACCTGGTCGCCGACATCGAGCTGCTGCGGCTGCACCTAGGCGTCGAGCGCTGGCTGCTGTTCGGGGGAAGCTGGGGCAGCACTCTGGCCCTCGCCTATGCCCAGGCGCACCCCGACCGCGTGCGCGGCCTCGTCCTGCGCGGCGTGTTCCTGGGGCGCAAGCCGGAGGTGGACTGGTTCCTGCACGGCCTCGCCCAGGTGTTCCCGGACGCGCACGCCGCCTTCGCGAGCTTCCTGCCCGAGAGTGAGCGCGGCGACCTGCTCGGCGGCTACCTCCGCCGCCTGACCGATCCGGACCCGGCGGTCCACCTGCCTGCGGCGCGCGCCTGGTCCGTCTATGAAGGCTCGTGCAGCACGCTGCTGCCAAGCCCCGACACCGTGACCAGCTTCGCCCAGGACCGCACCGCGCTCGGCCTCGCCCGCATCGAGGCGCACTACTTCGCGAACAACCTGTTCCTGCCGCCCGAAGGCTTGCTCGCGGGTGTCGGGCGGATCGGGCATCTCCCGGCAGAGATCGTGCAAGGGCGCTACGACATGATCTGCCCGGCGCGCTCGGCCTTCGACCTGGCCGCAGCTTGGGCACAGGCGCGGCTGACGATCGTGCCCGACGCCGGGCACTCGGCGCTGGAGCCCGGCATCCGCCGCGCGCTCGTCGCGGCCGTGGAGCGGTTCCGCGCCGCCTGGTAGCGCGCGAAAAGCGGCAGCCCCCGATGAACGCCCGGCGTCGTCACACGTTGCCGTGCCTGTTGGCCGCGGACGCGGCCTTGCCTCACGTGCTTTCCTTTCATGGAGACGAACATGAACCGCATCGCCCGCTGGGGCTTCGCCCTGGCCTTCCTCCCTCTCGCCGCCTGCACGGGCAACAACGTGACCCCGATGGCGGCGACGGTGCCGCAGCCAGCGGCAGCCGCGCCCACCGTCAACCCAGTGGACCAGCAATTCGCCATGCAGGCCGGCGCGAGCGACCAGTTCGAGATCCAGTCGTCGCAGATCGCGCTGCAGAAGACCCACAGCCCGCGCGTACGCCAGTTCGCGCAGCGCATGATTGACGCGCACACGCAGACGACCCAGCAGCTCACCCAGATCGCGAGCACCAAAGGCATGAACCTGCAGCCCGTGATGCAACCGGACCAGCAGAAGATGCTCGCCGATTTGCAGGGCATGAACGGTGGCCGGGCGTTCGACCGGGCCTACCTGAACGACCAGGTTACGGGCCACTCGGCCGCCGTGACCCTCTACCAGAACGAGATCGCGAACGGCCAGGACCCTCAGATCAAGGCGTTCGCGCAGCAGACCCTGCCGATCATCCAGGACCACCTGCGCATGGCGCGTAGCCTTGGCGGTCGCGGGTAAGCCCGATTCAGGACCAGGCGCGGGCCAGGCCGGAAGCCGGCCTGGCCCGCGCTTCGCGCGCTCTCTCGCATCGGATGTTCGCCCCATGAACGTTGCTGTCGTCGGCCTGGGCAGCATGGGGGAAGGGGCCGCCCTCAACCTGGCACGCAAGGGCTTCACCGTGACAGGCGCGGAGCCGCGCGAGGCGGCGCGGGCTGGGCTGCTCGCGGCGGGCGGCGCGGCCGTTCCGCGCGCTGCCGACCTTCCTGACGCCCTCGACGCCCTCGTCCTCTTCGTCGTCAACGCGGACCAGGCCACGGCCGTGCTCGGCGATGCGCTGGAGCGCGTCGTGCCAGGCGGCGTCGTCGTCAACTGCGTCACCGTCGCGCCCGAGGCCGCGCGCCGACTCGCGGCAAGCGTCGAGGGCGCAGGCCGGCTCTACCTCGATGCTCCGGTCTCCGGCGGCCAGAGCGGCGCGCGCGCCGCGACGATGACCGTCATGGCCTCGGGCAGCCCCGCCGCCTTCGAGCGTGCCGCCCCCGTGCTGGAGGCGATGGCCGGGAAGGTCTGGCGCCTCGGCGACGCGCCCGGCGCTGGCAGCACGGTCAAGATGGTCAACCAACTCCTCGCCGGCGTCCACATCGCCGCCGCGGCTGAGGCGATGGCGCTCGGCATCCGCGCCGGCGCCGATCCGCAGGCGCTGTTCGACGTCATCACGACCAGCGCGGGCAATTCCTGGATGTTCCAGAACCGCGTGCCCCACATCCTCGCCGGCGACGACACGCCGCTCTCGGCAGTCAGCATCTTCGTCAAGGACCTCGGCATCGTGCTCGACCAGGCGCGCTCGCTCACCTTCCCGCTGCCGATGGCCTCATCCGCGCACCAGCTCTTCCTCGCGGCAGCCGCGGCGGGGCAGGGCGGGCGGGACGACGCGTTTGTGATCCGGGTCTGGGAGCGGTTGGTGGGCATCGCGTTGCCCCAGAAAGAAGAAGCCAAGGAGGAAGAATGAGCGAGAGTCGCGTCCAGGATTGGGGTCGGATGAGCCATGCCGAGCGCGACGCCGCCTACGACAACCGCGGCGCCGTAGCCAACAGCGGCGCGCTGATAGAGGCGCTCTTCGCCGCCTCGGCTGCGCGCCGGAAGGAAGCGCCGGACGGCCTCGACCAGCCCTACGGGCCGCGCGAGCGCAACAAGGTGGACCTGTTCCCAGGGCGCGACCCGGCCTCGCCCTGCCTCGTGTTCCTGCACGGCGGCTACTGGCAGCGCAACGGCCGCGAGGGCTTCACGGCGCTCGTGGACGGCGTGCGCGCCCATGGCTGGGCGGCGGCGCTGCCGGGCTACACGCTAGCGCCGGAGGCGACTCTCACCGAGATCGTCGCCGAGGTCCACGCCGCGCTCGACTGGCTCGCGGACAAGGTGGCTGGCCCGGTGATCCTCTCCGGCTGGTCGGCGGGCGGGCATCTCACGGCGATGGCGCTGCACCACCCGCGCGTCCATGCCGGGTTGGGCATCTCGGGGATCTACGAGCTGGGACCGCTGCGCGATACCAATCTCAACGACGCATTGCGCCTGACGGATGAGGAAGTCGCAAGCCTCTCGCCGCTGCGCCTGCCGGTCGGTCCCAAGCCGCTCGCTCTCGCCTACGGCACCGCCGAGCTGCCGCCCTTGGTTCACGACAGCCGCGGGCTGAACTGGCATCGCGCGGGAGACCACGCGCCCGGCCCGCTGATCCCGCTCGCGGGCGCGAACCATTTCACGGCCGTGGATAGCTTGCGGCATCCGGACGGAGTGCTCACACGGGCGGCGTTGGCGCTCGTGTGAGCTGCCCTCGCTTGACGCGGCACGCCCCCGGCCCTAAGTCGGCGGCCTGCCGCTGCGGGTGTAGCTCAGTTGGTTAGAGCGCCGGCCTGTCACGCCGGAGGTCGCGGGTTCGAGCCCCGTCACTCGCGCCAGCGGCCCCCTGGATTGGCCCCCCTGGCAACGCCGCCCCGCTCGCTGTAAGTAAGGGTTCGCTGCGGTGCGGCATAGGCCGGCTGCGGCGCTATGAGGTCAGGCCATGCCGTTGCTCGTCCACTACTTCCCGATCCTGGTTTTCCTTGTCATCGCCCTCGGCATCGCGGGCGCGATGGTCGGCGGGTCGCTGCTCGCCGCGAAGCAGGCGCCCTATGCCGAGAAATTGTCCGCCTACGAGTGCGGCTTCGAGGCATTCGGGGATGCGCGGCGCCGATTCGACGTGCGCTACTACCTAGTTGCCATCCTGTTCATTATATTCGATCTCGAAGTCGCGTTCCTGTTCCCCTGGGCGGTGTCGCTCGGGAGCATCGGTTGGTTCGGCTTCCTCTCCATGATGGGCTTCCTTGCGGTCCTCACGGTCGGGTTCATCTACGAGTGGAGCAAGGGCGCCCTGGACTGGGAATAGGGTTCAGGGATAGGGTATTGGGAGTAGGATCATGAGCGCCACGACGGCCGAGACCGCGATCGCCTGGAACCGGGAGGCGCTGGCCCCCGGCCCGGAGCAGGACGCGGTCGTCAAGGGCATCACGGGCGAGGCTGCGGACAAGGGCTTCGTCGTCGCCAACCTCGACAAGCTGGTGAACTGGGCGCGCACGGGCAGCCTCTGGCCGATGACGTTCGGCCTCGCCTGCTGCGCCGTCGAGATGATCCACGCCTACATGCCGCGCTACGACCTCGACCGCTTCGGCGTCGTGCCGCGCGCCTCGCCCCGGCAGAGCGACGTGATGATCGTCGCCGGCACGCTGGTGAACAAGATGGCCCCCGCGCTGCGCAAGGTCTATGACCAGATGCCCGAGCCGCGCTGGGTCATCTCCATGGGAAGCTGCGCGAACGGTGGCGGCTACTATCACTACAGCTACTCGGTGGTGCGCGGCTGCGACCGGATCGTGCCCGTGGACATCTACGTGCCGGGCTGCCCGCCGACGGCCGAGGCGCTGGTCTATGGCATCATGCAGCTGCAAAAGAAGATCCGGCGGACGGGGACGATCCTGCGTGGCTGAGCTGGACGACCTCGCCGTTGCCGCCGCCGGCTTACCCGGCGTCGAGCGTGCCGGGTTGGAGCTCGGCGAGTTGGTGCTGCACGCGCGGCCGGCCGATCTGCCTGCGCTCATGCCCGTGCTCCGCGACGACCCGCGCTTCGCCTGCGAGCAGCTCATGGACCTCTGCGGCGTGGATTGGCCGGAGCGCGACCCGCGGTTCGACCTGGTCTATAACCTGCTCTCCGTCAGGCTGAACCATCGGGTCCGCGTGGTCGCCGGCGTCGCCCAGGGTGAGGCGGCCCCAAGCGTGCACCAAGTCTGGCCCGTCGCGACCTGGTTCGAGCGCGAGGCCTGGGATCTCTACGGCATCCCCTTCGACGGCCAACCGGACCTCCGCCGCATCCTCACCGATTACGGCTTCAGCGGCCATCCGTTGCGCAAGGATTTTCCGCTCACGGGCTTCGTCGAGTGCCGCTGGGACGAGGAGCGCAAGCAGGTGATCTACGAGCCGGTGACGCTGACGCAGGATTTCCGCAACTTCGATTTCGTGTCCCCCTGGGAAGGCATGGTGACGCTGCCGGGCGACGAGAAGGCGCACCAGGAGCGCATGGCCCAGGGTGGAGGCACGCAGAAGGGACCGCCCGATGCCTGACACCCTGCCCCCGACCGCGGCGACGCCGGACCGCGTCGCCGAGGCCCGCCACGCCGCCACGCCGGGAGAGCTCAAGCCGAACACCGCGAAGGTGATCGAGGTTGACAACTCGACCATCAACTTCGGCCCGCAGCACCCGGCGGCGCACGGCGTCCTGCGCCTGATCCTGGAGATGGACGGCGAGGTCGTCGAGCGCGCCGACCCGCATATCGGCCTGCTGCACCGCGGCACCGAGAAGCTGATCGAGTACAAGACCTACCTGCAGGCGCTGCCCTACTTCGACCGGCTCGACTACGTCAGCCCGATGTGCATGGAGCACACCTTCGCCCTGGCGCAGGAGAAGCTGCTCGGCATCGAGGCGCCGGAGCGGGGACAGTGGATCAGGACGATGTTCGCGGAGATCACGCGCATCCTGAACCACCTGCTCAACGTGACCACCTTCGCGCTCGACGTAGGCGCGATCACGCCGAGCCTGTGGGGCTTCGAGGAGCGCGAGAAGCTGCTCACCTTCTACGAGGCCGTATCAGGGGCGCGCTACCATTCCAACTACTACCGCGCTGGCGGAGTGCGTCTCGACATGCCTGCGCACCTGCCGGGCGAGATCGCGGAGTGGGCGCGGACCTTCCCCAAGTTCGTGGATGACCTGGAGACGCTGCTCGACAAGAACCGCATCTGGAAGCAGCGCACGGTGGACATCGGCATCATGTCGGCGGAGGACGCGCTGGCGTGGGGCTTCTCCGGGCCGTGCCTGCGCGCCTCGGGCGTGCCCTACGATCTGCGCCGGGCGCAGCCTTACGACAAGTATGGCGAGGTTGAGTTCGACGTGCCGACGGGTCGGAACGGGGATTGCTACGACCGCTACCTGGTCCGGATCGCCGAGATGCGGGAGTTGGTGCGGATCATCCAGCAATGCCTGGAGAAGATGCGGCCCGGCCCGGTGAAGATCCAGGACCGCAAGTTCACGGCGCCCCGCCGCGCGGAGATGAAGCGCTCGATGGAGGCGCTCATCCATCACTTCAAGCTCTACACGGAAGGCTATCATATCCCCGCGGGCGCCACCTACACGGCGACCGAGAGTCCCAAGGGCGAGTTCGCCGTCTATCTCGTGGCGGACGGGAGCAACCGCCCCTATCGCTGCAAGATCAGGCCGACCGGCTACGCGCACCTGCAAGCCATCGAGTTCATGGCCCGCCGCCACATGCTGGCCGATACGGTCGCGATCATCGGGAGCATAGACGTGGTGTTCGGCGAGATAGATAGGTAAGGTATGTCGCAGAACCTTGGGGGTCCACACGGCTCGCAGGTCCCGCTCGGCACGAGCGAGGACATCGGCGACGGCTCGATCGGGCAGGAGATCCCGCAACCCAGCAGTTTCGCCTTCGATGCGGAGAGCGAGCGCGAGGTCGCGCACATCCTCACGAAATACCCGCCAGCGCGCCGCGCCAGCGGCGTCATCCCGTTGCTCTACGTGGTCCAGGACCAGATGCGGCGGACTACGGGCAGCAGCTGGGTGCCCCGAGTGGCAATGGACGCGGTGGCGGCACGGCTCGATATGCCAGCGATCCGCGTCTATGAGGTCGCGACTTTCTACCTGATGTTCAACACAACGCCGATCGGCCGCTACCACTTGCAGATCTGCACGACGACGCCGTGCTGGCTGCGTGGCTCGGACGATGTCGTGCGCGCCTGCCGCGACGAGACGGGCATCAAGGGCTGGAACGAGACCAGCGCGGACAGGATGTTCACCATGAGCGAGGTCGAGTGCCTCGGCGCCTGCGTGAACGCGCCCATGCTGCAGGTGAGCAACGCCGATTACTACGAGGACCTCGATTACGAGCGCACCCGGACGCTCCTGCAGGCGCTTCGCCGCGGCGAGCACCCGGCGCCGGGCAGCACCATCGGCCGCCAGACCTCGGCGCCCGAGGGCGGGCCGACGACGCTGGTCGAGGTTGGAGACTGAACCATGCTCGACGACAAGGACCGCATCTTCACCAACCTCTACGGCCTGCACGACTGGCGCCTGCCCGCGGCCCGCGCGCGCGGCGACTGGGATGGCACGGCCGAGATCATCGCCCGTGGGCGGGACGCGATCATCGAGGAGATGAAGACCAGCGGCCTGCGCGGCCGCGGCGGCGCCGGGTTCCCGACGGGAATGAAGTGGAGCTTCATGCCCAAATCGGGTGACGGGCGGCCGAGCTACCTCGTCATCAACGCCGACGAGAGCGAGCCCGGCACCTGCAAGGACCGGGACATCATGCGCCACGATCCGCAGAAGCTGATCGAGGGCGCCCTGATCGCCTCCTTCGCCATGGGCGCGCACGCCTGCTACATCTACATTCGCGGTGAATACTACAACGAAGCCAAGGTTTTGCAGGCCGGCATCGACGAGGCGTATGCGGCCGGGCTGCTCGGCAAGGATGCTGCCGGGTCGGGCTGGGACTTCGACCTTTACCTGCATCGCGGCGCCGGCGCCTACATCTGCGGCGAGGAAACGGCGCTGCTGGAGAGCCTGGAGGGCAAGAAGGGGATGCCCCGGCTCAAGCCGCCCTTCCCGGCGGCGGTGGGGCTGTATGGATGCCCAACGACGGTGAACAACGTCGAGACCATCGCGGTCGTGCCCGCCATCATGCGGCGGGGCGGCGCCTGGTTCGCGTCCTTCGGGCGGCCGAAGAACGCGGGCACCAAGATCTTCTGCCTCTCCGGGCACGTGAACAAGCCGTGCAACGTCGAGGAGGAGATGAGCATCCCGCTGCGTGAGCTCATTGACCGCCACGCGGGCGGCGTGCGCGGCGGGTGGGACAATCTTCTCGCCGTGATCCCGGGGGCAGCTCGGTGCCGCTGATCCCCAAGGACATCTGCGACACCGTGCTGATGGATTTCGACGCATTGCGCGACGTGAAGAGCGGCCTCGGCACGGCCGCGGTGATCGTCATGGACAAGAGCACGGACGTGATCCGCGCCATCGCCCGGCTCGCCCAGTTCTACAAGCACGAGAGCTGCGGCCAGTGCACCCCCTGCCGCGAGGGCACGGGCTGGATGATGCGGGTGATGAACCGCATGGTCCAGGGCCGCGCCGATCCCGACGAGATAGACACGCTGGAGCAAGTCACGCGCCAGGTCGAGGGCCACACCATCTGCGCCCTCGGCGACGCGGCGGCGTGGCCGATCCAGGGGCTGATCCGGCATTTCCGGCCAGTCATGCTGGAGCGCATCGCGGAGTATAAGGCGCGCACGGCACGGCCCACTCAGCCGTTGCCGATCGCGGCGGAGTAGCACATGGCGAAGGTAACGGTGGACGGGACCGAGGTCGAGGTCCCGAACGGCAGCACGGTGTTCCAGGCATGCCGCGAGGCCGGCAAGGAGATCCCGCATTTCTGCTACCACGAGCGGCTCTCAATCGCTGGCAACTGCCGCATGTGTCTCGTCGAGGTTGAGAAGGCGCCCAAGCCGATCGCGAGCTGCTCCTACCCCGTCGCGGACGGGATGGTGGTCAAGACGGACACCGAGACGGTCCGCAACGCCCGGCGCGGGGTGATGGAGTTCCTGCTCATCAATCACCCGCTCGATTGCCCGATCTGTGACCAGGGCGGCGAGTGCGACCTACAGGACCAAGCCTACTCCTACGGCATGGACCACTCGCGCTACCGCGAGAACAAGCGCGCGGTGAAGGACAAGTATCTCGGCCCGATCGTGAAGACGATCATGACGCGCTGCATCCAGTGCACGCGCTGCATCCGCTTCTGCTCCGAGGTCGCGGGTACGCCCGAGCTGGGCGCCGTGGCGCGCGGCGAGAACATGGAGGTCACGACCTACGTTGAGAAGGCGCTGACCAGCGAGCTGTCCGGCT
>CAWBOZ010000019.1:0-52843 GCA_963790535.1 uncultured Alphaproteobacteria bacterium | reverse complement strand
CGAAGTCGAGTGCGAACGCATTCAGGTTCGCGAGCAACAAGGGCAGGTAGGAAAGATCAGCTTTAGTTGAATCACTGGGAATGGTGCATGGGACCTTGTTTCCGAACCCCACAGGGGAAGAGCTGCCGCGATAATGGTCCGCGCATTGGTTGCAGCGATTGTACACTCCTTTGTATACGAGCACGGCGGCCGGTCTGGTGACCTCACGGCATGCGACTTCACTTACCCCAGAACTGCGGTGTTTGGCCTGCCAGCCTGGATCACAGTGACGATGCACCGGTGGCCGGCTTCCGGCTGACCGGGACGATGAAGGTTCCTCGAGATTGACCACGACCGAAGCGGCCCGGTGGTCATACGCCTGGACCATCTTTCCTTCGTAGAGCGGCACCCAGCGCGCTTCGCCCTTCTCCCATCGCTGCCCGGCGACGCGGTAGGCGCCGGCCCGCTCCAGCTCCGCCGCGGTGCGGAACAGGCCGCTGTCGTTGGTCATGTCGAACATCGTCGCGTAGCGCACCGGCCAGAGCGCGCGCGGTGGCGTCGCGCCGGTCCACCAGCACGGGCAGGCGCCGATAGATGCCGCGGGTGATCTCGGCGTCGCGCGGCGTGCGGAACACGGGCGCGGTGCCGGTGTTCGGGTTGACGGCGCGAAGTCCTCCGGCGTGAGCGCGAAGGCCGCCGCCTCCGCCGCGGCCGCGCCCTGCTGGAAGAACGCGCATTCCGCCTGCGCGAACCGCCGCTCCCGCCCGCCGAAGACGAGCGCGCAGAACTTGAAGCGGCTATGCACGTCCGGGAAGAACGGCTCCGGTTCGCGTCGTGCGCCGGTTCTCGAAGTCGAGCAGCGCGCCGAGCCGTCCCGTGGTGCTGATCCCGCGGAAGAACGGCGCCGCGCCCTTGTCCGCGGCGATGCCGGACGGCACGAGCAGGCCCACGATCCCGTCCCGCCGCACGAGCCGGGCCGCGCGCTCGACGAAGAGCGCGTAGAGGTTCGCGTCCCCGCCGGAGAGCAAGGGGTAGTCGCGCGCGGGTCGCCGTTCTTCTCGAACGGCGAGCCTCCGGCCGCGACCGCGGCGGCGCGCTCCGCCGTCGTCGCGGCCTCGTCGTAGGCGACGGCGACCGCGTCGCCGTCCCGCCGCAGCGCCGCGACCATGCGCTTGCGGTCGCTCGCCCGCTGCGCGAGCGCGATCTCGGGGACGCGGGCGGCGAACCACTCCACCTCCTGCATCTTCATGCGGTCCCAGGGCGGATTGCCGATCACGGCGTCGAAGCCGCCGGGCGGCTGCGGGCGCTCCCACTCGTCCCAGACGCCGGGGAACGCGGCTTCCCAATGCAAGAAGCGGCGCTTCGCGGCGAGCGCGCGGGCGGCAGCCACGAAGCGCGCCGCAGCCGCGTGGGCCTCGGTTGCCGGGATCGTGCCGCCTTGGCCCCTTCCGCCGGATCGGCGCGGCGTCGGCCGCGGGCCGGCTCAGTGGCGGCGCCCGAGGCGATCGCGCGCCGGGTCGCCGTAGCCGCCGCCGAACAGGACGCCGCGCCCGGCCTCCTCCGCCGCGTCCGCGGAGGGAGCCAGCGCGCGGCGTGGTAGAGATCGAGAAAGGCGCGCAGCGGCGCTGTCGCCTCCTCGACGCCCCGGAACGCCTCGGCGCTGCTGTGGACCTCGCCGAGGTCGGCGTCGGCCAGCGCCTCGACCGTTGCCATGCCGGCGGCCGACTCCTGGCCTGCACGACGGCCTGGCTCATGACCATGCCGAACCGCGCGCGCAAATCCGCCTCGACCGGCCCCACGAACTCGCCGAACAGGGAGTTGCCGCACCCGGAGGTGGTGGTCGAGGAAGGAGAGCGGCGCGCCGACGGTGAAGGAGTGCAGCCAGAGGGAGAGCTTCGCCAGCTCGACGGCCATGGGGTTCATGTCCACGCCGTAGATCACCCGCTTGAGGATGATCCGGCGGACCAGGTGGCGGTCGTCGAGCTGGTCCTCGCGGACGGGCCAGCCGTTCGCCGCCGCCTCGGCCCGGATGCGCGCGCGAAGCTGCTCGATGCGGCGGGCGAGCGGCGAGCGGTAGGGCGCCTCCGCGTCCGCCCACGGCGACCGCGGCGGGCGCCTCGGCGATCGCGAGCAGCACCTCGTCGGCGAGGTAGTCCACGAGGCAGACCAGGAAGTGGCCGGACCCCATGGCCGGGTCGAGGATGCGCAGCGAGGCGAAGGCTTCTGCCGGGTCGAGCGGCGCCAGCGTCGCGCAGGCGCTCGGCCTTGGGCCGCCGGTCGCCCGCGAGCGCGTCCGCCTTGGCGCGGAACGCCTCGCGCCGCTCGCGCGAGCAGCGGGCCGACCGCCCGGCGCAGGATCAGCTGCACCAGCTCGTCCGGCGTGTAGTAGGAGCCGTGGTCTTGCGCGCGAAGGCGTTGGGGCGGAGCGCGACGCCGCCCGCCCGTCCGGCACCGGGTCGCGCTCCAGCAGGCGCTCGTAGATGGAGCCGAGCTGCTGGACGGAGAGGTCGCGGTAGTTGATCCAGCGGCGCCCCCCGGCGTCGCCCTCGCGGCTCATCTTGTCGAGAAGCGGCGCGAGCACGGCGTCGGGCAGGGCGAGCCGGGCGAGCAGGCCGTCGCCGTCGTCGAACAGGCCGCCGTTGTAGGGCGGCAGGCCCATGGCCGGCGTCGCCGGACGCGATGGCGCCGAACAGGGCCGCGAGCCGCGGCCACCACGTCCGCGCCCGCGGCGAGAGGCGCGCCTCTCGTCCACGACGCGCGCCGCCTCCTCGCGGAGGTCGCGCAGGCTGTACGGGGCGTAGCCCTCCTGGCGCACGGGCAGCAGGTCCCGGTCCTCGGCGTAGAGCAGGAAGAGAGGCGATAGAGCAGCCGCAACGCCGCCTCGCGCACCTGCGGCGAGGAAAGCGGGATCGCCAGGTCCGCGCGCCGGCGCCTCGCGGCCGACGGCGCTGACGAGCGCGGGGAACACCTCGTCGAAGACGACGCGGGAGAGCGCGGCGGTGATGCGCTGCTCGTAGTGCCGGCCCTCGGCAAGCGCGTCGTCGAGGAAGGTGCGGCCCGCGGCGCCTTCGGGCACGAGCGCGCCGCGCCCGAACAGGAGCAGGAAGACGCGCAGCCAGTGGTCCGGGGCGGCGCCGGGCGGCACGGGCGGCGGCAGGGTGCCGAGCAGCGCCGGGAGGTCCAGCTCGACGAAGCCCTCGGCGCGGGCGCGGGCGCCGGCCCAGTAGAGGCGCCAGAACCGGCCGCTGGTGAGCAGCCCCCAGCGCACCGCGCCGCCGGAGATGCCTTCGGCGCGGCTCAGATAGCGGATGATCTGCGACGAGGGCGCCTCGCCTTTGCCGCTCGCGCGGTCGAGGGGCGTGTCGCGCGCCTCGTTCTCGACGACGACGGCGCCAAGCGGAACCGGTCCGCGGAGGGCGGCTGGGCGCGCGCCCTCGCCTTGGCGCGCCTCGTCGAGGAAGAGCAGGGCGTCCGCGATGTCCCGCCGCCCGCGGCCCGGCTCCTGCTGCGGGAGGTGATGCCAGCCCAGGAGGGCGAGGACGGGGTAGATGAACTCCGCCTCGGTCTCCGCCTCGGATGGCCGGGCCATCTGCGCGAGGTTCGCCCAGAGCGTTCGGGCTGCGGCGGCGAAGGCAGCGACCGCGCCGGGTCGAGGGCGCGATACGCCTCCGTCTCGCGGATGCCGTCGTCGAGGTAGAAGCGGGTGAACAGGCTGCCGCGGATCACGGGCGGAGTTGGGGTGTAGGCACGGCGAGAGATTTGCCCGGCCGGCGCGCGGTGGCAATGGCGCCGTCCAGGCGCAGCGCGCATCCCGCTTGACTTCGCGATCCAGGAGCGTCACATGTGACGCATGGCTAGCAGCGTCTCTTCCCGGTCCCGTACCGCCCGGTATCGCGAGAACCTTCGCCGCAAGGGGCTTCGGCCGGTGCAGATCTGGGTGCCGGACACGACGGCGCCGGGCTTCGCGGAGGAGATCCGCCGCCAGTGCGAGGCCATCAACGCGGCCGACGACGAGGACGGCACGATGGACTGGATCGAGAGGGTGAGCATCTTCGACGAAGATGACGAGGGGTGACGTCATCGCGGTCGCGGACCGCGCCGGCGACTTCACCGGCAAGCCGCGCCCGGCGGTGGTCGTTCAATCGGACCTGTTTCCCAACCTCGACAGCATCGTTGTCTGTCCGCTCACCACGATTGCCACGGACACGCCTGTCGCGAGGCTGCGCGTGGAGCCTTCGCCGACGCTGCCGCTCGCCCGTCCCTCGTTCATCCAGGTGGACAAGCTCACGACGGTCTGGCGCCATCGCGTCGGCCAGGTCATCGGACGGCTGAGTCCGGCGGACATGCAGCGGCTGAACGGCGCGATTGCCGTGTTCCTTGGGCTGGGGTGAGAGCGTGGTGGCGGAAGGAGTGGGATTCGAACCCACGGTACGCTTGCACGCACACACGCTTTCCAAGCGTGCGCCTTAAGCCGCTCGGCCATCCTTCCGTTGCGGCGCCTTATAGCAGCCCCGCCCTAGCTCGTCACGGCCGCCTGCGCGCAGGAGCGCCAGTAAAGTCCGGGGTTGAGCCGGTCCAGCCCCCACTCGCCCTCGAAGCAATGCTGCTCCAAGTGGAACTGCAGCCGGGCGATGCCGGTGCCGTAGAGGTCCGTCCAGCGGAACAGCACCGCGTCGCAGCCGTCGTCACCGAGGTAGTCCAGCGTGCCCCGAACGTCGCGCTTCGGCTCGTGCAGCACGTAGGAGCCGGCGAGCGCGCCGCCGGGCGCCGCCTCGATCACGGTGTCTATCGCCTTCGGCCCTTGGCTCACGACCTGGCCCAGGTAGTGGCCGACCACCTGGCCGTGCCAGTCCGTGCACGCGGCCGCCGCGAGCAGCAGGGCGGCGAGCATCAGGCGTCCATCTTGAGCGCGGCCAGGAACGCGCTCTGCGGGATCTCCACCTTGCCGAACTGGCGCATCCGCTTCTTGCCTTCCTTCTGCTTGTCCAGCAGCTTGCGCTTGCGGCTTATGTCGCCGCCGTAGCACTTCGCGGTCACGTCCTTGCTCAGCGCCCCGATGGTCTCGCGCGCGATCACCCGGCCGCCGATGGCCGCCTGGACCGCGATCTTGAAGAGCTGGCGCGGGATCAGCTCCTTGAGCTTCGTGCAGATGGACCGGCCCCGGTTCTCCGCCTGGCTGCGGTGCGCGATGAAGCTCAGCGCGTCCACCAGGTCCTGGTTGACCAGGATCGAGATGCGCACGAGGTCGCTCTCCTCGTAGCCGTCCATGGCGTAGTCGAAGCTCGCGTAGCCGCGGCTGACGGATTTCAGGCGGTCGTAGAAATCGAACACCACCTCGTTCAGCGGCAGGCGATAGACGGCCATGGCGCGGTCGCCGACGTAGGTGAGGTCCATCTGCCGGCCGCGCCGCTCGTTGCAGAGGGTGAGGACGGGGCCGAGATAGTCGTCGGGCACCATGATCGTGGCCTTGATCCAAGGCTCCTCGATGAAGTCAACCACGCTGCCGTCGGGCATGTCCGCCGGGTTGTGCAGCTCCTCGGTGACGCCGTTGGTGCGGTGGACGCGATAGACGACGGAGGGGGCAGTCGCGATCAGGTCGAGGTCGAACTCGCGCGACAGGCGCTCCTGGATGATCTCCAGGTGCAGCAGGCCGAGGAACCCGCAGCGGAAGCCGAAGCCGAGTGCGGCACTCGTCTCCGGCTCGTAGTGGAAGCTCGCGTCGTTGAGGCGCAGCTTGCCCAGGGATTCGCGCAGCTTCTCGAAATCGTCCGCGTCCACGGGATAGAGGCCGCACCAGACGACGGGCACGCTCGGCTTGAAGCCCGGCAGGGCCTCCGCCGCCGGGTGGCGGTCCTCGGTGATGGTGTCGCCCACGTTGCAGTCGGCGACCGTCTTGATGGCCGCCGTGATGTAGCCTATCTCGCCCGGCCCCAGCTCGTCCATCGGCACCAGCTTGGGCGTGAACACGCCGACCTGCTCGACGGTGTGGGCGGCGCCGTTGCTCATCATGCGGATCTTGAGGCCGCGCCGGAGGTGCCCGTCCTTGACGCGGACGAGGATGACCACGCCGAGATACTGGTCATACCAGCTATCCACCAGCAGCGCCTTGAGCGGCGCGTCCGCGTTCCCCTTGGGCGGCGGCAGGCGGGTGACGAGGGCCTCCAGCACGCCCTCGATGTTGAGGCCGGTCTTGGCGGAGATCTCCACGGCGTCGTCCGCGGGCAGGCCGATCACGTCCTCGATCTGCTGCTTCACGCGCTCCGGCTCGGCGGCGGGCAGGTCTATCTTGTTGAGGACGGGGACGATCTCGTGGTGCGCGTCGAGCGCCTGATAGACGTTGGCGAGCGTCTGCGCCTCGACACCCTGGGAGGCGTCCACGACGAGCAGGCTGCCCTCGCAGGCGGCTAGGCTGCGGCTGACCTCGTAGGCGAAGTCCACGTGGCCCGGCGTGTCCATCAGGTTCAGCTCGTAGAGCTGGCCGTCCTTCGCCTTGTAGCTGAGGCGGACGGTCTGCGCCTTGATGGTGATGCCGCGCTCGCGCTCCAGCTCCATGTTGTCGAGGACCTGGGCGTGCATCTCGCGGTCCGGCAAGCCCGCCGCAGGCTTGGATCAGGCGGTCGGCGAGCGTGCTCTTGCCGTGGTCGATGTGGGCGATGATCGAGAAGTTGCGGATGCGGTCGAGGGGGGTGGCGGTCATGGCGCGGATGTAGGCGTTTCCGGGGGAAATGTCAGCCGCGCAACATGGCCCCGGTCGCCTTCGCCACGGCCGCGACCACCTTGGCCGACGCCGCCTCGATCTCCGCATCCGTCAGCGCCCGCTCGCGCGGCTGGAACGCGACCTCGACGGCGAGCGACCGCTGCCCGTCGGGAATGCCCGGCCCCTCATACACGTCGAAGAGCTGCACGCCCGCGATGAGCTGGCGTTGATCCCCTTTGGCCGCCCCCTTCGCGGCGCGCAGCACGGCATCTGCCGGCACGTCCTGGCCCACGACGAACGCGAAGTCGCGCCGGACGGGTTGCAGGGCGGGAAGGTCCGGAACCGCCCGGCGCCGCCGCTTCGGCTCGGGGATGCGGTCGAGGAACACTTCGAAGGCGACTGCCGGGCTGGGTAGGTCGAGCGTGGCCAGCACGGCCGGGTGCAGCTCGCCGAACGTCGCCAGCACCAGCTTCGGCCCCTGGCGCAGCACGCCGGAGCGGCCCGGATGGTAGAAACCCGGCGCGTCGCGTGTTGCGCTCAGGCTCTCGGGGGTGACGCCCAGCGCCGTGAGCACGGCGAGCGCGTCGGCCTTGGCATCAAGTGCGTCAAGAGCGTGGCCGCCGTCCCAGCGTCGCGCAGGCGGGCCGCTGCGCAGGCCGGCTGCGACCTGTTCCTGATCGGCCTCGGCGAAGGCTGGGCCAATCTCGAACAGCGCGGCTTCGGGGAGGCCACGGGCCGCGTTGCGCCGGGCGGCGAGGGCGAGGGTGGCGACCGGCGTGGGGCGGAGCTGGTCGAGGTCGCTCGCGATGGGGTTGAGCAGGCGCAGCGCCTCGGGTGCCGGGCCGAAGAGCGCGGCCTCGCGGTGGTCCATGAAGCTGAACGTCACGCATTCCAGGAGGCCGCGCGCGGCGAGCAGGCGCCGGGCGAGCGCGGCGCGGGTCTGGCGCGGCGTGAGCGTAGTGGGCGGCACGGGGGCGGTGCGCGGCATGGAGATAGCGGGCACCGTGTCCAGCCCGCGGATGCGCAGGACCTCCTCGACGAGGTCGGCCTCCGGCTCAGCCTCCGCTACGGCCTCGATCAGCGGGACGCTCTCGGTCGTGATGAACCGTGGGTGGAGATCGAGCACGATGGGCGCGGCCACGTCATTGCGCCAGGAGGGCACGGCGACGCGGATGCGTTCTTGACCCCGCTCCTCGACCGTGAAGCCGAGGCGCTCCAGGATGTCCGTCGCGTCGCCGGGCGGGACGTTGGCGCCGCCGAAGGTTTGGAGGCGCTCGAAGCGGAGCGTGGCGCTGCGCTGCCAGGCCGGTTCCGCGCCGGCGCCGACGACCTCGCTCGCCTCGCCGCCACAGAGTTCGAGGATGAGCCGCGTCGCGGCCTCCAGCGCCGCGGGGAGGAACGCCGGGTCCACGCCGCGCTCGAACCGCTGGCGCGCGTCGGAGATGATGCCGTGGCGCCGGCCCGTGAGCGCGACGCGCACGGGATCGAACAAGGCGCACTCGATGAAGCACGCGGTCGTGCCGTCGTCGCAGCCCGTCGCCTCGCCGCCGATCACGCCCGCGAGGGACTGCACGCCGGCCGAGTCGACGATGACGCAATCCTCGGGCGTCACCTCGTAGTCCTTGCCGTTCAGCGCGCGGAAGCGCTCGCCCGGAGTGCCGGGCCGCATGGTGAGTTGCCCGCCCTGAACCTTGTCGACGTCGAAGACGTGGAGCGGGCGGCAGAGATCGAGAGTGAATAGGTTGGTCACGTCCACGAGCGCGCTGATCGGGCGCAGGCCCACGCTCTCCAGCCGCCGCCGCAGCCAGTCCGGGCTCGGGCCGTTGCGCAGGCCCCGCACCGTCCGGCCCAGCACCCATGGGCACGCCTCGGGCCACTCCACCTCCCAGCGGATCGGGCTGGGGAAGCGAGCCGGCACCGTCTCGGGCGCTCCACGGCTTGAGCGTGCCCAGTCCGGCCGCGGCGAGGTCGCGCGCGATGCCGCGCACACCGAGCGCGTCGCCGCGGTTCGGGGTCACGGCGATCTCGATGACAGGGTCGTCAAGCCCGGCCCAAGCGGCGTAGGGCTGGCCCACGGGTGCGTCCGCGGGCAATTCGACGATGCCGGTATGGTCCTCGCCCAAGCCCATCTCGCGGAAGCTGAGCAGCATTCCCTCGCTCGGCACGCCGCGGACCTCGGCGACCTTGAGCACGGCGCCGGTGCCTGGGATGTGGCTGCCGGGCGGGGCGAAGACGGCGCGCATTCCCGTCCGCGCGTTCGGCGCACCGCAGACGACCGAGACAGTCCCCTCCCCCGCGTCCACCCGGCAGGCGCGCAGCCGGTCGGCGTTCGGGTGCGGCTCGGCGCTGAGAACCTGCGCGATGCGGAACGGCGCGAGTGCTGCGCCCCGGTCGTCCACGCCCTCGACCTCCAGGCCGATCCGCGTGAGCGTGTCCAGGATGCGGTCGAGCGGTGCGTCCGTGTCGAGGTGGTCGCGCAGCCAGGAGAGGGTGAACTTCACGATCCAACCCCCTCATGCAGCATGGAAGGCATCAGCGGGTTCGTGCCGTAGTGGCGCAGCCAGCGCAGGTCGCTCTCGTAGAAGGGGCGCAAGTCCGGGATGCCGTGCTTGAGCATGGCGACGCGCTCGACGCCCATGCCGAAGGCGAAGCCCTGCCAGCGGCGCGGGTCGAGGCCGCAATTGGCGAGCACGCGGGGATGGACCATGCCGCTGCCCAGGATCTCCAGCCAGTCGCCCTCACGCCCTTTGGCCCGGCCCAGCTCGCCGCTGCGCTTATCCCAGCCGATGTCCACCTCCATGCTGGGTTCCGTGAACGGGAAGTAGCTCGCGCGGAAGCGGACGGGCAGGTCCGCGATGCCGAAGAAGGCGCGGAGGAAGTCGATCAGGCAGCCCTTGAGATGGCCGAGCGTCAGGCTCTCGTCGATGGCGAGGCCCTCGCACTGGTGGAACATGGGGCTGTGCGTCGCGTCGTGGTCGGCGCGGTAGGTGCGGCCGGGGGCGATGACGCGGAGCGGCGGCTCCTGCGCCAGCATGGAGATGATCTGCACGTCGCTGGTCTGCGTGCGCAGCAGAGCAAGGGGCGGCCGTCGCGGGTGCCGGGCAGGTAGAAGGTGTCGTGGTCGGCGCGCGCCGGGTGGTGGGCGGGGATGTTCAGCGCGCCGAAGTTGAACCAGTCGGTCTCGATGTCCAGGCCTTCGCCCACGGTGAAGCCCATGGCGCCGAAGATCGCGGCCATCTCCTCCATCGTGCGGCTGATGGGGTGGATCAGTCCGTGTGGGCGCGGGCGGCGGCGGCAGGGTGATGTCGAGCCGCTCCGAGGCGAGGCGGGCGGCGAGGGCCTGCTGCTCAAGCTCCGCCCGGCGTGTCTCGATGCTCTGCGTGAGCTGGTCGCGCAGTCGATTCAGCCCGGCACCACGCTCGCGCCGCTCCTCGGGAGGCATGGCTCCGAGCGCCTTGAGCAACCCGGTGAGCCGCCCCTGCTTGCCGAGCACGCCGACGCGCACGGCATCGAGCGCGCGTAAGTCCGTGGCCGCGGCGAGTGCTGCGTCGGTCTCCGTGAGCAGCGCGTCCAGCTCGTCCATATCCTGCCCTCATACGCGAAGGGCCGCCCGATCGGGGCGGCCCTCATCCCGTCTCCCTCGCCGCGGGCTAGCCCAGCGCGGCGCGGGCCTTCTCGACGATGGCGGCGAAGCTCGCCGCGTCGTCGTAGGCGATGGCGGCGAGCACCTTGCGGTCCATCTCGATCTCCGCCGCCTTCAGCCCGGCGATGAAGCGGCTGTAGGTCAGCCCGTGCTCGCGCACGGCGGCGTTGATGCGCTGAATCCAGAGGCCGCGGAAGTCGCGCTTCTTGTTGCGCCGGTCGCGGTAGGCGTATTGCCAGGACTTCTCCAGGCGCTCCAGCGCTGCGCGGTAGTTCGTCGAGCTGGTCCCGCGGAAGCCCTTGGATGCCTTGAGGACCTTCTTGTGCCGGGCGTGGGCGGTGACGCCCCTCTTGACGCGAGCCATGGCCTACCTCCCCAACCCGTAAGGCGCCCACTGCTTGACGGTCAGGCCGTCCTCGTGGGTCAGCACCTGGCTGCCGCGGTTCGCGCGCTTGGCCGCCTGCGAGCGGGCCATGAGGTTGTGCCGCTTCTTGCCGGGGCCGGCGAGCACCTTGCCCGTGGCGGTGATCTTGAAGCGTTTCTTGACCGAGCTCTTGGTCTTCATCTTGGGCATTTCGGGTCTCCTCTCGGATGGGGCTGCGCGCCAAGGAACATGAACGCGCAGCGGTCGCGGCCGGGCATGCCCATCCAGGCCCGGCGCGCAGACAAGGGGCGGCATGTAGCCCAGCCGGGGTGGAGGCGCAAGCAGGTGTTGGATCAGGGCTCCAACTCGTCGCCGGGCATGGGCGGGTTGCCCTGGCCGGCCCGAGCGGGGATGTCGAGCGCCTTCGGGATGTCAGCCCGGCCCACGCGCTCCCGAGGGAATTGAGCAACGGACCCCGCGCGCACTCGACGCACGCTATAGATTAGTCTTGACTTATGGATTAGTCGTGGCTAATTGGTTGGCGATGACCCAGACCGCCAGCATCGATGACCTCATGCGTGCCCTCGGCGATCCGACCCGGCGGGTCGTGTTCGAGCGGATCGCCAGGTCGGGGGAGATCAATGTGACCGAGTTGACGCGCACGAGCGGCGTCACGCAGGGGGCCGTCTCGCAGCACCTCAGATCATTGAAGCGGGCCGGCCTCGTCGCCGAACGCCCCCAGGGGCGGAACGTCTTCTACCGGGCGAAGCCAGAGGGACTTGCCCCGCTGTTCGACTGGCTTTGCCACTATGACGCCTTCTGGCGCGAGCGGTTCGCCAATCTTGCGCACCCTGTTGAAGGAGATCGATCCATGAACGACGCCGCATTGCAGACCCGTGCCCAGGTCATCGTGATCGATGAGATCTTCCCGCATGCGCCGGAGACGATTTGGAAGACGCTTACCTCGGGCGAATTGATGGGCCGTTGGCTCGGGATGGCGCCGTCGGATTTCGAGCCCGTGGCGGGCAACCGCTTCACCTACCGGACGACGCCGGCCGGGCAATGGGACGGCACGATCCAGTGCGAAGTTCTGGACGTGATCCCGAACGAACGTTTCGCCTATTCTTGGAAGGGCGGACACGAAGGTAATGCCGGCTATGGCTCGCCGCTCGACACCGTCGTCACCTTCACGTTGGAGAAGGTTGAAGGCGGCACACGGCTACAGCTCGTTCATTCGGGCTTCGTCCTGCCCAGGAACGACACGGCGTACCGGAACATGAACGGTGGCTGGAACAAGGTCGTACCGCGCATCGGCGCGATCAGCGGCGAGCACGCCTCTAGCTAACTACCCTGACCGCAGGGTGCTTTCGAAGACATTCGAATACACATTCGAATTACAGGAGCAATGGCCATGCAACAGGAAATGCCGAGGACGCGGCCACCGGTCGTGTCGCAGCAGGAGTGGGAGACGGCGCGCGAGCAGCTGCTTGTGAAGGAGAAGGCTATGACCCGCACCCGCGACGCGCTAGCCGCCGAACGCCGGCGAATGCCATGGATGGTCGTCGAGAAGGCGTACGGGTTCGAGGGGCCAAAGGGCAAGGCAAGCCTGCTCGACCTCTTCGAGGGCCGCCGGCAGCTGATCGTCTACCGCGCCTTCTTCGAGCCCGGGGTGTTCGGCTGGCCCGAACATGCTTGCCGCGGCTGCTCCCTTGGCGCCGATCAGGTTGCCCACCTCGCCCATCTGAACGCCCGCGACACCACGCTTGCCTACGTCTCGCGCGCACCGCAGGCGGACATCGCGCGCCTGAAAGCGCAGATGGGCTGGGAGATGCCTTGGTACACCATCACGGACCGCTTCGACGCCGACTTCGGCGTTGACGAGTGGCACGGCCACAACGTGTTCTTCCGCGACGGCAACCGCGTGTTCCGCACCTACTTCATCAACAACCGCGGCGATGAGGCGATGGGGACCACCTGGAGCTACCTCGACCTCACTCCCCTCGGCCGCCAGGAGGTCTGGGAGGACTTGCCCGAAGGCTATCCCCAGACCCCGCCGTATAAATGGTGGAACTGGCACGATAGCTACGACGCCGAGACCGTTCCCGACCCGAAGTGGGTCGAGGTATCGGACGCCGGAGAGGCCGTGTTCCGAAACCTCAACTCAGACGCCAAGGCATGAGCGAGACTGCCATTGCCGACCGCGCAGTCGATACGGATCGCCGTGCCGGCGGCGCCGCCGACTGGCTAAGCTTCGCGGCGACGCCCAGCTTCGCGCTCATGGCGCTGCTCACGGCGGCACCTGACGGCGGCCCGGCGGATATTCTCTGCTCGGCCGCGCATCACGCGTCGCTGCTCGGCGGAATGGCGCCGATGTACGTGCTGATGAGCGCTTTCCATTCCGCACCGTGGGTGAAGCTGATGTCCGGGCGACGAATGCACCGGCCGAAGATATTCTGACAGGAGGACGAGTAGGCTGCAACGCCTGCGCAAGCTCGCGGCTACAGCGTTTCGCGTCCAAGTTGGGACGCGAAACGCTGCAGCTTTCGTTTTGGCGAGCATCTTCACGCAGGACGCTTGTCCCAAGCGTCCTGCGATCTGCTCTAGGAGCCGGTTCGGAGCCTCCTGGTCACTGCGGATCGCAGCGACGATCACCGCGGTGTCCAAAACCAGCCGCACGGTGCAGTGTGCGACAGGGTAGGCGATACCACGTGCCTCTTACGGCAGACTGCCATCGCGATCCTGCGCTGCCAAAAGGTTCCAGACAGCGCGCAGCCGGTCTATATGCCGCCCGATGCAGCTCCCCTTCATCAAGATGCACGGCGCCGGCAACGACTTCATCGTGCTGGACGCGCGCGCCGCGCCGATACGCCTCGCGCCAGGCCAGGCGGCGGCGCTCGCGGACCGGCGCACGGGCATCGGCTGCGACCAGCTCATCCTCGTCGAGCCAACGCCCGGCGCCGACGCTTTCATGCGCATCCTCAACGCGGACGGCTCCGAGGCGGGCGCGTGCGGCAACGCGACACGGTGCGTCGCGAGCCTGCTGTTCAACGGCCAGGACCGCGTGACGGTTCGCACCAGCGCGGGCGACCTTCCTGCCGAGCGCTTGATGGGCGGCCACGTGCGCGTGGACATGGGCGTGCCTCGGCTCGGCTGGCAGGACGTGCCGCTCGCGCGCGAGGCGGACACGCTGCACTTGGAACTGCCGGGCGATCCCGCCGCGTGCAGCATGGGGAACCCGCACGTCACCTTCTTCGTGGACGACGCCGAGACCGCGCCGGTGGAGGCGGAAGGCCCGCGCTGGGAGCGCCATGCCTTGTTCCCGGAGCGGGTGAACGTCGGCTTCGCCCAGATGCTCGCCCCTGACCGTATCCGCCTGCGCGTCTGGGAGCGGGGCGCCGGGCTGACGCGCGCCTGCGGCTCGGGCGCTTGCGCCGCGGTCGTCAATGCGCAGCGCCGCGGCCTTGCTGTGGCAGAGCAGGTGCACGTCGTGATGGACGGCGGCACGCTGCTGATCGAGCGGACGGACGAGGGGCACGTGCTGATGATCGGCCCTACAGCGATCAGCTTCCGGGGCGTCGTCGAGCTATGACCGTCGAGGTTCTCACCTTCGGCTGCCGGCTGAACGCCTACGAGAGCGAGGCCATGCGCGGCCTTGCCGCGGGGCTGCCGGAGACGGTCGTGGTCAATACCTGCGCGGTCACGGCGGAGGCGGAGCGGCAGGCGCGGCAGGCGATCCGCCGGGCGGCGCGGGAGCGACCCGGCGTGCCTATCGTGGTCACGGGCTGCGCCGCGCAGATCGCGCCCGAGACGCTGGGCGGCGCTGCCGGGGGTCACGCGCGTCCTGGGCAACGCGGAGAAGCTGCGGCCGGAGAGCTGGGCGCCGGGTGCGCCTGGCATGGTGTCCGACATCATGGCGGCGCGCGAGACGGCGGCGCACCTCGTCACCGAGTTCGCCGGGCGCGCGCGGGCCTTCGTGCAGGTGCAGCAGGGTTGCGACCACCGCTGCACCTTCTGCGTCATCCCCTATGGCCGCGGGCCGAACCGCAGCGTGCCGGCGGGCGCCGTCGTCGAGCAGGTGCGGGCGCTGGCCGCGAACGGCTACCAGGAAGCGGTGCTGACGGGCGTGGACCTGACCAGCTACGGGAGCGACCTTCCCAGCAAGCCGACGCTCGGCAGCCTGGTGCGCCGGGTGCTCCGGCTCGTCCCGGAGATGCCGCGGCTGCGCCTCTCCTCGCTCGACCCGGCGGCCATGGACGAGGATCTCTGGCGGCTCATCGCCGACGAGCCGCGCCTGATGCCGCATCTGCACCTGTCCGTGCAGGCGGGCAGCGACCTCGTGCTCAAGCGGATGCGGCGGCGGCACCTGCGCGCGGACGCGCTGGCCGTCGTGGAGCGTGCCAGGCGGCTGCGGCCCGGCCTCGCGGTCGGCGCCGACCTGATCGCCGGGTTCCCGACGGAGACGGACGCGCTGTTCGAGGAGACGCTGCGCTTCGTCGAGGAGGCCGCCCTGCCCTACCTGCACGTCTTTCCCTACAGCGAGCGGCCCGGCACGCCCGCGGCGCGGATGCCCGCCGATCCCCGTGCCCGTCCGGCGCGAGCGCGCGGCCCGGCTGCGTGAGGCCGGGCGGCGCCAGGCTGAGCGGTTCCATGCGGCCCAGATCGGCGAGTTCGTGACGGCGCTCGTGGAAACTGAGGGACGCGGCCGCACGGAGCGGTTCGCGTCGGCCAGCCTCCCCTTCCCTGCCCTGCCCGGCACCCTCGTCCGCGCGCGCGTCGTCGCGGCCGACGCGGATGGGCTCACCTTGGGAGGCCGCCTAGTGGCGCTCGGATTCATCTCCCGCCTGCGCGACGGCCTCTCGCGCAGCACGCAGAAGCTCACGACCGGCATCTCCACCATCGTCACCAAGCGCCGGCTCGACGATGCCTGGCTCGCGGAGCTGGAGGAGTTGCTGATCGCGGCCGATCTCGGCCCGGCCGTCGCCGAGCAGTGCATCGCCGCGTTCCGCAGCTCCCGCTGGGGCAAGGACGTGACGGACGAGGAGGTGAGGATCGCCCTCGCCGACGAGATCGCGTCCATCCTCGCCCCGGTAGCACGGCCCTTGGAGATAGATCGCACGCTCAAGCCGCACGTGATCCTCGTCGTCGGCGTGAACGGCACGGGCAAGACGACGACCATCGGCAAGCTCGCCCTGCAATACCGCGAGCAAGGGCTGCGCCCGATCCTGGTCGCGGGCGACACGTTCCGGGCGGCGGCGGTGGAGCAGTTGCAGGTCTGGGGCGAGCGCGTGGGAGCGCCCGTCGTGAGCGGGGCGCCCGGCGCGGACGCGGCGGGGCTGGCGTTCGACGCGCTCGCCAAGGCGCGCGCGGAGGGTGCGGACGTGCTGCTCGTGGACACGGCCGGGCGGCTGCACAACAGGGGCGTGCTCATGGAGGAGCTGCGCAAGATCATCCGCGTCATGCGCAAGCAGGACGAGCGGGTGCCGCACAGCGTCCTCCTCGTGCTCGACGCGACGACGGGGCAGAACGCGCTGGAGCAGGTTCGTGTGTTCAAGGAGATGGTGGACGTGACCGGCCTCGTGGTCACGAAGCTGGACGGCAGCGCGCGGGGCGGGGTGGTCGTGGCGCTCGCCCAGGCGTTCGAGCTGCCGGTGGTCGCCGTGGGCGTGGGGGAGAAGGCGGGCGATCTGCGGCCGTTCACGGCGGGAGAGTTCGCGCGGGGGCTGGTTGGAGCGTAGGGCGGTTCTGCGCTGGCGAAGCGGCCATGACGGTGTTTGAGCTGAAATCAACAGTCCGGGGCCTGCCCCTCGGAAGCGATCACGGCCAATGGAGACAGGCGATGCCGTTCCTGGTCTTGCCGTATGGTTCGTCGGCGATGACCAGAGGTAAGCCGTGACGGCGCCTGATGCGGTCGGGCTGCTTGGCGTCGCGCTATACGTCGCAGCCTATGCTGGTTTGCAGCTTGGTAAGCTGGGGCTGGCGGATGTGCGATACACCGTCCTGAACGCCGTGGGTGGGCTGGCCGTGATCTTTTCGCTGGTATGGACCTTCAACCTCGCAGCATTCGTCACACAGGTTCTTTGGCTGGTATTCACGATCATTGGTTATCTGCGAGCGCGCAGAACATGACCATAGTCACTCGTGCGGATATCAGTCCTAGTTCGACTAGCGTGTTTGCAAGGCGCATAATCGCCTCGGATTATACGGCGGACAGGCGGGCAACGTGTTAGCCGCCTTCGCGCCACGCCCGTAGGGCTGGCGACGCCGTTGAAGCCTGCGTGGGCGTGGCCTGGGCCGTCGCCTCCTGGGCAGCCTGCTGCGCGGCTGCTTGCTCGGACATATGCTGCAGCCCGAGCGCGCCCACCATCAGGCCGAGCCAAAGGGCCAGCGAGAGAGCGATCGGGTCGAGAGGCGCGGCCTCGGTTTCGGTCTCGGGCTTGCGCTGGCGCATGTGGCGATCTCCGGTCGGCTTGAAGCAGAGTTCCCTTCGAACGTGGGTAAGGCTCCGCCGTTGAACGGCGCACGCGGAGTTGTGCGGCGGCGGCTTCTGAAAACCTGCCCCTTGTGCGCCGCCCCTCCTTGCCCTAAATCCCGCGCCAGAGGGTTAACGTATAGGGCAACCCATGGAGCGGCACGCGGATCAGGCGGATCGGTTCTGGACGGTGGGCGAGCTGGCCCGCGATCTGGGCGTCACGCCGCGGACGATCCGCTTCTATGAGGACCGCGGCCTCATCTTGCCCGCACGTGCCGGCACGACACGCGTCTATGCGCCGCGGGACCGGGCACGGCTGATCCTGATCCTGCGCGGCAAGCAGCTCGGCTTCTCGCTGCGCGAGATCAGGGAATACCTCGACCTCTACGACGCCGACCCGGCGCACGCGGGGCAGATCCGCCTGCTGCTCGGCAAGGTCCGTGCCCGTGTCGCGCAGCTCGGTGAGCAGAGAGCCGCGCTCGATGAGACACTTGCCGAGTTGCGCAATATCGAGGCGCAAGCGGTCGCTGCGCTCACCAACCCCACCAAGACTGCGGCTGCCTAGGGCCGCCATACGAACCCCCGGAGGAGTTCCATGCAGAACGTCGTCATCGCCGGCTACGCGCGCTCACCCTTCACGCTAGCGCGCAAGGGCGCGCTGGTGCGCGTGCGTCCGGACGACCTCGCCGCGCAGGTCGTGCGCGGGCTGATCGAGCGCACCGGCGTGCCGCCCGAGGATATCGAGGACGTGATCGTGGGCTGCGCCTTCCCCGAGGGCGAGCAGGGTCTCAATGTCGGCCGCCTCATCTCGCTCCTCGCCGACCTGCCGCTCAAGGTCGGGGGCATGACGGTCAACCGCTTCTGCGGCAGCTCCATGCAGAGCGTCCACATCGCCGCCGGGCAGATCGCGCTCGGCGCGGGCGAGGCGTTCATCTGCGCCGGCATCGAGAGCATGACGCGCGTGCCCCTCGAAGGCTTCAACCCCATGCTGAATCCGGCGCTGCAGAAGAAGCAGCCCGGCGCCTACATGAGCATGGGCCAGACCGCCGAGAACGTCGCCCGCAAGTGGCAGGTCACGCGCGAGCAGCAGGAGGCGTTCGCGGTCGCGAGCCACCGCAAGGCCGCCGCGGCGCAGGCCGAAGGCCGCTTCAAGGACGAGATCATCCCCATTCAGACGAAGGGGGGCACCGTGGATAGGGACGGCTGCATCCGCCCGGAGACCAGCCCGGAGGCACTCGCCGGTCTCAAGCCAGCGTTCGACAAGGAAGGCACCGTCACCGCCGGCACCTCCTCGCCGCTGACGGACGGCGCCGCCGCCGTTCTCGTCTGCACCGAAGCATACGCCGAGCGCCGCGGCCTCACGCCGCTGGCTCGGATCGTGAGCGTCGCCGTTTCCGGCTGCGATCCGAGCATCATGGGCGTCGGCCCCATCCAGGCGACGCGCAAGGCGCTGGAGCGGGCGGGCATCGGCATGGACAAGGTCGCCAACGTCGAGCTGAACGAGGCCTTCGCGAGCCAGGCGCTCGCCTGCGCGCGGGAGCTGGGGATCTCGGACGAGATGCTGAACCGCGACGGCGGCGCTATCGCGCTCGGCCATCCACTCGGCGCCACGGGTGCCCGCATCGTCGGCAAGGCGGCGAGCATCCTCAAGCGCGACGGCGGCAAGTATGCCATCGCGACTCAGTGCATCGGCGGCGGCCAAGGCATCACGACCGTGCTGGAGGCCGTCTGATGCAGCCGATCCGGAAAGTAGGGGTTATCGGCGCCGGCGTGATGGGTGCCGGCATCGCGGCGCAGGTCGCGAACGCGGGCCTGCCCGTGCTGCTGCTTGACTTGGTGCCGGACGGCGCCGCGAAGGCGGTCGAGCGGATGCTCAAGCAGGACCCGGCGCCATTCATGTCCAAGGCCGCGGCGAAGCTGGTCGAGACCGGCGGCACCGAGACCGACCTCGCCCGACTCGCGGAGTGCGACCTGATCGTCGAGGCCATCATCGAGCGCCCGGATGCCAAGCAGGCGCTCTACCGCAAGCTGATCGAGGCAGCACCCAACGCGGTCGTGAGCAGCAACACGAGCACGATCCCGCTCGCGGTGCTCACCGCCGGGCTGCCGGACGAGTTCGCCCGGCGCTTCCTCATCACCCACTTCTTCAACCCGCCTCGTTACATGCGGCTGCTGGAGATCGTCACCGGGCCGAAGACGGACCCGGCGATCATCGCGCGCGTCGAGGCGTTCGCGGATCGCGCGATGGGCAAGACCTGCATCGCTTGCCATGACACGCCGGGCTTCATCGCCAATCGCCTGGGCACGTACTGGCTTACTGTGGCCATGGTCGAAGCGCTGGACGCCGGGCTGACGGTCGAGGAGGCCGATGCCGTGATCGGCCGGCCGATGGGCGTGCCCAAGACGGGCGTGTTCGGACTGATTGATTTGGTGGGGCTGGACCTGGTGCCGCACGTCAACGCCAGCATGGCGCAGGCACTGCCGAAGGGGGACGCGTTCCACGCCGCGAACCGCGACATCCCGCTCATCGGCCAGATGATCGCGGCGGGCAACACCGGTCGCAAGGGCAAGGGCGGGTTCTACCGGCTCAATCGCGCGGGCGGAGGCAAGCGCAAGGAGGCGATTGACCTCAAGACGGGGGAGTATCGCCCGGAGCGCAAGGCGGAGCTGCCCGAGGTGGAAGCGGCGGGCAAGGATCTGCGGCGGCTGCTGGACGCCAAGACGCCGGCCGGGCGCTATGCCTGGCGCGTGCTGGGCCAGACGCTCGCCTACGCCGCCGGGCTGGTGCCCGAGACGGCGGACAGCCCGGCGGACGTGGATGCCGCCATGCGGCTCGGCTATAACTGGAAATGGGGTCCGTTCGAGTTGGCGGACCGGCTTGGGACGGACTGGCTCGTCGCGAAGCTGGCGGCGGACGGCATCACCGTGCCCCTCTTGCTCGCGGGGGCAAAGGGGAAGACCTTCTACCGCGTCGAGGCTGGGCGGCCGCAATGCCTCGGGCCTGATGGGCAATACCATGACGTGCCGCGCCCGGACGGCGTGCTGTTTCTCTCGGACGTGAAGCTGCGCGGCAAGCCAGTGCTGAAGAACGGCTCGGCCGCGCTGTGGGACGTCGGCGACGGCGTCGCTTGCTTCGAGTTCACGAGCAAGATGAACGCGCTGGACGAGGGGATCATCACCCTCCTGGTGCAGAGCATCGAGACCGTGCGCGAGCGGTTCAAGGCGCTCGTGATCTACAACGAGGGTACGAATTTCTCCGTGGGCGCCAATCTCGGCGTCGCGCTGTTCGCGGCGAACATCGCGGCCTGGGGCGAGGTGGAGAAGGGGATCGAGGCCGGGCAGAAGGCGTATCAGGCACTCAAGTATGCGCCGTTCCCGGTCGTGGCCGCGCCCGCGGGCATGGCGCTCGGCGGCGGCTGCGAGATCCTGCTCCACTCGGACGCGATCCAGGCGCACGCGGAGCTGTATGCCGGGCTGGTCGAGACGGGCGTCGGGCTGATCCCAGGGTGGGGCGGGTGCAAGGAATTGCTTGCCCGCTGGCAGGCGAACCCGAAGCTGCCGCGCGGGCCGATGCCGGCGCCGGGCAAGGTGTTCGAGCTGGTCAGCACGGCGGCCGTGTCCAAGTCGGCGGCGGAGGCGCGGGAGAATGGGATCCTGCGCGATAGCGACCGGATCACCATGAACCGCGACCGCTTGCTTGCCGATGCCAAGGCGCGGGCGCTGGAGCTGGCGGAAGGGTATCAGCTCGCCCGTGCCGCACGAGTTCAAGCTGCTGCCGGGCGAGTCCGGCGCGCTCGGGATGCGCTTGGCCGCCGAGGCGTTCCTGCGGCGCGGCATCGCAACGCCGCATGATGTGACCGTGGCCGACGCGCTGGCCCGCGTGCTGTCCGGCGGCGATGCGGACCTGATAGACACCGTGACCGAGCAGCAGGTGCTCGACTTGGAGCGCGAGGCGTTCATGCGTCTCGTACGCACCGGGCCGACGCTGGCCCGGATCGAGCACACGCTCGAAACCGGCAAGCCGCTGCGTAATTAGGGGGAGAGAGACGATGCAGACCTACAAGGCGCCACTCCGCGACATGCGCTTCGTGCTGCACGAACTGCACGGCGACGCCAGCCTCTCCGCCCTGCCTGGGCTGGAGGACTGCACGCCCGAGCTGATGGACAGCATCCTGGAGGAGGCGGCGAAGTTCACCGAGGGCGTCCTCCTGCCGCTGAACGCCAGCGGCGACGAGGAGGGCTGTCATTACGAAAATGGCGTCGTGCGCACGCCCAAGGGATTCAAGGAAGCCTACACCGCGTTCCGCGAGGGCGGCTGGACGAGCATGGCCTCCGACCCGGCCTACGGCGGCCAGGGCTTGCCCGAGAGCCTGAATAAGCTCGTCGAGGAGATGAGCTGCTCGGCCAACCTCAGCTTCGGCCTCTATCCCGGCCTGACCCATGGCGCCTACCAGGCCATCTTCGACCACGCCTCGGACGAGTTGAAGCAGGCTTACTTGCCCAAGATGGTGGACGGCACCTGGTCCGGGACCATGTGCCTCACCGAGCCGCACTCCGGCACCGATCTCGGCCTGATGCGCACGAAGGCTGTCCCCCAGGAGGACGGCAGCTACCGCATCACGGGCAACAAGATCTTCATCTCGGCCGGCGAGCACGACCTGACCGAGAACATCATCCATCTCGTCCTTGCCAAGCTCCCCGACGCGCCACCCGGCATCAAGGGCGTCTCGCTCTTCCTCGTGCCCAAGTTCCTGCCCCGCGAGGATGGCCGCCCCGGCCAGCGCAACGGCGTCACCTGCACCGCCATCGAGCACAAGATGGGCATCAAGGCGTCGGCGACCTGCCAGTTGAGCTTCGACGACGCCGTGGGCTGGTTGGTCGGGCAGCCCAACAAAGGTATGCGCGCCATGTTCACCATGATGAACTCGGAGCGCCTCTCCGTCGGCATCCAGGGTCTCGGCGCCGCCGAGGCGAGCTACCAGGGCGCCGTCGCCTACGCGCGCGACCGCATCCAGGGCCGCTCGCTCTCGGGCGTGAAGCACAAGGACAAGGCCGCCGATCCCATCATCGTCCACCCCGACGTGCGGCGGATGCTGCTGACCATCCGGAGCTACACGGAAGGGTGCCGCGCGCTGGGGTCCTGGGTGGCGCGCGAGCTTGATATCGTGGCGCGCTCGGACGATCCGGCGGCGAAGGGCGAGGCCGAGGAGTTCACGGCGCTGATGACGCCGATCGTGAAGGCGCTGTTCACGGACCTCGGCTTCGAGGCGACCAGCGTCGCGATGCAGGTCTATGGCGGGCACGGCTACATCCGCGACCACGGGATGGAGCAATACGTGCGCGACTCACGGATCAGCATGATCTACGAGGGCACGAACGGCATCCAGGCGCTTGATCTTGTGGGCCGCAAGCTGCCGCAGCACGCCGGGCGCCTGCTGCGCCGGTTCTTCCATCCCGTGAGCGAGTTCATCGCGGAGACGGAGACCCACAAGCAGCTCGGGCCGCTGGTCAAGCCGCTCGGCAAGGCGTTCCAGGCGCTGCAGGGTGCTACGGCGCACATCGCGCAGAAGGGCCTCTCAGACCCCGAGGAGGCGGGAGCGGCGGCGACCGAGTATCTGCGGCTCTTCGGGCTGGTGGCGCTCGGCTACATGTGGGCGCGCATGGCGCAGGTCGCCCTTGAGAAGCTGCCCCAAGCGAACGGCGAGGCGGGGTTCTATCAGGCGAAGCTGCACGTCGCACAGTTCTACATGGAGCGCGTCCTGCCCCAGGCGTTCGGCCTCTACGCGAGCATCAAGGCCGGCAAGGGGAGCATGATGCAGTTCGAGGAGGCAGCGTTCTAGCGGCGGCGATCAGGGCAGCCAGACCTCCAGGGTGCCGCGGCGGGGCCTCGGCTGGAACCCAGTGAAGTTGCGGACTTCCCAGGCGCCGCCCGTGGCGCTCACTGCGGCTTCCAGCTCCCACGCGGCCCCCACGTCTTCCGGATGGAAGAAGCGGATCGTCGGGGCACGTGGCGTGCTCGACACCGCGCGGGTCTCGACGTGGCTGAATTTCGGATCGCTCCCGGCCAATGCCTTGGCGAAGCGGTCGGCCTCCGCCGCGGCACCGCCCCGGTACTGCACCACGACACGCGGGCTATTGATCGCCGGTTCCGGCGTGACTGACACCTCACGGGGCGGGACCGCAGGAGGCGCGGGAGGATGGGAAGCCGGCGCCGGCATCTCGCGAACGGCGACGGCTGGCGCGCTGGACGCGTCGGCCGATGGCTGCGCCGCGACGGGCGGCTTGACCAGGGCGGCTTCCTGCTGCGGCTGCTTGGGGGGTGGAGAAGGCCCCGGCCCCGTAGTGCTGGCTGTCTGAACCTGTAGCCGGGGTGCCTTGCCGGGGTGGCCCACCAGCGCGGCGCTAGCGGCGAGGAGCAGCAACAGCCCGATCACCGCCCCGGCCGCGGCGACGGTCAACCGCGGCCGGTCGGCGCGTCTGGGCGTCAGCGGCAACGCGGGCTGCGGCGGCGATGCCGGCTCGGAAGCCGGCTCGCGGGCGTTCGCTTCCACGGGCGCGTTCCGTGCCGGCGGCGGTGCTGGCGGGGCATCGCCGTCCCGCAACGCTGCCGCCTCTTCCACGTGATGCTGACCCACCTCGGCCGAATCGTCCAAGCCCGCTAGGAACACGGCGGCGCCAGCGAGGGCGTTGATTTGCCGCGGCGCGCCACCGGAGAGCCGGGCGAGCGCCAGCACGGCGTCAGGCTGCAGGAGATCGCGGCGTTGCCCAGCCACCGCGAGCCGTGCCGCCACGAACCGCGCGACATCGTCCGGCGACAAGGACGACAGCACGACGGTCGCGAACGCCTTTGGAAGGCACTCAGCAAGCGCGGGCGGGCCGGCGAGCACGCAAGACCCTTCCCATGCGGCAAGGCGCGCGAGCGCGTCCCCCTCCAGATGCTCGGCGTCGTCCACCAGGAGGACCGCATCGCCCTCAAGAGCCGGCAGCATCCCGCCATGAGTCACGACGCGCACGGCCCGGCCCTGATCCTGCACGGTGCGAGCCAGTGCGTGCAGCAGCAAGGTCTTGCCGCTGCCGGCCGTGCCGAGCAGGGCGACATGGGCCGGTCTGTCCGCCAGCAAGGCCAGGATCCTGTCGCGGGCCTTCCGCCAAGGGCGGTGCTCCACGGCGTCGCCAGGACCAATACCCATACGGAACGGGGCGTCGCGGAGGTTTGGAAGATCGAGTGCCTGCATGTTGAATCGTCCCGCGGCATCGTGCGCTGTGATGGGCAGCGCGGCCGGACAGCACCCTAAGTAAATGGCGGATTGGTGGCGGTGCAAGCCTCTATCCTGGAGAGCGGGGGAGCGTTGCGCGCGGGGCCGGTTGAGCCGCATCCCGACAAGGCGACGAGCGATCCCTCGCAGGCCGCAGCGTCTCGGATGACAATCTCGTCACGCATCGTCCCTGCCCCCCTTTCCAACGTTGTGGGCTGGCACGGCGCGGCATAGCTTCCGTGCAACGACACTCGCCCAGGGAGAAACCCATGTCACGCACGTCGCTTGCCTTCGCTGCCGCGGCCTTGATCCTGGCCGGCGCGGCCCATGCCGAGGTGGTCAAGTATCACGCCGACATGAATGGCGCGAGCGAGGTTCCGCCGAAGCAAACGCAGGGCACGGGCTTCGTGGACGCCTCCTTGGACACGAACACGCGCAAGCTTGAGTGGACCGCCAACTGGCAGAACCTGAGCGGTCCGGCCACCATGGCGCACTTCCACGGTCCGGCCGCCCCCGGCGCCAACGCCGGCGTCCAGGTGCCTTGGGGCAACAATCCCACCAGTCCCTTCCACGGCAATGCCACCCTCAAGCCTGAGCAGATGCAACAGCTGCAGGCCGGCCAGTGGTATGCGAACGTCCACACGGCTCAGAACCCCGGCGGCGAGATCCGCGGGCAGATGATGCCCGCCAAGTAGATGCCGCGCACCGTCGTCCGCCACGCCGACGGCGCCCCGTTCGAGCAAGGGCTGCGCAGCTTCTTCGCCTATCGCGACCTGGGCATCCAGGACGCGACTGGGGGAGAGTTCGGGGCGCACGTGATCCGCGCGGTGCCGGGCGAAGGTCCGGCGCCGCAGTGGCACGCCCACGCACTCACCTTCCAGTTCGTCTATGTGCTGCGCGGCTGGGTCGAGTTCGAATACGAGGATGTCGGCCGGGTGCGGCTCGCACCTGGCGACTCCGTGTGGCAACCGCCCGGCGTGCGCCACCGCGAGGTCGCGCATAGCGAGGATTTGGAGATGCTGGAGATCACGGCGCCGGGCAGTTTCGAGACAAGCGCCGTCGAGCCAGCGCATGCGAGGTAGCCCTAACCTTCTCGCTAGGAGCGCGGAGCAGCTGCGTCGCTTGGATTGATCTGTTTGGCTGGCCTCTCCTGCGTTCCGGACGCGCAGGCGCCCGTGGCTTCACGGGTCTTTGGAAATCGCGTAGCTGTCGGACCGGCAGGTTAGGCGGGGCGATGGGCCGAGCGGCAGCCAAACGGTGGATCAGAGAGGGCGGCGTGGGTCGGCTGCTCGTCGCTGTTGCCCTGCTGTGCCGGATTATGTTTGTGCTGCCGGTGCCGGGCGCGGCGGCCGTGCACTTGATCGCGGACGCGTCCGTAATCTGCCATGCCGGCAGCAGCGCCCCGTCGCACGACCACGCGCCGATGCATCACCCGGCAGATTGCGCCTTATGCCCGATGTGCCTGGCCGGGTTCCTGCCCGCGCTTGCCTCGACGCCGCCGGCAGTGCCTGCTCCTTCGGCAAGGCACCTCGCCGCGATGTCGCCGCCGATCCATGCCGCGTCCGCCGTCGGCGGGCGTCGCCTCGCCGCTCAACCGAGGGGGCCACCTACTCCACTCTGATCCCGCCGTGCCCCGCGCAGGGGCGCTGACACCCGATCCACGGTCAGACGGAGCACCTCCATGACTATCAAGACTTATGCGGTCGCGCCTGCTTCCGCCTTCTTCACCGGCCTACTGCTTCTCGTAGCGCACTGTCCCGCCTTCGCCCAGCAGTCCGCACCAGTCGAGGCGCAAGGCGCGTGGGCCCGCGCGACCCCGCCACATGCCTCGACAGGCGCGATCTACCTGACGTTGACGAGTCCGACCGGCGACAGGCTGACCGGTGCCTCATCCCCGGACTCCAGCAAGGCGGGGGTGCATGACATGCGCATGGACGGCAACGTTATGCGCATGCGTCCCGTCGAGGGAGGCCTCGACTTGCCGGCCGGCAAGCCCGTCACGCTCGCCCCAGGCGGCTATCACATTATGCTGGAGGATCTGAAGGCACCGCTGACGCCAGGCCAGGCCGTGCCGGTGCATCTTACTTTCCAGAAAGCGCCCCCGCTCGACATTGAGGCGCAGGTGCAGGCAATCGGTGCTCCCGGTCCAAATGCGGCAAGCACCAGGCGCGCGGGCCAGGGCGCCATGCCCGGCATGACCATGGGCAAGTGAAGGTGGGATGAGGCGGAACCTGACATCAACGGCCCTATTGGTTGACCCATTCCTACCACCGTCATGCCCGGCCCACGGATCAAGCCCGAGGACAGGCTCCGGCCGGGCATCCAAGACTTCCGTGCAGCGGCGGCGCGGTTTGAAGTCGTGGATGGCCGGGCCAAGCCCGGCCATGACGATGTGAGTTTCAAACTGAGACACTACCGTTCTGGTGGCAGCTTTTGACATGCTCTGCCGGGGCAGTAGTCTGGCTCGTGCGCACCCGGCAGAGCATGAACGTGTCCATCACGCCGGAGCTGACGGCCTTCGTGGCGGCCCAGCTCACGTCCGGGCGATACAAGAACGCGAGCGAGGTGGTCCGCGCCGCCCTGCGTCTCCTGGAGGACGCGGAAGCACGCCGGCGGGAGGCGCCGCGTTCGGAGCCCGCCGATGCGGCAGCCCATGGACGGTGAAGCCGCCCTGGGCGGGTCCAACTTCTTAGCCAGCGGCGGCGAGATGGGCGTGCTCATGCGCGCGCATGATTGGGCGGCGACACCGCTCGGGCCGCCCAAAGCCTGGCCGCAAGTTCTCAAGACCGTCGTGCGCCTGATGCTCACCTCCCGCCACCCGATGTTCGTCTGGTGGGGAGAGGCGCTCACCTGTCTCTACAACGACGCCTACAGCGCCCTGATCGGGCCGGATCGCCATCCCTCGGCGCTCGGGCGTCCAGGGCACGAGGTCTGGGCGGAGATCTGGGACGCCATCGGGCCGCAGGTTGAGCTTGTCATGGCCGGGCAGGGTGCGACCTGGCACGAGCGGCAGCTCATCCCCATCACCCGCGGCGACACGCGCCAGGAGGTCTGGTGGACCTACGGCTACTCGCCGATCGATGACGAGACCGCGCCCGCCGGCGTCGGCGGCGTGCTGGTGATCTGCCGCGACGTGACCGCGGAAGTACGGGCGGAGCGGGCGCAGGCCGACGAGGCCGAGCGACTGCGTGGGTTCTTCGAGCAGGCGCCCGGCTTCATGGCCCTGCTGCGCGGACCCGACCACGTCTTCGAACTAACCAACGTCGCCTATCTCGCCCTCGTCGGCCGGGACGTGCTGGGCAAGCCTGTGCGGGAAGCGCTGCCAGAGGTCGAGGGGCAGGGCTTCTTCGAGCTGCTGGACCGGGTTCACGCCACGGGTGAGGCAATCACCGCCCGGCGTGCCCCGATACGTTTTGCCGTCCGGGCCGGGCGGCACCCTCGAACAGCGCTTCGTGGATTTCGTGTACCAGCCCGTCCGCGACACGGCGGGCGCGGTCACGGGGATCTTCGTCGAGGGCAGCGACGTCACCGAGGCGACGCTGGCTGAGGCGGACCTCCGGGCGAGCGAGGCGCGGCAGGCGTTCCTGCTCGCGCTGGGCGACGCGCTCCGCAGCCTCGCCGACCCGCGCCAGGTCATGGAGGCCGCCGCCGGGATGCTCGGCCGGCATCTCCGCGCCGACCGCGCGGGCTACGCGGAGATCGAGGATGACGGCGAGTTCTTCACGGCCGGGGGCGACTGGTGCGCCCCCGGGATGCCGAAGTCTCGCCGGCCGCCATCGGCTCGACGATTTCGGCCCGGCGCTGATTGCCGAGTTCCGCGCCGGGCGCACCGTCGCGTTCGAGGACGCGTTCGCCGGGCCGCTCACGCCGGGCGAGGGCGCCGCCGCCGCCTACCGCGGGGCGAGCACGCGGGCGGCGATCACCGTGCCGCTGGTCAAGGCCGGCCGCTTCGCCGCGGCGCTCTACGTGCACGGCCGCGAACCCCGCCGCTGGACCGCCGAGGACCAGGCTCTCGTCCGTGAGGCCGCCGAACGAACCTGGGCCGCCGTCGAGCGCGCACGGGCCGAGGCGGCGCTGCGCGAGAGCGAGGCACGGTTCAGGTTGATGGCGGATACGGTGCCGCAGATCGTGTGGATCACCGACGCGCAGGGACGCGTCGAGTTCTTCAACCGGCAATGGTCCGACTACACCGGCGTGCCCTACGAACCGACAACGGCGACGGAGGTCGCCGCAAGCTTCGTCCACCCCGACGACGCGTCGCCGACGATGGAGCGCTTCGACGAGGCGCGGCGGTCCGGAGGCACGTTCCTCATGGAGCACCGTGTCCGCTCGAAGGACGGCGACTACCGCTGGTTCCTCGTGCGCGCCGACCCGTACCGTGACCAGGCCACGGGCGAGGTCGTCCGCTGGTTCGGCACGTCGGTTGATATCCATGACCGCAAGCTGGCCGAGGCGGCGCTGCGCGAGCTGAATGAGAGACTAGAGACGCGCGTGGCCGAGCGCACGGCCGAGCTCATGGCCGCCGAGGACACCCTGCGCCAGAGTCAGAAGATGGAGGCAGTGGGCCAGCTCACGGGCGGCATCGCGCACGACTTCAACAACATGCTCCAGGGCATCGCGGGAGCACTCGATCTGATGCAGCGCCGCATCGGGCAGGGGCGTGCGGAGGAGGCCGGGCACTATGGCGACGCCGCGCGCAAAACGGTGGAGCGCGCCGCGGCACTTACCCATCGCCTGCTCGCGTTCGCGCGCCGGCAGACGCTGCAGCCCAGGTCAGTCGAGCCGGACACGCTGATCGAGGGCATGGCGGAGCTGATTCGGCGCACGGTCGGACCCGCGATCATGGTCGAGCTGCGCCCAGGCGACGGCATCTGGTGCGTGCTGTGCGACCCGAGCCAGCTTGAGAACGCGCTGCTGAACCTGGCCGTCAACGCGCGCGACGCCATGGCGCAGCCATCCTCCGGAGGGTCGGGGCGCAGAGCGGCCTGACCCGCGAAGCGGGTGCAAGGCCCGAGGGTGGGCGGCTCACCATCAGCAGCCAGGATGTGCGCCTGACCGAGGCGGACGTCGTGGGCCAGGACGGGGCGAGGCCCGGTGACTACGTGGAGATCTCCGTCGCCGACACCGGCAGCGGCATGGACGCGGCCACGCGAGAGCGCGCCTTCGAGCCGTTCTTCACGACCAAGCCTATTGGGCAGGGGACGGGCTTGGGCCTCTCCCAGCTCCACGGCTTCGTGCGGCAGTCGGACGGCGTCGTGCGCCTCGACAGCGCGCCGGGCCAGGGCACGACCGTGCGCCTCTACCTGCCTCGCTACGAGCCGGTGCAGGGGCGTGAGGTGCGGCCAACGCAAGGAGCTGAGCCGGAGAGGGCCAGTGTCGGCGCGACGGTGCTGCTGGTTGAGGACGAGACGGGCGTGCGCGCCGCGGCGGCCGCGTGGCTGCGCGAGCTGGGCTACCAGGTGCTGGAAGCGGCGGACGGACCCGAAACGCTGCGCCTGCTGCGCTCGGGGGCACGCGTGGACGTTCTGGTGACCGACGTGGGCTTGCCGGGTGGGCTGAACGGGCGACAGGTCGCCGACGCCGCGCGTGAGCGCAGGCCGGGCCTGCCCGTGCTGTTCATCACCGGCTACGCCAGCTCCGTGCTCGAAGGCCAGCTCGCGCCGGGGATGGAAGTGATCGGCAAGCCGTTCGCGCTCGACGCGCTCGCGGCCAAGGTTCGCGGCGTCATCGAGAAAGCCCAGCCGGCCTGAATCCCTGGTGGCGGGGTCGTCGGTCATGGCGGAGAGCCGTCCCAGGACGCACGCGTTGGCGGCCTCGTTGGCGACGTTGGAGAACGTGTCGGTAGCGATGTTGCCGCTCGACATCACCCAGGAGCCGTTTTGGGCGTCACCGACGAGTTCCCGGCCGCTGCGCGATCGTCCAATCGCACCGCCCGCCGGGATGATCTGTCCGTGTTCTCGGTCCATGCAAGGCGTGCTCTCGCGCCCGTTCTTGAGGGCGGCTCCAGCACAGCGGTAGAGGTTTGCTGCTACTCCAGCGGCAAACCCACGTAATTCTCCGCAAGCGCCATGGCACCCGCGCGGCTGCTCGTCACGTAGTCCAACTCGGCGAGCTGCATCCGGCGGTCGAAGACGCTCGCGCCCTCGAAGCGGTGGAACAGCGTCGTCATCCACCACGAGAATCGCTGCACCTTCCAGATGCGTCGGAGCGCGGCGTCGGCGTAGTGCGCGAGGTGCTCGCCGTCGTTCTTGTGGAACCAGGCTTCCAGGGCGCGGGCGAGCAGCATCACGTCGGCGACGGCCGAGTTCATGCCCTTGGCGCCCGTGGGCGGAACGATGTGCGCTGCGTCCCCGGCCAGGAACAGGCGGCCGCACTGCATCGGCTCGGCGATGTAGGAGCGCATCGGCGTCACGCTCTTCTGGAACACCGGCCCGGTGCGCAGCTCGAACCCTGGGCTCGCAAGGCGGGTCGCCAGCTCGTGCCAGATACGGTCTTCGCTCCAGCCTTCCGCGTCCTCGTCGGGCGCGCATTGCAAGTAGAGCCGCTGCACGGTCGGCGAACGCATCGAGAGCAGCGCGAAGCCGCGCTCGTGGTTGGCGTAGATCAGCTCGCGCGAGCTGGGCGGCGCATCGGCGAGGATGCCGAGCCAGCCGAAGGGATAGGTGCGGTCGTATTCCCTGAGACGGCCCTTCGGGAAGGCAGGGCGGCATATGCCGTGGAACCCGTCGCAGCCCGCGATGATGTCGCAGCGAAGCTCCTGCATCTGGCCGCCCTGGGTGAAGCGGATCAGTGGTTCGCCGCCCTCGAACCCATCCACGGCTACGTCGCTGCACTCGAACAGGAGCTGATCATTGTCTCCCTCTTGGGCCGCCATGCGGGCCGCGATCAGGTCGCGGACGACCTCGTGCTGGCCATAGACCATCACCCGCTTGCCGGTGAGTTCCTGGAAGTCGATGCGATGGAGCTGCCCGCCGAACAGGAGCTGCGTGCCGTCGTGCGGAAGGCCAATGTGCCGCATCCTCTCGCCGACGCCTGCTTGTTCCAGGACCTCGACGACTTGGTGCTCCAGGATGCCGGCGCGGATGCGGTTCTCCGCATACTCGCGCGAGCGGGCCTCGATGACGACGCTCTCCACGCCAGCCAGATGGAGCAGGTGCGAGAGCAGCAGTCCCGCCGGGCCTGCCCCGATGATTCCGACCTGGGTGCGCATCCCGTTTTCCCCCTGCGATGGGGCAGCTTGCCGCCGCGTGAGCGATCAGGGAAGCCGGTCGGGAGGCCCAGCGTCCGGCACGACGCGGAGGGACTGGAAATGCAAGCCGAGCGGCCGTAAGTCGTTTCCGTCGCTGTAGCTTGCGGGCCGCCGCGAGTTCTCGATGTGGAAGGCGATATCCAAACTGCCGTCGCGGCCGATGAGGCCGCCCGGCACCTGCGCCTTCAGCATCCGCACCATGCCGCTCTCTGGGTGCCAATCGGCCACCTGCTGGCCATTGACGACGACGCCGGCGTCGAGCGGGTGCCTGTCATGGGGAGGCACGTAGCCGCCGGCCTCCGCCTCCAGCGTGACGCCTTCGCCGGGCTTCAAGCCGGGTACGCGCAGACGCAGCGTTGACAGCTTGCCGACCGTCCAGCGCCCGTCCGGGGCGGGATCGGCCCAGCCATTGCCCACGTAAGGATCCTCCGCACCGTCGAAGCGAACGGTATCGTCGGGCGGCACGGGATGGGGCGGAAGCGCGAGGATCGGATGGCACGCGGCGCGGTGCGACAGTACCCAGCATGGCAGCCCGAACGCGAGCCCCTGCCGGGCGAGCACGGCAGGCGTGCTCGCGTCCAGCGTCGTCTCGAAGGCGGTCTCCAGCTTCAGGTTGCCCGGCGGGAACGGACGCAGCGGCAGCAGCACGAAGCCGCCCGTCTCGGGGTAGAGCCGGAAATCATACGGCATCTCGAAGCGCACCCCGCCCTGCTCCAGGTGATGGTCGCCAGAGTAGATGCGCTCCCACGCCGTCTGCCCGCCCGACGGAGAGCCGGTGGCGGGTACATACAGCACGTCCCAGAGGCTCTTGAGGCCGCCCGGCAACGTCAACTGATGCGCCGACTGCACGACCGCGACCTGCCGCCGATCCACCAGCTCGGGCCGCCAGCAGAGCAGCACGGCAGCACCGAGACAGCCCGCGAGCGCTCCCTTCCATCGGGTGCGGCTCGCGAGCGCACCGAGCAGCAGCGCTGCGTAGAGTGCGAGCAGGGGGAGGACCCACTTGAAGTAGTGATAGTTATTGTATCGGAACAGCCCAGCCAGGTGCAGGTCGCGGTAGGCAAGCAGCAGCACGAACTGCAACGCGACCGCGCCCGCGACGGCGAGGTGTGCCGCCCGCCCTGCCCTGCCCGGCGCGAAGACGCAGGCGAGCAGCCCGGCGAAGCCGGGGATCATCCAGCGGAACGCCATGATCAAGCTGCGCTGCCCAGGGAAGAGAGGCTCCGGGTCCACGACCAGGTACGACCCATTGCAGCGGCACGAGGCCCCACTCGAAGCCGTAGCGGTTCGAGAGATCCACGTAACCGCCGGGCACCGGGCCGAAGATGGCGAGATGGACCGCGAGAAGTGCTGCAAGCGGCACTGCGGCCCCGAGCAGGCCGGCGAGGACGATCCCCCGCGCGCGGCGCAGCCCCGGCCGGGCGCGCAACAACGGCCCAGACCATGAGCAACCCCGCCGGAAGTGCCACCACGACGAGGTCGCCCGGCCGGAACCACGGTATGGCGCCCGCGGCGAGGCCAGCCAGCCCCGCGTCGAGCGCTCGCGGGCGTTCCGCGAACCGCATCGCGGCGAGCAGCAGGGCGAGCGCCAGCGGGGCGACCGGCGTGCTGGACCAAGGAACGATCCAGATCTGCATCACCATGCGCGTCGTCGCTGTAACGGCGAGGAACACGGCCGCGCCGAGTGCCGCGCCGCCGGGTCCGACGAAGCGGGCACTCAGCCGCGCGAGCAGCCAACTGGTGGCGAGCAGGCAGAGGAGATCGGGGATGACGAAGGGATCGCGAGGGGTCGCCCCATGGAACAGGGCGCCGAGCAAGGGATAGCCCGGCATGTACCAATGGTGCAGCGGCCGGAGATCGCCGGCCAGCCAGGCACGCATGGCCTCCAGATACTTCATCTGGTCGTACCACGTCTCCCAGCCCGTGTGAGGTGCCGTGGGTACGAGAGGGTCCCGCGACCGCGCCCATAGGAACACGGCCGCGAGCAGCAGCAGCACCAACGGCGGGATGAGCCGGTCGGCCGTCCGCAGCAGGACGGCCGGCGCTGGCAGGCGCAACGTCACGCCCTCAGATGGCGCTCAAGCAGCGCCGCCCAGCGCTCCGCGACCGTCTCGGGCCTGTAGCGCGCGAGCACGTCGGGCGCGCGCGCCGCGAGGTCCGCCCGCAGCGCCTCATGGCCCGGCAGCACGGCCAGGCGCTCGATCCCCTCGGCGATGCTCTCCGCATCATACGGATCCACGTACACAGCCGCGTCGCCGAAGGTCGAGCGGAACACCGGGATGTCGGACACCACGCAGGGTGCGCCGCTCTGCATCGCTTCCAGGGGCGGATAGCCGAAACCCTCGTTGAACGAGGGGAAGGCGAAGCAGGCTGCCTGGCGCGCGAGGCTGATCAACTCGTCTTTCGGCAGCCCCGCGAGATGCGCGATGCGCCCCGCGCGCACGTGCGATGCCATCGTCTTCAGCACCGGCTCCTCCAGCCAGCCGGGATTGGCGACGATGACGAGCTTCAGCTCCGGGTCCGAGCGGTTGATGATGCGCTCCCACGCGCGGATCAGGCCGGGGTAGTTCTTGCGCGGCTCAAGCGTCGAGACAGCAAGCACGTAGCGCGAGTCCGGCTCGAAGCGCGGCAGCTCGCGCGGCTCGTCGCCGCCCGGCATCGCACGCCAGACGCGGCGGCCCTGCACGATGCTCGCCGCCGCGATCGGCGGCGTATCATTCGGGACGGGGGCGAGCGCACAAGGAATGACCTCGGCCAGCTCCGCCCGGCGCGCGTCGAGAGCGATGAGGTCGTCGCGGCTCTGCTCCGAGTTGCAGACGAACACGGCATCCGGCGCGCACTGGCGCACCAGTCGCTGGTGCGCAACGCCGGTTTGCCAGCTCGACACCGTGTCGGTATCGGTGACAGGCACGGCGTCGTGGAAACGGACGAGCTGGCGAACACCGGGCGGCAGGCGGACAGGACGCGGCATACAGAAATAAACGTAGTCGAACCCCTCGGCCGCGAGGCGCTTGGGCGGCAACCGCGGCATCCGCATCGTGCGGGCGATGATGCGCATGACGCTGAGGTCGGTCGCGTAGAACTCCTGGGCGAGGATACGGTCGCGGTGCGCGGGAGGCAGCGTCTTCTCGAAGAGGATGCGCCAGATCGCGCCCGTGCGGTCGCTCGGGCGCAGCTTCGCGAGCTTGTAGTCTGTGCGCACGACAGGGCGCATCTCGAGCACGCGGCCGAGGCGGCGCGGGTAGGCGCGCGTGTCCCAGTTGCGGGCCATCCAGTGCAGGACGCCTGAGATCACAGCGGGGTCGTCGCTCGCTTGCGGCTCAAGCCGGGGCAGGTCGTGCATTCCCGTCGGCATGAGCAGGCCGGCCACATCCACGCTGTCCAGGCCGGCGAGCATGTCGAAGACCAGGCGCGTGTCCTGGGCGATGCCCACGTAGCCGTCCGCCGCGTGCGACAGATCCACGAGGACGCGCGCGCGCCGTCCGTTCATCGTCGGAGTGCTCACGGCGAAATCGGGCCGCCGCGTCGCCTCACAGGTGGGCGGGCGGACGCGGCGGCGTAGAGGTTACGCAGGCTCGACGGAGACGGCCTCGGGACCGCGCCGGCCCTCAGCCACCTGCAGGCGGACGGCCTGGTTCGGCTCCAGCGTCGTGAGGCCGCCGCGGCCGAGGGCGGAGATGTGGACGAACACGTCCTTGCCGCCGCCTTCGGGCATCACGAAGCCGAAGCCCTTCTCGGCGTTGAACCACTTCACGGTGCCGCGCATCTCGGTCGTTGCCGAGAGGTCGGGTGCCGGGCGCGGCGTGCGCGGGCGCGGCGGCGGCGAGGAGGTCGGTACGGTGACGCCCTCCTCGATGCTGATGACCTCGGCGATCTGCGGTCCCTTCTGCCCTGCAGAGGTGCGCACGCGCATGGGCGTGCCGGGCTGCACTGTGGTGTGGCCGAGGCGGGACAACACGCTAACGTGAAGAAAGGCGTCGCCGGCGCCGCCCTCAAGCTCGACGAAGCCGAAGCCCTTCTCGGCGTTGAACCACTTCACGACAGCCCCGGTCTCGGGGCCGGGCGGCGCGCTGGGCATACGCGGCGCGCCGAAGGAGGAGCCGAAGCCCCGGTCGCGGGTGGGGGCGCCGAAATCGCGGCTGGGAGCGCCGAAATCGCGGCCACCACCGCCGAAATCGCGGTCTCGGCCGCCGCCGAAGCTGTCATCACGGCCACGGCTGCCGCGGCGAGGGGAGTTGAAGGAACGGCGATCAGGTGTGCGCATCTGTGTCTCGGTACCAAAGGAGTTCTTGTTTATGGGAACGGCTAACGCCTGGGCCAAGCCCAGTCTCAGTGTCGGAACGTGGCGCATAGCATGGTTACGGGCGGGCTTGCTAGCGCTTCTGGCCGCATGCTGGCAAGCGAGCCCGCGCGCTGAGCAAGGGCGCGAGGATGGCCGCCACCTGACAGGGGGTCTTGCGCCGGTGCCATGACGGCGCGGGCTGGCGATTTAGGCGGACCAGGAGCACACGGCCGCCAGCCATGGGCAGGCGCAACGTGCCTTGGCGAACGGCGCGCAGGTAGAGCGGCTCCTGCACGCTGGGCGGCGGCACCCGGCCCTCGGCGATGGCGGCGACGCGCTCGCGGTAGGTGGCGGCCAGGTCCGGTGTACGGGAGTGATACCAGCCCACGGCCTGATACCAGTTGCCGCCAGCCTCTTGCGCGAGGCTCGCGAGGAAACGCGCGGCGTAATCGGCGTTGGTTGCCGGGTCGAACGCCTCGTCAAGGGAATGGAAGGCGTTCGGATGCATCTGCAAGTTGACCTGCATGCAACCTACGTCCACGAACTGCGCGCCGCTGGCGAGCTGCCCACGCGTCCAGGCCAGGGCCGCGGCCTTCCCGTCCGAATACATGGCGCGGCCGTCGGCATCCATGGCCCACGGCCAAGGCTGCAAGCCCGGCTCGGGCGGCAGCGGCCGGCCGCTCTCGGTGCGCGCGATGGCGAGCAATAGTCCCGGCGGCGTGTGCCAGCGGCTCTCCGCGGCGGCGACCGCGTCCTTGCACGCTTGGCTCTGCGCCCCTTCGGGCGTGAGCGTCACGACGCTGCGTCCACCACTCTCCGCCGCATGTGCGCGAGCAGCAAGCGCGAGCAGCGCCGCCGCCGCGAGCCGACCAAGCCGCCTCGTCATGGTGCGCGTTCTAGCCTACCTCAATAATTCGCCCACAGCCCCGGCGTGGCAACCTCGACTGAGTGCCCGTCCGGGTCACGGAAGTAAAGGCTCGTGCCGCCACGCTCCCAGGTGATGCGGCTCTCGATCGCGATTCCCTGCGCGGCCAGATGCCGGTCCCACTCGTCAAGCGAGGCGACCGGGACCGCGAAGGCGAGGTGCAGGGTTCCTTGCCCGTCATGCGCCGGGATCGTGCCGAACGGAGTCTCGCTCGGCTGGACCGAACCGCCCCGAACGAACAGAAGCAGCACCGCATCGCCCGGCACCGCGAGCGCCACCATGCGATGATCCGCCAGCATCGGCTCGAAGCCGAGCACGCGCTCGTAGAAGGTGCGCGAACGATCCAGGTCCTCGACGTAGAGCGCCGTCTCCAGCACACCGCTCAGACGGGGCACCATTTCGGGCAAGCTACGACCGGCGCGCCCCGCCCGCGAGCGCCGCGAGCGCGACCAGCCCGAGGCCGAAGAACGCCGTGCCCCGGTGCTCCGTCAGCCACATCTGTGGGCTGAAACTGAGCGACTCGCTGTCGAAGGGGCCGTGGGTGGGGCCAGGCTCGCTCGCGGGCTTGAACAGGTTGGGTTCACGCTTGGCGACTGCGCCGCCCTTGCCGCTCTGCTGCGCGATCACGCCGAGCTTGCCGAGGGCGTAGTCGAGCAGCGAAGGTGCGAGATTGTTGCCAAGGGCGGTGCCGACCGTAGTGGCCGACACCTTGACTTCGCGCCGCCGGGTGGTGGCGGCGAGGTAGATGGCATCCGCCACGATCTCCGGCTGATAGACTGGAGGCGGCGGACGCACGGGCTTAGGCATATGCGACTCGGCGTGATTGTAGAAGGGCGTGTTTACGGAAGGCGGGTGCACCATGGTGAGGTGGACCGCGCTGCCGTCGTGGATCAGCTCGCTGCGCACTGCCTCGGTGAAGCCGCGCACCGCGTATTTCGTGGCCGAATAGGCTGATTGCAGCGGCACGCCGCGGTAGCTGATGGCTGACAGGATCTGGATGATCGTTCCCCGGTCGCGCGGGATCATCCGGCGCAGCGCCACGCGTGTTCCGTTCACCTTGCCGAGGAGGTTGGTCTCCGTGACGCGTTTGAACTCCTCCTCGGTGATGTCGAGGAACTTGCCATAGACGCTCGTGCCGGCATTGTTGACCCATACGTCTATGGGCCCCAGCGCCTGCTCGATATGGGCGGCGGCGGCCTCCAGCGCGCCGCTATCGGCCACATCGGCCGTCGCGATGCACGCAGTGCTACCGAGCGTGACGACATCACGTCGGACGGCATCGAGCGTGTCGGCGCTGCGACCGATCAGGCCCACGCGCCAGCCCTCGCGGGCGAATTTCTGCGCGGCGCAGCGGCCGATGCCGGAGGACGCCCCCGTTATGGCGACGACGCGGGACGCGCTCGACTGGGTCAGGGACATTGATCAGGGCTCCGAGAACGGCTCGTGCCTCATGGAACGCAACGCAGCGCACCACCGTTCCCGCGCGATGCATCTCACATCGACGGCCATCTCGTCCGGCAGCGCCATCGAGATCACCCCGGTGGGGCCGGGCTTCACGGAGCGTTACGGGACTCAGGTTCCAGGCCGCACCAGCCGGCGACGAGGAGCGCGATCGCCTTCGTGACCTGGTGGGCGCTGTCGAGGTCCACGCTCTCATCTATGCCGTGGATGCTGTCCCCATCCGGCCCATAGACCGCCGTTTGCGTGCGCCCTTCGAGCACGTAGTGCCGGGCGTCGGTGAGGCCCATGATCGGAACCTGGCGAACGCCCTCGCCCGTCACGTCGCGATGCGCGGCCACGACGGCCTGGTAGATGGGTTGCTCGGCGGGGAACACGCAGCCATCCGCCATGAAGCCGCGGAACTCCACGGCGACCCGCGCCCCGCGCAACCGCGGATCGGCGCCAGCCTCGGCGACCAGGTGCTCGATGTCGCGCCGCACGTCGTGGCAGGAGTGGCCGGGCATGACGCCGACGCGCAGGCCGACCCGCGCGCGGGTGGGCACGCTGCTGGTCCACTCGCCGCCCTCGATCGTGCCGAGATTGACGTTGATGGGATGATTCTCCCGCGCAAAGGCGGGATGCCGGCGCTCGGCGCGGTTCATCTCCAGCTCGTAAGCTCGGAAGCGCTCGACGACCACGTAGGCGGCGTCGAGCGCGTTCACCCCCGCGTGCATCTCGCGCACGTGCGCTGGGCGGCCCGTGACCGTGACCCAGGCCCAGACGACGCCGACCTCGGCAGTGCAGAGGGCCGCGAAGCCAGGCCCCGGCTCCGGGATCAGGCAGGCGTCCGGGCGCGGCAGGGCGTGCAGGACGGCAAGCGCACCGTTGCCGGTGCACTCCTCCTCAATCACTGCCGCAAGCTGCACCTCGGCTGCCGGCTGCAACCCGGCCCGGCGCAGTGCGGTGAGCGCACCAATGATGCTCGCGAGGCCCGCCTTCATGTCAGCAGCACCACGGCCATGCATCCGCCCCTCTCGCACGCTTGGCTCGAAGGGCGGCGTCGCCCATAAGTCGGCGGCGCCCTCGGGCACCACGTCCACATGTCCGAGCAGCATGAGGGACTTGCCCGTCCGCTCTCGCGGCGCATGCACTGCGATCACGTTGTCGCGGCCCGCGTAGGAGATCAGCGGCGGCGACCAGCCCGAGACGCCCGAGAGTTGGTCCGGGTCGGTCGGCACGCGGCGGGGCACAAGCCCGAGGCTCTCATAGGCGGCCGCCATCTCGTCGAGCGCGCCCTCCTCCTCCCCGAGTAGGCTGCGGTGGCGGACGAGTTGCGCAAGCAACGCCTCGGTCTCACCGCGCAGACTGTCCACGGCGTCAAGGATCGCCCTGCGTGCGCCAGGATCATGGGTGAAATCGGCCATGACCTATCGTAGAGCGGTTCGTAGAGCGGTCCAGGGCGATATTGAAGCCAGGTCCCTCGCCCCGCTACTCCGACCCCTTCATGAGGTTGAGCACCGCTTGCTCGGCGGCTGCGAAGCCCGGCGCCGGGCCGGGCGCCACGCCGTAGCGGCAAAGCTGCGGCCGATCCTCGCGCCAAACCGTCCAATCCCAGTCGCGTGCCGACAAACGCTCCAAAGTCAGGCGGTAGCGCGTGCCATCATCGGCCCTGATTGCGGCTGCGTAAATGCGTTCGTCCATACGATTCCAGGGCGCCATTGCCGTCCTGCTCACCGTTGTTGCTCCGGCTGCGGGTTACGTCTTGATGGAGCCTATGGATCACCGAAAACTTTTACTTTTCCCTTAATGCTACAGTCCAAGGAATTGCTGGAGGAGGCGCGGGATCGGTGTAGCGAACCGGAGCCGGCCGACAACGGCGAGCAGGCACACGCAATCCTGATCGCCGATCGCGACCGGCTCGTGCGGGCGGCCGGGTCGCATCGGCACGGCGTCGCCGTAGGCGTAGATCCCGGTCACATCCTCGAAGGCACCTTCCACGACGCAGGTCAGCTCCGCGCCGGCGTGGTCGTGGCGGGGCAGGCTCGCGCCGGAGCGGACGCGGAACAGGTGCAGGGACTCGTCGTCGTCGGTGAGCAGCCGCACGTGCCGCACGCCGGGCGCCACGGGCCAGGCGCGCCGTGAGAGGAGCGTTGGCAGGTCAATCGTTCGCGGTGCAGGCTCGTCGAGCCGCGCGAGCACGGCATCCAGCGCGCCGGCTGAGAGCGATGCGGGCGCCTCATCCGCGAGGAGCGCCCCGCCTATCGCCGCATCTCGGTCCAGCAACGCCCCGCAGCGCGGGCAGCCAGCGGCATGGGCGGCGACAGCGGTGCGGAAGGCGGGACCGAGGCGCCCGGTGCTGTAGAGCAGCAGCATCACCTCGTCGGGGTGACTGTGCGGCTCACGGATGGCAGGGGCGCCAAGGGTGCCTGGAGCGGCAGACATCGGGGTCACGGGTAGGCTCACGGCGGCTCGCCCAGCGCCGTCCGAAGCCGCGCGAGCGCGAGGCGAAGGCGCGATTTCAGCGTGCCAAGCGCGATGCCGAGCGCCTGATGCGCCTCGCTGTGGGGCAGTCCGTTGAGGAAGGCAGCATGCACGGCCTCCCGCTGCGGGCCGGGCAGGTCGTGCAACGCCGCGCGTAGGCGCGCTTCCTGCTGTGCATGGATGGCGGCGGCCTCGGGACTGTTCTCCGGGGCATACGGTTCCGGGAGGTCGAGCTCCGGTGGATGATAGCGCCGCCGCCGCAGCGCATCGGCCCGCAAATTGCGGGCGATCCCGAAGACCCATGCCGCAGGGGCGGCGCGGGAGGGATCGAATTGGGCGGCGTGGTTCCAGATGCGGAGCATGGTCTCCTGCGCCAGGTCCTCAGCCAACCCACCATCCGCGCCACGCCGAACGTAGAAGTTTTTGAGACGAGGCGCAAAATATGAGAATACCGCAGCGAACGCATCACGGTCACGGTCTTCTGCGACGCGCGCGAGCAACTCGGCCAACTCCTCGGCCGCCGGCTCGGCATCGACTCTCGGATCGGGACTAGACATGGCGCGGTCGAACGGCATCCTGACAACACAACGCGCGGGCCGGCGTCTAAGTCAATTGCTGCCGGAAAGTCTCGCGGCGCGCTGGCGCGGGTGGACCAGCCGCCATGCCGCGCGGCGAGCAGCATCGTGAACCGGCCGGCATCACCTTCCCGTGGCGGCCCAGCCTGCGCCGGCCGACCAGGTATGACCAGGCATAAGCGGAGCGTTTCGGCGGCTCGCCAGTCCTGCGATCGACCCCGCGGCCGGCCTTGTGGGGTGACAAAGGCATCTCTGCCACCAACTCTAGCCCGCACCTACCCCGAGGGATAAGCTTCGCCCCATGCCGCCCTGCCTCGACACGACGCGCCCGTGAGCCGTCGCGCCCTCCCCAACGTCACCCCTCGCGTCGCCGTCATAGGCGCCGGACCAGGTGGTCTCGCCATCGCCATGCTGCTGGCCAAGGCCGGTGCCGACGTGACCATGCTGGAACGGCACGGTCATGTGGGCGGGCGCAGCGCCACGCTCCGCGCGCCGAGCGCGGCCGGCACGTTCCGCTTCGACATGGGGCCGACCTTCTTCCTTTACCCGCGCGTGCTCACCGACATCTTCGCCGCCTGCGGGCGCCGGCTCGCGGACGAGGTGGACCTGATCCGGCTCGACCCGCAGTATCGCATCGTGTTCGAGGCGGGCGGCACAGTGGACGCGACCTCGGACATGGCGCGCCTCGCCACCGAGATCGGCCGCCTTTCGCCGAGGGACGCGACCCATCTCCCCCGCTTCATGGCGGACAACCGGCGCAAGCTCGCGGCCTTCCGCCCCGTGCTGGAGAGCGCCTTCAACGGGCCGCGCGACCTCACCCGGCTCTCCATGCTGAAGAGCCTGCCGCTCATGCGGCCGCACCGCACCGTGGACGGCGACCTCGCCACCTACTTCCAGGACGAGCGCGTGCGGCTCGCCTTCAGTTTCCAGAGCAAATACCTGGGCATGTCGCCGTTCCGCTGCCCGAGCCTGTTCACCATCCTCTCCTTCCTGGAATACGAGCACGGCGTCTGGCACCCGCGCGGCGGCTGCGGCGCGGTCATGGAGGCGATGGCGCGCGTCGGCGGCCAGCTCGGGGTGCGGCTGCGCCTTGGCGAGCCGGTCGAGGAGATCCTGTTCGAGGGCCGCCGCGCCGTGGGCGTCCGCACCGCGGCCGGCGAGGAACGGTTCGACGCGGTCGTGCTGAACGCCGACTTCGCGCACGCGGTGCAGAAGATGATCCCCGACCGGCTCCGCCGCCGCTGGACCGACCGCAAGCTCGCCCGCAAACGCTTCTCGTGCAGCACGTTCATGCTCTATCTCGGCCTGGAGGGCGACCTGCCCGAGCTGCCGCACCACACGATCTACCTGGCCGAGGATTACCGCCGCAACCTCGCCGAGATCGAGGCCGGCGAGGCGCCCGGCGCACCCAGCTTCTACGTGCAGAACGCCTGCCTCACCGATCCGGGCCTCGCGCCGCCTGGCCACTCGACCCTGTATATGCTTGTTCCTGTGGGACATCGCGTTGGAGAAGGTTTGGACTGGGAAGCCATCAAGACGGATTACCGGCGCCTCGCGCTGGACCGCCTCGCGCGGCTCGGCGTGCGCGACATCGAGCGGCGCATCCGCTATGAGAAGGTGGTGACGCCGCAGGGATGGGAGCATGACATGGCGATCCATCGTGGCGCCACCTTCAACCTCGCCCACAACCTCGGGCAGATGCTGCATCTGCGCCCGCGCAACCGCTTCGAGGACGTGGACGGCCTCTACCTCGTCGGCGGCGGCACGCATCCTGGCAGCGGGCTTCCGGTCATCTTCGAGGGTGCCCGTATCACAGCGCGCCTGCTCACCGATGATCTCGGCCTGGCCCCGGCGTGGGACACGGCCTCGTCCATGGCGGCCGACCACTACGAACCCGCCCTCGCGGAGGCCTTGTGACGGATCGGATCGGAGTCATCGGTGGAGGGCTGGGCGGCCTTGCCGCGGCCTGCACACTCGCCGCGCGCGGGCACCGGGTCGTGCTCTTCGACAAGAACCCGTGGCTCGGCGGCAAGGCGGCCCTGCTGCAGGAGGAGGGCTGGCGCTTCGACATGGGGCCGACCATCCTCACCGTTCCGGCGGTGCTGGGGCGCGTCTTCGCCGAGGCCGGGCGGCGGATGGAGGACTACCTCGACCTGGTGCGGCTCGACCCGCAATGGCGCTGCTTCTTCGACGACGGCTCGATGCTCGACCTGCGCGACAGCGAGGACGCCTCGGCAGAGGGCATCCGCGCCTTCTCCCCAGGGTCGGAAGCGGGCTTCCACGACTTCATCGCGATGAGCCGCAAGCTCCATGAGGTCTCGGACAAATTCTTCCTCTGGCGCCCTGTCGAGGACATCCGCGACACGCTCGACCTCAAGCGCAACATGGACCTTGCTACGCTCAAGGACGTGCTCAGCCTGCGGATGGGCAGCACCGTCGCCCGGCAGATCAGGAAGCGCGTGCCGGACGCGCGCGTGGCGCAGATGCTGGACCACTTCGTCCAATACGTGGGCAGCTCGCCCTACAACTCACCCGCCGTGTTGTGCTCCATCGCCAACATGCAGACCCAGGACGGCGTCTGGTATCCCATGGGGGGCACCCGCGCCGTGCCGGAGGCGCTCACGCGGCTCGCAGAGGAACTGGGCGTGGAACTGCGGCCCGGCGTCGAGGTGCGGCGCGTGCTCAGCGAAGGGGAGCGCGTCAGCGGCGTCGAGCTTCAGGACATCAAGACTGGGACGGGCGAGCGCATCCCGCTCGGCGCCGTGGTCAGCAACATGGACGCCGTACGGACCTACCGCGAGCTGGTGGGCGGCGCGCCGGCCGCGAGCTTCGCCCGGCGCTGGAAGCGCGAGCCTGCCTGCTCGGGCGTCGTGCTCTACCTCGGCCTCGACCGCGCGTACGACCACCTGGCGCACCACGACTTCGTGTTCTCCCGCGATCCGGAGGAGGAGTTCGACTGGATCTACCGCCGCGGCGAGCCGGCGCCAGATCCCACCTGCTATCTCGCCGCCCCGGCCCGTACCGAGCCCGGCGTCGCGCCGCCCGGCGGCGAGGCGCTCTACATCTTGGTCCACACGCCCTACCTCCGGCCGCACCATGATTGGGAGATGATGCTGCCCGCGTATCGCCGGGTGATCCTGGACAAGCTCAAGCGGTGCGCCGGGATGGGGGACATCGAGGAACGCATCCGGTTCGAGCGGCACCTCACGCCGCAGGACATCCACGACCGCTACCGAGTGCTCGACGGCGCAATCTACGGCCTCGCGAGTCACGGCCGCTTCTTCGGCGCGTTCAAGCCGGGCAACCGCTCGCGCGACCTTGCCGGCCTCTATCTCGCCGGCGGCGCGGCCCATCCCGGTCCGGGGATGCCCATGGTGCTCATGTCCGGATGGATCGCGGCAGACGCGCTCGACAAGGACCTTTGCGCTAAGGACTGGCGCAGCAACAGCGCGCCGCTCGCGCGCATGGCGTGATGCAGGATTCCGACCCTGCGCAGGTGAGGTCGGACACGTTGTTCTGGCTGTTCGGCTGGTATCTGCACTGGTTCTTCTGGCGCCGCTTCCACACCGTGCGCCAGAGCCGCAGCGGGTTGCCGGAGGTTCCAGCCGGGCGGCCGCTCATAGTCTTCAGCAACCACCCATCCTGGTGGGACCCGGCGCTCTACATGCTTCTGCAAACGAAGCTTTTCCCCGGACGGCGCGGTTTCGGACCGATGGACGCCGAGGCGCTCGGCAAGTATGGGCTGCTCGCGCGGATGGGCGTGTTCGGCATCGAGATGGGCACCCCGCGCGGCGCCGCGCGCTTCCTGCGCACGAGCCTCGGCCTGCTCGGCGACCCCCGCACCGTGCTCTGGATCACGGCCGAGGGCGCCTTCACCGACCCGCGCACCCGCCCGGTGCGGCTGCGGCCCGGCATAGCGCACCTCGCCCGCCACGTCCCCGGCGCGGTGCTGCTGCCGCTCGCCATCGAGTATTCCTTCTGGGACGAGAGCCGTCCCGAGGCGCTGGTCCGGTTCGGATGTCCCATCGAGACCGGGCGCGAGCGCGGCGTCGCGGCATGGCAAGAGCTGCTTGAGGGCGCGCTCACGGCGACGATGGACGCGCTCGCCGCCGAGAGCGCCACCCGAACGCCGGGGCTGTTCGTGCCGCTGCTGCGCGGCGGCGCGGGCGTGGGCGGGATCTACGACGCGCAGCGCCGCGTGCGCGCGCTGCTTGCCGGGCGGCGCTTCGACCCGACGCATGGCGGGCGGGAGGCGGGAGAGTGATCGTGCTTGCCTGGGTCAGCCTGATCCTCGCCGCGGTTCCGCTGCTGCTCGGGCTGAGCAACCTCCTGCTCTACCGTTGCCCGGCACCGGCGACCGGACGGCCGCGCGTCTCCGTGCTGATCCCGGCCCGGAACGAGGAAGCCAACATCGGCGACGCCGCCGCCTGCGTGCTCGCGAGCCAAGGCGTCGAGTTGGAGCTGGTCGTGCTCGACGACGGCAGCACGGATCGCACGCCCGACATCCTCCGTGCGATAGCCGACCCCCGGCTGCGCGTCGCCGCCTCGCCTGGGTTGCCCGCCGGGTGGAGCGGCAAGCAGCACGCCTGCCAGGCGCTGAGCCGGCTCGCGCGGCACGAGCTGATGGTGTTCGTGGACGCGGACGTGCGCCTCGCCCCGGACGCGCTCGCCCGCATGGCCGGGTTCATGGAGCGCAACCCGGCCCTCGGCCTGGCGAGCGGGTTCCCGGCGCAGGTCACGGTGACTTGGGCGGAGCGGCTCCTCCTGCCGCTGATCCACTTCCTGCTGCTCGCCTACCTGCCGATGGCGGCGATGCGGCGACGCCTCTCGCCCGGCCTCGGTGCCGGGTGCGGCCAGCTCTTCATCGCCCGGCGCACCGCCTATGAGCGCGCGGGGGGGCACGCGGCGATCCGCGCGAGCCTGCACGACGGCATCCAGCTTCCCCGCGCCTTCCGCCGGGCGGGGATGATGACCGGGTTGTTCGACGCCGCTCCTTTCGCCCGCTGCCGCATGTATGCGTCGGCGGCGCAGGTCTGGGAAGGCTTGTCGAAGAACGCGACGGAGGGCATGGCGCGGCCGGTGGCCCTCCCGGTCTGGACGGCGATCCTGGGCGGCGGACAGGTGCTGCCGGCCGTGCTCATGGCCGTCACGCCGAGCGTACCTGCCGCGGTGGCGCTCGCGGCGGGAATTGGATTGCGGCTCGTCCTTGCTGCGCGGTTCAGGGCGCCTCTGCTGTCCGCGCTGCTGCATCCTTTGGGCGTGTTGGCGCTGCTTGGCGTGCAGTGGGCGGCGCTGGCGCGCGCGGCGGCCGGGCGCCCGGCGACGTGGCGCGGCCGCGCCTACCCGGCGCCTTGAAAGGTCTGCTTCTCCTGGCCGCGCTCGCAGCAGTCCCGGCCCGCGCGGCAACCCTCGACGTGGCTGTCTCCGGTGTGCGCAACGACAAGGGGATCGTGCTCGTAGCGGTCTGCCCCGCGGCGCAGTTCCTGCGCGACACCTGCGCCTATCGCGGCCGGGCGCCGGCGCGGGCGGGCGAGGTGGTGGTCCAGGTGGACGTGCCGCCCGGCACCTACGCCGTGCAGGCTTATCACAGCGAGGACGGGAGCGGCCGGCTGCGGCGCTCGTTCTTCGGAGTGCCGCGGGACGGGATCGGCTTCTCGCGCGACGCTAGGTTCCACTACGGCCCGCCGAGCTTCGCGGACGCGGCGGTGCGCGTCGGCCCGGAGGGCGGGCGCGTGCGCCTGACGCTTCACTACTACGAGTAGGCGTCCAGGGACACCGTTAGAGGTCCGCGACGCCGACGATGTGCTTGGCCCTCGCGAAAGCGGCCTCGGCCCGCAGCCCGCGCCAGGACAGCACGGTCTCAGCCAGGAACGCGACCAGCGCACCCGTCGTGCAGATGATGGCGATGCCGAAGAACGCGAACAGGACGGATGCTGTCCCCTTGTCGCTTAGGGCACCCACGAACAGGGTAAGGATCGCGATGCATGTCGAGGCGCCCGCGACCGTGCCGCACACCATGGCGACGATGAGCACCGTGTTGCGCTGCTGCAGGCGCTTGAGGCGGATCTGGAGGAGCTGGACCCTGTCGGTGCCGGGCGACGCCTCCTCAAGCTGCGCCGATACGCGCCGCATGATATCGCTCACACGGGCCAGGCGGGTTGCCAGCGTGTTGAGCAGCGTCGCCACGCCGCTCAGCAGGAACACGGGGGCGAGTGATGTCTGGATGATGTGGGCGATGCTGTCGAGCGGCGTGCCCGCGGCCAGGCTGCCCATGTCCTAGCAGCCGCGGCCTAGCTGCGGGCGATCTTGAGGGACGGCGATGCTGGTCATGGCCCGAGAACAGCGCGGGCCGGCACGGGTTGCAAGGGGCTGCCCCGCCGCACGCGCCCTTGCACCCGGCACCACCCTTCGCTACGGCCAGCGGCAATTCCTCCTGGAGACTCCTGATGGGCACGCGCCTGCCAACCGACCCGCCACCGTTCTACGAGGCGCACGTGTTCGTCTGCTGCAACCGCCGTCCGGAGGGACACTCACGCGGAAGCTGCGCCGCCAAAGGTTCCGAGCGGCTGCGCGATTACATGAAGGCGCGGGCAAAGGAGCTTGGGATCAAAGGAATCCGGGTGAACAGCGCCGGATGCCTCGACCGCTGCGAGCTGGGGCCATGCGTCGTGATCTATCCCGAGGGCGTCTGGTATCGCGTGGACAGCACCGACGACGTGGACGCGGTGCTGCAGGCGCACCTGATCGAGGGCGGCCGGGCGGAGGCGCTGCTGCTGTCCTAGCGTTAGTCGGTCGCAAGCATCCGTCGCTGGCGCTGGGAGGAGCGAGTTGCCGCAGGATCATACGCCGCCGCTGCATGTGGACGCACACCATCACGTCTGGCGGCTCGCGCAAGGCGACTACGCCTGGCTGACGCCGGACCTGCCCATCCATCGCGACTACGAGCTGGACGATCTCCGCCCCTTGCTCGGGGACGTGACGGCGACCGTGCTCGTCCAGGCGGCGCCGACGGAGGCGGAGACCGGGTTCCTGCTCGACACGGCCCGCGTCTCGGCCGGGCTGGTGCGGGCGGTCGTGGGCTGGGCGGATTTGGCGTCGCCGATGGCACCGGAGCGGATCGTGGCGCTCGCGGGCGAGACGCTGCTCAAAGGACTGCGGCCGATGCTGCAGGACATCCCGGACACGGACTGGATCCTGCGCGACGACGTGGGGCACGGCCTCGACGCGATGGAGCGCGCCGGACTGAGGCTCGATCTCTTGGTGCAGCCGCGGCACCTCGCGCTGCTGCCCCGGCTCGCGGAGCGGCACCCTGGGCTGCCGCTCGTGGTGGACCACGCCGCGAAGCCGCGCATCGCGGACGGCGCGTGGCAGCCCTGGGCTGACGACATCGCCCGCGTCGCGCGGGAGACCGCCGCGTTCTGCAAGCTGTCCGGACTCGCGACGGAGGCAGCGCCGGGCTGGACGGTGAACGATCTGCGCCGCTACGTGGGCCACCTGCTGGAGCATTTCGGCGCGGCCCGGCTCCTATGGGGCAGCGATTGGCCGGTGGTATGCCTCGCGGGCGGCTTTGCTCGCTGGCGCGAGGCGACGGAGGAACTGCTCGCCGGGCTGCCCGCCGCCGAGCGGGACGCGGTGCTCGGCGGCACGGCGGCGCGGTTCTACGGCTTTGAGGAGGCACCGTGCTCGAACTTGACGGTTCGGGCATAACTGCCCGAGGATATGGCCGTGACACCAGCCGTTCTCTTGCGCAGGCTTCGCCGCCTCGCTGGTCGTCGGGGCTGGTCCTGGTCAGAGGAGAGCGGGAAGGGATCGCATCGCAAAGTCCGTCTGAATGGCCGCCTTACGGTGATACCGGTCCACCCGAGCGATCTACGGCCCGGCACCTTCCGTGCCATCCTGCGTGACCTCGGGATCACCCTGCCTGATCTGGAGGATTGAGCCATGCGCTACGAATACCCAGTTCGTCTGGCCCGAGAGGATGACGGCAGCGTTACCTTGACCTTTGATGGGCTTCCCGGCGTAACCTGGGGCGCGACGGAAGCTGAGGCGCTGGGGCAGGCAGCCGACGCGCTCGTGACCGTTCTCTCAGCCTACGTCGAGGACGGCGAGCCAGTGCCCACTCCAAAGCCTGCCCGTGGGCGACCCGTGGTCGCGGTCGGTACTCTGGAGGCCGCCAAGCTTGCCTTGCATGATGCAATGCTCGCGTCCGGCATCTCCAACGTCCAGCTCGCGCAGAGACTTGGCACGGACGAGAAGGCGGTCCGGCGGCTGCGCGACCCGCTCCATCGGAGTCATATCGGCGCGGTCGAGACGGCGCTCGCCATGCTCGGGCGGCGGCTGGCCGTGGACGTGCTCGACGCCGCCTGAGCCAGCAACGCAGTTCTACGGCTTCGAGGAGGCATCATGCTGAAAGGTCTCGACCCCCTGCTCTCCCCCGATCTGCTGCACATCCTCGCGGCCATGGGTCATGGTGACGAGTTGGCGATCGTTGACGCGAACTTCCCGGCCGTCGCCCTCGCCCGGCGTCTCGTCCGCCTCGACGGGATCGAGGCGCCCCCGGCGCTCGCCGCCGTGCTCTCGCTCCTGCCGCTCGACGATTTCGTGGCGGCGCCGCTCGCGGTGATGCAGGACCCGGCCGCGACTGCGGACCCTCCAGTCGTCGCCGCGTTCCGCGAGGGCGCCCGCGCCGCCGAGGGCCGCGAGGTCGCGGTCGAGGCATTGGACCGCTTCGCCTTCTACGAGCGGGCACGCGGCGCCTTCGCCGTGCTCGCCACGGGTGAGCGCCGGCTCTACGGCAACGTCCTCGTCCGGAAGGGCGTGATCCGCTAGCGGCCCTGCCTCACGCCAGCTCGATCAGCCCTGCAGCCCCCATGCCGCCGCCCACGCACATGGTCACGACCGCGTAGCGCGCGCCGCGACGCTTGCCCTCGATCAGGGCGTGGCCCGTCATGCGCGCGCCGCTCATGCCGTAGGGATGGCCGATAGAGATGCTGCCGCCGTCCACGTTCAGCCGGTCGTCTCGGGATGCCGAGGCGGTCGCGGCAGTAGAGCACCTGGCTCGCGAACGCCTCGTTCAGCTCCCACAAATCAATGTCCTCGACCCGCAAGCCCTGCCGCTCCAGCAGGCGGGGCACGGCGAAGACCGGGCCGATGCCCATCTCGTCCGGCTCGCAGCCCGCCGTCGCGAAGCCGCGGAACACGCCCAAGGGCGTGATGCCCCGGCGCGCGGCCTCCTGGTCGGACATCAGCACGAGCGCGCAGGCACCGTCGCTGAGCTGGCTCGCGTTGCCCGCGGTGATGAACTGGTCCTCGCCGCGGACCGGCTTCAGCTTCGCCAAGCCTTCGCGCGTCGTCTCCGGCCGGTTGCACTCGTCGGACGCGATGGTGGCCTGCTCCTGCCGCGTCTCGCCGGTCTCCTTGTTCACGAGCACCTCGCGGACGACCTCCATGGGCACGATCTCCTCGCGCAGCCGCCCGCTCTGCTGGGCGCTCGCGGTGCGCCGCTGGCTCTCCAGCGCATAGTCGTCCTGCGCGTCGCGCGAGATGCCGTAGCGCGCGGCCACGATGTCGGCCGTCTCGATCATGGGCATGTAGATCGCAGGCTCGTGCTCGACCAGCCAGTCGTCCTCGTAGCGGAAGCGGTTCGAGTGCATCTGCACCAAGCTGATGCTCTCCAGCCCGCCGGCCACCGCCACCGGCACGCCGTCGTTGCGGATGCGCCCGGCAGCCGTGGCGATGGCGTCGAGGCCCGAGGAGCAGAAACGATTGAGCGTCGCGGCCGACACGGAGGTGGGCAGGCCTGCCCGGATCGCCGCCTGGCGCGCGATGTTGCCGCCCGTGGCGCCTTCCGGCATGGCGCAGCCCAGGGTCACGTCCTCCACTGCGCCGGGCTCGATCCCGGCGCGCTCGACGGCGTTGCGGATGGCGTGGCCGCCCATCTCGGCGCCGTGCGTGATGTTGAGCGACCCGCGCACGGCCTTGCCGATCCCGGTGCGCGCGGTGGACACGATGACGGCCTCGACCATTCGCCTTTGCTCCTATGCTTGTGCTTGTGCCGCGGCAGCCGCCGCGCGCGCCTCTTCCGCCAGTTCCCGCTTCGCCAGCTTGCCGACCGGCGTGCGGGGCAAGGCGTCACGCAGCTCCAACGCCGCCGGCATCTCGTGCCGCCGAGCTTGTCCGCGAGGAACGCCCGTAGCGCCTCCAAGGTCAAGGGCTCCGCCCCGTTGCGCAGCTGCACGTAAGCCTTCGCCGCCTCGCCGCGATAGGAGTCCGGCACGCCGACCACCGCGGCCTCGACCACGTCCGGGTGCTCGTGGATCGCGTCCTCGATGTGGCGCGGATACACGTTGAAGCCTCCCGAGATGATCATGTCCTTGCGCCGGTCGAGGAGGTAGAAGCAGCCGGTCTCGTCCATGCGCCCGATGTCGCCGGTCAGCAGCCAATCGTCCACGAACGCGGCGGCGTCTCCTCCGGCCGGTTCCAGTAGCCGCGCGTCACGTTGGTCCGCGGATGCGGATTTCGCCCAGCTCGCCCGGCGGCAGCACGCGGCGCCGGTCGTCGAGCGCCACGATGTCCATCTCGACGCCCTGCAACGGCAGGCCGATCGCGCCGTGGCCAGGGTCCATGCCGGGCAGCAGAGCCGTGCCGGCGGGGGAGGTCTCGGTCATGCCCCAGCCGCCGCCCAGGCGCAGGCCGGTGAGCTGCTCGAAGCGCTGCGCCGTCTCGGTCGGCAGCGACGCGCCCCCGGAGCCGACGTAGCGCAGGCTGGAGAGGTCGCGCGTCTCGATGCCGGGGTGCGCGGCGAGCGCGATCCACATGGTCGGCACGCCGGGGAAGTGGGTCGCGCGCCCCTCCTCGATGTCGCGAAGCGCACCCTCCACGTCGAAGCGCGGGCGCAGCATCAGCTCGGTCCCGTGCGCAGCGCGCGCAGCATGACGGCGGACAGCGCGTAGATATGGAACAGGGGCAGGACACAGATTACCCGGTCATTCGACCCCGGCAGGCGGCCGAGGGCTTGATCGGCGTTCCGATACATGGACGCCGCCGCATGAGGTTCGCGTGCGTCAGTATCGCCGCTTTCGGCAGGCCCGGCGCCGCCTGTGTATTGCAGCACCGCCACGTCCGAGGGCGCGAGAGGCGGCCATGGAGCCCTCCGGCTCCGCCGCGACCTGCGACCCGAGCAGCACGCCGGGAGCGTCGGGCACCGGCAGCGCTGGGGAGGCACCCTCCCAGACCTCGTCCTCCCCGAGGATCAGCCGATCAGCGTGACCTTGATCCAGCAAAGCCATCGCCAGCGGCAGCAGGCCCCGCAGGTTCGTGCAGACCAGCCAGCGCGCCCCGGCTGTCCGCCATCTTGTCGGCGAAGCGCGGCGCGGGCGAGGGCGTCAGTGAACGACGATGCCCCCTGCCGCAGCACGCCGGAGAACGCGATCGGTGCCAGGGTGTGTTGGGGAGCACAGCACATGCGGTCGCCCGGCTTCAGG
>CAWBOZ010000018.1:0-273087 GCA_963790535.1 uncultured Alphaproteobacteria bacterium | reverse complement strand
GCATGAAGCGCTGGAACTTCCGCGGCCTCGAAGCGAGCCATGGCGTCTCCGTCAGCCACCGCAGCCACGGCTCGACCGGCAATCGGCAAGACCCCGGCAAGACCTTCAAGAACAAGAAGATGGCGGGCCATCTCGGCGACGAGCGCATCACCACGCAGAACCTCGTGGTGGCGCATGTGGATGCGGACCGCGGCCTCCTGATGATCCGCGGCGCGGTGCCGGGCGCGGTGGGCGGGTTCGTGCTCGTGCGCGACGCGGTCAAGCGTGCCCCACCCGAGGGCCTGCCCTTCCCGGCGGCGTTGATGCAGGCGCAGCCGTCCGCCCAAGCTGACCAAGCTGGGGAGCAGGCGTGATGCAGATCGAGGTCAAGACGCTCGACAACGGTGCCGCGGGCACGGCCGACCTGCCGGACGCCCTGTTCGGCGCCGCGCCGCGCGTGGACATCATGGCACGCGTCGTCCACTGGCAGCTCGCCAAGCGTCGCGCCGGCACTCACAAGGTGAAGGGCATGGGCGAGGTCTCCGGGACCACGCGCAAGCCCTACCGCCAGAAGGGCACCGGCAACGCCCGGCAGGGCAGCCTCCGCGCGCCGCAGTTCCGCACCGGCGGCGTCGTGCACGGCCCCGTCGTGCGCGACCACGGCTACTCGCTGCCCAAGAAGGTGCGCCGGCTCGGCCTCATCTCCGCGCTGTCGCAGAAGGCCGCCGAAGGCAAGCTGATCGTGCTCGACCGTGCCGCGAGCGAGACGGGCAAGACCGCCGAGATGCGCCGCAAGCTGGGCGTCCTCGGCTGGAAGAGCGTGCTCGTGGTGGACCGGGCCGTGGACGCGATGTTCCTGCGGGCTTCCCAGAACATGCCTGGCGTGGACGTGCTGCCCACGGTCGGCGCCAACGTCTATGACATCCTGCGTCATGACCTGCTCGTGGTGACGACGGCCGGCGTCGAAGGTCTCAAGGAGCGGCTGGCATGAACTACGATCGGGTCCTGGCCGCGCGCAAGCGCGCCGAGAACATGTCGCGGGAAGCCATGTATGAGCTGATCCGCAGCCCCATCATCACCGAGAAGGCGACGATGCTGAGCGAGCGCAACCAGGTTGCGTTCCGTGTCTCGCTGGAGGCGACGAAGCCCGAGATCAAGCGGGCCGTCGAGACCCTGTTCAGCGTCAAGGTGCGCGCCGTGAACACGCTCATCCAGAAGGGCAAGACCAAGCGCTTCAAGGGCCGGCCCGGCGTGCGGTCGGATGTGAAGAAAGCTTACGTGACGCTGGAGCCGGGTCAGGCGATCGACCTCGCCGCCGGGCTGCGCTGAGGAACGGATCATGGCGCTCAAGAACTACAACCCGGTCACGCCGAGCCTTCGCGGCACGGTGCTGATCGACCGCAGCGAGCTCTGGAAGGGGCGGCCGGTCAAGCAGCTCACCGAGGGCAAGCATAGCACCGGCGGGCGGAACAACCATGGCCGCATCACGTCGCGCTTCCGCGGCGGCGGGCACAAGAAGCTCTACCGCATCGTGGACTTCAAGCGCCGCGGCAAGTTCGACGTGCCGGCGATGGTCGAGCGGCTGGAGTATGACCCGAACCGCTCGGCGTTCATCGCGCTGGTGAAGTATGCGGACGGCGAGCTGAGCTACATCCTGGCCCCGCAGCGCCTCAAGGTGGGCGACACGGTCGTGGCCGGCGCGCGCGTGGACATCAAGCCCGGCAACGCCATGCCGATGGCGGCGATCCCGGTCGGCACGATCATCCACAACGTCGAGCTCAAGCAGGGCGCGGGCGGCAAGCTCGCGCGGGCGGCAGGCACCTTCGCCCAGCTCGTCGGCAAGGATTCGGGCTACGCCCAGGTCAAGCTGATGAGCGGCGAGCTGCGCATCATCCGTGCCGAGTGCATGGCCAGCGTGGGCGCCGTCAGCAACCCGGACAACCAGAACGAGAGCATCGGCAAGGCCGGCCGCAGCCGCTGGATGGGGTGGCGCCCGCACAACCGCGGCGTGGTCATGAACCCGGTGGACCACCCGCACGGCGGCGGCGAGGGCCGCAGCTCGGGTGGCCGCCATCCGGTCACGCCCTGGGGCATCCCGACCAAGGGCTACAAGACGCGGAGCAACAAGCGCACGGACAAGCTCATCGTCCGCCGCGCGAACAACCGCCGGGATGGGGGCAAGTAGGCCATGGCTCGTTCCGTATGGAAAGGCCCGTTCGTGGACGGGTATCATGCTCAACAAGGCCGACGCTGCGCGCGCCTCGGGCCGCAACGAGATCATCCGGACTTGGTCGCGCCGCTCGACGATCCTGCCGCAGTTCGTGGGCCTGACTTTCGGCGTCCACAACGGCAGGAAGTTCCTGCCCGTGCAGGTGTCGGAGAACATGGTGGGCCACAAGTTCGGCGAGTTCTCGCCCACCAGGACGTTCACCGGGCACAGCTCGGACAAGAAGGCGAGGCGGGGCTAGGCCATGAGCAAGCCGAAGGCAGAGAGGCGTCTCTCCGACACCGAGGCGCAGTGCGTCGTGAGCAATTTGCGCGTGAGCCCGCGCAAGCTGAACCTGGTCGCAGGGCTGATCCGCAACCAGCCCGCGGGCAAGGCCATCGCGACGCTCACGTTCAGCAAGCGGCGCATCGCGCATCAGGTGCGCAAGGCGCTGGAGAGCGCGGTCGCGAACGCCGAGAACAACCACCAGCTCGACGTGGACCGCCTGTTCGTCACGCGCGCCGAGGTGGGGCGCAGCATCGTCATGCGCCGCTTCCAGGCGCGCGGGCGGGGGCGCGCGGCGCGCGTCGAGAAATGGTTCAGCCATCTGCGCATCGTCGTGCAGGAGCGGGCGCAAGAACAGGCGCAGGAGCGGACGCAGAGCGCCCGCGAGCAGCAGGAAGGCGGCGTAAGCCATGGGTCACAAGGTCAACCCGATCGGGTTTCGGCTCGGCATCAACCGCACCTGGGACAGCCGGTGGTATGCGGGCAACGACTACAGCAAGCTCCTGCTTGAGGATCTGAAGCTGCGCGACTACCTGCGCGGCAAGCTCACCAACGCGGGCGTCTCGCGCATCGTCATCGAGCGCCCGGCGAAGAAGCCGCGTGTCACCATCTATGCCGCCCGGCCCGGCGTCGTCATCGGCAAGAAGGGCCAGGAGATCGAGACGCTGCGCCGCGACCTGGGCAAGATGGCGAAGGGCGAGGTCGCGCTCAACATCGTCGAGATCCGCAAGCCGGAGATTGACGCGACGCTGGTGGCGGAGAACATCGCCCAGCAGCTTGAGCGACGGGTGGCATTCCGCCGGGCGATGAAGCGCGCCGTGCAGAGCGCGATGCGCCTCGGTGCCCAGGGCATCCGCATCACGTGCAGCGGCCGCCTCGGGGGCGCCGAGATCGCCCGCGTCGAGTGGTATCGCGAGGGCCGGGTGCCGCTGCACACGCTGCGGGCCGACATCGACTACGGCGCGGCCACCGCGAAGACGACGTATGGCACCTGCGGCGTCAAGGTGTGGGTGTTCAAGGGCGAGATCCTGCAGCACGACCCGATGGCGCAGGATCGCCGGGCCGCCGAGCAGGCGCCGCAGCGGTAGTAGAGGACGGATAGATGCTTTCCCCGAAGCGGACTAAGTTCCGCAAGGCCCACAAGGGCCGCATCCACGGCATGTCGAAGGGCGGGACGCAGCTCAACTTCGGCGCCTACGGCCTGAAGGCGCTGGAGCCCGACCGCATCACCGCCCGGCAGATCGAGGCCGCGCGCCGCGCCATCACGCGCCAGATGAAGCGTGCCGGCCGCGTGTGGATCAGGATCTTCCCGGACGTGCCGGTGTCGCAGAAGCCGGCCGAGGTGCGCATGGGCTCGGGCAAGGGCAGCCCGGAGTTCTGGGTCGTCCGCGTGGCGCCGGGGCGGATCATGTTCGAGGTGGACGGCGTGGCGCCGGAGCTGGCGCGCGAGGCCCTGACGCTGGGCGCGGCGAAGCTGCCGATCCGGACCAAGTTCGTGCAGCGGCTCGGAGAAGGTTAGGGCGATGGCCAAGGTAGCCGATATCCGGGCGAAGAGCGCGGACGAGCTGGACACGATGCTGCTCGACTTCCGCAAGGAGCAGTTCAACCTGCGCTTCCAGCGGGCCACGGGCCAGCAGGAAGGCACGGCGCGCATCCGCGTGCTGCGGCGCGACATCGCGCGCATCAAGACGATCATGGCGGAGCGCAGCCGCGCGCCCGCCGCGCAAGCATAAGGAGTAAGGGCGATGCCGAGGCGCGTCCTGGCTGGGCGAGTGACGAGCGACAAGATGGACAAGACCGTGACGGTCTTGGTCGAGCGCCGCGTCATGCACCCGCTCTACAAGAAGTTCGTCCGCCGCTCCGAGAAGTACGCGGCGCACGACGAGGCCAATCTGTGCCGCGAGGGCGACACGGTTCGGATCGAGGAATGCCGGCCGATCAGCAAGCGCAAGACGTGGCTGGTGGTCGAGCGCAACGGCGACGCGGTCGCACCCCCCGAGGGATTGGGGCTGCGCGCGGCCCCGAGCGCCTCGGTCCCGGCCGCTGCCCCGCCGTTCGCTGCCTCGGCAGAGCCGTCGGCGCAGGCATAGGAGACGGGCGGTGATCCAGGTCGAATCCAACCTCGATGTTGCCGACAACTCAGGCGCCCGGCGCGTGCAGTGCATCAAGGTGCTCGGCGGCAGCCGGCGGCGCACGGCGTCGGTCGGCGACGTGATCGTCGTCTCCATCAAGGAGGCGATCCCGCGCGGCAAGGTGAAGAAGGGCGACGTCCACCAGGCGGTGATCGTGCGGACGGCCTATCCCGTGCGCCGGGCGGACGGCAGCGCGATCCGCTTCGACCGCAACGCGGCCGTGCTGATCAACAAGCAGCAGGAGCCGATCGGGACCCGCATCTTCGGCCCGGTGACGCGCGAGCTGCGCGGGCGCAAGTTCATGAAGATCATCTCGCTCGCCCCGGAGGTGCTGTGATGGCCGCGCGCATCCGCAAGGGCGACCGCGTGCTGGTCATCAGCGGCGCCGACAAGGGCAAGCGCGGCGACGTGCTGCGCGTGATGCCGAAGGAGGATCGCGCCGTGGTGCAGGGCGTGCGCATGGCCAAGCACCACCGCAAGCAGACCGGCATCGGCCAGCCCGGCGGCATCATCGAGCAGGAGGCCGCGATCCATCTCAGCAACCTGATGCTGCTGGATCCCAAGAACGACCAGCCGACGCGGGTGGGCTTCCGCGTGCTGGAGGACGGCCGGAAGGTGCGCGTCGCGCGCAAGACCGGCCAGGTGATCGAAGGGTAAGAACGATGGGCGAGACGACAAGCGACGCTGCAAGTCCGCCGGAGGGGACGGCCCGCGAGACGCCGCGTCTTCTGGAGCGCTACCGCACCGAGGTGCGCGGCAAGCTGCGCCAGGAGTTCGGCTACGCGAACCCGATGCAGGTACCGCGGCTGGACAAGATCGTGCTCAACATGGGCGTCGGCGAGGCAGCAGGCGATCAGAAGAAGCTCGACTCCGCCGTTGCCGAGATGGCGCTCATCAGCGGCCAGAAGCCAGTCAAGACGAAGGCCAAGAAAGCCATCGCCGGCTTCAAGATCCGCGAAGGACTGCCGATCGGCTGCAAGGTGACGCTGCGGCAGGCGCGGATGTACGAGTTCCTCGACCGGCTCGTGACGATCGCGCTGCCCCGCGTCCGTGACTTCCGCGGCCTGTCGGGCAAGGGCTTCGACGGGCACGGCAACTTCGCGATGGGCCTCCGCGAGCAGCTCATCTTCCCCGAGATCGCCTACGACAAGGTGGAGGATGTCCGCGGCATGGACATCGTGTTCGTGACCACGGCCAAGACGGACGCGGAGGCGAAGGCGCTGCTCAAGGCGTTCGACCTCCCGTTCGCGAGCTGAGAGTTTCAACCCTGGAAGACCGCAGGACCAGTCCTGGCAGGTTCCCTGGAGCGTAGAGCATGGCGAAGACATCGCAGGTGAACCGGAACCACAAGCGGGAGCGCATGGCGGCGCGCGACAAGTCCAAGCGCGCCACCCTCAAGGATGTGGTCATGGACCGCACCCTCCCCGTGGAGGACCGGTTCGAGGCAAGCATCAAGCTCGCGCAGCTTCCCCGCAACGGCGCACAGGTGCGCGTGCGGTTGCGCTGCGCGTTGACGGGGCGGTCCCGCGGCAACTACCGCAAGTTCAAGCTGTCGCGGAACATGCTGCGCGCGCTCGCGAACTCGGGGCAGATCCCAGGCATGGTCAAGGCGAGTTGGTAGGAGACGGCCCATGTCCATGAGCGATCCGCTAGGCGACATGCTCACGCGCATCCGCAATGCGCAGCGCAGCCGTCATAGCACCTGCGTCGCCCCCGCCTCCAAGCTGCGGGCGAACGTCCTGGACGCGCTGAAGCGGGAGGGCTACATCCGCGGCTTCTCGGCCGAGGAGTTGCGGCCCGGCATCGCGCAGTTGCGCATCGAGCTGAAATACACCGAGGGTCAGCCGGTCATCAAGGAGATCACCCGCGTCAGCAAGCCCGGCCGCCGGGTGTACTCGGGGATCAAGGAGCTGCCGCGGGTCTATGCGGGCCTGGGCACCTCCATCCTGTCCACGCCGCGCGGCGTGCTGAGCGACGGCGAGGCGCGCGCGGCGAACGTGGGCGGCGAAGTGCTGTGCCGGGTCTTCTAGGAGGGATGGCAGGATGTCCCGCATAGGCAAGTATCCCGTGCCCGTCCCTGCGGGCGTGCAAGTCGCGCTAGCGGGCCGGCGGCTCACGGCCAAGGGCAAGCTCGGCGAGCTTCACCTCGACCTCACGGACCACGTGGACGCGACCGTCGAGGACGGGCGGGTGGCGATCGCGCCGCGCGGCGCCGAGCGGCAGGCGCAGATGATGTGGGGCACGACGCGCGCGCTCGTGGCCAGCATGGTCCAGGGCGTCTCCGCGGGCTACACGAAGGCCATGGAGATCCAGGGAACCGGCTTCCGCGCCGCCGTGCAGGGGAAGGACCTGGTGATCAATCTCGGCTTCTCGCACGATGTCAGGTATCCCGTGCCCGCCGGCATCACGATCACGACGCCGCGGCCGACCGCGATCGTCGTGCAGGGCGTGGACAAGCGCCTCGTCGGGCAGGTCGCGGCCGAGATCCGCGCGTTCCGCCCGCCGGAGCCTTACAAGGGCAAAGGCGTGCGCTACGAGAACGAGGCCGTGCGGCGCAAGGAAGGCAAGAAGAAGTAATGAGCGCGCTCCAGGAACTGCGGGACCGCCGGCGCCAGCGCCTGCGCTACCGCATCAGGCAGAACTCGGGCGGGCGTTTGCGCCTGTCCGTCTTCCGGTCCAGCAAGCACATCTACGCCCAGGTCATAGACGACGCTGCCGGGCGCACGCTCGCCCACGCGAGCAGCGTCGAGAAGGCGCTGCGTGACCAGGTGAAGACTGGGGCGGACAAGGCCGCAGCCGCGGCGGTGGGCAGGCTGCTCGCCGAGCGGGCGAAGGCGGCCGGCGTGACGGAGGTCGTGTTCGACCGCGGCGCCTATCTTTATCACGGCCGCGTCCAGGCGCTGGCTGACGCGGCCCGCGAAGGCGGGCTGGCGTTCTAGGAGGCATGAACGATGGCGCGTGATGCGAGGGACGGCGGCGGTCGAGGCGGTCGCGAGAGGGAACGCGACCGCGACGGCGATGAGCTGATCGATAAGCTGGTCACGATCAACCGTGTCGCGAAGGTGGTGAAGGGCGGACGGCGCTTCGCGTTCGCGGCCCTGGTCATCGTCGGCGATCAGAAGGGCCGGGTGGGCTACGGCGCTGGCAAGGCACGCGAGGTGCCGGAGGCGATCCGCAAGGCGACGGACCGCGCCAAGCGCAGCATGATCCGCGTGCCGATGAAGGAGGGCCGGACGCTGCACTACGACGTGTACGGCCATTTCGGCGCGGGCAAGGTGGTGCTGCGCTCGGCAAGCCCCGGCACGGGCATCATCGCCGGCGGCCCGATGCGCGCCGTGTTCGAGACGCTCGGCATCGCCGACGTAGTGGCCAAGAGCATCGGCAGCCGCAACCCGCACAACATGGTCAAGGCGACCTTCGAGGCTTTAGGCCGCGTGTCCAGTCCTCGCAACGTCGCCGCCCGGCGCGGCCGCAAGGTCGCTGACATCCTGGGCCGCCGCGAGGGCGCGGCACCGGCCGCAGCGGTGGAGGCGAGCGATGTCGGAGCGTAAAACCGTCCGCGTCACCCAGATTCGCAGCGGATTGGGGCGTAAGGATTCGCAGATCGCGACGCTGAAGGGTCTCGGCCTCGGCAAGATCCGGCGGACTCGCGAGCTGGAGGATACGCCGTCCGTGCGCGGCATGATCGCCGCGGTGGCGCATCTCGTGCAAGTCGAAGATGTGCGGGAGGACTAGTCCATGAAACTCAACGAGATCAGGGACAATCCTGGCGCGCGCCTCAAGAGCAAGCGCCTGGGGCGCGGCATCGGCTCGGGCAAGGGCAAGACCTCAGGCAAGGGCGTGAAGGGTCAGAAGGCGCGCGAGGGCGTGGCGCTCAACGGCTTCGAGGGCGGCCAGCTCCCGATCTATCGTCGCCTGCCCAAGCGGGGCTTCAAGAACATGTTCCGCAAGGAATACGCGCCGCTCAACCTCGACCGGCTGGAGAAGGCCATCGCAAGCGGCAAGGTGCGGGCCGAGGACGTCATCACCGAGCGCGCCCTGGAGGCGGCCGGTGTCGTGCGCCTTGGCCACAAGATCGCGGGGGTCCGGTTGCTCGCCCGTGGCAAGGTGACGCGCGCGGTGAACCTGCGCGTCTCCGGAGCGAGCGAGGCCGCGGTCGCGGCGGTCCAGGCGGCGGGTGGCACCGTGACCACGACGGCGAAGGCCACCGAAGCGCCGGGCGAGGGCTCTGCGCCGGAGTAATAGAGGCAGCCTAGCTATCGCGCCGGAGCGGCGGCGGCGTGCTACGGTCAGCCCTGATCGGCGCGTGCATATCCTAGAGGGGGACAGGACGGGCGGTGGGCATCGCGCCGGCACTGGCGTCTCAGGCAAGAGCGAGTTCCCAGCAAGCTGGTCGGACGATAAGATCATCCTGGAAATCGAGAGCGTGGCCAACGATGCAAGCTCAATCAGGCGACCGGGCGCCAGAGGTCGCACCTTGGTTTCTGGCATACGGGACGGCGTAGCGATCCTGGTTGTCGTGGGCGGGGATGGTAAATTCATCATCACCGGGCAGCCGATAGACGCGCCGCTGAGTCGTTGAAGGAGGCGAAGTGATGGACGCGGAACACTTCCGAGACCTCGAGAGTCAGTTGGAGCGGCTGCTCACCATGACACGGCCAAGCTTCGACGATTCTGAGATGAAGGAGATTCGTGAGCTGCTCAGCGCGGGCGAATACGGCGTTGCCTTGGAACAGCTTACCGGATACGTCGCCGAGAAGGACAAGCCATTTTCGGCCGAGGCGCTCCGGCTGGCGGAGCAGGCAGCCGCCGCCATGGGCATGGAAAACGACGAGGTGATCCTTGCACTCCGCCACCGCATTGAAACCTCTGCCGGGCCTGGAAGAGCCGCCTAGGCCATGCGCTTGCGCCCGGCACATCCGGGCGCCACATTGCAGCAACAGCACCGGCAAGGTAAACGCCCCGGCATCCGGCACGGTGCCAAGGCGGCCGGCCGCGTGATCGGGGGAACACCATGGCCTCTGCGGCCGAGCAACTCGCAGCAAACCTCAACCTCGGCACCTTCTCGAAGGCGACCGAACTCAAGAAGCGCATCTGGTTCACCCTTGGCGCGCTGATCGTCTATCGCATCGGCACGTACATCCCGGTACCCGGCGTGGACGCGCGCGTCATGGGCGAGCTGTTGCAGCAGCACGGCGGCGGTATCCTGGGCATGTTCAACATGTTCAGCGGCGGTGCGCTCGGCCGCATGACCGTGTTCGCGCTCAACATCATGCCTTACATCAGCGCCAGCATCATCGTGCAGCTGATGACCGCGGCCGTGCCGTCCATGGAAGCCCTCAAGAAGGAGGGCGAGTCCGGCCGCAAGAAGATGAACCAGTACACGCGCTACCTCACCGTACTGATCGCGATGTTCCAGAGCTACGGCATCGCCGTGGGCCTCGAAGGGATGCAAGGCGCCCACGGTGCTGCCGTGATCAACCCAGGGCCGTTCTTCATCCTCTCCTGCGTGGTGACGCTCGTCGGCGGCACCATGTTCCTGATGTGGCTCGGCGAGCAGATCACCGCGCGCGGCGTCGGCAACGGCATCAGCCTCATCATCTTCGCCGGCATCATCGCGAACATGCCCCGCGCGCTCGCGAGCCTGCTGGAACTGGCCCGGACGGGGGCGATCTCGCCGTTCTTCGTTCTCGTCTTCGTCGTGGTCGCCATCGCGGTCGTCGTGTTCGTCGTGTTCATGGAGCAGGCGCAGCGCCGGGTCGTGATCCAGTATCCCAAGCGCCAGGTCGGCCAGCGGATGTTCGGCGGCAACTCCACGCACATGCCGCTCAAGCTGAACACCTCGGGCGTGATCCCGCCCATCTTCGCGAGCAGCATCCTGCTGATCCCGGCGACCATCGCCGGCTTCTCCAGCGGGAGCGCAGGCGGCTGGGCCCCGTTCATCGCGCAGCAACTCGCCCACGGTCAGCCGCTCTACATGGCGCTCTACGCCGGGCTGATCATCTTCTTCGCGTATTTCTACACCGCCGTCGTGTTCAACCCGCAGGAGACGGCGGACAACCTCAAGAAGTATGGCGGCTTCGTGCCCGGCATCCGCCCCGGCACCGCCACGGCCGAGTATTTCGACCGGGTGCTGACGCGGCTGACCACCGTCGGCGCGATCTACCTCGCCATCGTCTGCCTGCTGCCGGAGATCCTCATCAGCCACTATGCCGTGCCGTTCTACTTCGGCGGCACGAGCCTCATGATCATCGTCTCCGTGACCATGGACACCGTCACGCAGATCCAGAGCCATTTGCTCGCGCACCAGTATGAGGGCCTGATCCGCAAGAGCCGCGTGAAAGGGCGCGCCCGATGAACCTGATCCTGCTCGGTCCGCCCGGCGCAGGGAAGGGAACGCAGGCGAAGCGGCTGGAGCTGCGCCATGGGCTGGCCCAGATCAGCACGGGCGACATGCTGCGCGCCGAGGTGGCGGCCGGCAGCGCGATCGGCGCCGAGGCGAAGCAGATCATGGAGAGCGGCGCGCTCGTGCCCGACGCGCTGATCGTCGCCATGATCGAGGGCCGCATCCAGCAGCCGGATCTCCGCGACGGCTTCATCCTGGACGGCTTCCCGCGCACCGTGCCGCAGGCCGAGGCGCTGGACGCCATGCTGGCCCGGCTCGGCACGGGCTTAGACGCCGTGATCCTGCTGCGCGTGAACGAGGCGGCGCTGGTCGAGCGCATCGCCGGGCGATTCACCTGCGCGCGCTGCGGTGCCGCCTATCACGACCGCTTCCATGCACCGCATGTGCCGGGTGTCTGCAACGTCTGCGGAAGCGTCGAGTTCATCCGCCGGGCCGACGACAATGCCGACACGGTAGCGGCCCGGCTCGTTGCCTATCACAGCCAGACAGCTCCCATCCTGCCCTACTACCGAGGCTCGGGGCGCCTCTACGAGGTGGACGGCATGGCGGAGATGGACGACGTGACAGCCGAGATCGAAGCCCTGCTGGCACAGGTCAAGGCTCGCGGAGAATTGACCGGAGCGCGTTGACAAGATCGGGCGCGCGGCTATAGTCCGCACCTTCCGCTGACCCCTCATAGGGGCAGCGCGTAACGCATTGCGCGGCGCTTAAGTGCCGCAACTTCCAGGAGCACAGGCGTGGCCCGCATTGCCGGCGTTAATATCCCGACCAATAAGCGCGTCCAGATCGGGCTGCGCTACATCTATGGCATCGGCCCCACGAAGGCCTCTGAGATCTGCGAGAAGCTCGGCATCCCGGATGACCGCCGGGTGAACCAGCTCTCCGACGAGGAGGTGCTGCGCATCCGCGAGTTGGTGGATCGTGACTACCGCGTCGAGGGCGACTTGCGGCGTGAAGTCGCCATGAACATCAAGCGGCTGATGGACCTGGGCTGCTACCGTGGCCTGCGCCATCGCCGCGGCCTGCCTGTTCGCGGTCAACGCACCCACACCAACGCGCGCACCCGCAAGGGCAAGGCGGTCGCGATTGCCGGCAAGAAGAAGGTGACGAAGTAGGATGGCCCGCCCCGCTACCGCCACGCGCTCCCCTCGCAAGAAGGAGCGCAAGAACATCAGCTCGGGCGTCGCGCACGTCGCCGCGACGTTCAACAACACCATGATCACGATCACGGACGCCCAGGGCAACACGATCGCCTGGTCGTCGTCGGGGATGCAGGGCTTCAAGGGCAGCCGCAAGAGCACGCCGTATGCGGCCCAGGTCGCTGCCGAGGACGCGGGCCGCAAGGCGCGCGAGCACGGCATGGAGACGCTGGAGATCGAGGTCAGCGGCCCTGGCTCCGGGCGTGAGAGCGCGTTGCGGGCCTTGCAGACCGTCGGATTCGCGATCACCGCGATCCGCGACATGACACCTATCCCTCACAACGGCTGCCGGCCGCGCAAGCGCCGCCGCGTGTAGCCTCCCGGCAGCCCAAGGGGGAGTTCCTGGGCTGCCGCGCGCAATGAAAGAAGGTCCCGAATGGCCCTCCAACGTAATTGGCAGACCCTCATCAAGCCGGAGAAGCTTGATGTCGAGCACGGCTCCGACCCGCATCGCGTCGCCACCGTAGTCGCCGAGCCGCTGGAGCGCGGCTTCGGCATGACGCTCGGCAACGCCATCCGCCGCGTTCTGCTCTCCTCGTTGCAGGGTGCGGCCGTGACGGCGGTGCAGATTGACGGCGTGCTGCACGAGTTCAGCAGCATCCCCGGCGTCCGCGAGGACGTGACCGACATCGTGCTCAACATCAAGCAGCTTGCGCTGCGGATGCACGGCGAGGGGCCGAAGCGCATGATGCTGACCGCGACAGGCCCTGGCGAGGTCAAGGCCTCGCAGATCCAGACCGGGCACGACATCGAGGTGATGAACCCTAACCTCGTGATCTGCACGCTGGACGAGGGCGCGAAGCTCGGCATGGAGCTGACGGTCAACCTGGGCAAGGGCTACGTCCCTGCGGTCGCGAACCGGCCCGAGGATGCGCCGATCGGCCTGATCCCGGTGGATGCGATCTACTCGCCCGTGCGCCGCGTCTCCTACAAGGTCGAGCCGACCCGCGTCGGCCAGGTCACGGACTATGACCGCCTGCTGCTGCAGGTGGAGACCAACGGCGCGGTCTCGCCCGAGGATTCCGTGGCGCTCGCCGCGCGCATCCTGCAGGACCAGTTGCAGCTCTTCATCAACTTCGACGAGCCGCAGCTTGCCCGCGCCGACGAGCCCGAGGACAACCTGCCGTTCAACCGCAACCTGCTCCGCAAGGTTGACGAGCTGGAACTCTCGGTGCGGTCGGCGAACTGCCTCAAGAACGACAACATCGTCTATATCGGCGACCTCGTGCAGAAATCCGAGCAGGAGATGCTGCGCACGCCGAATTTCGGCCGCAAGTCGCTGAACGAGATCAAGGAAGTGCTGGCGAACATGGGTCTCGGTCTCGGCATGACGGTGCCGGGCTGGCCGCCGGAGAACATCGAGGACCTGGCGAAGCGGCTCGACGAGCCGTTCTGAGTCCGGATTGGGGGAGTAACAGACGATGCGTCACGGCGTGGCCGGCCGCAAGCTCGGCGTCACGAGCAGCCACCGCAAGGCCATGTTCCGCAACATGGCCGTGGCGCTGCTCAAGCACGAGCAGATCACCACCACCTTGCCCAAGGCCAAGGAACTCCGTCCCGTTACCGAGAAGCTCATCACGCTCGGCAAGCGCGGCGGCCACCATGCCCGGCGCCAGGCCTATAACGAGCTGCGTGACGAGCGCATCGTCGCCAAGCTGTTCAGCAGCCTCGCCGACCGCTACCGCACCCGGCCCGGCGGCTACATCCGCGTGCTCAAGGCGGGCGTCCGCTACGGCGACGCGGCGAGCATGGCCGTGATCGAGCTGGTGGACCGCGACCCGGCCGCCAAGGGCCAGGATAGCGGCCCACCGCCGGAGGCCATGGACGAGGCTGAGGAGCAGGCGGCGGCGTAGGCTGCTGCCGAGCGGCCGTCTGGCCGCACCTTCATGGCTGCAACTGGCCCCGTCGCCGATCTTTTCGCCGCTCCGGCGCAGGAAGCGCCGCTAGCCGATCGGCTGCGCCCGCAGCATCTCGCCGATGTGGTGGGGCAGTCGAAGCTTGTCGGCCCGGATGGCGTGCTGACGCGGATGCTGGCCCGCCGACGCCTCACCTCGCTCATCCTCTGGGGGCCGCCCGGCACCGGGAAGACCAGCATCGCCCGGCTGCTCGCCACCGACGCGAACCTGCGCTTCGCCCCGCTATCCGCGCTCCAGGCCGGAGTTGCTGAGTTGCGCCGGGTGTTCGACGAGGCGGCCCGCGGCCGTGCGCGCGGCGAGGGCACGCTGCTGTTCGTGGACGAGGTGCATCGCTTCAGCCGCACTCAGCAGGACGCGCTTCTGCCACCCGTCGAGGACGGCACCGTCACGTTCGTGGGCGCCACGACCGAGAACCCCAGCTTCGCGCTCGCGGGGGCGCTGCTGTCCCGCTGCCAGGTGCTCGTCTTGCACCGGCTCGATGACGACGCCTTGGAAACCTTGCTGCAACGGGCGGAAGCTGCCGCCGGCAACGCCCTGCCGCTCACGCCGGAGGCGCGCACCGCGCTCCGTGCCATGGCGGACGGCGACGGCCGCCAGGTGCTCCTCCTCGCCGAGCAAATCCTGCTGCACGAGGGCACTTCGCTCGACCCGGCCGACCTCGCCGCGTTCGTCTCCAAGCGCGCACCCCAGCACGACAGGGTAGGGGACTGGCACTACGACCTGCTTTCCGCCCTCCACAAGTCGCTGCGCGCATCCGACACCGATGCCGCGCTCTACTGGCTCGCCCGCCTGCTCGCTGGCGGCGAGGATCCGCGCGTCGCCGCCCGGCGCATGGTGCGGTTCGCCACCGAGGATGTCGGTCTCGCCGACCCGCAGGCGCTGCCGATGGCGCTCGCGGCCTGGCAGGCTTACGAGCGCCTGGGATCGCCCGAGGGCGAGCTGGCGCTGGCCGAAGCCGCCGCCTACCTGGGTGCCGCACCGAAGTCGAACGCGCTCTACGCCGCCATGAAGGAGGCGACCGCTTCTGCCCGAGACTCCGGAAGCCTCACGCCGCGCGCCCACAGCGTCAACGCCCCCACCCGCCTGATGCGCGATCTCGGCCGGGCCGAGGGCTACGCCTACGACCACGACGCGCCGGACGCCTTCTCCGGCCAGGACCACTTCCCCGAGGGTCTGCAGCGGCGCGCGTTCTACCGCCCCAGCGACCGCGGCTTCGAGCGCGAGGTCGCCCGCCGCCTGGCCCATTGGGCATCCTTGCGCGAGGCGCAGGGATGAGTGTCGCACCGGAGGTGCGCCAATGAGCGTCGAGATGCGCGCGGTCACGCCCGACGAGGAGGGCGTCCGGCTCGACCGCTGGTTCCGGCGCCATTTCCCCGGCGTCACCCAGAGCAGCATCCAGAAATGGTGCCGCACCGGCCAGGTGCGCGTGGACGGCCACCGCGCCGAGGCCGCGACCCGCCTCGCGCCGGGCCAGCAAGTCCGCGTGCCCCCGCTCTCCATGGCGCCCCCGCCGCAGGCGCCGAAGCCGCTCGACCCGAAGCTCGCCCGCGAGATGGAGGACCTCGTCCTCCACCGCGACGACCATCTGCTCGTCCTGAATAAGCCCGCCGGCCTCCCCGTCCAGGGCGGCCCCGGCATCACCCGGCACCTCGACGGGATGCTCGACGCGCTCCGCTTCGGCAGTCCCGAGCGCCCACGCCTCGTCCACCGCCTCGACCGCGACACCTCCGGCGTCCTCGTCCTCGCCCGCACGCCCGGCGTCGCCGCCAAGCTCGCGAGCGCCTTCCGCACGCGCGACGTGGAGAAGATCTACTGGGCGGTCGTCGCCGGCCGCCCTTCGCCGGCCGAGGGCCGGGTGAACCTGCCGCTCCGCCGCGAGGGCGGCCCCCGTGGCGAGCGCACGCGCGCGGCGGACCCCGACGACGCCGACGCCACCCACGCGATCACCGACTTCCGCACCCTCGACAACGCCGGCCAGCGCCTCGCCTGGCTGGAGCTCAAGCCGCTGACCGGCCGCACGCATCAGCTCCGCGTCCACTGCGTCGCGATCCGCGCGCCCATCGTCGGCGACCTCAAGTACCACGAGCCGGACCAGAACAACGCCTTCACGGCCGACATCTACGGCCTGCCCGAGCAGCTCCACCTGCACGCCCGCGCGCTCGACCTGCCGCACCCGGCGGGCGGACGGCTCCGCGTCGAGGCGCCGCTGCCGCCGCACTTCAGGGAGAGCTTCCGCATCCTCGGCTTTCACGCACCTCCGCCCCATCCCGCCCGAGCGCCACTGACCCTGGGTCGCTGATGCTGCGCCGCCTCGTTCTCGTCCTAATCGTCGCCCTGGTTGCCGTGCCGCTCATCCTGGCCGGCGTGGTCTGGTATGCGCTCGATACGGGCGCAGCCCGGACCTGGGCCGAGGCAGCCGTCGAGCGCGACACCGGCCACGCGCTGCATATCTCTGGCCCGATCCGCATCGCCCCGAGCCTCGTGCCGACGCTCGCGGTCGCCGACGTGGCGCTTCTCAATCCGCCGGGCTTCTCGCGGCCCGACCTCGCACATGCGCGCCGGGTAGAGGCGCGGGTGGCGTTGCTGCCGCTGCTGCATGGCAAGATCGAGGTGCGGCGCCTCCGTCTCGTCGGTCTCGACGCGAAACTGGAAGTGAACGCCGCCGGCCAAGGCAACTGGCAGCGCCCGCCCGTACCCACGCCAACGACGCCGACCGCGCCGAGCGAGCATCGCCGTTTCGTCTTGGTGCTCCGCCAGGTCGAGGTGGACGATAGCGCGCTGACCTGGTCCGGCCCTGGCGGCCCGCTGCGCCTCGATGTGCCGCGGCTCAGCTGCCGAGGGGAAGGACACGCTCAAGCTCGCCGGCGAAGTGCGGGCGAACGCCGTCCCGTTGCAGGTTCAGGGCACCGTGACGGCCGCCGCGCCATGGACAACCTACGTCGCGCTCGCGGGTCAAGGCGTGAGCCTCGCCCTGCACGCCCAAGACGGCGCCGCGCCGCAGATCAGCGTCGCAGGCGAGTTGAACGCCGCCGCGCTCGATCCGCGCGTGTCCATGCTCGGCGAGGTCAAGCTCGACGCCGCCTGGTCCCCCGGCACGGCACACCTGCACGCCGAGGCCGCGCCGTTCACGCTCGGGTCCGGGCTGCGCGTCGAGCAACTCGCGCTGGACGCCCCCGCGCTCGATCAGCCTGTCCGTGCCCGTGCCACCCTCACTGGCGCGGCCCGGCTCTCGCTCAGCGCCGAGACTGGCTCGCCCGCGGTGATGCTGGCCGGCAAGCCGCTTCCTGTCGCCGTCGCGGCTTGGGGGCAGGGCGGCACGGCGCGGCTCCAAGGCACCCTCTCCGACCCCAAGGCGCTGCGCGGTCTCGACGCTACGCTCTCCGTCCAGATCGCCGACCTCGCCGCGCTCGCGCCCGGCGCGCCGCCACTGCGCGACGCTGCACTGACGGCGCACCTGAGCGGACCCGGCGGCCCTGTCCCAGGGCGTCGCGATCCAGAATCTGAGCGCGAGCGCGCCGAAAAGCGACCTGGCCGGAAACCTGGCCGTGTCCTGGCAACCCCGCCCCGCACTGCGCGGCACGCTCCTATCGAAGCACCTCGACGCCGACGCGCTGCTCGCTCTCCTTCGCGAGCACCCCGCGCCCGCTGTCCCCACCCCAAATCCGGGACCAGCGCCGACACCAACCCCACCCCCACGCCGCACGCGCCTCATCCCCGACACGCCCGTGCCCGTGGCCGGATTGCGCGCCACCGACGCTGACCTGGCCTACACCGCCGACGCGCTGTTGCTGGGTGGCACCGAGTTCCACGCGGTGCAGGCCCATATCGGGCTGGCGAACGGGACGCTGCAGCTCGACCCGCTGACGGCCACGTCGCCCGGCGGCCCTGTGCAGGCCCGCGCCGTGCTCGATGCGGCGGCCTCGCCGCCTCGCCTGAGCCTCGCCCTGCACGCGCCGAGCCTCAACCTCGCTGGTATCCTGCCAGGCGCTACGGGGACGGTCGCGACGAACGCCGACCTCAACGGGCAAGGGGCGACTTGGCGGCAGGTGGCCGCTTCGCTCAACGGGGAGGCGGATCTCACGGGGGTGGACGGCGAACTCGACCTCGATACCCTCACCGCCCTGCGCGAGGCGCTGCACCACGCAGGCGTGCCCGCCACGGTCTCCGGCCAGGCTCATCTGCGCTGCGTCGCCTTCCGCGCCGTGGCCGCCAACGGCATCGCGACGTTGAACCCCATCCTGCTCGACGCCGGGCGGTTCGGCCTGCGCGGGGATGGCCGGGTGGATCTCCGCGATGAGGTGCCGGACCTGCACCTCCGCGCTTTGGTCCGCTTCGGGCCGGCCGACGCCGAGGTGCCCCTCCGCGTCACGGGCACGCTCGCCCAGCCGAAAGTTGCCGCCGAGGCCGTAGGCGGGCGCTTCGGCCTGATGCCGGCGGGGCACGCGCGGGATGATTGCGGCCCGGCGCTCGCCGACGCGCGCGGTGGCCACCCAGGTCCCGAACCTGCGCCCATGCCGAACCCGCCGCCCGCGTCCGGCCGCGCCGAGCGCCCGGCCGATCTCCTGCGCTCGCTGCTGCGTTGAGAGGTGCATCATGAAGACTGGCAACATGAAGCGCTTCTGGAACACGGCGACGGCCGAGCGCCTCGGGGATGGCTACCAAGTCCTGCTCGACGGCCGCCCCGTCCGCCTGCCCGGCGGTGCCCCGCTCGCACTCCCGACCGCACTCCTCGCCGCCGCCGTCGCCGAGGAGTGGCAACGTGCGGGCGGCCAGCCCGGCGGCGAGATGGGCTGGGACATGGTGCCGCTCACGCGCCTCGTCGGCACGGCGCACGAACGTATCGCGCCCGACCCCGCTGCCGTTGCCGACGCGCTCGCGACGTATGGCGAGAGCGACCTGCTCTGCTACCGCGCCGAGCGCCCGGAGGAGCTGGTCCGCCGGCAGGAGCGCGCGTGGCAGCCCTGGCTCGACTGGGCCGCCGACCGCTACGGCGCGCGTCTCGTGCCGACCGCGGGCATCGTCCACCGGCCGCAGGACCCGGCGGCGCTCGCCGCGCTGCGCCGGGCGGTGGGTGAGCAGGACGCGCTCGCCCTGGCGGCGCTCGGCGTCGCCATCCCCGCGCTCGGCAGCCTTATCCTCGGCCTCGCCCTCGCGGACGGCGCGCTGGACGCCGGCATGGCCCATGCGCTCGCCACGCTCGACGAGACCTTCCAGGCCGAGCAATGGGGCGAGGACGCGGAGGCCGCCCGGCGACGCGAGCAGGTGGGTGAGGACGTAGCCGTGGCCGGCCGCCTGCTGCGGCTAGCCCGCGGCCTTCCGGGCGGGTAGAACCGTCCCGATGAACGCGAAGCGTCTCACCATCGCGGGTCGTGTGCAGGGTGTCGGATACCGTGCTTGGATGCGGCGCGAAGCGGTGCGGCTGGGCGTCTCGGGCTGGGTGCGCAACCGGGGGGACGGTGCCGTGGAGGCACTGGTCTATGGCGATTCCGCCGCGGTTGAAGAGCTTCTGCGCGCCTGCCGCCTTGGGCCGCCCTTGGCCGCCGTCACGAGCATCACGGAGGAGCTGGAGGAGCCGGAGCTTGAGCCGGGCTTCCGAATGCTTCCTTGACGGAGGCGACCGCCGGCCTGCGCCGGGCGGCGCGGCTCGTCGTGCTCGCCAACCTTGCCTACTTCGCGCTCGAAATCGTCGTCGCGTTTCGGATCGGGTCGGTCGCGCTGTTCGCGGAACTCCATGGATTTCCTGGAGGACGCGGCGGTCAACCTGCTCGTGCTCGTAGCACTTGGCTGGAGCGCGCGGCGGAGAGCAGGGGTGGGCGCCGTGCTCGCCGCGATCCTGCTCGCGCCGGGCATCGCGACGCTGTGGGCGGCGTGGGGCAAGCTCGGAGCACCCACCGCTCCGGCGCCGCTGCCGCTCTCGCTCACCGGCCTCGGCGCGCTGCTGGTCAACCTAGGCTGCGCCCTGCTGCTCGCGCGCTGGCGGACTTTGGGCGGCAGCATGACACGGGCCGCTTTCCTGTCCGCGCGCAACGACGTGGCCGCGAATGCCGCGATCATCGCCTCGGGCGCCGTCACGGCTTGGACGCGCTCGCCCTGGCCCGATCTCGTCGTGGGCCTGGGCATCTTCGCCATGAACCTGGACGCCGCACGCGAGGTCTGGCTTTCAGCGCGAGAGGAGCGTCGCGGAGCAAGGTCGGGCAGCTATCCTAGCGGCCCCGGGCTCTGACAGGCTCGCCATGACCGCGCATTTTCCCTTGCGTCATGGATCCAGCGCTTGACGCTCTCGACGGAAAACCCGCCTATCCTCCCCGATGTCCTCCACGCCCTCCCGTCCCGAACCAACCAACGACGCCAGCCCCACCCAGGCGAGCCAGCGTGACGAGGACGCCCAGTACCTACCGCCAGGTCCTCCACGAGCTGATCGAGATCGGCACCGACCTCGCCCGCATTGTCCACCGCCAGGCCACCCCAGCGCCCAACAGCGAGCCCGCCGCGGCACCCGCGCCCGACCCCACCATCGCCTTCGACCGCATCGCCCGCACCCTGCGCCGCACCATCGCCCTCGCCCGCAAGCTCACCGACCCCGCGCCCCCCCGCCCAGCCGAGCAGTCGAGCGAGCGCCGCCGCATCGCGCGCAAGCAGATCATCCGCGAGGTCGAGGACACCATCCAGCGCGAGGCCAAGGGCGACAAGGACAGGACCGAGGCGCTCAACGCCGAGCTCTACGAGCGCCTGGAGACGATCGACTGCGACGACGACATCGACAACCTGCCCATCGCCGAGATCATCGCCGCGATCCGCCGCGACCTCGGCCTCGCTCACCTGCCCGGCACCCATCCCTGGAAGCGCCGCACGCCAGCGGACGTGCGCGACCTCTGCGCCCGCGCAGCAGGGCCCAGCACGCCACAGCCCAGGACCGCACAGCCCAGAATGGCTCAGCCCAGCACCGGGCCCCCGCGCCCCCTCTCGGCACCGCCCCCGCGCCCCCGGACCAGCACCGGCCCCCCAGCACTCTGATCCAGGTTGACCCTGATCCGGGTCCGCTGGATACTAGGTCATCTCCCCGAACACCTCATCCCAAGCCGCCCGCAGCGCCGCGTCCGCCTCGGCCATCGTCGCCGTGCGACCGAGCGCGGCGAGGCTCGTGACGCCGTGCTCGCGGATGCCGCAGGGCACGATGCCGTCGAAATCGGCGAGGTTCGGGGCGACGTTGAGCGCGACCCCGTGCCAGCTCACCCAGCGCGTGACGCGCACGCCGATCGCGCCCACCTTGTTTTCCCCGCCCGGCCCGGCCACCCAGATGCCGACCCGGCCTTCGCGCGTCTCTCCCGTGACGCCGAGCCGGGCGAGTGCCGCAACGAGCCAGGCCTCCAGCCCTTGCACGAAACGGCGCACGTCGCGCGCCGGCACCGTCCCGTGCGGCCGGGCGAGGTCGAGGAGCACGTAGGCCGTTCGCTGGCCCGGCCCGTGATAGGTCCACTGCCCACCGCGTCCGGTGTGGAACACCGGGAAGCCCGCCGGGTTCAGCAGGTCGCATGGCTGCGCGGACGTACCCGCCGTATAGAGTGGTGGATGCTCGACGAGCCAGACCAGCTCCGCCGCCTCGCCCGCCCGGATCGCCGCCGCCCGTGCCTCCATCGTCGCGAGCGCCACTTGGTAATCCAGCAGGCCCGGCTCGATCCGCCACTCGACGCTCGCCCCAAAGGACGACCCAACGCGCTCGGCGGCGATTGCCCCGGCATCCGCCATCGGCTATACGCCCCCGTCCACGCTGCGGTCGTGGCGGAATGGTAGACGCGCAAGCTTGAGGTGCTTGTGGGGGAAACCCCGTGGAAGTTCGAGTCTTCTCGACCGCATGAATCCCCCTGTTGCACGCCGGCCCGAGCCAGCCGACCCCAAAGGGCGTAAGGGAGGGCAGGAGGACCGGCCATGGACGAAGACTTCCGCCGTGCGGCGCTCGACTACCACCGCCTGCCGCGCCCAGGGAAGCTCGCGATCGAGCCGACCAAGCGCATGGCGACCCAGCGCGACCTCGCCCTCGCTTACTCGCCCGGCGTCGCCGTCGCCTGCGAAGCGATCAAGGCCGACCCCGAGGCCGCGCGCGACCTCACCGCACGCGGCAACCTCGTCGGCGTGATCAGCAACGGCACCGCCGTGCTGGGCCTCGGCAACATCGGCGCGCTCGCCGGCAAGCCGGTGATGGAGGGCAAGGCCGTCCTCTTCAAGAAGTTCGCGGGCATCGACGTGTTCGACATCGAGGTGGACGCGAGCGATCCCGCCCGCTTCTGCGACATCGTCGCCGCCCTGGAGCCCACCTTCGGCGCGATCAACCTGGAGGACATCAAGGCCCCCGAGTGCTTCGAGATCGAGCGTTCCCTGCGCGAGCGCATGACGATCCCCGTCTTCCACGACGACCAGCACGGCACCGCCATCATCGTCGCCGCCGCGATCCGCAATGGGTTGCTGTTGCAGGATAAGCGCCTGGAAGACGCGACACTGGTCACGTCCGGCGCCGGTGCCGCGGCACTCGCCTGCGTGGACTTGCTCGTCGCCATGGGATTGCCCGCGGCGAACGTCACGCTCACGGACCTCCACGGCGTCGTCCGCGCCGACCGCGAGGGCATGGCGCCGAACATGGCCCGCTACGCGCACCGCGGCGACGCGCGCACGCTCGCCGATGCGTTGCCGGGCGCGGACGTGTTCCTCGGCCTCTCTGCGCCGCGCGTGCTCAAGCCGGAGTGGCTGCCCCTGCTCGCGGAGAAGCCGCTCATCCTGGCACTCGCCAACCCCGATCCCGAGATCATGCCCGAACTGGTCCACGAGTCCCGGCCGGATGCCATCATTGCCACCGGGCGCAGCGACTACCCGAACCAGGTGAACAACGTCCTCTGCTTCCCGTTCATCTTCCGCGGCGCCTTGGATGTCGGCGCCACGGCCATCAACGAGGCGATGAAGCTCGCCGCCGTCGAGGCCATCGCGGAGCTGGCCCGCGCCGAGGCGAGCGAGGTCGTCGCCCGCGCCTACGGCGGCGCCGCCCCGACCTTCGGCCCGGATTACATCATCCCCAAGCCCTTCGATCCGCGCCTGATCCTGCAGATCGCCCCCGCCGTCGCCCGCGCCGCCATGGACACGGGCGTCGCCCGGCGTCCCATCGAGGACTTCGCCGCCTACAAGCGCGACCTGGAGCGCTTCGTGTTCCGCTCCGGCCAGCTCATGCGCCCGTCTTCGAGGCCGCCCGCGCCCGGCGCGTCCGCATCGCCTACGCCGAGGGCGAGGACGAGCGCACGCTCCGCGCCGTGCAGACCTTGGTGGACGACGGCATCGCCGAACCGGTGCTGATCGGCGACCGCGAGCGCATCCGGGCGCGGGTGCGCGCGCTGGGCCTGCGCCTGAACCTCGACGGCGCCGTGCAGGTGCTCGATCCGGAGCGGGACCGGGCCGTCTTCGACCCGCTCGTCGCCGCTTACCAGCGCGTTGCCGGCCGCCGCGGCGCCCCGCCCGACGCCGCCGCCCGGCGTGTGCGCGACCGCCCGACTGTCGCCGCCGCCATGCTGCTGCAAGCCGGCCAGGTGGACGCCGCGATCTGCGGCGGCACCGGGGATTGGTGGCGAGAGATGCAGCTCGTCATCCCGATCATCCCGCGCCGCCCCGAGGTCTCGCGCCTCTACGCCCTGTCCTGTCTTATCCTGCAATCGGGCGCGCTCTTCCTCTGCGACACTCACCTCAACCTCGATCCCTCGGCCGAGGAGATCGCGGAGATGACGTGGCTCGCCGCGAACGCCGTGCGCGGCTTCGGCATCGAGCCCAAGGCGGCGCTGCCTGTCGCATTCCAGCTTCGGCGCCTCGAACTCCGAGTCCGCGCGCAAGATGCGCCGGGCGCTCGGCGTTGATCCGCGCGCAGGAGCCGGAGCTGGAGGTGGACGGCGAGATGCACGCGGATGCGGCCCTGAGCGAGGCGATCCGCGACCGCACCGTGGCGGACAGCCGGCTCGCGGGCGTGGCAAACCTGCTCGTCATGCCGACGCTCGACGCCGCCAACATCGCCTACACGCTGCTGAAGGTCGCCGCCGACGCGCTCCCCGTCGGGCCGTTGCTGCTCGGCATGAGCAAGCCCATCCACGTCCTTGTGCCCTCCGTGACGGCGCGGGGCATCGTGAACGTGAGCGCAGTCGCGGCGGCGCAGGCCCAAGCGGGATAGCGGAGCGGTCCTCAATACGTGATGATGACGTTCACCACGTCGGCATAGGAACCTGGCGGCGGACTCGCCTGCGGCGGAACGCGGCCGTAGGCGGTCAAGGTGCCCGTGCCGCTTGCTATGGCAGCGGTGTTCGTCCCGGCGGTGTTGCCCCACGGCATGGTCGCGCCAGCGTCGCGGTAGATGCCGTAGGTGATCGCATTCGCGCCCGATTTCATCTGCCGAGTTGTCGGCCCGTTGCCGGTCGCCCCGTTGTCCAGCCCGACCGTAACGGAGGTCGAGGCGTTGCAGGTCGTCGAGATCGTGGCCGCGGCGGTCACGGAGCTTGTCAGGACAGATGCTGTGGGGAAAGCTAGGCTGGTCGCGGAGACGGTGCACTGTGTCGGCACGGTTGCGGAGACCGAGAAATTGGCCTGAGCGGCTTGTACCCCTGGGGATGATACCAAGCTGGGACACGAGGTCGGTGTTGTCCCGCCGCCCGTCCCATAAACAAATTGCGCGTCGGTGCCGCTGAAGCTGGAAGAGAAGGTTCCGGGCGGAGGGGCCGTGCCTGGCTGCGGCATCGTGACGGATAAGGCATACTGTGCCGAGTAGCTCGAATTAGCTCCAACGGTCACACTGTAGAGACCTGCCATGGGGTATGATGTCCCGTTGCCGGTCTGACCGGATGTGCTTGTTACCTGGATCTGCACAGGGATTGTCGAGGCGCCAGACGCAAGGGTCCGGTTCGCGGTGGTAGTCCCGCCTGAGCCGGTGCCGACGGAGATGCAGATGTACACGATTTGCGACGTGGAATAGGTATTCTGGCAGGAGTAGGAGACATCACCGCTCGTGTAGTACGGGTACCCCGAATACGGGTTCACGGTCCCGAAGTTCATCGTGGGCCCGGCCACAGTGCATGTCACGGTCCCGCCGCTCGCCGCGGCCGGTGCGCACGGTGCGAGGAGCAGCCCGAGCACAGCGGCAACACCGAACAAGGACCGTCGGACGGCTATCGTCAGCCACGACGAACGGAACGCCATCAATGCACCTCCGTGCAGGGGAACGTGCCAAGCCGCCGGCCCACGCCGCCGCGGCCGTTGAACCCGGTGTGGACCCAGCACTTCGCCCCATCCGGCATCTCGACCGTCAGCACCTCGTTGCGCGCGAGCGAGGGCAGGTAGGCCCGGCCTTCCTTGCTGATCGGCGCGCTCGACGACGCCGAGACCAAGGTCGAGCCGACGGGCGGCGGCCCGCCGTGGAACGTTACTCCGAGGATCGCCGAGGACGACGCGGACCGAACGCCGAACGACGCCACGGCCGCGCCCCCGTCCCGGACGACGACGAGCTGGTCGGTCTCGCTCGGCACCGCGTCGATCGGCAGGTGCGCCGTGTCTATCGCGACCCGCTGCGGCACGCCGGCGACGGTGCCGGGAAGCGCCATCTGGCCGTCGAACGCGGTGCGGCCCTTGTCGTAGCCGTTGAGCTGCACGGGCACGCCGGGCGCGCCAGCGTCCGCGATGATGATGCCGCCGCTCGCCGGGTCGGACAGGAAAGGGTGCAGCCCAACAACGCCTGCCGACCCGCGCAGCGTGGCGATGCCCGTCACCTGGTTGCCGAACGATTGCACGGCGACGCCGGGGACGCCGTATCCTGTCCTGACCTGCGCGTCAGCGTTGGCGAAGGTGCCGGTCGGCGCCCTCGTCGCGTAGGCGTCCCACCCGACATCGCCGACCGCCTCTCCCAAGGGCTGCGAGGCGGTGAAGCCGCCGGTGTAGCCACCCTGACCCCCCGATCCGTTCAGCGACCCGCCGCTGATGCCGTAGCCCCCGGAGACCGATGCTTGCACGCCACCGAGCGAGAACGAGACGCCGACGATGAGCGCCGTATCGCGCTGGCCACCCATGGCGCGCGAGAGGTTGGCGAATACCGGGATGCGGCCGGCGACGAGATAATTCGCGCTGACCGAGGCGAATCCGACGGGGGATGATCCCGCGTAGGTATTGGCCTGGTAGGAGGCGGAGACGGAGAACCGGGGGCTGGGCTGCCATGACAGCCGGGCCGAGAGCTCGGACGTGGTCGGCAGGCTGAGGATCGGGTTGATCCCGTGGATGCGCCCGTAGTCCCGGCCCGAGACCGAGACCACGTCGTCATACGGCCCGAAGGTATGGGAGACCGTCGCCTCCAGGCCCAGCCGCCACGGCCCGGCAACGACGACGCTCATGCTCCCTGCACCTCCCACTCCGCGACCAGACCGGCTCGCGGCGATCAAGGCATGGACCGCGAGCCATGGGGTGACTGCCAAGTCGGCGCCGGTCTCAAGCTCGGCCAGCCCGGCGCCCCCTTCCGCGTGCGCGGTCGCGGTCAGGGTGTTGAGCACGCCGTAGCGCGCGTTGGCATAGCCGTAGAGCTTGCCGTCGTAGTTGGTCTGCGCGGAGCCGTAGGCGAATCTCGGCGAGCCAGCGCCGGCCGACCAAAGGAACAGGCCTTGCCGAAGGAGCTGCGCATCAACGAGCGGCACCTGGACGGGGATGACCACGGCACGGCCCGTGACGTCGGTGACGACCACGTTGGTCCCGACGCCCGTCGAACCCGGCGGCAGCACCAGGGAGAACGCGCCGCCCGGCGTGTCGGCGTGGTAGGTGCGCTGGCCGTCGAGATAGACGTCTATGGCGGATTGCGCCTGGGCCGTCCCGATCACCGAGGGAATCGGCGAGTCCGACCAGCCCGGCGTGCCGCTGTAGTCGGTTCCGACCTGCACGCCCCCGAAGCGGTAGGGCCGCGCCGCGGCAAGTGCTGCGGGCGTCACCGAGACGACATCGCCCGCGGAAACCGCCATGTTGAGCCATGCAGGGCGCCAAGTCACCGTGCTGTCCAGCCGGACCGCGGCTTCCGACTGGGGAAGGGTGCTGTCGTAGGCCCAGCCGAAGGACCCGAACAGGTCAGGCGCCAGCGCGCGCAGCTCGGCCAGGCCGCCGCCTGCGAAGCCGGACGAGCGCGCACCGGAGCCGCCAATGGATGCGACCGTTGCGGCCGAGTCCTGCCCGAACTCGTGGCGGAGGTTGAGGTCGTAGTTGACGTAGGCGCCCCACGTCTCAGGGCTGAGGTGGACCTGCACCCTGTCCATCTCCGGCGCGAAGCGCTGCGACGCGAGCCGCGACGGCGGAACCACCAGGGACAGCGTTGCCTGCGACTCGTCGAAATGGGCACTGATCCCGCTCTCGGTCGAGAGGTCGAGCGGCTCGCCTGGGCGGCCGGTGATCCCGATCGCCTTCAGCGTCGCCGGAGGCAGCGTGATCTTGCCGTTCGAGACCTTGACCATCTGCGGACCGGCATCAATGCCGTTGACGGTCACCTGCACCAATTGCTGCTGGTCGGGCGCCGTGTCGGGCGCGGTGACGAAGTGGCTGGCCAGATCATCCTGCATCGTGGCGGCTCGCGCGGCGCCGTCGCAGCCAAGGACGAGCGCCGCGGCGAGCAGCGCGGCCTGCGGAGAAGCAAGCCGTGCTGCGGGGCGCATCGGCTCGGGTCACCGGGCGACCGTGCCGCTGGCGCGCATCACCGGATATCCAGGGTTCGGCGGCCCATGTCCGTCTCGACTTCGACGGTTCCAGGGTGCAACGGCAAGGGCAGCAGGATCGCGAGCGTCGAGTGCGAGAGAGCGTAGCCGATCAGCCCCGGTGCGATGACTCGTCCATCTTGCGTGAGGTTGGCGAGGCGCGCCCGGCGGCCACCGTCGTTCGAGACGAGGATGTGCCGGGCATCCACGAACCGGCCCCGCAGGGCGGCCGGCTGTAGCTCCGCAGGCTCGACGAAGGCAGGCAGGCTCTCCGTCAGCGCGAACACGATGCGCCCGGCGACGATGTCGCTGCGGGCGGGAAGCTGCTTGATCAGCACGCGGAACGCCCGCTCCTGGCCCGGCGCCCCGCCCGGCAGCTTCACACGAAGATTATAGGTCGAGTGCGGCCCGACCCACAACGCGGGCGGCGAGGCGATTGCGGTGTCCGACTCGAGGAGCGAGTCGTGACCCGCCGCATCCTGCGACCAGTCATAGACCTGGGTTTCTAGGTAGATCCTGCGGTCGCCGGGGTTGGTCACGACGACGGAGCCCAATCCATCCCGCGTCTCGATCGTGATGGGCCGCGCGTCGAAGCCGTCCGCCAGGGCGGACAGCGGGGAAGCGATGCCGAACGCCAGGATTGCGCTCGCGGCCAGGCTGCGTTTTGCTGCCATGGGAACCTCGCTCGGTCAGAAGGTGATGGTGACGTTCACGGTATCGGCGTAGGCGCCGGGCGCGGGCGACGCCTGGATCGGGACTTGGCCATAGACGGTGATCGTCTGAGCGGCGCCGGTGCCGGTGCCGGCCACGGTGTTGCTGCCCACCGTGTTGCCGAAGACCGTGGTGAGTGCCGCGTTCTGATACAGGCCGTAGTTGATGGTGGCGCTGGCCGGACCCGTCATCTTGCGGGCAGCGACCGTCGCGCCCGACCCGGCACCCTGGTCGAGGCCGACGTTGTAGGTCGTGCCACTCGTGCAGGTCACGCTGAGCGTGCCGTTCTGTGTCGTGGCGGCGCTGAGGACCGATTGCGAGCCGAAGGACACCGTGGCCCCCGACGCCACGGTGCAGCCGGCGGTGATGGTCATGCTGACCCCCATCGTCGTGGTCGCAGTGCCAGCATCGGCTGCAACTGGGATCAGGACGGATGAGAGCAGAAGGCAAGCAAGAGCGACTCTGCTGTAGGTCGCTGTAGGCAAACGTAGTGCCATGGCGTCCTCCGAAGGGCAGGGTGTCTGCCGATGAACGGTGGTCACCAATACCGGGGAGATGTTAACGACCCGTGTATGCGCAGGCGGTTGCTCGAATTGCGTCCTGACGAATTAGGGCGGAGGCCATGCCTCTCTCGCGGCCGTGTACTCGCTGACGCGGCTGCGGTACCGTTCCGTGCCGGCTGGGATCGGAGCCGCGTCGCATGGGCTTGATCACGTTGGGACTCGGCGCGCTCGTCCTGCTGCTGCTCGCGGCCGAGGGGTTCTCTCGCGCGCGGGTGGCGACGATCAAGGCGCTGCTCGCGTGGATCGCGGCGCTCGCCGGGCTCAGCCTGCTCGCGCTGATGCTGCTCAGCGGGCGCGGCGCCACGGCGTTGGCGGCGCTGCCGTTCCTCTACCCACTTGCCGCGAACTGGTGGCGAGGGCGTCATCCCTCCCAAGGACCGTCGCGAGGCCGCCCCGCCGCCGCCGGGCCGCGCATGTCACGGGCCGAGGCCCTGCAGGTGCTCGGCTTGCAGGAGGGCGCCACCGAGGCCGAGATACGCGCCGCCTGGCTGCGCCTGATGCAGGGCGCGCACCCGGACCGCGGCGGCTCGGACTGGCTAGCCGCCAAGCTCAACCAGGCGCGGGACGTTCTGCTCGGGCGCTAGGCCGCCTTGCCGCCGCCCGTGTCGGCGTGGCACCTTCGGGCCAACGAATGCCGCACTCAATCACACGGAACGTCTCTTGACCAAGAAGCTCCGCAAGGCCGTCCTGCCCGTCGCCGGGCTGGGCACCCGGTTCCTGCCCGCCACCAAGGCCATGGCCAAGGAGATGCTCCCGGTCGTGGACAAGCCGCTCATCCAGTATGCGGTGGAGGAGGCGCGTGCCGCCGGCATCGAGCAGTTCTGCTTGGTCACGGGCCGCGGCAAGACCGCGCTGATTGACCACTTCGATGTATCCTACGAGCTGGAGGACACGCTGCGCGAGCGCGGCAAGGTTGCGCTGCTCAAGATGCTGGAGGAGATGCGCCTGCCGCCAGGTGCCATCGGGACCGTGCGGCAGCAGGTGCCGCTCGGCCTCGGCCACGCCATCTGGTGCGCCCGCGCCTTCATCGGCGACGATCCCTTCGCCATCCTGCTCCCCGACGACCTCGTGCTCAGCGAGACGCCCTGCCTCAAGCAGCTCGCCGACGCCTACGAGCAGACAGGCGGCAACGTGATCGCGGTCGAGGAAGTGCCGCGGGACCAAACGAACCGCTACGGCATCGTCTCGCCGGGCGGGGACGACGGCCAACTCGTCGAGGTGCGCGGCCTGGTCGAGAAACCCAAGCCCGAGGACGCGCCGAGCAACCTTTCCGTGATCGGGCGATACGTGCTGCTGCCCGAGGTCATAGGGCACCTCAACCAGATGGAGCGCGGCGCGGGCGGCGAGGTGCAGCTCACCGACGGGATGGCCAAGATGATCGGCCATACCCCTTTCCACGGCTTGCGCTACGAGGGACGGCGCTTCGATTGCGGCGACAAGATCGGGTTCCTGGAGGCGCAGATCGCCTTCGCGCTCGCGCGCCCCGACCTGGCCGAGAGCGTGCGTGCCTTCATGGGCCGTTATTTCCAGGAGTGAGTCCGATGCCGTTCCAGCACCGCTTCGACCCTACGAGCCTGCGCGAGTATGACATTCGCGGCGTTGTCGGCCGAACCCTGTCCGAGGCGGACGCCTTCGCCATTGGCCGCTCCTTCGGCAGCGTCGTCTCGCGCGCCGGCGGGCATACGGTCGCGGTCGGATACGACGGGCGCCTGTCCTCGCCCGCGCTCGCGGCAGCACTCGTGAACGGACTGAAGGCGAGCGGCATGGAGGCGCTGCGGGTCGGCCTCGGCCCCACGCCGCTGCTCTACTTCGCCGCGACGACGCTCGAGACCGACGGCGCCGTCATGGTCACGGGCAGCCACAACCCGCCCGACTACAACGGCTTCAAGATGATGCTCGGCAAGCGCGCGTATTTCGGCGAGCAGATCCAAGAGATCGGCCGCATCGCCGCGGCCGGCGACGTGGTGCCGGAGGCGAAAGGCAGCGACCGCGCCGTGGACGTGTCCGACGCTTATCTGGACCGCCTCGTGCAAGACTGGGACGGCGGCGACCGCAAGCTCCGCGTGGTCTGGGACAACGCGAACGGCGCAGCGGGCGAGATCCTGCAGAGGCTCGTCAAGCGGCTGCCCGGCGAGCATACCGTGCTCAATCCCGAGATAGACGGCCGCTTCCCCGCCCACCATCCCGACCCCACGATCGCCAAGAACCAGGAGCAGCTCATTGCCGAGGTGAGGCGGCAGGGTGCGGACCTCGGCATCGGCCTCGACGGCGACGCGGACCGGGTCGGCGCCGTGGACGATGGGGGCGCCATGCTGCTCGGCGACCAGCTCATGGTGGTCCTCGCCCGCGACGTGCTCACGCGGCTTCCCGGCGCCACCATCATCGGCGACGTCAAGGCGAGCCAGGTGCTCTACGACGAGATCGCGAAGGCAGGCGGCAAACCCTTGATGTACAAGACGGGGCACAGCCTCATCAAGGCCAAGATGGCGGAGATCAACTCACCGTTCGCGGGCGAGATGAGCGGCCACATCTTCTACGCCGACCGCTGGTATGGCTACGACGACGCGCTCTACGTCGCCGTGCGCCTGCTCGGGATCGTCGCGCGGATGCCGGGCAAGCTCTCGGACGTGCGCAAGGCGATGCCCCAGGTCGTCAACACGCCCGAGCTGCGCTTCGACTGTCCGGACACGCGCAAGTTCGCGGTCATCAAGGAAGTTGCGGGGAGGCTGCGCGGCGATGGCGCTGACGTGAACACTGTGGACGGCGTGCGGGTCAACACGCCGGACGGGTGGTGGCTGCTGCGCGCGAGCAACACGCAGGCCGTGCTCGTCGCCCGCGCCGAGGCGCGCGACGAGACCGGGCTGGATCGGCTCAAGGGGGCGCTCGCGCAGCAGCTCGAAGCCTCGGGCATCGCGGCGCCTGATTTCTCGGGGGAGAACGCCGGGCACTAGGCGCAGCGCCGGGCGGCGCGCGTCCGGGCTTTCACGGAACCTTGCGCCGTCCGCGTTAGAAGGAACTTAACGCTCGCTGCGCCGTAGGCTGTGCCGAATCCGCGAGGTTCGGTTGAAGCTGTTCCTACGAGCGACAGGAGAGGCGCGATGAAGGCACTGTGCTGGCACGGCAAGGGCGACATGCGCTGCGACACGGTGCCCGACCCTAAGGCCACATCGAGGGCCTGCGCGGCGTGCTCAAAGGCGGCGTTGTCATCCCCGCCGAGCGCGAGGCCTTCACCGTCCTGCGCACCCTGCCGCACGGCCACGTCGCCGCCGCTCTCGGCACCGCCCGCAGGATCGGCCTCGACCGTGTCCTCGGCCCCGAGGGCCATCGCTGCCGCGACCTCGTCCTCGCCCTCCTCGTCGCCCGCATCCTCGAACCCGGATCCAAGCTCGCCGCTGCCCGCGCGCTGTCTCCCGCGACCGCCGCCTCCAGCCTTGGCGAGGTGCTCGGCCTGGGCGACGTTGATGAAGATGAGCTCTACGCCGCGCTGGACTGGCTGCTGGAGCGCCAGCCCGCCATCGAGGCCGCGTTCGCCAAGCGCCATCTCACGAACGGCACGCTGGTGCTCTACAACGTCTCGTCGAGCTACATGGAAGGGCGCTGCTGCCCGCTTGCCAAACGCGGCTACAGCAGAGACGGCCGGAAGGCACGCTGCAGATCACCTACGGCCTGCTCTGCGCTCCCGATGGCTGCCCCGTCGCCATCGAGGTGTTCGACGGCAATACCGCCGATCCGATGACGCTGGCGACGCAAGTGGAAAAGCTCAGGCAGCGCTTCCACCTCGACCACGTGGTCCTGGTCGGCGACCGCGGCATGATCACCCAGACGCGCATCATTGAGGACATCAAGCCCGCCGGTCTGGATTGGATCACCGCGCTGCGCGCGCCGGCGATCAAGGCCTTGCTGGAAAGCGGCACGTTGCAGCTCTCGCTGTTCGACCAGCGCGACATGGCCAGCATCACCGCGCCGGACTTTCCCGGCGAGCGTCTGGTGTCTGCCGCAACCCCGATCTCGCCGCCGAGCGCGCCCGCAAGCGCGCAGACCTGCTCGCTGCCACCGAGCGCGACCTTGCCCGCATCCAGGCGGCTGTTGCCCGCAAGCGCGATCCGCTGCGCGATGCCACCGAGATCGCGCTCGCGGTGGGCGCCGTGATCAACCGGCACAAGATGGCCAAGCACTTCGATCTCGCGATCACCGATGCCGCCTTCGGCTTCACCCGCAAGACCGCCGAGATCGCCGCCGAGGCAGCGACCGACGGCCTCTATGTCGTGCGCACCAGCCTGGCCGCCGCGGTGCTCGATGACGCGGCGACGGTGCGCAGCTACAAGTCCCTGGCCCTGGTCGAACGGGCCTTCCGCTGCATCAAGACGGTCGATCTGCAGGTCCGACCTGTGTATCACTGGTTGGCGGACCGGGTGCGCGCGCATGTCCTGCTGTGTATGCTCGCCTATTACCTGGAATGGCATATGCGTCAGCGCCTGGCGCCGATGCTGTTCGACGACACCGACAAGGATGCCGCCGACACCCTGCGCGAGAGCATCGTCGCACGGGCGCAGCGCTCACCGGCCGCGGTCACCAAGCAGACGACCGGCCTGACCGAGGACGCGCTGCCGGTGCACAGCTTCCGCTCGCTGTTGGCTGATCTGGCGACGGTGGCGCGCAACACCATCACCACCGCGATCACGCCCGATTACCCGCTCACCATTATCACCCGGCCGACGCCGATCCAGCTTAAGGCGTTCGCCCTGCTCGCAGTTGGCCTGTAGCCAGTAGCGCGGGGTCCTGAAAGGGGAATGTCCCTAGAGATCAGGGACATCTAAATCGAGAATCCGCGCGATGCCGTCATCAAGGTCTCGATGTGCGCGATCTGCGGCTCCGACCTGCATCTCTACGACGGCTACATGCCGACGATGAAGAGCGGTGACGTGATCGGCCACGAGACTATGGGCGAGGTCGTCGAGCTCGGCTCGGAGGTCAAGAACCTCAAGGTCGGCGACCGCGTGGTTATTCCGTTCACCATCTCCTGCGGCGAATGCTTCTTCTGCACGAAGGGGCTGTTCTCGTCGTGCGAGCGCTCAAACCCCAACGCCGCGGAAGCTTCCAAGCTCATGGGGCACTCGCCGGCCGGACTATTCGGCTATTCGCACCTGCTCGGGGGCTACCCAGGCGGCCAGGCGGAGTATCTGCGGGTGCCCTACGCGGATGTCGGGCCGATCAAGGTGCCGAACGGGCTCACGGACGAGCAGGTGCTGTTCCTCTCCGACATCTATCCAACGGGCTACATGGCGGCCGACAACTGCAACATCCACCAAGGCGACATCATCGCCGTGTGGGGCTGCGGGCCAGTCGGCCTGATCGCGATCAAGAGCGCGATGCTGCTCGGGGCGGAGCGCGTCATCGCGATAGACTGCGTGCCGGAGCGCCTGGCGCTCGCGGAGAAGATCGGGGCCGAGACGATCAACTTCGAGAAGGACGACGTTTATGACAAGCTGCAGGGGATGACGAAGGGGCGCGGCCCGGATTCCTGCATAGACGCGGTCGGCACGGAGGCGCATGTCGGCGGCAGCGTCGCTTCCTACGTGGATAAGGCAAAGGAGGATGTGTACCTCGGCACCGACCGGCCTCACGTGCTGCGCGAGGCGATCACATGCTGCCGCAATGGCGGCAACGTCTCGATCGTCGGCGTTTATGTCGGGTGGCTCGATAAGGTCCCGATGGGCTCGGCGATAAATCGTGGGCTGACCTTCCGCATGGCGCAGACTCCCGTGCAGCGCTATGCCCAGCCGCTCCTGGAGCGCATCGAGAAGGGCGAGATAGACCCGTCCTTCGTGATCACGCACCGGGTCAAGCTGGAGGAAGGGCCGGAGATGTACAAGACCTTCCGTGACAAGCAGGATGGCTGCATCAAGGTCGTGATGACGCCATGAATCTCTCCGATCCATCGAGGGAGGCGGCTCATGGATGAGTACATGCTGGCGCGCGGCCTGGGCTGGTTCAGCATCGGGCTGGGCCTCGCCGAGGTGACGGCGACCAGGGGGCTGAGCCGGTTCTTCGGCATGGAGGGCAGCACCGGCCTGGTACGCTTGTTCGGCCTGCGCGAGATCGCGACGGGAGCCGCCATCCTGGCGTCGAGCGACCCTACCCCTTGGGTTTGGGGACGGGTGGGAGGGGATGCACTCGATCTCGCAGCCCTGGCATCAGCGCTCGGGTCCGGCAATCCCAAGCGAGGCCGTGTCGGAGTCGCTATCGGGGCCATCGCCGGGATCGCGGCGCTGGATGCCTTCTGCGCGCAGCGGCTCAGCCAAGATGGCAAGGTGCTCGCAGCGGTGCGAAGGTGAGGAGCGGCTAGCCCCGGCGGACAGATCGCCGACTGTCTATGAGGATATGCAGATGCCGAGTCTCGCCGAGCAGCAGAGTGCCATCGAGCAGAAGGAGCAGGCGGCGGAGCGCAGGCCTCCGGTCATCGCCGCGCAGACCCTGGGTGCCGTCGTTGTCATGGCGCTGATCGGCGCGCTCTCGGTATGGGCCGGCATACCTTGGCTCGTGGCAAGCCTGGGGCCGAGCGTGCTGTTGCAGACGCTCTCGCCAGAGCAGAAAACCGCCTCCATGTGGGACACCTGCGTGGGCCAGCTGATCGGCCTGGCGGTGGGTTTCGCGGGGGTCTATGCCGTGGGCGCGCAAGCAGTTCCGGCGCTGGCGAGCGGGGAGCACCTGACCTGGCTGCGCGTCGCGGCGGTGGCTATCGCCTTCGTGCTGCTCATCCCAGTGCAGCAAGCGGTGAAAGCGAAGCATCCTCCGGCCGCATCGGCCGCGCTGCTGGTGGCATTGGGGATCGAGCCGCCGACGTGGCACACGGCATGGGTGATGGTGGTGGGCATCGTGATGGTGACCGTGTTCGGCGAGGGCGCGCGGGTGCTGGTGCTGCGGGCGAAGCAGGGGCCGGCCGCGGTCAAGCAGACGCTGGCTCAGAAGCCGTAGGCTCAGTCCTCGCAGCGTTCGGCACTAAGTACCTGGATGGGAATGCTCGCCATCTCGCGTGGCGCGGTAGAGCACGTGCCGCTGGAGCAGGTGTCCCTCGGGCAGGCCGGGATGATCGAAGTCGCCTCCTGGGTCATGCCGCATGCCGATCCGCTCCATGACCCGGCGTGACGCCAGGTTGCCTGGGACAGCGAAGCTCACGATCTCGGCGAGCTTCAGCGGCCCGAAGCCGTGGGCGAGGGCGGCTCGGGCCGCCTCTGTGGCGTACCCCTTGCCCCAGTATGCACGGGCAAGGCGCCAGCCCACTTCCACGGCCGGGGCGAATGGCGCCGCGACGGCTACGTGCTGTAGGCCCACGAAGCCGACGAACGGCGCGACCCCGAGCGCCTCCACCGCCCAGAAGCCGAACCCGTGCGCCGCGATGTGAGCCTGTAGCTGGGCGGCCTGGGCATCACTCTGCTCGCGCGTGAGCGTGCCCAGGAACCAGCGGCGCACCTCGGGGTCGGCGTTCAGGGCGGCGTAGGCCACGAGGTCCGTCTCCCGCCAGGGGCGGAGCAGCAGCCGGGGCGTGCGAAGTTCCATCACGCCGGGAGCGGGCCCGAGGCGACTATCGTCAGCGGTATTCATGGCATCATAGTTATTCGTTGCCGAGAATCGCTCGGCACGCTGCTGGCAGCGGCGGCGGGTGCGCGGGTGCGGTCGGGGGCGCCGGCTTGCCAAGCTGGTCGAACCACCATTGCAGGGAGGCATCGCAGCCGGTGCCGGGCGGGATGGGCGGGAGATCACGGCACTCGCCCTGACCTGGAGGGCAGAGAAAGTGGATATGCATGTGCGCCGTGTGGCCCCACCAGGGGCGAACCCGGTGCAACCAGGCCGCGTCCGGCCCGGCCTCGCTGCATAGCTCGGCCTTGATTGCGGGATTGACGAGCACGCGGTCCACGCCGGGCAGCCCGGTGGCGAGGTGGATCAGTGTGACGTGCGCCGGCTGCCACAGGGTGGAGTCTATGCTTCGCCCGTCCGGCTGCACCAGACTGCGCGGCTCGACCAGCTCGCGCTCGGCCGAGGTAAGCGGCGGCTTGGGGGTCACGTCGAGCGACACGTCGGCGTCGAGGCCCGTTTGGTGGCTCGCGTGCAGCCCAACGAGCGGGCCACCGCGCGGCAGGGAGAAGTCGTTGATGTAGAGCGTGGGCAGGCCGGATGCCCGCGCACGCCGGGCGAGCAACTCGATCCCAGCAACCGTGCCCGGAGCACCCCAGAACGTGCTGCGGTCCTGGCGGATCGTTTCCCAGCCCGGCCCCTCGTCCGGCAGCTCGACCGCGCCAGCAAAGCAGCCCGCGCCGCCGCCAATGATGCGCAGCGGACCAGGCGCAGGACCTGCCGCGGCGAGCGCAAGGCAGCCCAGCGTCGCGGAAAGGCGCTGGAACCGGGAGCGCCGCAAACCGCGTTCTCTCTGTGGGCTTACTTGATCTTGGCTTCCTTGAACGGGACGTGCTTGCGCACGACCGGGTCATACTTGCTCATCTCAAGCTTGCCCGTGGTGCCGCGGGTGTTCTTCTTCGTGACGTAGAAGTAGCCGGTGTCCGCGGTGGACACGAGCTTGATCTGGACCGTGTTGCTCTTAGCCATCGTTCGATTCCTGGGTCTGCTTCCTGCAATGCCCCGCGTGCGGGGGCAGACATGAGTAGATGCCCACCCGGTCGCCCAGGGTCAAGGGCTGGCACGCATCGCCCCTGGCAGCAGCGCGGAGGCGTAGGCGGCGGAGTGTGCGAGCAGCCAGCGTGCGGCGCCCAAGTCTTCATCACCGCCGACGGCCGCCGGGCAGGGTACTCGTAGCTCCACGGCCTGCGCTTCCGGCAATGGGGGCCGTGCAGCACGGGTCCGCGCCAGTGCTGGGCCGAGCAGGTCCCGCCCGGCGCCGAGCGCCTCGAACTGCTCGCGCAAGGACATCTCGCCCAAGCTCGTGCAGACCTGCGGCAGCACGCCGAGCCCCTGCAGCGGCCAGCCGTCCGGCGCCAGCAGGCGGCTCCAGCTCACGAACATCTCGCCCCCGTCCGGCAGCGTCGTGACCGCCTGCACAAGCCCCTTGCCGTAGGTCGCGCTGCCGGTGACGACCGCCCGTCCGCGATCGGCGAGTGCTGCCGCCATGATCTCGGCGGCGCTGGCGGACCGCCCGTCCACCAGCACGACGATCGGCCGCCCGGCGAGAAGGTCGGGACTATCGGCCTCCCACACATGCGACGCCTGCGGATCGCGGCCTGCCGTCGTGACGACGAGACCGCCGCCGAGCATCAGTTCCGAGGCTGCCACGGCCTGCCGCAGCAAGCCGCCGTGGTTGTCGCGGAGATCAAGGATCGCGCCGCGCACCGGCCGGCGACCGCGCACCGCCTGGGCAAGTTCCGCGCTCATGCGCAGGTCGGTATCTTCCGCGAAGAACGCGACGCGCAGCAGCAGCACATCGCCGACGCGCGAAGCGAATACGGTCTCGGGCGGCGTCACCGCTCGCTCCGCCACCACCCGACGCGCTCGGCCGCGCGCGTCGCGTACCAGCATCTCCACGACCGTCCCTTCCTCCCCGGCAATCCAGTCGGCGACTGTCGCGGCGTCCTCGCCACGCGTGGATTGGCCATCCACGGCGAGCAGCTTATCGCCCACGCGCAGCCCGGCCGCGGCGCCCGACCCGTCCGCGTTCACGGTCTGGATCACGATGCCGGACCGGTCCTGCGTAAGCGTCAGCCCAGCGCCGGCCTCCCCGGAGCGACGGGTGCGATCCTCGTCCGCGGCGACAGGGGCGACGTAGCGGGAGTAAGGGTCCAGGTGGTTGAACATCTCGTCGAACACACTCTGGATCACGCCCTGCGTGCCTGCGCGCCGCACCGGCTCGGAGGCGAGCGAGGCCGCGCCGGCGAGTGTGGCGACGGCCTCTCCCCAAGCGGCGCCACTCGCCATACCGTTCGCCTCCGGAGGCACCGTCCGGGCGTAGATGACTCCCTTCGCGCTGGAGAGCTGGACCTGGCCGTTCACGATATTAGCAGTGAGTGCCGGGTCCAGAGCGGTGATCCCGCGGAGACCCCAGCCGGCCAGGTCAGCAACCGTCACGGGGTCGAGGCTGCGCGGGGCGATGAAATCCAGCCCGGCCGTGAACACTCGCGCGGCCAGCGCCGCGTCGAAGCCGCTCTCCTGGCCTCGGGCTGGCGCTGTCACCAAGACGAGCAGCAGCGCAATGATGCGCATCACGACCGGGCGCGCCGCCCATGGCGCTCTCCCTTATGTTCCCTTGGGCGCGTTGCGGACTGGGACTCGTCCAGCAACCGGAAGATCAGTCCGCCCGTCACCGGGTTCGCCTCGCTGAGCCGCACCTCGACGGCCTCGGCGAGCGCGTAGGTGCGGCGCGTGCGCCGTCCGGTCAGGGTCTGGCTCCCCTGGTCGTAGTCCCAGTAATCGGAAGGCAGCGCCTGCATCGGCACGAGGCCACTGGCGCCGGAGCCTTCGATCGTGACGAACAGGCCGAACCGGGTCACGCCTGAGATCCGCGCGGCGAAGCGGTTGCCCACCTTGTCCGCCATGTAGGCGGCGAGGTAGCGGTCCACCGCTTCGCGCTCGGCCGCGGCGGCGCGGCGCTCAGTCGTGGTAATGTGCTCGGCGGCATCGGTGAGGCCGGACAGCTCATCCGCCGCCATCCCGCCAGGGCCGAGATGCAGGCCCGCGATCAGGCTGCGGTGCACGAGAAGGTCGGCGTAGCGGCGGATCGGGCTGGTGAAATGGGCGTAGCGGGACAGCGCGAGGCCGAAATGCCCGATGTTGTCGGGGCTGTAGGCGGCCTGGCTCTGACTGCGCAGCACCACTTCGTTGACGAGCGGCGCCTCCGCCGTGCCAGCCACGCGCTTGAGCAGCCGGTCGAGGTCGCGCGGGTGGAGCTGGTCGCCCGGCGGCAGGGAGAGGCCGAGGCCGTGAAGGTAGGTCCGCAGCGACTCCAGCTTCTCGTCCGACGGCGGCGCGTGGACGCGATAGACGCAGGGCCGGTGCAGCCGCTCAAGCTCCTCCGCCGCGGCCACGTTCGCGAGCACCATGAACTCCTCGATCAGCCGATGGCTGTCGAGCCGCGGGCGGGGCGCGATGGCCTCGACCTGGCCGGCCTCGTTGAGGATCACCCGGCGCTCGGGCAGATCGAGGTCGAGCGTGCCGCGCCGCTCACGCGCGGCGAGGAGCGCGCGAAAGGCGCCGTAGAGGGCGTGAAGCTGGCCCGGTGCCAACCCAAGCTCCACATCGGCGTCATGCGCACGTTGAACGCCTTCGTAGGTGAGCCGGGCGGCGCTGCGCATCAGGCCGCGGTCAAACCGATGGGAGAGCTTCCGCCCGTCCTCGCTCACGTGCATCTCGGCGAACAGGCAGCCGCGGTCCTCGCCGGGCTTGAGGCTGCACCAGCCATTGCTCAGCGCCTCGGGAAGCATCGGCACGACGCGGTCGGGGAAATAGACGCTGTTGCCACGTCGCCTCGCGTCGCGGTCGAGCGCGGAGCCGGGGCGGACGTAGTGGGCCACGTCCGCGATGGCGACGAGCAAGCGCCAGCCGCCGCCCGGCAAGGGTTCGGCGTGGACGGCGTCGTCGAAGTCGCGCGCGTCCTCGCCGTCAATGGTGATGAGGGGGATGGCGCGCAGATCCTCGCGCTTTCCGAGTGGTGCGGCGCGGGCGCGCTGGGCCTCGGTCACGGCCTCGGGCGCGAACTCCTGCGGGATGCCGTGGGTCTCGATGCAGATGAGGCTGACAGCGCGGGCATCCCCGAAACGGCCCAGCCGCTCGATCACGCGCACGGGCTTGAGGCCGAGGCCGGCGTGCGGCAGCGGCTGGGCGGCGACGATCTCGCCTGGCTCCGCACCTCCGCTCTCGCCGGGCGGGATGCGCCATTCGGCCTTGGCGCGGCGGTCGGTGGGCACGAGGCGGTCGGGCGCGCGGAATACGCCGAGGACGCGGCCCGGCGCGTCGTCGAGGCGTCTCAGCGTGCGCCCCTCGTAGCGGCCGGGGCCAATGGGCTTGAGCCGGGCCAGCAGGCGCTCGCCCGGCGCCAGCGCCGGTTGACCGCGGCGCTCTGGCGCCATGACAACGAGGGGCGGGTTCGCGCCTTCCCACTCTACGGGCCGGGCGAGCGCGTCGCCCTCCGCGTCGGTGCCAGTGATCCGAACGATCGCGGTGTCGGGCAAACGGCCCGGCTTGGCGAACCGGCGGTGTCCAGCCGGGGCAATGCTGCCCTCGTGCGCGAGGTCGCGTAGGGCGTCACGCAGCTCCTGCTTAAGTTCAGGGCCGACGCCGAACTCGCGCGCGATCTCCCGCTTGCCGACGCGACCGTCCGCGCCCGCGACGTAGCGGCGCAGCTCCTCGCGCGACGGCAAGGCGCCGGCGGGCGAGGGTCCAGCGGCGCGTCCTCGGGCGCGCGGGCGCCGGGCCACGCTACTCAGCCCGGCGCGGCGCGGCGCGGCCGGACGCCTTTCCGGCCCGCTTCGGCGCTGCCTTGGCCGCCCCCCCTTTCTCCGCCGCCGCCTTGGGCGCCTTCTTCGGGGCCGTCTTGGCAGGCTTGCGCCCGCGGCTCGCCTTCGACTTCATCGGCTTGCCGCGCTCAGCAAGCAGGGCAACGGCACCTTCGAGGGTCACGTCGTCCATCGCCTGCTCGCGGGGCACGTTCGCGATCTTGCCGTCGTGTTGCACGTATGGGCCGAACTTGCCCTTGCGCACGAGCACGGGCTGCTTGTCCTTGGGGTGCAGGCCCAGCGTCCGCACGCTGTCGAGCTTCTTCGCGAGCACGTCCACGGCCCGGTTGAGGCCCACGGCGAGCACGTCGTCGTCCTTGTCGAGCGAGGCGAAGATGCCGCCCATGCGCACGTAAGGGCCGAAGCGCCCCAGCCCCGCCTCGATCGGCTCGCCGCGCTCGGGATGGGTGCCCACGAAGCGCGGGAGGCTGAGCAGGCCGAGCGCCTGGGCGAGACCCATCTCCGCGCCGTCCATGCTGCGGGGCAGCGAGGCGCGGCGCGGCTTCGCCTTGGGGTTGTCCGGGTCCGGCTCGCCCTGCTGCACGTAGAGGCCATAGGGGCCGCGTCGGACGGTGACCTCCTCGCCCGTCTCGGGGTGATGCCCGAGTTGGCGCAGGCCCTCCGGGAGCGTGGCGCCCTGCTGATCCTCGCCGTTGACCGCGAGCGGGCGGGTGTAGCGGCAGTTCGGGTAGTTCGAGCAGCCGATGAAGCTGCCTTGCCGCCCGAGCTTGAGGCCGAGCCGCCCGGCATGGCAGGCCGGACAGAGGCGCGGGTCGGTGCCGTCCTCCTTCGGCGGGAAGAAGTGCGGTCCCAGCTCCTCGTCCAGAGCCTCGATGACATCCGAGATCTTGAGGTCGCGCGTCTGCTCGACGGCGCGGCTGAACTCCTCCCAGAAGGCCTCCATGATGGCCCGCCAGTCGGCCCGGCCGTCCGAGATGTCGTCGAGCTGCTCCTCCAGCGACGCCGTGAACCCGGTATCGACGTAGCGTTCGAAGAAGCTGGTCAGGAACGCGGTGACGAGGCGGCCGCGGTCCTCGGGCACGAAGCGGTTCTTGTCCATGCGCACGTATTCGCGTTCGCGCAGCACGGAGAGGATGCTCGCGTAGGTGCTGGGGCGGCCGATCCCCAGCTCCTCCATGCGCTTGACCAGGCTCGCCTCGCTGTAGCGGGGCGGCGGCTGGGTGAAGTGCTGCAGGGCCTTGACCTCGCCCGTCCGGAGCGGGTCGCCCTCGTGCATGGGCGGCAGCATCCGGTTCTCGTCGGAGGCACCCTCCGGTGCGTCGTCCACGCCCTCGCGATAGAGCTTGAGGTAGCCGTCGAAGGCCACGATGCTGCCGGTGGCGCGCAGCCGGGTGCGGGCGCCCTGCGCGTCCACGGCGACTTGGTCCAGCTCCGCCGACTGCATCTGGGACGCGACGGCGCGCTTCCACACCAGCTCGTAGAGGCGGCGCTGCTCGGCGCTGAGGTAGGGCGCGACGCTGTCCGGCGTGCGGTCCACGTCGGTCGGGCGGATCGCCTCGTGCGCCTCCTGGGCGTTCTTGGCCTTGCTCGTGTATTCGCGCGGCGCCACGGGCACGTAGTCCCGGCCGTAGGCGCCGCCGATATGGTCGCGGAGCGCATGGATGGCTTCCCGTGCCATCTGCACGCCGTCGGTGCGCATGTAGGTGATGAGGCCGACCGTCTCGCCGCTGAGTGTCACCCCCTCGTAGAGCTGCTGGGCGGTGCGCATCGCCGCTTGCGCGCCCATGCCGAGCTTGCGGCTGGCTTCCTGCTGCAAGGTGCTCGTCGTGAAGGGCGGCGGCGGATGGCGCTTGACGCGCTTGCGCTCGACGCGGGCGACGGTGAGCTGGTCGGCCAGCACGGCGGCGCGGGCAGCCTCGGCAAGTGCGCCGTTCGGTAGGTCGAACTGGTCGAGCTTCTGCCCGTCCAGGTGGGTGAGCCGGGCGGTGAAGGGTGCGCCGGCGGGGGTCGTGAGGCCGGCCTCGACGGTCCAATACTCGCGCGGGCGGAACGCCTCGATCTCGGCTTCGCGCTCGCAGACCAGGCGCAAGGCGACGGACTGCACGCGCCCGGCGCTGCGGCTGCCGGGCAGCTTGCGCCAGAGCACGGGGGAGAGCGTGAAGCCCACGAGGTAGTCGAGCGCGCGCCGGGCGAGGTAGGCCTCGATCAGGGGCACGTCGAGGTCGCGGGGATGCTTGATCGCGTGCTGGATGGCGCTCTTGGTGATCTCGTTGAAGGTGATCCGCCGCACCTCCACGTCCTTGAGCGCGTGCTTCTCGTCGAGCATGGCGCGGACGTGCCAGGAGATCGCCTCGCCCTCGCGGTCCGGGTCGGTGGCGAGATAGAGCGTGCGGGCGCCCTTGAGCGCCTTGGCGATGGCCGCGACCTGGCGGCTGCCGCGCTCGTCGCTCTCCCAGTCCATGGCGAAGCCTTCCTCGGGCCGCACGCTACCGTCCTTGGGGGGAAGGTCGCGCACGTGACCGAAGCTGGCGAGGACGGTATAGTCAGAGCCGAGATATTTGTTGATCGTCTTGGCCTTGGCGGGCAACTCGACGACGACGACGTTGTTCATGTAAACCTTAAATGGTCGGGCGAGACTCAGCCGGCAAGTGCCTCGCCAGTCAGGATGACGTGCTGCCCCGGCAAGACCTCCGCGCGGCCGGCCAGCTCCAGTTCCAGGAGCACGGCGAGCACCGCGGACACGGGTAGGTGGCAGCGGCGCACCAGATCGTCAACCGGCGTCGGCGCGGGGCCGAGGAGTTGCGCCACACGGCTGCGGGCCAGGGCAAGGTCCGCGGGCGAATGCTCCGGGGCAGGCTCGGCGAGTGCCGCGGGCTGGGGCGTCTCGCCACGCGTGAACGAGGGCAGACGGGCGAGACCCTCCCGCAAAGGGTGGTCCGGGAGGTGGGCGAGCACGTCGGCCGCGGTCTCGACCAGGTGCGCGCCCTGGCGAAGCAGGTTGTTCGAGCCGCGGCACCGCTCGTCGAGCGGCGAGCCGGGGGAAGCGAACAGCTCGCGGTTGTTCTCCAGGGCGAGCCGGGCGGTGATGAGGCTCCCGGAGCGCAGTGCGGCCTCGATCACGACGACGCCAAGCGAGAGCCCGGCGATGAGGCGATTGCGCCGGGGGAAATGCTGGGCGCGGGGCGCCGTGCCGGGCAGCGCCTCGGCGATGACGGCGCCTGTTTCCGCCGCCCGGTGCTGCAGGGTTGCGTTCTCGGGTGGATAGGCCACGTCCACGCCGCCCGCGATGCAGGCCACCGTGATGCCGGTCGTCAGCGCGCCTGCATGGGCCGCGGCGTCCACGCCGCGCGCCATGCCGGAGATGACAACGAGGCCTCCTGCCCCGGCGAGGTCGGCGGCAAGCGCCTCGGCGTGACGACGGGCGTTGGCAGTAGCGTTACGGCCGCCGACGATGGCAACGGCGCGTTGGTCCAACGCCTCGGGTCGGCCCAGGACGCTGAGCACGGGTGGCGCATCATCGAGCAGCGCCAGCAACGCCGGGTAGCCTGGGGCATCGAGGAAGAGGAGGGTGGCGCCGATCCGCTCCAGGGTCTCGCGCTCCCGCTCGGCATCCCGGCGGGAGGGCACGCGCGGCGGCTGCCGGCGCCCTCCGGCGTGGGCCAGCTCTGGCAACGCGTCGAGTGCCGCGGCGGCAGTGCCGTAACGCCGCAGCAAGCGGCGGTAGAGGACCGGGCCGATGCCCTCCGCGCGGGCGAGGCGAAGGCGGGCGGACCAGTCCTCGATCAATGGCCTTTTCCGATCCGGGGTTCGGTGCCGGCGAGGAGGCGGCGGATGTTGGCTTCATGGCGGACCACGATGATGATCACCGTGGCGAACGTGGCGCGTGCCGGGGATGCGCCTGCCGCCGCCCAGACGAGCAAAGGTGCTGCGGCGCAGGCCAGCAGCGCGCCCGCAGAGGACATGCGCGTCATGCGCGCACCCAGGAGCCAGACAGCGGCCGTGCCCAATCCGGCTGGCCAGGCGAGCGCGAGCACCATGCCGAGCCCGGTCGCCACGCCCTTGCCGCCGCGGAAGCCGAGCCAGGGCGTGAAGCAGTGGCCAAGGACGGCGCCGAAGCCGGCGATCGGCGCGAATGGCCGGCCGAGGAGCCATGCCGCGAGCAGCACGGCGGCGGCGCCCTTCGCCGCGTCGAGGAGGAGCACGACAGCGGCCAACGCCTTGTTGCCCGTGCGCAGCACGTTGGTCGCGCCGATGTTGCCCGACCCGATCTGGCGTATGTCGCCGAGGCCGGCGGCGCGCGTCAGCAACAGGCCGAACGGGATCGAGCCGAGGACGGCGCCGCCCAGCAGCGCAGCAGCGGCAGCCTCTGCGGTCGTCACGGGAACACTCGGCGCCCGGCCTTCCAGGTCCCCAGCACGCGGCCTTCCAGCGCACGGCCGTCGAACGGCGTGTTCTGCGCCTTGCCGGGCAGCTTGCCGCTCTCGACGCGCCAGGCACGCTCCGGGTCGAAGAGGCAGAGATCGGCGGGAGCGCCTTTCGCGAGCCGCCCGGCCTCGCTGCCGAGCAGGCGTGCCGGGCGGATCGTGAGCAGTGCCAGTGCGTCGAGAAGCGGCAGCCCGGCACCATGGACTTGCGCCAGCGTCACGGCCAGCAACGTCGCCAGCCCGGCGCCGCCCGGGGCCGCCTGGGCGAAGGGCAGGCGCTTGTCGTCCGCGTCGCGCGGCTGGTGGTCGCTCGCGATCGCGTCCACGGTGCCGTCCCGCAGGGCGGCGGCGACCGCGAGGCGGTCCGTATCGGGACGGAGCGGGGGGGAAAGCTTGGCGTAGGTGCGGAAGTCGCCGATGGCAGTCTCGTTGAGGTCGAAGTAGGGCGGCGCCGTGTCGCAGGTGACGTCCAGGCCGCGCTCTTTCGCGTCTCGGATGCGGGCTAGGGCCTCGGCCGTGGAGACGTGGGCGAAATGGACGGCGCCGCCGGTCAGCTCGGCCAGGCGGATGTCGCGGGCGACGAGCATGACCTCGGCGACGGCGGGGATGCCGGGCAGGCCGAGTCGGGTGGCCAACTCGCCTTCGGTCGCAGCACCCCCGCGCGCCAGGCTCGGTTCCTCGGGGTGCTGGACGACGCGCAGGCCGAAGCCGCGCGCGTAGGAGAGGATCTGGCGCATCATGCGCGCGTCGGCGATGGCGCGGGTACCGTCCGAGACGGCGGCGGCACCGGCTTCCCAGAGCAGGCCCAACTCCGCCATCTCGTCGCCACGGCAGCCGCGGGTTGCGGCGGCGTAGGGCAGGATGGTCAGGCTGCCGGTCTCCTCGCCGCGGGCGCGGAGCAGGCGGACGAGGGCGGGGTCGTCTATGGCCGGGCGAGAGTCGGGGAGGGCGGCGAGCGTCGTGATGCCGCCCCAGGCAGCGGCCTCGGCGGCGGAGGCGATGGTCTCGCGATACTCGTAGCCCGGCTCGCCGAGAGTGGCGCGCATGTCCACGAGGCCGGGGCAGAGGGCGGCGCCGTCGCCGTCGAAGTGCTCCGCGCCGTCCGGACGGCCGAGGTTCGGTCCGAGATCGGCGATCAGGCCGTCGCGGACGAGGAGGCTGCTGCCGGGCTGGTCGAGGCCGGTCGCCGGGTCGAGTAGGCGGACGTTCTCGATCAGGAGATCAGGCATTGGGCCGGTTGCTGCGGGAGAGCGTGTCGAGCACGGCCATGCGGACGGCGACGCCCATCTCGACCTGCTCCTGGATGACGCTGCGCGCCGGGTCGTCGGCGACGGCGCTGTCGATCTCGACGCCGCGGTTCATGGGGCCGGGATGCATCACGATGGCGTCCGGGCGGGCGCGGGCGAGCTTGGCGCGGTCGAGGCCGAAGAAGCGGAAATACTCGCGCTCGCTGGGCACGAGGCCGGCCTGCATCCGCTCGCGCTGCAGGCGGAGCATCATCACCACGTCGGCGCCGTCCAGGCCGCTCTCCATGCTCGTGTGGACCTCGACGCCGAGGGCGGCGACGCCCGCGGGCAGGAGGGTGGGCGGGCCGACGACGCGGACGCGGCTGCCCATGGCGAGCAGGAGGTGGACGTTGCTGCGGGCGACCCGGCTGTGCAGCACGTCGCCGCAGATGGCGACGGCGAGACCTTCGAGGCGGCCCTTGTGGCGGCGGATGGTGAGGGCGTCGAGCAGGGCTTGCGTGGGGTGCTCGTGGGTGCCGTCACCGGCGTTGATGACGGCGGCGCCGACCTTCTGGGCGAGGAGTGCTGGAGCGCCGGACTGGTCGTGGCGGACGACGAGCAGGTCGCAGTGCATGGCGTTGAGGGTGGCCGCCGTGTCGAGCAGCGTCTCGCCCTTGTTCACGCTGCTGGTGGAGACGGACATGTTGATGACGTCCGCGCCGAGGCGCTTGCCCGCCAGTTCGAAGGAGGTGCGGGTGCGGGTGCTGTCCTCGAAGAAGAGGTTGATGAGGGTGCGGCCGCGGAGCAGGTCGCGCTGCGTCGTTCCCGAGCGGTTGAGCAGCGCGTAGCTCTCGGCGAGGTCGAGGAGAGCCGCGATCTCGGGCGGGTGCAGGCCCTCTATCGCGAGCAGGTGGCGGTGCGGGTAGCGCAAGCGGGACTCCGGGGCGGCAAAGGAGAGTAGCCCGGCGCGCCCGGCTTGGGGAGATACTTGGGGAGATGGCGGCGCGTTTTCGTCATCCGTGTTCCCTTGCTGCGCGTGCTGCGCTGACCGCTGCCGCAAGCCCGGCCGCAGGGCAGGTCAGTGGAGGGCGAGCCGCTTGGCTCAGCTTGGCAGCCGCGGCCATTGACGCTTGTGCGAGCGCGACGCTCGATGCGCCCTCGGCAGTGGCCTCGTCCGCGGCCTGCACGATCAAGGCGTGATAGCCCTCCTGGTCGCCCGCTTTGAACGCGGCCCACGCGCCGGGGATGAGTCGGACCTCGACATCCGCGCCTATCCGGCGCGCAGCGGCCTCGAACAGGGCGCGGGTCGGCGCAAGCGTGGTCGCGGCGGCGCAGAGGACGACGACTCTGCCGCCGTTGCGGACGGCGTCCTCGGCGAGCGCGGCATCCACGCGCAGGATCGGCGGCGCCTTGGCCGCTGCGTTGGCGATGGCAGGCCCCAAGGTCGAGCACGTCAGGAGAACGGCGTCGGCGTTATCGCAGCACGTACGCAGCGCTTCGGCTGTCCGGGCCGCGATCTCCGGCGTCAACCCGCCAGCCTGCTCGGCGTCGGCGAGGAGGTCCGCACGCACCTCATGGTGCAGCATTACGTCGCCGAGGCCGAGATCACGCCGGGCGGTCTCGAAGACGGCGACGTTGCTCTCGGCGGTGTGCAGGCAGGCGATGCGCAAGGGGCGCCTCCTCGGCTCGCAGCGGACCGATCTTGCTGCGCGTGGCGTCTGGGCTACGGCAGACTTTATCGCACGACCACGCTGGCCGGCTAGGTGCCCACGAGGCGGGCGAGGCTCTCCTCGCGGCCCAACGCGGCCAATGTCGCGTCTATGGGCGGGCTGGTCGTGCTGCCCGTGAGCGCGGCACGGAGCGGCTGGGCGACCTGGCCGAGCTTGCGGCCCGTCTCCTCGGCGAAACGGCGCAGCGCCGCGTCGAGCGCGAGGGCGGTGAAGTCGGTGTCGGCGAGGCGCGGGGCAAGCTCGGCCAGCATGGCGCGCGCCTCGGGGGTGAGCAGGGTGGCGGCCTTGGCGTCAGGCGCCGGGCGCTCGACGAGGAAGCGGGCGGAGGCGGCGAGCTCGACCAGCGTGCGGGCGCGCTCCTTGAGGCCCGGCATCAAGGCGGCGATGCGTGCGGCGGCGGGGCTGTCCGCGGGCACGCCGAGGCGCTCGCAGGTCTCGCGGACCAGGCGAGCATCGTCCGCCTGCCGGAGCCAGATGGCGTCGAGGTGCAGGAGCTTGGCGTAGTCCATGCGCGAGGCGGCGCGGCCGACGCCGTCGAGATCGAAGAGTTGGATCGCTTCGTCTCGGGAGAGCACCTCTGCGTCGCCGTGGCCCCATCCCAGGCGGAGCAGGTAGTTGCACAGCGCCTCGGGCAGATACCCGGCGTCGCGGAACTCCAGCACGCTGGAGGCGCCGTGGCGCTTGCTGAGCTTGGCGCCGTCCGGGCCGTGGATGAGCGGGATATGGGCGAACTGGGGCGTCTCCCAGCCCATCGCGCGGTAGATCTGCACCTGGCGGAAGGTGTTGGTCAGGTGGTCGTCGCCGCGGATGACGTGGGTGATGCCCATGTCGTGGTCGTCCACGACGACGGCGTGGAGGTAAGTGGGCGTGCCGTCGCTGCGCAGGATGATGAGGTCGTCCAACTCGGCGTTGGCGACGCGGACTTCACCTTGGACGAGGTCGTGTACCACGGTCTCACCGTCGCGCGGCGCCTTGAGGCGGAGGGCGGGGGCGGTGCCGGGTGGAGCGGAGGCCGGATCGCGGTCGCGCCAGCGCCCGTCGTAGCGGGGGGTGCGGCCCTCGGTGCGGGCCTGCTCGCGCATCGCGGCCAGTTCCTCGGGTGTGTCGTAGGCGCGATAGGCGTGGCCTCGGGCCAGCAATTCCCGCGCGACCTCGGCGTGCCGCCGCTCGCGGGTGGATTGATAGAGGGGCGGGGCGTCTGGTTTCAGGTCCAGCCAGTCGAGGCTGTCCAGGATGGTCTGCGTCGCGGCCTCGGTGCTGCGCTCGCGGTCGGTGTCCTCGATGCGGAGCAGGTACTCGCCGCCGTGGTGCCGGGCGAAGAGGAAGTTGAAGAGCGCGGTGCGGGCGCCGCCGATGTGGAGCAGGCCCGTGGGGCTCGGGGCGAAGCGGGTGCGGACTGGCATGGCGCGCGGCTTAGCACGCGAGGGCGTGGCGCGGGAGGCAGGAGCGTTGTAGTGTCGTTCCGTAGCGACGAGGGTGCGGGTGAGCGGGGCGGCGGCGGTCGCGGTCAGGGTTCGGCGGGAGGCGCGGCTCCGTGCCTGGCTGGCGGCGGAGCGGGGGCGGCTCGCGCCGTGGGTCTCGGTGCTGATGGGCGCGGGCGTGCTGCTCTACTTCGCGTTGCGCCAGGAGCCGCCGATCTGGCTCGGGTTCACGGGGGTCGTCATAGGCCTCGCGGCGTGCGCTGCTGGCTGGCGCAGCCTAGAAGGGCGGGTGCTAGGATTCGCCGTGCTTGCCGCGGCGGCGGGGTTTCTCGCGGCGCAGGCGGCGACGTGGCGCGCCCTCCCGATTGAGCCGCTGCCGCGCAAGGCGGCGGTGGTGACGGCGCGGGTGGAGGCGGTCGAGGCGCTGCCGGATGGGCGCCGGGCGGTGCTCGGCGAGGTGCAGGTCGCGCCCGATGCGGCGCCGCTCGCGCGGAGCTTTCATCTGCACCTGGACCCGGATGATTCGACTCCGCTCATGGCGGGTGAGCGGGTGCGGGTGCGGGTGCTGCTGCGCCCGCCGATGCCGCCGGCCTACCCCGGAGCCTGGGACGTGCAGCGGGACGCCTTCTTCGCCGGGCAGGGCGGCTCGGCGCGGGCGTTCGGGGATGTGGTGGTGCTCGACGCGGCGCCGGCGGGCGGGGTCGCGCGGTGGTGGCAGGGCGTGCGCGAGCGCGTGGGAGACCGTGTGCGGGCCGGGTTGCCCGGCGCCGTGGGTGCCATCGCGGCGACGCTGCTCACGGGCGAGCAGGCGGCGATCCCGCCCGCGGACCGGGCGGCGTTCCGCGATGCGGGCCTCGCGCACCTGCTCGCGGTGGCGGGGCTGCACGTCGGGATCGTGATGGGGCTGGCGTTCGGTGTCGTGCGCCGGGCGCTGGCGCTGTCGGAGCGGGCGGCGCTGCACTGGCCGTGCAAGGCGCTCGCGGCCGGGGCGGCGCTGGGCGCGGGGGCGTTCTACGTGGCGCTCACGGGCGCGCACGTGCCGACGCTGCGCAGCTTCGCGATGGCGTGCCTGGTGACGCTGGGGCTGGTCGTGGGGCGGCGGGCGCTCTCGATGCGGGGCTTGGCGCTCGCGGCGGGGCTGATCCTGCTCGCGGCGCCGAACGCGCTGCTCGGGGTGAGCTTCCAGATGAGCTTCTCGGCGGTGGCGGCGCTGATCGCGGGCTACGAGGCGATGCGGCCCTGGCTCGCGCGGCTGCGCGGGGATGGGTGGGGCGTGTGGCTCGCCCGGCATCTCTCGGCGCTGGCGCTGACGAGCCTGCTCGCGGGCGGGGCGTCGGCGGCGTTCGCGGCGTATCATTTCGGGCACATGCAGCTCTACTTCGTCGTGGCGAACATGGCGGCGGTGCCGATCACGGCGACGCTGGCGATGCCGGCGGGGCTGGCGGCGCTCGCGCTGATGCCGTTCGGGCTGGAGCGGGTGGCGCTCGTGCCGATGGGGTGGGGCGTGCAGGCGATCCTGTGGATCGGGCGGACGGTCTCGGGCTGGCCGGCGGCGACGCTCGCCGTGCCGCATGTGCCGGGTTGGGGGCTGGTGGTGTTCGCGCTGGGGCTGGCGTGGCTGTGCCTGTGGCGGACGAAGCGGGTGCGGCTGCTCGGGGTCGGGGCGATGCTGGCGGGGTTGCTCTCGCCGCTGGCGGTGGTGCCGCCGGATGTCCTGGTCTCGGCGGATGCGCGGCTGATCGGGGTGCGGGGCGCGGATTTGCTCGTGCAGCCGGCGCAGGGCGGGTCGGGGTTCTGAACTCGATGCGTGGCGGGCTTATCTCGATGTGGGGCCGGCGCGGCCGTTGGAGGAGGGGGCGACGTGCGACGCGGATGGGTGCCGGGTGGAGCGCGGGGGGGCGGTGGCGCTCATCCTCCGGCCGCGCGGGAGCGCGGGGGAGTGCGCGGGGGTGGCCGTGCTCGTGTCGCCTGAGCCGGCGCATGGAGCGTGCAAGGGCGTCCCGTTCGTGGATCGGTTCAGCGTGTGGCGCGATGGGGCGCACGCGATCTGGCTGCGGGACGGGGGGGCGCGGGTCGTGTCTGATCGGGAGTGGCGCGGGGAGCGGCCGTGGGTGCCGGGGCACGCGCAGCAGCAGCGGCCGGCGTTGCCGATGGCGCCTGCGGAGGCACTTCCGGGAGAATGATAGCAGCGGCCGTGGGTCTTGGCCGGCACGCGCCGTCTTGCGTCGCGCCCGGGGTCCGGATCAGGGAGCTGGCGGGCCGGTGCCGGGGCGCGGGGTGCCAGGGGTTGATTGAGTGATCCTGGGCGGCGCGCTCGTTAGCCCTGCGGCCTTGCACCCGCTCCGCGGGTGCTCCCTCTGGTGCTCCTTCTGGGGGATCGCTGCGCGATGGGCGCAGAGGCCGCACATCTCGCTTGGGACGCTCGCTTGCGCGCTTGGGGGCGTGCGGCGCTGCCAGAGCTCGGCGTCGGACAGGGTGGCGAGACCTGTGTCGTGGCGGATGCTCGCGATCAGGTCGGCAAGCGACTGCTCGTCGAGGTCGTCGCCGAGGTCCTCGTCGGCGTCGAAATCGGGTTCCTCGGGGCGCTCGCACGGCTCGGCGTGGAGGGCGTCCGTCTCGGCGCAGGTCCGTGCGGCGCTGCTTTGGGCACTCCTCCAGCGGGCACTCCTTCAGGTGGAGCTTCGGGCCGGGCGCCTCGCGGGCGGGCTCGGAGAGCTTGCGGGCGAGGGCGATGGTGCGGCGGACGGTGCGGGCGAGGCGGTCGAAGGTGGTCGCTTGGCTCGGGGTGGGGCTGGGTGCTGCGGGCTCGTCCTCGGGCTGGCTCTGGGGGGCTGGGGCGGCGGCAGGTTCTGCCAGAGCTTGGCGGTGGACGGCCTCGGCGAGGTCGGTGCCCATGGCGATGAACTTGTGCAGGACCTGGCGGTAGTATTGCGCGTCCTCGTCGCGCTGGCGGGCGCGGTCGGCTGGGTCGGGAAGGGTGAGGGTGGAGGACATCGGGCAGGATAAAGGGGTTTGTCGCACGCGGGGTCAAGCGCTGAGTGGGGTGTGCGGAGCGGGGGTGAGCCGGTCGTGGCTCGGGGCGCTGGTATGGCTTGAGGCCGTGCGGACGCGTCACGCCCAGCGCCTTGGGCTGGTCGTCAGTGCCTATCATGACCACAGTGGTCACGGAGGGCGTGATGCAGGAGATCCAGCTTCGGGAGGCCAAGGCGACCCTGTCGGCGGTTGTCGATCAGGCACGGCGGGGAGAGCCGTCGATCATCACTCGTCATGGGCGGCCTGAGGCCGTGGTGCTGAGCTTCGAGGAGTGGCAGCGCCTGTCCCAGGTGCCGTCCTTCGGCAGGCTGCTGATGGCGGCGCCGCTGGAGCCGGACGATTTGCCGGCGCGTCAGGATGGGCTGCGGGACGCCGAGCTCTGACGCTTGTACCTCGTCGATACCAACGTCCTCTCGGCCGGAGCACCGACCAAGGCGGTTGCCGCACCGGACCTCGTGGCCTGGATGGACCGCAACAGTGCCGGTCTCACCCTCTCGGTCATCACCGTCGCCGAGGTGGAGGACGGCATCGCCAAGAGCCGCAGGCTGGGGGCGCAGCGGAAGGCCGAGCGGCTGTCGGAATGGCTGGAGACGCTCCTGCACCTCTACGGCTCGCGGGTGCTTCCGATCGACCTGGAAACGGCGCGGCGCGTGGGCGCCTTGGCGGACAGGGCGAGGAGCCGAGGCGCAGGCGCCGGGCTTGGCGGACCTGGTGATCGCCGCTACGGCGCAGAAGTACGGATACACCGTCCTGACCCGTAACCTTCGGCATTTCGGTTCCTAGGGGTGGCCGCGCTCGATCCGGGGGAGGCGCTGCCGGCGGGGGTTGCGTGAATGCTCATGCCGTCCCGGCAAGGCGCGCTGGTCTGGGCATAGACCGGGACGCTGGCATGAAACCAGCGGCTTTGCTGGATGACCGCTCGCGACCGAGGTCCGGCTACGTAAAAACGCGACTGCCGATAACTGGTACGCCGAGATTTCTGCTGTTACGGCTCAGTATGTCGCCTAAAGAGCTTGAGGAGACCATCTATAGAGCAACGCAGTTACCCGTTACCGTTATGACATAGCGTTTTTACACAGCCTCGACCCTAGGCCGGTCATACGCGGTTAGATAGCACGATCCCGAGTTTTACGACACTCGCCGGAGCTACAGATACATGCTGCGGGTGAAAAGCGGACCTTCGGTGACCCTCCCAGGCTTAAGCTGTCTTGCACCATTAAACGATAGTGCGGCGGGAAATCGCGAATACGTTGACTATGTTCCGCGGTCAGGCATAGTCTGATGGTCTCTGTTTGGCTGAGAGCAGGTGTTCGTTGGCTGTGTTGGCAGGACAATGATGGGAAGGGACGGTTATGGCCTATGGTCATCCCGAAGACAAATCTTGCATCATCAAGTATGATGTGATCCGGAACCTTATTCTTCGACTGAGAAAGCTAACAGCGTCCCAAACATGGTTTGCCAATATCAGCGCTCGACAAGTTGTTGGTATTGGCACCAGCGACAATCTCAGATCTTATATCGCTGAACACTCTTCTTCAAAGCGTAACGCGGTTCACAAGCAGATTGAGAATACTATTCTCCAAGCGCATATGCCTGACCGGTTCATAAATCGAAACTCAGAAATCACGATTACTTGCACAGACTGCTTGGTCGACCGATAACCGCAAGGTCGCCAAACTCACTGGTGCTAGCATCATCAACGGTGCGCAGACGCAAGGTGAGATCAAGCGCTTTTTCGCGAGCCTTGAGGACGATGAAACCGATTTTCTTGTTCGTGCTGAAATCATTATGGTATCATTGCACCAGTCAATCGTAGAAATTGCCATCGCGAGAAATACGGCTACCGCGGTCAGAAGTGTGTCGCAGGCTAGCGCGCGTGGATATCTTACAGCACTGAAGAAGTCGATTGAAACGGGACTGCCTGGTGAAACGCTACAGATGAGTGAGACTGATACCGAAGGTCTGATACCAAAGTGTCCTCCAATACGCACGCTTGCTTATGCCCGCGTACCTGCCAGGCGAGAAGTCCCCGCCAAGGAATTTCGCATACAAGCAAGGTGGAAAGTGCCTTACCGATTTTAGTAAATGGGCGCACGACTGTAGTGCGGATAGTAACGCAGCCAAGCTCCACGACTTCATCGTCGATATTGCACCGATCGGACTCAAGCAATATCGGAGGTGGGAGTTGCACGATGGCTGGAACGGTCATCGACTGCACGAACGAGGCCGGTCTGGCGACAAACCGCTGGGCGGCCGCCCGGTCCGTCGAGACAAGAAGACTGGCAAGGTTGTTTGGGTAGCCCCCGGCATTCTTTTCCCTTGACGTCGGTGCTCTCCGCCTTCGTAACGCTTAAGGCACGTCGTTGGACTCTTGCACAGCCCGGGCCTCTGTAAGGAAGAAGAACTCATCCGCCGAGCCGTCCAGCAATTTCGAGCCCTCGATCGGGAAGTGACCGTCATGGGCCGCAGCGAGGCAGCTTACGACGCGCTAAGCATTTATACCGAAACGATTGCCAACGTTCTCGCGTCCGCCTAACCATCGTTGATTGCCGTTACGCTCAACAGGGCGTGGTTATGGGCGGCTGCCGGGGGATGACGCTGCCGAGATCTCACCGGGTTGATTAGCGTTATAGCGTCGCCACCGGAGAAAGCGCCGGTAGTGCGTAGTAATCCTCACTCAGCGGTGGGGAAAGTCCTATTCGTTGCCGAAACCGGACTGGCGGCTTCCCACCCGAGATGGTCATTAGGTCGGCTGGCGTGATCAGCTCGCCCGCCCCGGCACGCGATGCCGATAGGCCAGTGCCTCCGCAACGTGAACGCGCGCGATGTTCGCGGCGCCTGCGAGATCGGCGATGGTCTGCGCGACGCGCAGCACGCGCGTGAAGCCCCGCGCAGAGAGGCGCAGGCGCTCGCCCGCCTGCTCGGCCAAGGCGCGGGCCTCCGGCTGCAGCACGAGCGTCCCCGCATCAGCCTCGGCATTCAGCGTGCCGCGCTCGCGCTGGCGCTCGCGGGCCTGGGCGACGCGGGCGGCGACGGGCGCGCTCGCTTCGCCGGGCGGGGCGCGGGACAGCTCGACGGGGGGCACGGGCTGGACGGCGACGCAGAGGTCCATGCGGTCGAGGAGGGGGCCGCTGATGCGCCCGAGGTAGTCCTCGCCGCAGCGGGGTGCCCGGCCGCACTCGCGCCCGGCGTCGCCCAGGTGCCCGCAGCGGCACGGGTTCATGGCGGCGATGAGTTGGAAACGGGCGGGGTAGGTGACGTGGGCGCTCGCGCGGGCGACCGTGGTGCGCCCGGCTTCGAGCGGCTGGCGGAGGGCTTCGAGGGCCGGGCGGGGGAACTCGGGGAGTTCGTCCAGGAACAGGACGCCGCGGTGCGCGAGGCTGACTTCGCCGGGCTTGGCGCGCTGGCCGCCGCCCGTGAGCGCGGCCATGGAGGCGCTGTGGTGCGGCTCGCGGAAGGGTGGGCGCATGACGAGGCGGCCGCCCTCCAGCATCCCGGCGACGCTGTGGATCATTCCGACCTCAAGGGCCTCCGCGGGCGTGAGGTCGGGGAGCAGGCCGATCATGCGCGCCGCCAACATGCTCTTGCCGGCGCCGGGCGGGCCGACGAAGATCAGGTTGTGCGCGCCGGCCGCCGCGATCTCCAGCGCCCGGCGGGCGGTCTCCATGCCGCGCACGTCGGCGAGGTCGAGGCACGCCCCGCTCGCGCCCGCGACCGGCGGCGCGGGCGGGGTGAGGCGCTGCGTGCCCTGGAAGTGGTTGACCAAAGCCAGGAGGCTCGGGGCGGCGAGGATCGGCACCTGCCCGGCCCAGGCCGCCTCGCTGCCCTGGCTCGCCGGGCAGATCAGGCCGAGGCCGCTGCCCGAGGCGCCGAGCGCTGCGAGCAGGACGCCCGTGACCGGGTTGATCTCGCCGTCGAGCGATAGCTCGCCCAAGGCCGCGAACCGCGCGATCTCGTCGCGCGGCAGCACGTCCATGGCGGCGAGCACGCCGAGCGCGATGGGCAGGTCGAAGTGGCTGCCCTCCTTCGCTAGGTCGGCGGGCGCCAGGTTGATGAGCACCCGGCGCGGCGGCAGCGAGAGGCCCATCGTGGTCAGCGCCGCCCGCACGCGCTCCCGCGCCTCGCCGACCGCCTTGTCGGCCAGGCCGACGACGAGGAGGGCGGGCAGGCCGGGCGAGATCTGCACCTGCACCTCGACCGGCACCGGGTCGAGTCCGGCGAAGGCGAAGCTGCGGACGCGGGCGACGGCGGTGTTCACGCGGCGGCGGTCAGATCAGCTTCTGCTGGCGCAAGCTGGTCCATTTGCCGTTGCCGACGATGACATGGTCGTGGAGCATGAGGCCGAGGGCGGCGGTGGCCTGCTTGATCTCGCGCGTCATCGCCACGTCCTCCTTGGAGGGGGTGGGATCGCCGCTGGGGTGGTTGTGGACCAGGATGAGCGCGGTGGCGCCGACTTCGAGGGCGCGCTTGCAGACCTCGCGCGGATAGACGGGGGTGTGGTTGACGGTGCCGCGGCCGTGCGCCTCGTCGGCGATGAGCTGGTTGCGGGTGTCGAGGTAGAGGACGCGGAACTGCTCGACCTGCTCGCGGGCGAGCTGGGCTTGCAGGTAGTCCATGAGCCGGTCCCAGTTGCCCAGCAGCGGGCGCTCGCGCAGCTCGGCGCGGGCGAGGCGGAGGGCGGCGGCGTGGACCAGCTTGAGGGCGGCGACGCTGTGGGTGCCGAGGCCGCGCGTCTCCATAAGCGCGTGCTGGGGGGCGGCGAGGACGGCGGCGAAGCTGCCGTGGTGGTTGATGAGGCTCTTCGCGAGCGGTTTTGTGTCGCCCTGCTTGAAGGCGAAGAAGAGCAGCATCTCCAGCAGCTCGTAGTCCGCGAGCGCGTCGGGGCCGCGGTCGAGCAGCTTCTCGCGCATCCGGGCGCGGTGCCCTTGGGGGCCGGTGCTGGGGAAGGGTGCGGGCGCGCCGGGCCGCTCGGGAAGGGCGTCGTCGGGAGACAGGGGCGCGAGGTCGGGGGTGGGCGCGTCCATCTCGGCCAGCGGCCCCTCGGCGAACCCGGCGCGGGCCGGGGGCGACGCGGTCGGGAAGAAGCCGCCGATCAGCCGTGGGAGCCTCATCGCCAGGGGCCGAGGAAGCGGGCGAGGAGGCCGGGGAGGGCGTCCACATTGTAGCCTCCCTCCTGCACGATGGCCGCGGGCAGCCCGAGTGCCGCGATCCGCTCGCCGGCGCGCGAGAAGCCGTCGTCCGAGACGCGGAGAAAACCGAGCGGCTCCGACTCGGAGGCGTCGAAGCCCAGGCTCACCACGAGCGCGTCGGGGCGGAAGGCGCGGATCGCTGCCAGGGCGGTATCCAGGGCCTCCAGCCAGCCCGCGTCGCGCCGTGCCCTCGGGGAGCGGCAGGTTCAGGGTGCAGCCCAAGCCCGGCCCGGCGCCGCGCTCGTCCGTGAAGCCGACATACCAGGGATAGTAGCCGGCCGGGTCGCCGTGGACCGAGACGAAGAGCACGTCGCCGCGCTCCCAGAAGACCCCTTGCGTGCCGTTGCCGTGATGGCTGTCCACGTCGAGGATCGCGACGCGGCCGGCGCCGCGCTCGCGCAGGCGCTCGGCGGCGAGTGCGGCGTTGTTCAGGTAGCAGTGCCCGCCCGCGCGCGCCGCGTAGGCGTGGTGGCCCGGCGGGCGGGCGAGGGCGTAGGCGGTGCGGCCGGCGGCGGCTTCGTCCGCGGCGGCCAGGGCGCACGCGGCCGCGGCGGCAGCGGCGGGCCAGGTCTCCCGCGCGATGGGGCAGCTCGTGTCCGCCGTGAACCAGCCGAGCCGGCTGATGAGGCTGCCGGCGTTGCCTGGCTTGAGCCGGGCGCCGCTCGCGAGCATCTCGGGGGAGGGATGGATGTTGGGCACCATCTCCGGCCCGGCACCCGGCATCTGCGCCCAGGCGGCGGGCGCGTCGCGCAGGAAGTCGAGGTAATCGGCGGCGTGGACGCGCTCCAAGGACGCGCGGGCGGCAGGGGGCGGCGGCTCCGGTTCCAGGCCGAGCGTGCGGCAGCCCGCGAGCAGCGCCTCGGCACGGGCCGGAACCTCGAAGTTGGGGCGGACTACGCCGCGCTGCAGGAAGAAGCGTGGCGCGTGCCGCCCCTGCACCGGGTCCCAGAACGCCCTCACGCCACCGAGTCTCCCAATGCAGCCGTCGTCTGTAGCTATGACTCACGATATTGCGAGGCGGATGGCTTGTCCACTGGCACACGCGCCAGTAGCGTCATGCCTGTGTTCGGAGTGCATCCCAGTCATGCTGGTGCGTGACGCGCAAGAGGCGGACCTGCCGGCGATCCTCGCGATCACGAACGACGCCATCCTGAGCACGACGGCGTTGTGGACGCTGACGCCGCTGAGCTTGGAGCAGCGCCGGGCGTGGTTCGAGGAGCGCCGGGCTGCGGGGTTCCCGGTGCTGGTCGCCGAGAGCGGGGGAGACATCGCTGGGTTCGGGTCCTATGGCAGTTTCCGCGCTTGGGAGGGGTATGCGGCGACGGTGGAGCACTCGGTCTATGTGGATTCGCGCCACCGCGGGCGCGGTGCGGGGCGGGCGCTCGTCGTGGCGCTGATTGAGCGGGCGCGGGCTGCCGGGCTGCACGCGATGGTCGGCGGGGTCGAGGCGGGGAACTCGGCGTCGCTGCGGCTGCACGATTCGCTCGGCTTCGAGCGGGCCGGTGTGTTGCCGCAGGTCGGGCGTAAGTTCGACCGATGGCTCGATTTAGCGTTCGTCGTGAAGCTGTTGGACGATGTCTAGGTGGGGAGCGCTTGTACGCGGCGGGCCTTGCTGTCGAGCCGACCGACCCCAGCGCTAAGGCGATCCAGTTCGCCGGCGTAGCGGCTCAAGCTCTCTCCAAGCCCGTCGTTCGCGGTCTTGAGATCGTGCAGCGCGCCGCGCCAGGCAGTCACGGCGGCGTGCTGCTCGGCGAGCGCCGTGGCAAGCTGATCGAGCGCACGGGCGAGACGGGCCTCGGGTGCTGCCCGCCGGGCGCGGCTAGCAGGGAAGGGAAGCACGGTGCTCGTCATCAGTCGGGTCCTGGCACGGTAAGTTGATTAATCGTTAATACCACCGCACGCTAAGGTTGTCTAGAAATTAACATGCTGTCCCAACACGCGAGCGAGTGCGACGACGACGAGAACGACAATGACGACCGCGCTGAGCACCCAGCGCAGCCAGATATAGCCCGGCGGCAGCAGGCCGCGCCGGTTCGCCTGCGCCTCCGCGATGATCGTGACCGCGAAGCCGAAAGCGAGGACGGCGAGTGCTATGCTGGGTGGTCCTCCGAAGAACGCGATCAGCAGCGCCACCCAGCCGATCAGGGCGGGCAGCACGCCGAGGGCGAGGCGGGCGCGCAGGACGTTGGCGGGCTGCATGGTGAGGAGTTGCAGGCCGCCGGGCGGCAGGGCGGCGGCGGCACCGAGCGCGAAACCCCAGTGAACGGCACCGAGGAAGCTGAGGATGCACGCGCCGTAGCCGACCAGGGCGAAGAGCGAGCGATGGGCCCAGTCGGGTCCGAGCGCGAGGGCGCCTGCGCCGCAGCCGAGGAACGGGATGAGGCCGCCGAGGCCGAGAAGTACGGCGAGCAGAGGTAGGCGGTTCGGCATGGGCTGGCTCCGGGGCAGGCTCATCCCACACTAACGCTGCGTGCACGCCGCGGGAACGTGGGCTGCATTCTTGCGGGCAGGTCGGCTAGGTAGGCGTATGCGGCTCGGCCTCGACGTCCTGATCCTGCTCCTCCTCATCCTGGTGAACGGCGTGTTCGCGATGGGCGAGATCGCGCTCGTCTCGGCGCGGCGGGCGCGGCTCACGGTGCTGGAGCGGCAGGGAGTGCCGGGTGCTGCGCGGGCGCGCGAGCTGGCCGACGACCCGCAGCGATTCTTGCCTACCGTTCAGGTCGGCATCACGACCGTGAGCGTGATCGCGGGCGTGTTCGGCGGCGCGCAGTTCTCGGAGCCGCTCGCGCTCTGGCTCGCGCGCGTGCCCGTGCTGGCGCCGGGGGCTAAGACGCTGGCCTTCGTGCTCGTCGTGATCCTGACCACGTATCTCACGCTCGTACTGGGGGAGCTGGTGCCCAAGCAAGTCGGGCTGCGCCGGCCGGAGCGGATGGCGGCGCTGGTGGCGCGGCCCCTCGCCGCCCTGGAGCGCGTCGTGGCGCCAGTGGTGTGGGTGCTGAGCGCGTCCTCGACACTGGTGCTGCGCCTGTTCGGCGCGGGGCGGGCGGCGCGGCAGGGGGTCACGGAGGAGGAGCTGAAGGCGCTGCTCGCGGAGGGCGCTCGCGAGGGTGTGCTGGAGACCGAGGAGCGGGACATGATCGAGCGCGTGCTCCGGCTCGCGGACAAGCCGGTGCGCGCGATCATGACGCCGCGGACGGAGCTGGCCTGGATAGACCGCACCGACCCGCGGCGCGACATCGTGGCGACGCTGCGGGCGGCGCCGCACAGCCGGCTCGTGGTCTGCGACCGGGCCGTGGACAACCCGGTGGGCGTCGTGCAGGCCAAGGACATGCTTGACCGATTGCTCGACGGCGGCGACCTGTCGCTCGCGGCGGCGCTGCGGCGGCCGATGGTGCTGCCGGACACCGCGACCGCGCTCGACGCCCTGGAGCGACTCAAGGCGGACCCGCTGGGCCTCGCCCTCGTGATGGATGAATACGGCAGCTTCGAGGGCGTGGTGACGGCGGACGACGTGCTGCAGGCGATCGTGGGGAGCGAGGGCGGCGAGGCGGGGACGCCGGGCGATGGGGCGGAGGCGGTCGCGGGGCCGCTGGTGCTCGACGGGGCGACGCCCGTGGACGAGATCAAGGCACGGCTGGGATTACCCGACCTGCCGAGCGAGGGAAGCTATCACACGCTGGCGGGGCTGCTGCTGGCGCTGCTGCGCCGGGTGCCGCAGGTGGGGGACAAGATCGTGTTCGGCGGCTGGCGCTTCGAGGTGCTGGCAACGGAGGGGCGGCGGGTTAGCCGGGTGGGCGTGGAGCGGGAGCCGTTGGCGGAGGAGGGTTAGCGACGACGGCTCGATGGCTCTTGTCGAGGCGGAACCAGGAGCGCAGCAAGGACCAGAAACTCGATCAGGGTCAGGGCAGACCAGCTTCCCCGCCGTGGGGATCAAGGCGCGCGAGGGCGTCGCGCACCTCGTCGAGCGCCGCCGGGTCGTCAATGGTGGGCGGGGGCGCGGGATCCTGCCCGTCCGCGAGGCGGCGGATGGAGGCGCGCAGTATCTTGCCCGAGCGCGTCTTGGGCAGGCGCGGCACGACCTGCGCCCGCTTGAACGCGGCCACGGGACCGATCCGGTCACGCACAAGCTGGACCAGCTCCTGCGCGAGCTGCGGCTCGTCGCGGGTGACGCCTGCCTTGAGCACGACGAGGCCGAGCGGTGCTTGGCCCTTGAGCGGGTCTGCCGCGCCCACCACGGCGCATTCCGCTACGTCCGGGTGACTTGCCAGGACCTCCTCGATCTGCCCCGTGCTGAGCCTGTGGCCGGCGACGTTGATGACGTCATCCGTGCGGCCCATGATCCACACGTCGCCGTCCTCGTCGATCTCGCCCGCGTCCCCGGTGCGATACCAGCCCGGGAAGTCCGCGAGATAGGCGCTGCGGAAGGCGTCGTCGCCGGAGGCGCGCGAACCAAGAGTGCCGCCGCCCCAAAGCGTCGGCGCGAAGCCCGGCGGCAAGGGCAGGCGGATCGCAAGGTTGCCCTGTGCGCCGCGCGGCAAGGGCTGGCCCGAATCGTCCAGGGTTTGCAACTCGTAGCCAGGGGATGGCCGCCCTCCGGAGCCGGGCTTGAACGGGAAGAGGCCGAGGCCGCGGAACCCCGCCGTGACCGGCCAGCCGGTCTCCGTTTGCCACCAATGGTCCACCACCGGCTTGCCCAGGTGCTCAGTCGCCCACACCGCCGTCGGCGGGTCGCAGCGCTCGCCCGCGAGGAAGAGCGTTTCCAGCCGCGAGAGGTCGTAGGCGGCCATGAGCCGCGCCTCCGGGTCCTGCTGCTTGATGGCGCGGATCGCGGTCGGTGCCGTGAAGAACGCCTTGGCGCCGTGCTCGGCGCAGACGCGCCAGAACGCTCCCGCATCCGGCGTGCCCACGGGCTTGCCCTCGTAGAGCACGGTCGTGCAGCCGGCGAGCAGCGGGCCATAGACGATGTAGCTGTGGCCCACGACCCAGCCCACGTCGCTCGCGCACCAGTAGGTGTCGCCGGCACCGACGCCGTAGATCATGCCCATGCTCTTGCAGCAGCGCCGCCGCGTAGCCGCCGGCGTCGCGCACGACGCCCTTTGGCTTGCCGGTCGTCCCGGAGGTGTAAAGGATGTAGAGCGGGTCGGTGGCCAGGATCGGGACCGGGTCGTGCGGCGCGGCTGCCGCCATTGCCTCGGTGAGATCCTCATCCCGGCCGGGCACGAGGTCGGCCCGCAGCATCGGCCGCTGCAGGATCAGGCAACGCTCCGGCTTGTGCGCGCTGAGCGCGATGGCTTCGTCGAGGAGCGGCTTGTAGGCGACGAGCCGCCCTGGCTCGATGCCGCACGACGCGCTGATCACGGCGCGCGGCCTTGCGTCCTCGATGCGCTTGGCAAGTTCCGCGGCGGCGAAGCCCCCGAACACGACGGAGTGGATGGCGCCTATCCGCGCGCAGGCGAGCATCGCCATCGCCGCCTCGGGCACCATGGGCATGTAGATCACCACGCGGTCGCCTTTACCCACGCCCAACCCGGCGAGGGCGCCCGCGAGCCGCGCCACATGGTCGCGCAGCTCGGCATACGTGAACCGCGCCTGTTGCCCAGCCGCCGGACTGTCCCAGATCAGCGCCGCTTGGCCGCCGCGCCCGGCGTCCACGTGCCGGTCGAGCGCGTTGCGGCACACGTTGAGCCGGCCGCCCGCGAACCACTGGCCAAACGCGCCCAGGGCGGGGTCGAAGATGCGGTCCCAGCGCTGATCCCATTGCAGCGCCGCCGCGACATCGGCCCACCAACTCTCGGGATCGCGCCGCCAAGCCGCATAGGCCGCCTCGTAGCCCGCGCTCATCACACTTCCTTCCCTTGCTCTCGCGCGAACCTGGCACGGTCGGTGCCGTCTCGCCAGCATGGTGGCGCTTGACCCTTCCGGGCCTGCGACGCTAACCCTGGCGTGGCTCGGTCCCGTTCGTCTAGAGGCCTAGGACACGGCCCTTTCAAGGCTGTAACACGGGTTCGAATCCCGTACGGGGCACCGGGCGCATCCCTCAACTTTTCTTGTGCCCACGTGACGGCGCGCTCGTGCTGGTTGCAACGGCTGCGGCCGCGCACTAGGCCAACGCACCAATGTCGGAACGCGCATCCGTCCTGCGGCGCCGCGGCGTCAGCGGCGAAGCCTGGGGCCGCGAGGTCTGGGCGACGCTCACGGCGGGGGCCGTCCTGCTGCTCGCCCTCGTCGCCGTCGCGGCCTGGATCGCAGCGGTAAACGCTCAGGCCCTGAGTGCGGCGCGCCATGCGCAGTTGGTGCGCGACCAGATCGACGGAATCCTCGTCGCGATCCAGGGTGCGGAAACTGGGCAGCGCGGCTACCTTCTCACCGGGACCGATGCCTATCTCGACCCTTATGAACAAGCTGTGCCCAGGCTGCCGGCGCAACTCGACCAGCTTGCCGCCGCCGTCCCGCGCGGCGGGGACATGGGCGAGCTCGTTGCGCGCCTGCGCCGCGCCGTCCTGGCCAAGCGCGACGAGCTCGGGCGCACGGTCGCCCTCGCGCGTGGCGGCGACCGCGCCGCCGCGCTCGCCGCTGTCACCGCGGGCGAGGGTCTGGCGCTCATGGAGGAGATCCGCGAGATCTCAGCCGCGCTCACGGCCGAGCAGGACACCGAGTGGGCGCGGCTGACGAGGGCCATCCAGGGCCGCGAGCGTCTCCTGGTCGGGCTCGACGCGGCGGGCGTGCTGCTCGCGGCCTTGCTCACCTGGCTCGCCGCCCTCGTGATCCGGCGCGGGTTGCGCGCGCTGCGGTTTGCGGAGGCGGATGCGCAGCGCGCCTACGCCGCCGTGCAACGGACGAATGCCGGCCTGGAGTCCGAGGTCGCCCGCCGCACCGCAGACGTGCGCGCCATCAACGACGAGGTCCAGCGCTTCGCCTACATCGTGAGCCACGACCTGCGTGCGCCGCTGGTCAACATCATGGGCTTCACCGGCGAGCTGGAAGCCACGACGCGCACGCTGCGCCGTCACACCGCGGCGCTCGCCACTGCCGACGGCAGGCTCCCACCCGACCTCGAGGAGGCCATCGAGCAGGACCTGCCCGAGGCCATCCGGTTCATCCGCTCCAGCACGGACAAGATGGACCGGCTCATCGGCGCGATCCTGCGCCTGTCGCGTGAGGGCCGGCGCCTGCTGCAGCCTGAGCGGATCGTCATGGGCGAACTGATCCGCGCCGCGCTCGACGCGCTGGCCCATCAGGTCCAGGAAGCGGGCGCTGAGGTCGAGATCGATTCGTTACCCGACCTGGTCAGCGACCGCCTCGCCGTCGAGCAGGTGTTCACGAACCTGCTGGACAACGCGCTTAAGTATCGCGACCCGGCGCGACCGCTCCGCCTCACGGTGCGTGGCCGAACCGAAGGCGAGATGCGACTCTTCGAGATCGAGGACACGGGACGCGGCATCGCCGAGCGCGACCGCGAGCGCGTGTTCGAGCTGTTCCGCCGCGCCGGGGGTCAGGGCGTGCCGGGCGAGGGCGTCGGGCTGGCGCACGTCCGCGCGCTGGTGCGCCGGCTCGGCGGGCGCATCGAGCTGGACTCCGCCCCTGGCCGCGGCAGCGTTTTCCGCATACACTTACCTGCGGCGCCGTCTCAATCCGTGGAATCTGTCCCATGATCGCCGTGCCTGTCACCCTGGTGCTGATAGAGGACGATCCAGGCCATGCCCGCCTGATCGAGAAGAACGTCCGCCGGGCTGGTTTGAGCAACCCGCTTGTTCACTTTGCGGACGGCACGAGCGCGCTCGAATGGCTGTTCGGACCCGAGCAGCAAAAAGTGCAGCAAGACGGGGGGCAGCAGCACGGCGCCATCCTCGTGCTGCTCGACCTGAACCTGCCTGATATGAGCGGGCTCGACATCCTCGCTCGCATCAAAGCCGACGAGACGATGCGCCGTGCGCCCGTCGTCGTGCTGACGACGACTGACGACAAGGCCGAGATCCAGCGGTGCTACGATCTGGGCTGTAACGTTTACATCACCAAGCCGGTCGAGTACGAGGGCTTTGCCGCGGCTATACGCCAGCTCGGCTTGTTCCTCGCCGTCGTGCAGGTCCCCGAGTTGGTCTAGACTTCGAACCGTGATGCCCAGCGCGCCAATCCGCGTCCTCTACATAGACGACGACCCCGGCATCGGCCGGCTCGTCCAGAAGCACCTGGAACGCCTGGGACGCCAGGTCCGGCTCGCCACCGACGGGGAGGTCGGCCTCGAGATCGCCCGCACCGAGCGCTTCGACGCCATCGCCCTCGACCATTACATGCCGGGTCGCGACGGCCTCAGCTTGCTCGCCGACCTGCGCGGCCTGCCGGAGCCTGCGCCCGTCATCTTTGTCACCGCTGCTGAGGAGCCGCGCATCGCCGTGGCCGCCCTCAAGGCGGGCGCGGCCGATTACGTGGTCAAGGACCTGCAAGGCACCTTCCTCGACCTGCTCGACAGCGCGATCTCCCAGGCCGTGCAGGCGACGGCGCTGCGCCAAGAGCGCGATCGCGCCGAGCAGGCTTTGCGCGAGAGCCGCGACAGCTTGGAGGCGCTCGCCGCCAAGCAGTCCTTGCTGCTGCGCGAGGTCAACCACCGTGTCGCCAACAGCTTGCAACTCATCAGCTCGCTGCTGGAGCTGCAGGCCCGGCGCATCGCTGCGGCCGATGCCCGCGACGCGCTGCACGCCGCCGCCGAGCGCGTCGAGGCCGTCAGCCTCGTCCACCGCCGGCTCTACACGTCCGCCGACGTCTCCCACGTCGAGATGGACCAGTATCTTGCCGGCCTCGTCGAGGAGCTGCAGAGATCCGTGGGCGCGCAGGACGCGAGCTGCTGCATCCGGCTGCGTGCCGACCCGGCGCGCGTCGAGACCGACAAGGCGGTCGCCATCGGCCTCGTCGTCAACGAGCTAGTCACGAACGCGGCGAAGTATGCTTATCCCGGCCGCGATGGCGGTGAGGTGCGGGTTGAATTCCGCACGGACGAAGGAGCCTTTACCCTGACCGTGGAGGATGACGGCGTAGGGCCGCCGCCGGGCGGTGCCACACCGCAGGGAAGCGGCCTCGGCGCCGTGATCGTCGCCGCCATGGCGCAGACGGCGCGGGCTACCGTCGAGACCGTTCAGGCGCAGCCGGGAACGCGCGTGACATTCCGGCTCGCGGGCTAGGCGCGTGACGGCCGAGCGGGTGGACTGCGTGGTGCTCGGCGCAGGCGTCGTTGGCCTTGCCTGCGCGCGGGCGCTCGCGCTCGCTGGGCGCGAGGTCCTGCTGCTCGAAGCCGCCGAGGGGATCGGGACCGGCACCAGCTCGCGCAACAGCGAGGTGATCCACGCCGGCATCTACTATCCCACGGGCAGCCTCAAGGCCCGCTTCTGCGTCGAGGGCCGCGAGCGGCTCTACGCCTACTGCGCCGAGCACGGCGTACCGTTTGCCCGGCTCGGCAAGCTGATCGTGGCGGCCGACGAGGCCGAGGTGCCCACGCTCGGCACCATCCGCGCCAAGGCCGCCGCGAACGGCGTGGACCTGGTCCCGCTCGCCGCCGCGGAGGCCTGCGCGATGGAGCCGCAGCTTCGCTGCGCCGCGGCGCTGCACTCGCCGATGACGGGGATCGTGGACAGCCACGCATTCATGCTCGCCTTGCAGGGCGATGCGGAGGAAGCAGGCGCCCTCGTGGCCTTTCACGCGCGTGTCGAAGGTGGTGCGGTCGCGGACGGGGGCATCCGCCTGCATGTCGCTGACCAAGGAGGGAGCGGCGCGGAGGCTATGGAGCTGCACGCGCGGGCGCTCGTCAACGCGATCGGCCTGCACGCCCCGGACCTTGCCCGCACCATCGAAGGCATCCCGCGCCAGACGATCCCGCGCGCCTACCTGTGCAAGGGGAGCTACTACGCACTCCTCGGCCGGGCGCCGTTCTCGCGCCTGATCTACCCGGTCCCGGAAGCGGCAGGCCTCGGCGTTCACCTGACGCTGGATCTCGGCGGCCAGGCACGCTTCGGACCGGACACGGAGTGGGTCGAGCGAGAGGATTACGACGTGGATCCGGCCCGCGCAGAGGGCTTCTACGCCGCCATCCGCCGCTACTGGCCGGCGCTGCCGAACGGCGCCCTCGCGCCCGGCTACGCCGGCATACGTCCCAAGATCAGCGGTCCTGGCGAGCCGAACGCCGATTTCCGCGTCTCCGGGCCGGCCGAGCACGGCATCGGCGGCCTCGTGAACCTCTACGGCATCGAGAGCCCAGGGCTGACCGCTTCGCTGGCACTGGCGGCTCACGTAGCTGCAATCATTACAGGCGGGAATGCCTTGTAGCTATGGAGATTCGGGCAGCGCGGCGGGCCGGCCAAGCAGGTAGCCTTGGCCGAACTCGACGCCGATATCCTGCATCAGCCGTGCCTGTGGCTCGGTCTCGATGGTCTCGGCGACGGTCTTCGCGCCCATGAAGTTGGCCAGCTCCACCATGGTCAGCAGGAACCCGTGCTCCCGCGCGCTGGACAGCGCGCCGCCCACGTAGGAGCCGTCGAGCTTGACGTAGTCCACCCGGAACTCGCGGAGGTAGCGGAACGCCGCCGAGCCGGAGCCGAAATCGTCCAGGCAGACGGGGATGCCCGCGGCACGAAGCCCGGCCATGCTCGCGATGGCGCTCCCGAAATCCTCGATATCTGCGGTCTCGGTCAGCTCGATAAGCAGGTTCGCGCCCGCCCGCGTCGCTCGCGCGAGCCGGTCCAACATGCGGTCGCGGAAGGTGCTGCTCTGCATGGAGAGGCCGGAGACGTTGACCGCGATCGAGGCGCCCCGCGCCGCCTCGGATGTTGCCGCGGCCGTGTCGAGCACCGCCCAGTCCAGCTCCTCGGAGAGACCCGCGGCCTCGGCGAAGAGCACGAACTCCTGCACACCTGTTACGGCCAGCTTCGGCGTCGAGATCGGGCGCAACAGCGCTTCGAAATGATGGACCTGCCGGTCTGCTAGGGTCACGATCGGCTGGAATTGCAGATGGAAGCGGCGCTCCTGGATGGCCGCGCGTGTCGCCTCGATGCGGGCGTCCGCGGCCGCGATGAAGCCGACCAGTCCCTCGCCGAGGCCGAGCCGCGCCGTCGAGTCCAGGCCGCCGTCGCGGAAACCGCCGAGTGCGAGACGTAAGGCGCGTGCCGCACGTGCCGGGCCAAGGCCGGTACTCGTTCAGGTCCACGCCGGTGCCGCGCACCTGCGTCCGTGCCGACAGGGGCGTGCCGCGCAGGACCTGCTCGATCTCCTCGGCGAGTGCCGCGATGTCTGTTTCTCCTGCGGTGAGCACGCCGAAGCGCCCGGCGGACAGCTCCCCTGCTGTAGCGCCGGGTCCGGCGAGACGGTGCACGGCGGCGATGACCTCCTTCTGCAGCGCCATTCGCTCGCACACGGGCAACATGCTGCCGGCCTCGGCCCAGCCTTGCACCTCCAAGAGGCCGAGCCGGCCTGCGGCTCCCTTCGGCGTGCGTAGCCGCGCCTCGGCGCTCCCTTGGAAGCAGCTCAGCTGCTCCGGCCTTGGGGAGACTCGCAGCGCTAGCTGGCTGAAGGTCACATAAAGTTGCGCGCCCTGGTGCAGGGAGAGCGCCGACAAGCTCATCCGGCTGCCCTCGACATCGGCGAGGCGGACGACCGACGGAGGTGCCCGACCGTGCTGCCGCACCGCGGCCAGGGCAAGGTTCAGCACACGGTGGTCCTCGGCCGCGACGAGGGCCTGCAAGGTACTCCCGACATAGCTGCTCGCCGGCCGGCGGAACCGAACGTCGAAGGCACCATCCGCGAACACGATGGTTCCGTCCGCCGTGGTCTCGACCAAGAGGTCGGCCGCGGCGAACGCGAAGGCCAGGAAGCGGTCCTGCGATGCGCCGGGTGGGGCTAGGCAGGCCTGGGCTGGGCGAGCGAGGACGGGATGCGACATCGGGCAGGGCCTTCGGGGTAGCCCGTAGTATCCGCCTGAGATGGTTAATAAGCGGTAGTTACAAAGCTGCCTTCCGCTGTCAGCTCCGCCGTGCCAGGCCCATGACGCCGATGCCGAACAGTCCGGCCATCACGGTGATCACGATGAGCATGAGCCGGATGCGCGTGATCAAAGCCGCTTCCTCCGCTTCCGCCTCCCTCGTCACGGCCGCGCGCTCGCGGATGACGCGCTGGACGATCGTGCCTGGCCCACTCGGTCCCGCGTCCGCGCTGGCGCCGAGTGCCGGGCGGAGTGCTGCGAGTCCGGCAGCGCCCGGCGCCTCGCCCGCGAGCAGTGCCTGGTCGAGCACCGTGCCGCGGGCAAGGGCACGTTGCAGCGGCACAGGTGCTACGTAGAGCGCGAAGCCGCCCACCAGCCCCACGATGAGGAAGCACACCGCCAGGAACGCCGCCCAGACCCCACCTTGCCGACCCATCGTTGTCTCCTGACTCTGGCTCCTGGCGCCGGGCGGAGGCATCGGTCGCCTGGTGCTCCCGGTCAAGCAGGTTGACACCGTGGCGTCCGGGGGGTAACGGCCGCGCCCTACCCCGCAGACCACGCGCAGAGAGCTGCCCAGAGGCCATCCATGAGAGTCCGCAACAGCCTGAAATCGGCCAAGCTCCGCGACAAGAACTGCCGTGTCGTGCGCCGGCATGGGCGCGTCTATGTCATCAACAAGAAGAATCCCAGGATGAAGGCGCGTCAAGGCTAAGCAGGTCGCTTGCCGGCGGCGCGCCGCGGCCACATCTCTCTCCTAAGGATTGGGAGGGGCCCGTGATGATCGCGCAGCCGAAGCCGAAGGCGGACGTTCTGGCCCGCCGCGATGAGATCATAGCTGGGCTGAAGGCGCTCGTGCCGGGCGAAGGCGTCATCGGCGACGCGCTGCGCCTGCGGCCTTACGAGACGGACGGCCTCGCTGCCTACAAGCAGCCGCCGCTCGCCGTCGTGCTCCCGGAGACGACCGAGCAGGTCGCCGCCGTCATGGCCTTCTGCCACCGGAACGGCGTGCGCGTGGTGCCGCGCGGGGCCGGGACCAGCCTCTCTGGCGGCGCCTTGCCGCTCGCGGACGCGGTGGTGATCGGTCTGATGCGCCTGAACCGCATCCTGGAGATCGACTACGACGACCGATTCGCGCGCGTGCAGGCGGGCGTGACCAACATCGGCATCACCCAGGCCGTGCAGGCGCACGGCTTCTTCTACGCGCCTGACCCGTCGAGCCAGCTCGCCTGCATGATCGGCGGCAACGTCGGCATGAACTCGGGTGGCGCGCACTGCCTCAAATACGGCGTCACCGCCAACAACCTGCTCGGCCTCAAGGTCGTCACCATCGAGGGTGAGATCGTCGAGATCGGCGGCACCTACCTGGACGCGGCCGGCTACGACTGGCTCGGGCTGCTGACCGGCAGCGAGGGGCAGCTCGTCGTCGTCACTGAGGTCGTGGTTCGGATCCTGCGTGCGCCGGAGGGCCAGCGGGCGATGCTCGCGGCGTTCTCCAGCAACGAGGTCGCGGGCCAGGCGGTGGACGCGATCATCTCGTCTGGCATCATCCCCGTGGCGCTGGAGTTCATGGATCGCCCGGCGATCCACGCCTGCGAGGAGTTCGCCCACGCCGGCTATCCGCTCGACGCGGAGGCCATGCTCATCATCGAGGTCGAGGGCAGCACCGAGGAGCAGGACCGCTTGCTCGGGCGCATCCGCGCGCTGTGCGAGCCGTTCGCGCCGACCAGCCTGCGCGTGAGCCAGTCCCCCGAGGAGAGCCTCGCGATCTGGAAGGGGCGGAAGGGTGCCTTCGGAGCGGTCGGGCGCATCAGCCCGGACTATCTCTGCATGGACGGCACGATCCCGACCGGGCGGCTGCCCGAGGTGCTGCGCCGCATCGGCGAGATGAGCGAACTCCTACAAGCTGCAGGTTGCCAACATCTTCCATGCCGGCGACGGCAACCTGCACCCGCTCATCATGTTCGACGCGAACGATCCGGACAGCTTCCACCGCGCTGAGCAGTTCGGGGCGGACGTGCTCAAGCTCTGCGTCGAGGTCGGGGGATGCCTGACGGGCGAGCACGGCGTCGGCGTCGAGAAGCGCGACCTGATGCACGTCCAGTTCACCGAGGCCGAGCTGGACCAGCAGCGCCGGGTGAAGTCGGCGTTCGATCCGGGTTGGCTGCTCAATCCCAGCAAGGTGTTCCCGCTCGACAGGATGCCTGCGGGAGCATGAGCGAGGCGCCCGGCAGCGAGGAGGCCGTCGCCGCCGCGGTCGCGAGCGCCTACGCCGCGCGCGAGCCGGTGCTCGTCGAGGGGCGGGGCACGAAGCGCGGGATGCTGCGCCCGGTGCAGGCCGCGCGCACGCTTTCCACGCGCAACCTCGCCGGCATCACGCTCCATTCGCCGCAGGAGCTGATCCTCTCCGCCCAGGCCGGGACGCCGGTGGCCGAGGTCGAGGCCAAGCTCGCCGAGGCCGGGCAATATCTCATCGCGGAGCCGCCCGATTTCTCTGGGCTGCTCGGGGAGGGACAGGCCACTTTGGGCGGGGTCGTGGCGGCGAACCTGTCCGGGCCGCGCCGGGTGGCGTGGGGGGCGATGCGCGACCACGTCATGGGCGTGCGCTTCGTGAACGGCACGGGCGAGGTGCTGCGTTCGGGCGGGCGGGTGCTCAAGAACGTGACGGGCCTCGATTTCTGCAAGCTGCTCTCGGGCAGCCATGGGACATTGGGCGTGCTCACGGAGATCACGCTCAAGGTGCTTCCGGCGCCGGAGCGGACGGGCACGCTCGCGCTCGCTGGGCTGGACGCGCAGCAGGGCGTCGCGGCGCTCACGGCGGCGCTTAGATCGCCGTTCGGTGTCTCCGGCGCGGCCTGGCTGCCCGCCGAGGCGGCGGCGCGGGTGCCGGAGCTGACCGGGGTGCGGGGCGGTGTGGCGTTAGTGCGGATCGAGGATTTCGCGCAGAGCGTGGTGTATCGCGTCGGCAAGCTGCGCGCCGAGTTGGGCGGCGAGGTGCTGGACGACGCGGCGAGCCGGGCGCTGTGGCGCCGGGTGCGGGATGCGGAGGTGCTCTCCGCGGCGCCAGAGGATGGCATCTGGCGCATTTCCGTCAGGCCGTCGGCCGGTCCGGTAGTCGCGTCGGCATTGGATGCGGCAGGGGCACGGCTGTTCCTGGATTGGGGTGGCGGGCTTGCCTGGATCGCGGGGCCAGCGACGGCGGCGATGCACGCGGCGGTGCGCGCCGCGGCGCAGGCGCACGGGGGGACATGGAGCGTGATGCGTGCGCCGGAGTCCATGCGTGCGGCGATGGAGGTGGTGCCGCCTGAGGCGGCGGCGCTGGCGAGGATCACGCGCCGGGTGAAGGCTGCGCTCGACCCGGCGGGCATACTCAACCCAGGCCGGCTTTACGCCGGGCTGTAGGAGAGGAACGGTGCAGACCAGCTTCACCGCGGAGCAGCTCCGCGACCCGCAGACCGCCAGCAGCAACCAGGTGCTCCGCACCTGCGTCCATTGCGGCTTCTGCACGGCGACGTGCCCGACCTTCGTGCTGCTCGGCGACGAGCTGGACAGCCCACGAGGCCGTATCTACCTCATCAAGGACATGCTGGAGAGCGGCCGCCCGGCTACCGAGGAGGTCGTCCGCCATGTGGACCGCTGCCTCTCCTGCCTCGCCTGCATGACGACGTGCCCCTCGGGCGTCAATTACATGCACCTGGTGGACCACGCCCGGCAGTATATCGAGGAGACCTACGAGCGGCCCTTGCAGGAGCGGGTGATGCGCGAGCTGCTCGCCGCCGTGCTGCCCCGTCCCGGCCTGTTCCGCTGGGCGCTGCAAGGAGCGCAGCTCGCCAAGCCTCTTCGCGCCCTCCTGCCGAAGAAGAGCAAGCTGGGGTCGCGGCTGAACGCCATGCTCGACCTCGCCCCTGACACGCTGCCCCGCTACGAGCCGATGCAGAAGCCGCAGGTCCACTTGGCTGTCGGCGAGCGCCGCGGCCGGGTCGCGCTGCTCGCGGGGTGCGCGCAGCAGGTGCTCGATCCCGAGATCAACCGGGCCACCATCCGCCTCCTCACGCGCCTGGGCGTCGAGGTCGTGATCGCGCCCGGCGTCGGCTGCTGCGGCGCGCTCACCCACCATATGGGTCAGCACGAGCGGGCGATGCACACCGCCCGCAACGCTATCGCGGGTTGGACGCGGGAGATCGAGGGCGAGGGGCTGGATGCGGTGGTCATCAATACGTCCGGCTGCGGAACGACGGTGAAGGATTACGGCTTCATGTTTCGCACCGAGCCGGAGCCGTGGCGCGGGCGGGCGGAGCAGGTGTCCGCGCTTGCCATGGACATCACGGAGTATCTCGCGAAGCTCGGCTGCGAGCCGGTGCGCGAGCCGCCCGGCCTGCGCGTCGCCTATCACTCGGCGTGCAGCCTGCAGCATGGGCAGCGCGTGCTCGACGCACCCAAGGCGCTGCTGCGGCGCGCGGGCTTCGAGGTGGTGGAGCCTGCGGAGGCGCATCTCTGCTGCGGCTCGGCGGGCACCTACAACATCGTGCAGCCGGCGATCGCGGGCCGGCTGCGTGAGCGCAAGCTGGACAATCTGCGGGCGCAGGCGCCGGACCTGATCGCCGCGGGCAATATCGGCTGCATCACCCAACTCTCGGGCGGCGGCGTGCCGGTCGTGCACACGGTCCAGCTCCTCGACTGGATGACGGGCGGACCGGTCCCGCCCGCGCTCGCGCCCGCTGTCGCCCGAGGGCATGAGCGGGCGGCGTGACGCGATGCGCTGCCGGGTGGCCGTGCTGTTCCTCCTGCTCGCGGCGTCGTCGGCACGCGCCGAGGGGCAGGTCCAAGGGCAAACGCTAGGCCGTTCCCAGCTCGACCAGCTCTTCTCAGCGCTGAAGGCAGCGCCAACGGAGGCGGCGGCGGGCATCGTCGAGGCACGCATCCTCGATACCTGGGTGCAGCAGGCGACCCCGGCCGTGCGCCTGCTGCTCGCCCGCGGCTATCGTGATCTTGGGCACAACGCTGCGAGCGACGCGTTCGACAGCTACGACGGGGCGATCACCTTGCAGCCGGAGGTGGCTGAGGCTTGGCATGGCCGGGCGATGGCGCGCTTCGGCCTCGGCGATGCGGTGGGCGCGATCCGCGACATCGAACAGGCGCTGCAGCGCGAGCCGCGCGACTTCGCGGCACTCGCCGACCTCTCGCGCGTAGCCGAGGCGCAGGGCAACTGGAAAGGCGCGCTCGCCGCCTGGCACAAGGTGCTGGACCTCGCACCACACACGCCCGGCGGCGAGACGCGGCTGCGGGAGCTGGAGCGCAAGGCGAACGGGCAGGGGATTTGACCCCATAGGTATGAACCCGACGGCAGCTATCCGGCATTGATCCGGCCCTGCATCGCCGCTAGCTCGAAGGCGCACGCGGCGGCCCCTGCTCTGGCTGCCAGTCGCGCCGGAACGTCTCGGAGTAGCTGAATCGCTCTGCGGGATGGGTGCTGATCGCGACTTCGATCGTCTCGCCGCGCCGGTTGGTGTAGTGGCGACAGATCCAGAGCGCCGGACTGCCGGGCTTGGCGCCCAAGATGCGGCCCATCGACGCGGAGACCGCAACGGCGCGTATCTGCTGGTCGATGGCGACGACCTCCTCGCCGAACTGCTGCTCGATCAGCGCATAGACCGGCTCACGCGAGCGTCGCCCAGCCAGTCCCGTGACGGCGCGGAAGGCGGGGTGGATGTAAATCTCCGTGAAACAGATCGGCATCGGTGCGGCGCCGGCGCGGCGCACGCCCTCGACGCGCAGCCACACCTGCCCGGATTTCGCACGCAGCATTTGGGCGAGATCCCGTTCTACCTCGATCGGGGCGGAGTGGAGCACCTCGAACTCGGTCTCGGCGCTGTACTGGTGCAGGTCCGAGAGGCGCTGCATCTCCTGGCGGTAACCGCTGATGGCGGACTTGGCGCGGACGCGGGTGCCGACGCCGGGCTGGCGGTTTACAAGGCCGAGCTGGGCGAGTTGGCGGATCGCCTCGCGCACAGTGAAACGGCTGGCGCCGAACTCCTCGCAGAGTTGGTGCTCGGTGGGCAGTAGGCCACCCACGGGGTAACGTCCGCCCTGGATCTCGGTCAGCAGAGTTTGCGCAACCTGGCGATAGCGGGGACGCTGGATGGCGAGGCGCGTCAGCTCTGTCACGCCACGACCCCTTTATGGCGCAGGCCGCGGATCGCATCCGGCGTGTAGCCAACCTCTGCCAACAGGGCGTCGGTGTCCTGACCGAGCACGGGCGCGGCGCGGGCCGGGTGCACCTCGCCCGGCACGCGTACGGGCGAGGCTACGCCGCGGACGGGGACGTTACCGGGGTGCTGGAACTCCAGGATACGGTCCTGTTCAGCGAGAAAGGGATTGTCGAGCGCGCCCGGCACGTCCAGCACCGGGGCGGCGGGCACGCGCCCGGCGAACCGCGCCATCCACTCGGCGGTGGTCGCGGTGCCCAGGACTGCGTCGATCTCCCCGTTCAACTGTGGGCGGTTGCGCAGCCGCGCGGCGAAGGTGGCGGTCTCGGGATCGGTCGCCCAATCCGGGCGGCCGACGATCTCGGCGAACACGCGCCAGAACTTCTCCTTGTTGCACATGAGGAAAATCCAACCGTCCGCGGTGCGGTAGAGCTGGCTCGGGGTGAGCGATGGATGGCTAGAGCGCGGCTCACGGCGAGTAACGGCGCCGCCGTTGAGATACCAGGTCGCGACGTAGGCGAGATTGTGCAGGGATACGTCGAACAGGCTCACATCCAGGTCGCGTCCGTGGCCGGTCGTCCGTGCCTCGACCAGCCCGGCCAGCAACGCCATCGCCGCCGTCGTGCCGGTCATCAGGTCCACGATGGACAAGCCGAAGCGGCTGGGTGGCCCGTCCGGCTCGCCGGTGAGGGACAGGTAGCCGGCCTCGGCCTGCATCAGGTAGTCATAGCCGGGCCAGGCGGCGCGGCTGCCGGTGCGTCCGTAGGCGGAGAGGTGGACGCAGACCACGCGTGGGTTGGCCTCCGCGAGGGCGGCGTGGGTCAGGCCAAGCTTCTCCGGCAGGTCCCCGCGGAGATTGTCGAACACCGCGTCACAGCCTGCGACGAGGGCGAGGAAGGCAGCGCGCCCGTCCGGGTGCTTCAGGTCGAGGGCGAGGCTGCGCTTGTTGCGGTTGAACGCCTGGAAGAAGTGGCTGTCGCCTGGCCCGAAGAAGTGCGGCCCAACGTTGCGGCCCACGTCGCCGCCGTCATGGAAGTTCTCGACCTTGATGATCTCGGCGCCGAGATCGGCCAGGTGCTGCGTCGCGAACGGCCCGGCGCCGTATTGCTCGACTGCGAGCACGCGCACACCAGAGAGGGGAAGGCTCATGCCGGGTTCCTCGCGATGAGCTGCTTGGCGATGATGATGCGCTGCATCTCGTTGGTGCCTTCGCCGATCGCGAGCAGGGGGGCGTCGCGGTAGAGGCGCTCCACGTCGTACTCCTTCGAGTAGCCGTAAGCGCCGTGAATGCGCATGGCCTCCAGGCTGTTCTCGACCGCGGCTTCGGTGGCGAAGAGCTTGGCCATGCCGGCCTCCATGTCGCAGCGCTCGCCCTGATCGTAGCGCTCGGCGGCGCGGGCGGTGAGCAGGCGGGCCGCCTCGACCCGCGTCGCCATGTCGCCGAGCTTGAGCTGGATCGCCTGGTGCTCGCATATGGGCTTGCCGAAGGTGCGGCGGGTCTGCGCGTAGGCGACGCTCAGGTGCAGCGCGGCGTCGGCAACCCCGACGCCGCGGGCGGCGACGTTGATCCGGCCCAGCTCAAGGCCGCCCAGGATCTGCTGCAGGCCGCGCCCGGTCGCACCGCCGACCACGCGGTCCGCGGGGACGCGATAGTCGTCGAAGGCCAACTCGCAGGTGTCTATGCCGCGGTAGCCGAGCTTCTCCAGCTTGCGGCTGACCGTGAGGCCCGGGCCTTTCTCGGCGATGAGCAGGCTCATGCCCTTGTGGCGTGGCGCGGCGGCCGGGTCGGTCTTGACGAGGAGCAGAAGGCAGTTGCCGTGCAGGCTGTTGGTGATCCAGGTCTTGCGGCCGTTGACCACCCAGTCGGCACCGTCGCGCCGGGCGACCGTGCGGATCGCTTGCAGGTCGGTGCCGCAATCCGGCTCGGTCAGCGCGATGCCGCCGCGCAGCTCGCCCGTCGCGAAGCGCGGCAGGTAGCGCGCCTTCTGCTCCGGCGTGCCGTGGCGCTGGACCGCGGCGGCCATGATGAGGTGGGAGTTGATGATGCCGCTGACCGACATCCAGACAGCCGAGATACGCTCCACAATGCGCGCGTAGGTGCCGGTGGACAGGCCGAGACCGCCATATTCGGGCGCGATCAGGCAGCCGAACAGGCCCAGCTCCTTCATCCGCTCAACGATCTCGGCGGGATAGGTGTCGTCGTGCTCCAGCGCGTGCGCGTGCGGGCGGACGTGGGTGTCGAGGAAGCGCTCGACGCTGTCGAGGACCAGGCGTTCGTCGTCCAGGGGGTCGGTGATCTGCGTGTCCATGCTCTCATCCTTTCCTGATCGCAACGTCGCCCAGCGGGACCGGCTCGGCGCCGGGTGAGACCCGCTCCAAGGCCAGCCCACCCGTCTCCACCCGCAGCGTGAGCACGGCGCAGACGAGCAGGGCGAGGATGCCGATGACCATGCCGAGCACGCCCTGGAGCCCGAACGCCTGGAACAGCGAGACGGCTAGGTAGGGCGTGGTGATGGAGGCCGCACGCCCGGCCATGCCGGCGACGCCGGTGCCGCGCAGGCGATACTCGGTCGGGAACAGCTCGGGGATGTAGCCGTAGAGGCCTATGGTCACGAGCGTGTAGATCGCGGTGATCAGCGCGAAGCCGACGACGGCGATGGACGTCCCGTCATGCATCTGCGGATAGACGAGGCCGAGCACGGCAATGGCGACGCACGATGCGACCATCGCGGACTGGCGGGAGACCCGGTCGGCCAGCAGCAGCCCGACCAGCGCGCCGGCCGTGGACCCGAAGGACATCAGCGTGGTGAAGCCGAGCGATTGCACGATCGTCATGCCCTGCTTGACCAGGAAGGTCGGCAGCCAGGCGACGAAGCCATACACCGACATGTTCACCGCGACGCAGGTCAGCGACGCCGTCAGCGTGCGGCCGAGCATGTCGCGGCCGAACAGCGCGGCGAGCGGCGCGCGCCCGGCCACCCCGTCCTGCACGCGGTCCACCGGCGGCAGCGGCCCCGCCTTCGCGGCCTCGGCCTCGATGCGCGCGAGCAGCGCCTCGGCCTCCGCGGTGCGACCAACCGATTCCAGCCAGCGCGGGGATTCCGGCATCTGCTTGCGCAGCACCCACACCACCAGCGCGCCGATGCCGGCGATCAGGAACATCCAGCGCCAGCCAAGATGCGGGATGACCAGGAAGCCGATGCTGGTCGCCAGCAGCAGGCCGGAGTTGATGACCAGGCCGAGCAGCGAGATCCAGCGGCCACGGTAGGCGGGCGGGATGAACTCGCACAGCGTCCCGGCCGCCACGACCAGCTCCGCGCCGAGACCCAGCCCCATGGCGAAGCGGAGGACCGAGAGGACCTGGATGTTCGGCGCGAAGCAGGCCGCGAGGGAAGCGACACCGAAGATGAGCAGGTTGGTCTGGTAGGAGTAGCGTCGGCCGAAGCGGTCGCCGAGATAGCCGGCGAGCCCGGCGCCCACCAACATGCCGACGAAGGTCGCCGAGATGAACACCGCGTTGTGCGCGAGGTCGGAGAAGCCGGACTTCACCATCGCCGCCATGACGCCGCCAGCGAGATAGATGTCGAAGGCGTCCAGCAGCCCGCCAGCACCGATCAGGCCGAGGACGCGCCAGTGGAAAGCGGAGATCGGCAGCCGGTCCAGCCGCGCGCCGGCATTGACGATGATCCGCTCGCTCATGCCCGTCTCCCCTGTGTTGCGGCGGCTGCGCGCCGCCCTCGTGTCAGGCGCTGCCGGGGCGCCGCCGGTGCCAGTCGCTAGCTTGCTGAAAGCGCTGGCCGATCCGGCACAGCGCAGCGTCGCTGCCCGGTGGCCCGACGAGTTGGATGCCCATGGGCAGGCCGCTCGCGGTGAAGCCGGCAGGCAGCGACAGCGCGGGCAGGCCGAAGAGGTTGATCGCGCGCGTCCAGTAGGAGAACCGGCCGATCCGCGCCTCGATGGCCTCCGGTTCGCCCAGCGTGGTCTCCGCGATCGTGGGCACCGGTTCCGGCAAGGTGGGCAGCAGAAGCGCGCCGGCTCCCGCCAGGTGCTCGCGCAGGAAGGCAGCGCACAGGGAGGGGCGCAGGCGCAAGGCGTCCACATACTCGGTGGCGGCGTAGGCGAGGCCGCGCGCGATGCGCCGGTGCACCAGCGCCCCATACTCGGCAGCGCGGGTCCGCAGCCAGCGCCCGTGCACCGAGGCGGCCTCCGCGCCGAGCACCAGCGTGCCGATCTGCCCGGCAGCGCCCAGCTCCGGCAATGGCACGCGGCGTAGGAGGAGGCCGGCTTCGCGCAACGTGTCCACGGCTCGCGCAAGGCAGGCGCGCACCTCGTCGGTCAGCGGCGCGCCCGCGTCGAAGTCGGGCACGGCAACCGCTGCGCCGCCCGCATCCCGCTCGGCGGCAAGCTGTCCCGTGGCGACGGCGAGCAGGCGCGCGCAATCCTCCGCCGTGCGGGCCAGGAACCCGGCGCAGTCCATGGATGGGGCGAGCGGCATCACCCCGTCCATCGGCAGCAGGCCTTGCGTTGGCTTCAGGCCGGTGATGCCGCAGCACGCGGCGGGGAGGCGCACCGAGCCGCCGGTGTCCGAGCCGAGCGCACCGAACACCTGGCGCGCGGCGACCGCGGCGCCACTGCCGCTCGACGATCCGCCGGTGACGTGGGCCGGGTTCCAGGGGTTGGGCCGTGCGCCGAGATGGGCGTTGTCGCCGACCGGGCTCAGCGCGAACTCCGCCATATGCAGCGCGCCGAGCGTCACCGCGCCGGCCGCGTCCAGCCTCTGCAGCAGCGTCGCGGTGCGGGCCGGGCGGTAGCCGGCGAGGATGCGGCTGCCGCACTCCATCGGCTCGCCGGCGCGGGCGAACATGTCCTTGTGGGCGAGCGGGACGCCGTGCAGCGGTCCCAACGCCACGCCCGCCCAGCGCGCGAGGTCGCAGGCACGTGCCCGCTCCAATGCCTGCTGCTCCGCCACGCGCACGAACCAGCCGGCGCGGGCGTTATCGCGCGCGATCGCGTCCAGGCAGGCCTGGGTGAGCTGCTCACTGGTCACAGCGCCCGACGCGATCGCCTCCGCCGCGTCCGTCAGCGTCGGGTCGTCACCGAGCAGGTGCGAGACGGGCAGCGACGCTGCTCCGTTCAGGCCCTCCACGTCGTCCCATGCCAGAGATCGCGCAGCAGTCTCCACCGCCGCCCGCGCGGTCGCGGCGCCTGGCTCCGGCTGCGCGCCGTCAGGCATCGTCGCCGACGCCGTGCCCGCGCTTCGGAACGAGGGAGACGCGCACGAAGTCCATGACCTCCGTGCCGTCCTGGTTGAAGCCGCGCGTGTGGGTGGTGACGATGCCCTGGGTGGGACGGGAGCGGGACTCACGCTTCTCGACGACGCGGCTCTCGGCGTAGAGCGTGTCGCCGCAGAAGACCGGCGCCAGCAGCCGAATCTCCTTCCAGCCGAGATTGGCGATTGCCTTGGCGCTCACGTCGTTGACCGTCATGCCGAGCACGATTGCGAGCGAGAGGCCGCTGTTCACTAGGAGCCGCCCGAACTCGCTCTTCGCGGCGAAGGCGGCGTCGCAGTGCATGGGGTGGGCGTTCATGGTCAGCAGCGAGAAGTGGATATTGTCCGCCTCGGTGATCGTGCGCCCTGGGCGGTGCTCGTACACGTCGCCGGGCTCGAACTCCTCGAAGTAGCGGCCGTAGCTGGCGCGGTATCGCTGCGGCCCGACGACCACTGAACCCATCCGTGTCCCCCGGCAGTGCTGATTTGTCTGTTTGTCCGGACAAGCTAGCCGGGTGAGGAAGACTTGCGAAGTCCGCACTCGGCCTCTCACATAGACGTGACGGGCAGGCCGCGTGCCTATTCGGCGTTGCGCCGCTCGAACTCCCAGACCCGCTCGAAGCCCATCAGCTTGTTCATCTCGCTGAATGCGAACAGGTCGAGGCCGGCCTGCGCGGTCGAGCCGAGGGCGTGCAGCGCCGAATAGGCGCGGGTCAAGGCGGCTGCGGCCGCGAGGAAGCCGGTCGCCGGGAAGATCGCCATGCGGTAGCCGATCTGGATCAGCTGCTCGCGGGTCAGGACCGGCGTCCGCCCGCCCTCCACCATGTTGGCGAGGCAGGGTGCGTCGAGGCTGGCGCAGATGCGCGCCATCTCCTCCTCGCTCTCGGGACTCTCGACGAACAGGATGTCGGCGCCGGCCTTCGCGTAGGAGTCCGCGCGGCGCAACGCTTCGTCGAGGCCGTGCGCGGTGCGCGCGTCGGTCCGGGCGATGATCAGGAACTCCGCGCTCTCACGCGCCTCGCGCGCGACCCTGATCTTGCGCACCATGTCCTCGGCCGGGATCACCTGCCGCCCGAGCGTGTGACCGCATTTCTTCGGGAAGGCTTGGTCCTCGATCTGGATCGCCGCCGCTCCCGCCGCCTCGTAGCCGCGCACGGTGCGCTCGACGTTCAGCAGCCCGCCGAAGCCCGTGTCGGCATCCGCGATCAGCGGCGTCGCCGTGCCGCCCGCGATGCGCTCCACGCGCTCGCGCATCTCCGTGTAGGTTGCCAGCCCTGCATCAGGCAGGCCGAGGGCGGACGCGACCGTGCCGTAGCCGGTCATGTAGAGCGCGCGGAAGCCCTGCTGGTCGGCGATGCGCGCCGAGATCATGTCGAACACGCCGGGTGCTATGAGCAGCGTCCCCGGCGCGAGCAGTTGGCGCAGGCCGCCTCCGCGCGTCATGCGGCAACCCTGTGAAGGGCAGTGATCGCCTCGGCCTCACTGACCACGTCGGCGTATTTGGCGCTCATGTCGTAGAGGTTCGCCTCGTGCGGGGCCGCGGCGCGGTCGCCCACCGCCTCGCGGACCACGATGGGGATGAAACCGTGGCTGATCGTGTCAACGCAAGTGGCGCGGACGCAGCCGCTGGTGGTGACGCCGGTCAGGATGACGGTATCAACGCCGCTCGCCGTGAGCGTGGCGGCGAGCGACGTGCCGAAGAACGCCGAGGGATACTGCTTGGAGATCACCAACTCGCCCGGCTCCGGCAGGAGGCCCTGCGGCCAGCCGCCGAGCGGGTTGCCCGCTTCCATGCAGGACAGCGCCGGCACCTTGCGGAAGAACACGCCGCCGTCCAGTCCGCCGGGCTGATACGCGACGTTGGTGAAGACGCGCAGGATGCGCGCGTGCCGCGCCGCTTGCAGCACCCGCAGGGCGGAGGCCAGGCAGTCCTCCACGCCCGCATAGAGAGGCGAGTTGGGCGCGAAGTAAGCCTGCACGAAGTCCACGAGCACCAAGGCCGGGCGCCGGCCGAAACCGAGCCGGCGATGGTAGCCGGCGCGCGCATAGTTGCTGTCGAGATCTTCCGTCATCGCCGCTGCCCCATGACGCCGCACGCCGTTAGATCGCGGCCGCGCCGCCGCGCATCCATTTCTGGAACTCCGGCGCGCGCGGCGGGTCGAACCCGGTTTCCGCCTTGCAGCGCGCCTTGAGTTCCTCGACCGTGCCGCCGCGGTCGAACAGCCTCGGTCTCGCCGCGCTCCTGCGCCATGTGCTCGCGCAGGGTCACGGTGGCCGGCGCATCAACGCCGCCGTCCGGGCCGAGGACAACGCCGTAGCGCCGCGCGCCCTCCGTGGTGACGAGGCCGCGCTCGACGTCCTTGGCCACCTTCGCCGGGTCGCGCTTGAGCGGATCGCCCCAGCCGCCGCCGCCCCAGGTGTTGAAGGAGAGCACGTCGCCCGGCGCGACGGCGACGCGGTCGCACTTCGAGCGCAGGAGTTCCTCGGTGCCGTCGGCTCGCTTCATCAGCTTGGTCGAGCGCGCGCCGGGGGTGCCGCCGTTGACCCCCCAGGGATGGGTGAGCCAGCGGTCGTCGTGGATCGAGATCTCGCCTGGTTCGAGGAACATGTAGGCGAGCTTGACGCCGTTGCCGCCGCGATGCAGGCCGGCACCACCCGAATCGGCAATGGATTCGTAGGTGACGATGCGGAGCGGGAAGTAGCTCTCCAGGAACTCGTTGGGGACGTTGGTGAAGGCGGGCCAGAGCGAGTGCCCGTCCGGCCCGTCGCCGGCCGGGCGGCCGGGGATGCCGCCGAAGCCGATCTGGTAGAGCTGATACCACTCGCCGTTGCGGTCGTAGCCCGAATACATGAAATGCGGGCTGTCGGAGAACCCGGCGGCGTTGAGCGCGTCCGGTGCGCCCTGGCCGAGCACGCCGCCCATGATGTCGAAGATGCGGCCCAGCATGTGGGTGCGGCAGGAGAGCGCGGCCGGGCGGCGCGGCTTGAGGATGCAGCCAGCGGGGATGCGAACGTCCACCAAGTCGTAGAAGCCGTCGTTGAACAGGATCTGCGGGTCGAACAGGTTGATGGTGAACGCGCCCAGGAACATCTTGAACATCTCCTCATTGAGGAGGAAGTTCACCGAGCTGATGGATTGCGGGTCCGTGCCCCCGAAGTCGAAGATCGCCTTCTCGCCCTCCCGCCACATCGTGCAGGCAACCTTGTAGGGACCCATACCGAGGCCGTCGTCGTCTATGTAGTCCTCGAAGTAGGCCTTCTTCTCCGGGATCACCATCTGGATGATCGCGCCCATGGCGCGCTTGTTGCGGTCGAGCATCTCCTCCATCGCGGCGATGAACTCGTCGTCGCCGAAACGGTCGCACATTTCCAAGACCCGCCGCTCGGCCATGCGCAGGGCGGCGACGATGGCGTTGAAGTCCGAGCGGTTCCAGTGGGGCAGCCGGCAGTTGCGCAGGACCATGGCGAGGATTTCCTGGTTCAGCTCGCCCTTGCGGTAGATCTTTACCGGGGGGATCTGCAGCCCCTCCTCGAAGAGCTGCGCGGCATCGGTCGGCAAACTGCCCGGCACCTTGCCGCCGATATCGGTCATGTGGCCGAACATCGCCGCCCAGGCGACCAGGCGCCCGCCCTTGAAGATCGGCATGATGGTGAGCCAGTCGTTCAGGTGGCTGATCGCGCCGTCCACCGCGTAGGGGTCGTTGGTGAGGAAGATGTCGCCTTCCTCGATGGTGCCGTCGTAGCCCTGGGTGAAGCCGTAGATGAAGGAGCCGAACTGGCCGACCACCATCTTGCCCTGCTGGTTGGCGATCATCGGGAAAGCGTCGTGCTGCTCGCGGATGCCGGGCGACATGGCGGTGCGGAACAGGACGGCATCCATCTCCGAGCGGGCGTTGCGCAGCGCGTTCTCGATGATGTCGAGCGTGATCGGGTCAACCTTGGCGGCACGGAACGGCGCGCTGTTGGCCTGGATGATCTGTGCAGGCATGGCCGGTCTCCCGTCGTTTACTCGTTAGGCCGGATGAGGATGTTGCCGAACGTGTCGGTCTCGCCGACATGGCCGGGCAGGATCAGCGCGGTCGCGTCCATCTCGGTGATCACCGCCGGCCCGGGAATTCGGTTGCCGGCCTGCAGCCGGGCGCGGTCGTAGATCCTCGCGGGCACGTCGCTTCCATCCACGAACATCGTGGTCTGCTCGACGACTGCCGCCGCCGGGTCCGTGCCGCCGCGGCCGATGCTCTGGGGGCGCACCAGCGTCTCGCGGCCCTGGACGACGCTGCGCAGGTTGACCAGCTCGTGCGGCGCGTCGAGGGCGAAGGTGAAGAGCTGGGCGTGGGTCGCGTCGAACCTGGCGGCGACCGCCTGCAACCCGCCGGAGCGGAACGCTTCCGGCGTAACGTCCACCGTGAGCTGCATGCCCTGACCCTTGTAGCGCATATCGATCTGGTGGAGCACTTCCTGCTCGGCGCGGGGCACGCCCTCGGCATCGAGGGCGCGGGCGGCGGTTGCGGCAAGCTCCTCCAGCATGGCGCCAACCTCCTGGTCCGAGGTTTCGAGGAAGCGGCGGATGAATGTGCGCGAGGCTTCATCGCGGACCCGCGTGGTGGCGTCGCCGTAGGCGCAGAGCACGCCTGGGCCGGGCGGGATGATGACCGGCCAGGACCCCATCAGCCGGCCGAGCGCGTTGGCGTGCAGCGGCCCGGCGCCGCCGAACGCTACGAGGGCGAAGTCGCGCGGATCGTGGCCCTGCTCGACCGAGACCAGGCGAAGCGCGCCGAACATCGTCTCGTTGACGATGTTGACGATGCCCTCGGCGGCACGCTGCAACGGGAGGCCGAGCGCGTCGGCGATCGTCTGCACCGCCCGCTTCGCGAGGGCGCGGTCGAGGCGCATGTCGCCGCCGAGCTTCGAGGAGCTTGGCAGGTAGCCGAGGACGACGTTGGCGTCTGTCACGGTCGGCGCCTCGCCGCCCTTGCCGTAGGACGCCGGGCCGGGATCGGCGCCGGCGCTCTGCGGGCCGACGCGCAGCGCCTTCGTGAGCTGCGGCACGTAGGCGATCGAGCCGCCACCGGCCCCGATGCTGCGCACGTCGATCGAGGGCGCGCGCACCGTGACGTCGGCGACGCGGGTCTCCCGCCGCGTCTGAGCGACCCCGCCTTGGATCAGGGCGACGTCGGTCGAGGTGCCGCCCATGTCGAAGGTGAGCAGGTTCCGGTGGCCGGCCTGGGCAGCGATCCACAGTGCGCCCGCGACCCCACCCGCCGGGCCGCTCATCAGGAGGTTCACAGGCGCGGACTTCGCGGCTTCCACCGAGGACAGGCCGCCGTCCGAGCGTAGGACGTGGAGCTGCACGTCGCTCATCTGGCGGCTCAGCTCGTCGTGCAGGTTCTGCATGTAGCGCGACACGACAGGCCGGATGTAGGAGTTCACGACCGTCGTCTCGGTGCGCTCGTACTGGTACATCTCGGGGATCACCTCGGAGGAGATGGACACCGGAACCGCCGGCATCACCTCCTGCGCGATGTCGCGCACCCGCTGCTCGTGGGCGCCGTTGGCGTAGGCGTTGATGAGCGAGACGGTCAGCGCTTCGACGCCCTTGCCGGCCAGTCCTTGCAGGTCCTGCCGCAGCCGCGCCTCGTCGAGCTGCTCGACCGGATTGCCGCGCGCGTCCATGCGCTCGTGCGCCTCGATGGTGAGTTCGAGCGGTGCCAGCGGATCGCGCTTGTTGTAGATCACCCAGCCGCCAAGGCCGCCCGGCACGTAGGAGCGGGCGATCTGCAGCACCTGCTTGTAGCCCTTCGTGGTGACCAGCCCGACCCGCGCGCCGCTGGAGGTCAGCACCGTGTTGGTCGCGACCGTGGTGCCGTGCATGACGTAGTTGATCTGCGCCGGGTCTATGCCGGTCTGCTGGCAGAGCTTGGCGATACCGTTGAGCACGCCGACCGAAGAGTCCTTCGGCGTCGAGGGCACCTTGGCCGAATAGGTCTGGCCGGTGCTCTCGTCGATCAGCAGTAGGTCGGTGAAGGTGCCGCCGACATCAACGCCGAGGCGATAGCGATTGCGGCCGCTCGCGCCGCTTGGGTCCGCGCGGGAAACAATTCTCGCCTCGGCTGCCTCATTCCGCGCTGCGAGATCGTCCAGTCCGCCGGGCATCACGATCCTATCTTTGCTGCGCTTTCGCTGCGCTGCGGCCGGGCCATCCGCATGTTGTCCGCCGCTCGTACAGGTAGATCGAGGGAAGGATGGCGCCGCGATATAAGGCCGTCAACGGCAGACTTGGACTTGCTACGCTCGCTAGTGCGGTCCGACATCGAATGCATACACGCGCCCGTCCCCCGCCACGAACAAGCGTCCGTCGGCGGCGAGGAGGGTGACGAAGTGGCGCAATCCCTTCAGGCGCTCGCTGGTGAAGATCGGCATCCCGTTATCGCCGCGGAACGCGTGCAGGCGCTCGTCGCCCTCGGCGCCGACCACCCAGACGATCGGCTCGGCGGTCGCGTTGCTTGTCGTGACGATGGGGGCGGCCCGGCCGTTGAACGGCGCGCACCAGGCCCAGCTCAGCGTAGGCTTCGGGCTGGCCGCGATCCGGAGCGCGATCAGGCCGCTGCCGCCGGAGCAGGAGGCGTTCTGTCCCTGGAAGGCGACGAGCACGCCACCTCCGACACTGCCTTGGGCAGGGTAGGTCGCCGTCGCAGTGATGATCGCGGCATCGGCCACGGGGACGGTGACGAGCGCATGGCCGATGCCGCCCAGGTGGTCGCGGTCGAGCAGGTAGGCGTTCCCGTCCTTGCCGAGCGCGAGCACCAGGTGGGACGGCGTGCCACCGGGCAGGTCGATCAGCGTGGGGGCCGTGCCGCCCAGGTCGGCGTCCTCGTCGTCGAGCTCGCGCCAGTTGGCTGGCGCGAAGAAGCGGTCAGGGTCGGTGGTGCGCCGCAGGTCGGGAGGCAGGCGGAATACCGCGTTGCCGTCGCTCCACTCGCGCGCGGCCACGGTGTTGCCGGTGGCGAAGATTACCGAATGGCCGTCCGAGACGATGCCGCCAGGGGTCCAGATGCCACCCTTGGTGCCGCGCGTGTCCCAGGCGGCGGCGATGCCGGGGTGGGCAGGGTCGAGCCCAACGACCCAGCCGTGGTAAGCGCCGCAATCGCCCCAATAGCCGCCGAACGGCACATAGACATGGCCGTCGATCAGGGCCAGCGCGCCGCGCTGCTCCTGCACGCGCGGGGAGAATTCCCGGCCCATCGCGTGCAGGCCATCCGCGACGTTAACCGGCCAGCCCGGCAGCACAGCACCGTCGGTGAGGGAGAGGCCGAATACCAGGTGCTGCGCAGTGCCTCGCTGGTCAACCATGGCGTCGAAGTAGAGCGCGCCGGCCGCAGGGTCGATGACCGGCGTGCCGGTGATGCCGATTGGGTTGATGTTGCCGCAGTCCACCTCCGAGCGCGGCGCGGCCTGACCCAGCGTGCGTTGCCAGACTGGCCGGCCGGTGGTGGAATCGAGCGCATAGACCGTGTCGGAGTCAGTGGCGACGATGACTAGGCCGTGCGCAGCACCTGGCGGATGCCAGTAGAGCGGCTGGGCGTTGACGTGGCCCTGCACGGTGCCATCGAAAGCCGTATCGGGCTTGGTCGCTGCTGCACGGGCCCAGGTTAGGCCGGGGACGATGGCGTGGCCACTGTGGTCTGGGCCGCCGTGATAGGCCGGCACGGTGGCGTCGGCCGGGGCGGCGAGTGCGGCGCGGCTCGCGAGCGCGGCGCCGGTGAGGATGACAATGAGGAGGCGGCGCATCGGGTGGCTCCGGAGCTTGAAGGGCCGTAGCGGTCGAGGGCGTCCGGTGCCAGGAGCAGCAGGACGCGAGCGTGCCAGCAATACGCAGCGGGCAGGTCGGAAGATGCCTTAGGCCGCGTGTATTCTCAAGCGGACGGTAAATCATATCCCAACCGCAATGCCATTTCTGTTTCTTCTCCTACTGCCTTCACTGACACCAGGTTCCACTCGGCCGGCATTTGCAACGCCAGCGGCTGCCGCAAATCTGAGGTTGGGCTACTGAATGGCGTGGGTTGCGCACGCTGACCTGCAAGAAAGTGCGCGATCGGTGCCGCATTCCCCAGCCCCAGCAACCCGCCTACCTCGGACGCCACCAGGTCTGGATGAGCTACCAACTCGGAAAAGCTCAGGGTCAGCCGTGACGTCTCGTCCACCTCGGCGAAGAACGCCTCGATCTCCGACACGTGCTGCTTCCATACCTGCACGCCGGCTTTCAATGATTCCACCCAGCCCCGCCGCTTCATCGAGACAGCGACTTGCCAGGGGTGCCGATGGAGGTGGATGAACTTCGCGCTCGGCAGGCAGTCTCGGATCAGCCGCAGACAAGAACCTGAGCGCGGCTCCATGATCGCCGCACCGTCCCGTCCTGAGAGCACTGCTGGATCGCTGTAGCTTGTGTGCTTGTCGCCCCAGATAGGTTCCAGTATGCCAAGTGAGTTGCGGTAGAATTGCTCTACCCAGCTACCAGCGTGCTGCCGTGCGAAGCGCTGAAACCGATCCCAATAGTCCGGCTCCAGAAGATCGGGACGGCGGCTACGTTCGTCCATGAGATCCTTCAGCAGCACGAAAACGCGGCTTTCGTTGGTCAGGCGGATGAGCGGGTGCTGATTGAGTGCACAGCAGAGGAAAGTTGTTCCGGAACGAGGGGAGCCAAGAATAAACAATGGTTGCGAATTCATGGACCATTTTCCTCAAGATGCCATATAAACTTGCATAGATCGATTTTTACTATCTCAGTAATACAGTTTTCTAGTTCCTAGATCACTTGGGACGATATACACCATATCTGTTCTCAAATCAGTCCTAGACTAGGCGGCAAATCGTGGCATTTTGTCGGCAAGTTCACGCCAGCTCTTCGGCGGGAGGTCAAATCTCGGGCATCTGGGACGAGCAAGCAAGGTCGCCGACCGTGGCCATGGCGGACACCTTTGCCCGCAGCGAGTTCACGAGGCATGCGAGCGGTGTGCGATCGAGGTGAGGTGCCGGATGATCGGTGCCGTCGTAGCTCACGAGGCATCGAGGGTGATGCGCAGGCGGCTGGGCTTCGGCACTGGGCGGCCTCCGTCATGCGCCGAGACACGGATATAGGGCGCCAACACGTCGCGCCCGAGATCGGTGTCAGGGAGAGGTGAAATAGTGCTTGCCCAGGCGCCCCAGGAAACCATACCAACTGCCCTACGATGGCGGTCCCGCATGTGGATGGCGCTCTCCCGGAAAAGATGGAACAGCTCACTCCCCTGCAGGTCCTGCTCGCCCTGATGCAGCGCAAATGGGATGCTGGGGACGCGAAAGGGGCCGCGGCGCTCGCGCGCATTACAGCGTCTTACGTGCATTCCCGCGCCGTGCCCAAACGCAACAACCCGGACCTGAGCCAGCTCACAGATGCCGAGCTCGAATCCTATGCAGAAGGACGGGGAATGGAGGCTTCGGCGGAAGATCAGGAGTAGCCTCGCGGGCTGGGCGAGGTTTGTCCTCGCGTCGCAGGGGCAAGTGCCGGCGCGGCACCATCGGTTGCTGCTCAAGGAGCTGGTGGCGGTCAGCGCGGGGCGGGTGGACCGACTCATGCTGCTGCTGCCGCCGGGGCACGCGAAGAGCACGTATGCGAGCCTGGTGTTCCCGCCGTGGTTCCTCTCGCGGCATCCACGGGCGCAGGTGCTCGCCGTGTCGCACACGCAGTCGCTCGCCCGGCATTTCGGGCTGGGGGTGCGCGGGCTGGTCGGGGCGCACGGGGCGCGGCTCGGGATCGCGCTCGACCCGGCGAACCGGGCGGCGCAGCGGTTCGGGCTGGAGAGCGGCGGGGGGTATTTCGCGACCGGCGTGCGCGGTTCCGTGGCTGGGCGGCGGGCAGATTTGCTGCTCGTGGATGACCCGGTGCGCAACCAGGCGGACGCGGAGCGGCGCGAGTCGCGGGAGGCGGTTTGGGATTGGTGGCGGTCGGACGCCGTCACTCGGCTGAAGCCGGGAGGGCGGGCGGTCGTCGTGATGACGCGGTGGCATCCGGATGATCTGGGCGGGCGGCTGCTCGCTTCGTCAGATGCTTGGCGCGTGGTGCGGCTGCCGGCGCTGGCCGAGCCTGGGGACCCGCTGGGGCGGGAAGAGGGCGAGGCGCTGTGGCCGGAGTGGGAAGGGCGTGAGGCGCTGCTGAGGAAGCAGGCGATCCTGGGGGAGCGTGCGTTCGCGGCGCTGTTCCAGCAGGTGCCGCGGGTGGCGGAGGGCGGGCTGTTCCGGACGGGGCGGATCGTGATGGCCTCGCAGGCGGAGCCTGGGGGCGTGCGGGCGTGGGATCTGGCGGCAAGCAGCGGGGCGGGGGCGGATTGGACCGTGGGGCTGCGGCTGGTTCGCCGGGCGGATGGCGGGTTCCTGGTGGCGGACGTGGTGCGGGCGCGGGCGGAGCCGGCGGCGGTCGAGGCGCTGGTGCGCCGGACGGCGGAGCGGGATGGGCCGAGTGTGATCGTGGCGCTCCCGCAGGATCCTGGGCAGGCCGGGCGGGCGCAGGTCGGGTGGCTGGCGCGGGCGGTGGCGGGGTATCGCGTGGTGGCGACGCCGGAGACGGGGTCGAAGGCGCTGCGGGCGCAGCCGGTGGCGGCGCAGGTGAACGCGGGGAACGTCAGCGTGCTGGATGCGGCTTGGGCGCCGGGGCTGCTGGAGGAGATGTCGGATTTTCCGGGGGGTGCGAAGGACGACCAGGTGGACGCGCTGAGCCGGGCGTTCGGGCTGCTCGTGGAGCAGGGGCGGGGAGCGCGGGCGGTGGGGGTGGCGGTGATGGGGCGATGAATAGACTCATCATAGAAGCCGAGCCACTCATCTCTCTTTAGCTCCCAGCACATAGAACATTAGCACCTAACCAACTCGCAAACAGAACCCTGTGTCGGTTCGAGTTCGGTTGGAAACCGCAACGCCGGCACGTTCTTTACGTATTTGCAATATGGAGATTTCATGCTGCGAACGCTCGCCGCGCTGTGGCCGGCGGATTCGGTGATGCCTGCGCGGGCGCACCGGCTGCTGATGTATCGGCGGGTGCTGGACGGCACGCTGTACGACGCGCTGCCGCACGAGTTCCATGAGGAGCGGACCGGGGGTGGGGAGTATATCCCGCTCCGGATGCGCCGGCCGAGCGTGCGCTACGCGCTGGCGCGGATCGTGGTCGAGGACGCGGTGGGGCTGCTGTTTGGGGAGGGGATGTTCCCGCGGCTGACCAGCGCGGATGCCGCTGTGCAGGAGGCGCTGGCGGCGCTGGTGGGGGAGACGCGGCTCGGGTCCGTGATGACCGAGGCGGCGGTGCGCGGCAGCGTGGGGAGTGTGGCGCTGCACCTGCGTGTGCTGGGGCATCGGCCGTTCGTGGAGGTGCTGGAGAGCGCGTATCTGACGCCGGAATGGGACGTGGCGGAGCCGGACCGGCTGGTGCAGGTGGTGGAGCGCTACAAGGTGCCGGGCAGCGCCTTGATCGCGGCCGGGCAGGCGGCGGAGGCGGGGGAGGCGTATTGGTTCGAGCGGCGGTTCACGGCGGAGGCGGAGCAGTGGTTCCGGCCGCAGCCGGTGGGGGTCGCGGGGCCGATGCAGGTGGATGCGGCGCGGAGCGTGCGGCATGGGCTGGGGTTCGTGCCGATCGTGTGGGTTCGGAACCTGCCGGGCGGCGAGGCGCCGGATGGGGGGTGCACGTTTGCCGCCGCGATCGAGACCGGGATCGAGATTGACTACCAGCTGAGCCAGGCGGGACGGGCGCTGAAATACAGCGCCGACCCGACGCTGTTGATCAAGGAGCCGGCGGGGATCGAGGGCGAGCTGGTGCGCGGTGCTGGGAACGCGCTGGTGCTGAGCGAGCGCGGCGACGCGAAGCTCTTGGAGATCGGGGGCGGGGCGTCGGCGGCGGTGCTGGACTACGTGCGGTTCCTGCGGGAGTTGGCGCTGGAGGCGGTGCACGGCAACCGGGCGGACCCGCAGCGGCTGGGCGCGCCGGCGTCGGGGCGGGCGATGGAGATGATGCAGCAGGGCTTGCTGTGGCTCGCGGGGAGCCTGCGGGTGTCGTACGGCGAGGGTGGGTTGCTGCCGCTGGCGCGGATGCTGCTGCGGGCGCACGCGCGGTATCCGCTGCGGGTGGGGGGCAAGGTGCTGGCGGCGCTGGATGCGGAGGCCGGGCTGGGGCTGGCGTGGCCGCCGTGGCAGGCGCCGGGGAGCGAGGAGCGGGCGCGGGATGCGGGGACGCTCAAGACGCTGGCGCAGGCCGGGCTGATCAGCCGCGAGAGCGCGGTCGGGATGGTGGCGGCGGAGTATGGGCTCGCGGATGCCCAGGCCGAGCTGCGCAGGATCGAGGGGGAGCGGAGCGAGGCGACGCTGGCAGCGGTGCAAGACCAGGCACAGACGCAGGCTCAGTCCTTTGCGGAGAGGCTGGCCCACTTGGGCACGGGCGAGAGCGAGCCGTGAGCTGGGAGGACCAGGGGCGGCAGGAGCACGGCTGGTTCGGGCATGGCACGGCGGCGCCGAAGGACGACGCGGGCAGAGCGGGCCGAGCGTTCCGACCTTGCGGCCGTCAGCAGCGCCGACCTGGCGCTACACGGGCGCATGCATGGGCAAAGGCTTACGGGCCGGTGTTATTCGGCCTGCCGCGGAGCGGGGCGGCGCTGGACGCGTTCGCGGAGGCGATAGCGCGCATCGAGCGGGCGATGCCCGGCAGGCTCGCGCGGGGGCTGGGCAGCGACATGCTGGTGCGCGCGTCAGCGGCTCAGCCTGGCAGTGGCGCTGCTCGGAAGGCGGACGAGAAGCGTGCCCCGCAAATCTCGGATGGCAGCCAGTACTCAGTCTCCCGAGAAGGCTATCATCATTATCAGGCCGGTCCTAACGTGGTATGCTCTGCGGAGATGCGGTGCACGGCGGAGGAGATGAAGGATCAGATGTCCCGCTTCGCGGTGCCAGGGCGGTCGCCGGATCACCCGGTCCAGTCGCTCCAAACCTATCCAGTTCGCGATCCCGCCACCGGCCTCTTCGTCGGCAACGTCACAACCACTGTGTCCGCCGACGGCCTGATCATCCAGAACGTGACCCGTCCAGGCCACCTCCTCTATAGGGGGCAGATCACGCGGACGGCCACCCAGAACCCGGACGGATCGTGGTCGGTCACTACGATCGGTGTCGGCAACAACAGCAAATTCGGCATGGCCACCGCCAACGAGCTTGCCGGGCCGCACATCTTCGACAGCCTCGACGAGAAAATGCGGGAGAACATCGAGCGGCATCACGGGGCACATTAAGTGCGCACCGGGATCGCCCTTCTCCTCTTGGTGATGCTGACAGTTGGAATTAGCATGCGGATGACGGGCGTGAAAGATAGCGGTCCTCCCCTGGGTGATTACGAATACTCTCCGCTGCGTACAGTGACTCTGACGAGTTCGCGGGACGTAGCGGATTTGGTTGCTCCCTTGCGGAAGTGGGCAGAGAGCGACGGATATAAGTTCCATGTCGATTCTCCGACCGGCGAACTGGGCTCAATCTCGTTCGATATATGGAAGGAAAAGATCGTCATTGTTGGAGGCAATAGGCTGGGCGCTCCGGGCCTTGAGTTTCCCATTTATTGGAACGGCGATACAGCGGACAGTCGGATGCTCGACGAGGCCGCCGAGCAGCTCCGCGCGCAGCTAGCCCCGTTCGGCGGGGTCGAGGTCACCTCGGCCCCGCCTGGCACGTCACCCCGGAAGGAGACCGAACTATAAGGACGACGGCGCTAAAGATCAGGTGGCGCTGCACCTGCGTGTGCTGGGGCATCGGCCGTTCGTGGAGGTGCTGGAGAGCGCGTATCTGACGCCGGAATGGGACGTGGCGGAGCCGGACCGGCTGGTGCAGGTGGTGGAGCGCTACAAGGTGCCGGGCAGCGCCTTGATCGCGGCCGGGCAGGCGGCGGAGGCGGGGGAGGCGTATTGGTTCGAGCGGCGGTTCACGGCGGAGGCGGAGCAGTGGTTCCGGCCGCAGCCGGTGGGGGTCGCGGGGCCGATGCAGGTGGATGCGGCGCGGAGCGTGCGGCATGGGCTGGGGTTCGTGCCGATCGTGTGGGTTCGGAACCTGCCGGGCGGCGAGGCGCCGGATGGGGGGTGCACGTTTGCCGCCGATCGAGACCGGGATCGAGATTGACTACCAGCTGAGCCAGGCGGGACGGGCGCTGAAATACAGCGCGGACCCGACGCTCTTGATCAAGGAGCCGGCGGGGATCGAGGGCGAGCTGGTGCGCGGTGCTGGGAACGCGCTGGTGCTGAGCGAGCGCGGCGACGCGAAGCTCTTGGAGATCGGGGGCGGGGCGTCGGCGGCGGTGCTGGACTACGTGCGGTTCCTGCGGGAGTTGGCGCTGGAGGCGGTGCACGGCAACCGGGCGGACCCGCAGCGGTCGGGTGCGCCGGCGTCGGGGCGGGCGATGGAGATGATGCAGCAGGGCTTGCTGTGGCTGGCGGGGAGCCTGCGGGTGTCGTACGGCGAGGGTGGGTTGCTGCCCTTGGCGCGGATGCTGCTGCGGGCGCACGCGCGGTATCCGCTGCGGGTGGGGGGCAAGGTGCTGGCGGCGCTGGATGCGGAGGCTGGGCTGGGGCTGGCGTGGCCGCCGTGGCAGGCGCCAGGGAGCGAGGAGCGGGCGCCTTGTGGCGACGGGCGTCGGCCACGCCGCGGCAGACTGGCGAACGCCGGGCTGCGTAAGAGCGTCGGTCACGCAGGGGCGGGCCACATGCGCGAAGACGGCGAAAATATTGCTTGCCCGAGTGCCCCAAGAAACCATACCAGTTCGCCTACGATGCCGGTTCCGCATGTGAACGGCTCTCCTGGACAAGATGAAGCGGGTCGTTCCTCTGGGGGCCTGCTTGCCGCGTGAAGGGAGTCCCGAGGCATGGGGCGTTCTTGCGCAACGAAGGAACCGGGAAAACGGCGCTGCCGGGGAGTATGGGCCGCCCTAACTGGCGGCAGAGTTGCAACGCATCAAGGAGAATCAGGATGAGCGACGGCGAGGCGCCGCAGGAGTCGGCCCCGAATTACGAGGGCGAGCTGGCGCGGATGCGGCGGCGCGTGGCGGATGCGGAGCTGCGGGCGGCGGGTGCGAAGGCTGGGATGCATGACCTTGATGCGCTCAAGATGCTGAGCGAGGAGGACCGGGACGGGGCGGCGGAAGACGGGGGCGCGGCGAAGGCCGTAGCCAAGCTGCGCAAGGAGAAGCCCTGGCTATTCACGGCGAGCACCAGCGCGGCGGCGCGGGCGCCGGTAGCGGCGGCGGTCACGCCGGCGAACGCGATGGCGATGACACGCGAGGAGTGGCGCACGGCGCGGGCGGCGCTGCTGCGGAAGCAGGGTTCCTCGCGGTAGCGCTTCCGTAGTTGTCAGTCCGCTAGAAGTTTCTGAGCCGTTCGAAATCGTGGGTGGCCGGGCCAAGCCCGGCCATGACGATGGAGGCATGTGCTCAGACCCTAAAGCCTTATCGGCCGAAACAACCCCTTACCTGATGGGACGGCAAACCTATGGGCATTTCCAACTTTCCTGCGGCGCTGCAAGAAGCGATCCAGGAGGGCTTTCTACAGCGTGAATTCCAGGAGGCGCTGCGGTCGCGGCTCGGGTATCGGGCGTGCGCGGACCAGGAGGAGTTCGCGGTCGGGATCGGTGAGACGCTGACGAAGACGCGGGCCGGACTGCGGCCAGCGGTGACGCAGCCGATCATCGCGAGCCAGAACACGAACCTGGACAACGGCCTCGCGCCGGGCAACTGGGGCGTGGAGCAATACACGCTGACACTGCAGCATTATGCGGCGACGAGCGATCTCAACGTGGTGACGAGTCGGGTTGCCATCGCGGACATGTTCCTGCGGAACGCTGCGACGAACGGGGAGCAGGCGGCGCGATCGCTCGACGACCTCGCGCGGAATGCGCTGTTCGCGCCGTATCTCGGCGGGAATACGCGGGTGCGGACGAGCCTGACCAGTGCTGGGCCGCAGGTGGCCGTGGATGACATCCGCGGGTTCCAGCAGGGGTGGGTGTATGGCGTGCCGACGCCGGTCAGCTCGGGCGTCACGCTGACGGTGACGGTGGGCGGGGACGCTTACACGCTGATCGGCGCGCAGGCCGATGTGGTGAACGTGAGCACGGCGCCGGGCGGGGTGTCGGGGGTGCTTACATTCTCGTCGAACGTGAGCGTGGCGGACGGGACGGCGGGGGACGCGGTGATTGCGGCGACGGCCAGCCCGATCCTGCGGCCGAATGGGCGGACGACAAGCGCGCAGATCGCGGCGGGGGATCAACTCACGATCGCCAACCTGCTGGATGCGGTGGCGACACTGCGGCTGAATGCAGTGCCGGAGATCGAGGGGGCCTACAACTGCTACCTCGACCCGGTGAGCGCGCGGCAGCTGTTCTCGGACCAGGCTTTCCAGCGGCTGTTCACCGGAGCGACCAGCAGCAACCAGGTGTTCCGCCAGGGGATGGTCAACGACTTCCTGGGTCTGCGGTTCGTCTCGACGACGGAAGCCTACGTGCAGCCGCATCCGACGATCGCGGCGGCCGTCATCCGGCGGCCGATCGTGGTCGGGCAGGGGGCGCTGATCGAGGGACAGTTCGCGGGCATGGGCGGGGTTGAGTTCGCGCCGCAGGGAAGCATCGTGCACATGGTGGATGGCGTGGCGATGGTGACACGCGAGCCGATCGACCGGCTACAGCAGATCATCGCGCAGAGTTGGTATTGGATCGGCGGGTTCTGCGCGCCGACCGACACGACGACCGACCCGACCACCGTCCCGACTGCGACGAATGCCGCCTACAAGCGGGCCGTCGTCGTCGAGCACCTGGGTTAGGCGGATGCTGACACCCTCGGAGCTGGCGGACGCGCGACGGTTCTGCGGCTACCCGGCGTTCGGGGGGCCGGCGATGGGCGGCGGGGGATGGCGATTCTACACGGCCTACGGCGCGCTGGAGTTCCGGCTCGCCAATCTGCAGGACGTGGAGGAGGCCATCCTCCGGCGGCAACTCGGGCAGTGTTGCGCGCTGGAGATGGCGGTGCCGGAGGCGAGCGAGACACTGGGGACGGCGAATGCTGGGCCGTGGGAGCGCAATCCTATGGAGGTGTCCGAGCGGCTGCGGCTGCTCGATACCTGGCGGCGACGCATCTGCGGCTTCCTCGGCGTGCCGCCTGGGCCTGGTCTGGGTAGCGCGAACTACCCGGCGCTCGTCGTATGACGGGTGCGGAGCGGCTCGCCGACACGATCAACCGCGGTATGGGGCAGGCGGCGCTGCGCGTGGGCGAAGAATGCGACGTGTTCCGGCCGGAAGGGGCGGAGCTGCCGCTCGATCCGGAGCGGCGGCTGGTGCGGCTTGCCTGCGCGTTCAGTGCGGGCGCGCCGGGGTTCAAGCGGGCGCCGATGCCGGGCAAGCCGCATTGGTATGCAGTGCTGGACGGGGCCTACGTGCAGGTGGGCGATTACCTGCGCGGGCGGCCGGGGATTTTCTTCGTGGCGTCGCTCGAGACGCTCGCGCCGCCGCTCGTCGTGCGGTGCGACCGGGTGCTGGATCTGGTGCGGGCCGAGGAAGCTCCGGTTGCCGGGCTGGAAGGCTATGGCGGGGAGACGCGCTGGACGCTGCGGACTCTGCTGCGTGGGTGGCCGGCGAGCGTGCTTGCGGACTCCGCGGCACCGCGGGGTGCGCTGCCGGCGGATGGGGCGGGGGTGGCTTGGCGCGTGCTGCTGCCGGTGTTGCCTGAGGCGCCGCGAGCGGCGGATTTGCTGGTGGGCGAGAACGGGACGCGGCTCGTGATCTCTGCTGCCGAGAGTACGGCGGAAGGTTGGCGACTGCTCGCGCGGCAGGCGGAGGCGTAGGGATGGCGGGGGGGATGGCGGCCTTGGGGCCGAGCCAGGCGGACGTGGAGGCGGCGCTCGCCGCTTTCGCGCTCGGGGCGATCACCGCGTCGCCGCCGCCGGTGCCGTTCACGGAGCCGTTTCCCTGGCCGGTGCGGGTGCACCGCGGTTGGCCGCTGCCGGTTTCGCTCAATGCGGCGCTCGCGGCAGAGACGGTGACGGTTACGGTGCGGGCCAAGCCGGGGACGTGGCGGGAGACAACGCGCTGGCCGTCTCGGTGGCGGACGGACCCGGTGGTGCCGGGGCTCACGGTCATGGTGGCGGGCGATACGGCGCTGTTCGCGGGTATCGGCGGGGTCGGGCAGATCGCGGGCGTTGCCGCGGGTGGGCAGGGCTGGGTGTATCGCTGTCAGGCGGGGGACACGGCCGCGTTGGTCGCGTCGAGTCTGGCGCAACTCGTGTTGCGGGGGCGGCTCGCAATCGCGAGCGGGACGAGCCTGCGGCTGCCGGGCGCGACGGATCTGCTGGCGCGCACGGGGGCGGACGCTCTGGCGAGCCGGGAAAAGCGGCGACAGGAGCAAGTGTTCGAGGTCGCGTTGTGGTGCCCGGACCCGTTTGCCCGGGATTGGGTGGGGACGCTGCTCGACATCGCGGTGGGGCAGACACCGTTCTTGGACGTGGACGGCGAGGCGTGCCGGCTGCTCGGGCGCGGCGTGTCGGACGACGACGGGGCGGAGGCGGCGCGGCTGTACAAGCGCGAGGTCGGGCTGCTCGTGGAATACCCGACGCTGGAGCGGGCGCTGCAGCCGACGATGCTGTTCGGGATCGTGGCGCAGGACGGGTCGGCGCAAGGGGAAGCCTTCGGGTAGCACTCTTTCAGAACGGGGAAAAAATGACATACGAACTGATCGTGGTGCAGTCCTTCGGGGCGTACCCGGTGGGCGCGCTCGTGAGCGATCCGGCTCAGGTGGCAGCGATCCTGGCCGGTGAGCAGACGACGTGCGTGGTGCGCGTCGCGCTTGGGCAACAGCAGGCCGGGGGGACGCAGTAATGCCCATCACGCAGGCAGGGACCTTGAACACCACGGCGCTGGTGGTGCCCGATCTCTACGTGCAGATCGTGCCGCCGCAGCAGCTCGTGCTCAACGGGGTGCCGACCAACATGGTCGGAGTGGTGGGGACGGCGGCGTGGGGGCCGGTAAACCAGCCGGCCATCGTGGGCACTATGCAAAGTTACGCCCAGCTCTACGGCGCGATCCAGCCGCGGCAGTTCGACATGGGCACGCAGGTTGCGACGGCGGTGCAGCAGGGGGCAAGCAATTTCCGCTGCGTTCGCGTCACGGATGGGACGGATACGGCGGCGACGTATGCGCTGTTCTACGCGAACGGCGCTTATCCACTGCTGCTCGCAGCCCGCTACACGGGGAGCCTGGGCAACCAGATCGCGCTTACCCTGTCGCAGCTCTCGAATGGCGGATGGCGGCTCACGCTCGGGCTGCCGGGCCAGGTGGCGGAGGTGTTCGACGTGGCGGCGGGCACGGCGCCGCAGGTCTGGGCGGCGCTTGCGCACGGCGTGAACGCGGGCACGGGGGCGCTGCGCGGGCCAAGCCAGCTCTGCGTCGCGAGTGTGGGCACGGGGACAAGCACGGCGGTCGCGACGCTCGCCGCGCAGCAGCTTCTCGGCGGCACTGACGGGGCCACGACCATCACGGCGGCGACGCTCGTGGGCGCGGACAGCCTGCCGCGCACCGGGATGTATGCGCTGCGCGGTCAGGGCTGCTCGATCGGGGTGCTCGCGGACACGTATGATCCGACGAGCTGGACGATCCAGGCCCAGTTCGGGGAGAGCGAGGGCTGCTACATGATCCTCGCCGGGCCGGCCGGGGACACGATCCCGAACGCGGTCGCGACCAAGCAGAGCGCGGGGCTGGTGAGCTACGCGGCGAAGCTGATGTTCGGCGACTGGATCTACTGGAACGATCCTACGACCGGGACGGTTCGGCTGGTCAGCCCGCAGGGGTTCGTGGCCGGGCGACTGGCGAATCTGTCCCCGGAGCAATCGTCACTGAACAAGCCGCTCTACGCAGTGCTGGGCAGCCAGAAGAGCGGCGGGCCGACGGCGCAGAGCAGCGGCTACAGCAGCGCGGAACTGGCGGCGCTGATCGGGGCGGGGCTCGACGTGATCGCGAACCCGCAGCCGGGGGGTGCCTTCTGGGGGGTACGGGCCGGGCATAATGCGAGCCTCAGCCCGGCGACTAACGGGGACAACTACACGCGGCTCACGGACTACATCGCGGCGACGCTCGCGGCGGGGATGGGGCAGTTCGTGGGACAGGTCATCAACGCGAGCCTGTTCCAGAACATCCAGGCGACGCAGATGAGCTTCCTGCAGGGCTTGCTGCAGCAGGGCATCCTGGGGAGCACGGACGGGACGCTGCCGTTCAACGTAGTGTGCGACACGAGCAACAACCCGGCGACGCGGACGGCGCTGGGCTACGTCCAGAGCGACGCGCAGGTGCGATACCAGGCCATCAACGAGAAGTTCATCGTCAACGTCGAGGGCGGCACGACGGTCACGGTCGCGCGGCAGGCACTGCCGACGGCGTCGGCGTAAGGGGAGGGGCACATGCCAGCCAACCAGTTCAATACCGGGCGCGACTGCCAGCTCGTGGTGCTTGGCCCGAATGGGCGCGTGGACCTCAGCTATGTCACGGGGTTTGAGAGCCGGCAGCTCACGCATCCAGTGCGCGTGGATCGGCTTGACGGTGTTCACCTTGCGGCGGAGCTGCCGCGGGGATGGGAAGGTCATTTCGAGCTTGAGCGCGGCAATTCGGCGGCGGACGACTTCATCGCCGGGCTTGAGCAGGCGTGGTATGCCTCGGGGCAGCTGCCAGGCGGGACGATGTACCAATACGTGAGCGAGACGGATGGCTCGACGAGCACGTATCAGTATAGCGGGTGCGTGTTCCGGATGGCGAGCAGCGGGACGTGGCACGGGCAGAGCAGCGTGAAGCAGAAGCTCGACTTCTGGGCCAGCACGCGGACGCGGGTCGGATGAGCGGGCCGGCGCAGCGGCTCGTCACGGAGGCGCAGAACGTGCTCACCGTGACGGATGAGGCGGGACGGGCGCTGGAGGTTCGGCGCCCGACGGCGCTCGACCGGCTGCGGCTGCTGCGGGCCGTGGGACCCGTGGGAGCGCAGAATGATCGTTATTTGGGAATGGCGATGCTTGCGGCCTGCGTGACCAGCGTGGATGGCGTGCCGCTGCCATTTCCAGGGAACGAGGCGGGGGTCGAGGCCAACGTGCAGCGGCTCGGGGATGCCGGGCTGGCGGCGGCGGCGCGGGCACTGGCGCCGGAGGAGGAAATCGACCCCGCGGGAAACTGAGTCGGCACCCTGACCTGGTTGACCCGCTCTACTTGGTCAGCCGCGGGGTGCCGTTCGATGTGGCGTTCTCGCTCGATCCAACGACGCGGCTCGAATGGATTGTGGCGTTGGGGACGCTGGAGGGGCGGGTTTGGGACTGGGGGCGGCGAGAGTGGGTCGCGTGAGCCAAGCTGGGGTGAGCTCACACCGAGCGGCGTAACGTGCGCCATGTCGCTCGATAGCTGAAGTTTATCATCGACGTGAGTACTTCCGATCGGTTAATTGGCTCAGGTCTATGGCGATCGAGAGAACTCAGCTGTGGTCGAACATGCTGCTCGAGCACAACTATCTTCTGTGGCTACCGGCGCCGCCTCGAGGCGGTCGGAGTAGCGACTGCAGACGACATTGCGGCGTTTCGTCCGTCCGGCGCTAAGCCTGGTAGCGGTCCTTTTCCTGATGGCGTCTGCGGCTGCCAAAGCCGCGGAAGAGAAGCGACCCAGCGCAGCGCCAGGTCGTGTTGCTGATATCATCGGAACTCTGGTCCAGATCGTCCAACATGGTGAGTTGAGGGATACGAAATACATGGAGGAATTGCTCCATGTGTCCTTCGACATCAAAGGGGGTTGGGTTAATTATGGAGACGAACACTATTTAGCAGGCGTTGATTTGCTCCCTAAATCTCAGCCATTCAAATATTATTTAGATTTAAGCAACTACACAATATATAATGCCGGAGAACAACTTCCTGGTGCCAGAAATTATATAGCTAGTATCACATTCATGGCATTCACTAGCACGGTTTGCATTCCGAGGCGAGTACTTAATGTCAGCTTGCTTAAGCTGTTCGGAACGCCAAATGTCCGGGTGTACTCTTATTTTTTTTCTGTTGCAGAAAGACAAGCTAACTTTCGTATTGTCGTTTCTGGAGCCTATAATGATGAAGGCTGTTTGGAAGCGGTTCAGATAGAGCAGATGAAATAGCGCAGATTACGAAGAGGTAATCCTGGATGAACCGAGTTACAGCTGACCGTAAGCTTTTTGTTGGCTTTGAGAAGGCTCCCGCAGGTTTTCTGGATCAGGCCATCGGTCTCATAAATAAGTCCCCAACATTGCAAAAAGAGATTTTCCGCTTTCAAGTACAGGGCGGCGTTATTCATTATGATAAAGATATTTTGTTTGCACAAGATTCGGTTGAGAGGGGGCAGATCCGGATTCCGTACCCTAGCGAGGCTGGAGTGGTTGGCGAGCAACTGCCCAACCCCTTCTCGGGGGAGCTCAGCTCCTTATCGCCGATGGACTGGTTCGTCGGGAATCTGTCGCACGAGATGGGCCATGCTCTCAACTCGAACCTCGCCAACATACAGAACACACCGGATCGAGCTGCCCAGAACATAGCGATATCCCTCCTGAGCGAGGGGAAGGCTGAATACAATCGCATTCAGGTGTCGAAGGAAATTTCCGACGCGACACACGGAGTCGAGTTCCTCCCGATCGAAACGGGTCAAGACCCGACCATTACATACCGACTTGCCCGTGAGGCAAGTTCAGGTCAGGTATCGCCCAGCCGAGCGATCGCTGACCTAGCTGCGGCAATGGCGACCGGATCGTCCGGCAACGGAACAACGCGCTATGTGGAGCGTTATGGGAGCTACTATGCACGAAATGCGAAGTCGCCCCAGAATTATAAAGATGTTGTGAGCGCGCGGGTAAAGACTGACGCGGCGGGCAACGCCGTGAGTTTCACGCTTTTCCACTCGAACGGATCGCAGACCGTCATTGATCTCCCTGACTATGGCCCGCTCTCGCGAGTTGGCAGCTCCGGTGCCGTGCGCTCGTTCGAGCGTTTCGGCTCCTTCGTGGACGGGCGTTTTTTGCTCAACTTAACGTCTTTCGGCAGCGGCATGGGAGGCGATCCTCGGACTGGCGACACTTTCTCACGTTCTGAGCCGCACTTGGACTGGGCGGCACTGGACCGCGCCGCGCGCCTGATTGCAAAAGTGAGTGCGGCGCCGGTTCGGTGCCGCAAGGGCGAGGCGACCGAGAACGTCGTGGAAGCGGGCGGTGGCAATGCCGCAGCGTCGGGCATGAGCGCTGGGTATCTGGACCGTCCCCAAGGTCTATCGCCTGGTTCTGCGGTTGGGCCAATCGGTGGCAGGATGCATGGCGCGGCAGGGTACGGTGCCGGCGGCACGAAGAGCGAGGGGGCACTGCAACGCTCGCGCGGCGCTGGCGCGCGACCGCAAGCGGCGACACGCGCGGCAGTAAAGGTCGCGGCGGCACAGATGACGCCTCAGGCGCACACGGACATGCAAGCGGGCGCGGAGCTCGACCTGGCGAGTTTCGCGGCACTCGGGGGGCCATCGCATCTGGACGTGGCCGCGGCGAGCGGGGCGGGCCAGGCGACTCTTACGGCACGAGCTCCCGCTCTGGGCTTGCCGGACTGGGTGGCCGGGATAGGCGCCGGAGCAGGTCCGGAGACGGCCACGGCGGCTGATGGGAGTTACGCGCCAGCTTGGGCGGCGCCGATGTGGATGCAGGCGGGACCAGGGCTGGCCCACCCGGCGGCTGATGGGAGCTACTCGCCAGCGTGGACTGCGCCGATGTGGATGCGATCGGGACCGGGGTTGACCCATCCGGTGGGCGGTGAAGCGGTGGGGGAGATCTCGGCATGGCTCGCGCCGACGCAGGGATCGCCTGCGGCACCACGCGGTGGGCCTGCGTCGGCGCCTGGGATTGCAGGAGCGGAGCAGAATTGGCCATCGCCCTTCGAGCAGGTGCGGGCGAGACTATCGCCGCCCTGGACTGGGCCGAGTGCTACGGATGCTTGGCCTGGCGCTGCTGGGATGCCAGGGGCGGCGGGGCCGGGGGATGCCGAGACCGGGTTTCCGGGATTCGGCGCCAGCGAAGGCGCGAGCCGGCGGGCGCTGGACGAGATGGCGCGACTCGCGTCGCGACCGCCCGTGGGGATCACGGGCTTCGATGCGGGGCAGATGCCGGCGTGGCTCGGCGGCTGGACAGGGGGGATGTAGATGGATCCGGACGGGCTTCTCCTGGGGCCGGTGCTGTTCCAGGCGTTCGAGGTGCCGGCGTGGGTGCGGTTCGGGGGACGGCAGCGCCTCGCGGTCCATGCGCTACCGGGCGGCGGGCGCGTGGTGGATGCGCTCGGGGCGGATGAGGGGGATCTGGCCTGGTCCGGCGCGTTCAGCGGGGTGGATGCCGCGGCGCGGGCGCAGACGCTCGATGAGCTGCGCCGGGCGGGGCAACCGCTGCTCTGCGCTTGGGGGAGCTGGGCTTATCAGGTGATCATCGCGGAGTTCGAGGCGCAGACGGCCGGGCCTTGGTGGGTGCCATACCGGGTGCGGCTGCTCGTGCTCTACGATGCGTCGCGACCGCCGGTCGTATTGGACCTGGCGCTCGATGGGGTGAATGACGTGGCGCAAGCGGCGGCGCTCGGGGCGAGTCCGGGGCTTGACGTGGATACGGCGCTCGCGACGGCGGCTACGGGGCTGGCGAGCAATCCCGCGACGGCGCTCGCGGCGGCGGGCAGCATGGCGCAGCTCGCGGCGGCGCGGGGCTACCTGCTTCGGGCGGAGGGCTGAGGGAATGGGCGAGGTCGCTATCGCGGGTGGGGATCTTTTCCGGATCGCAGCTGCGTTGCTCGGTGATCCGACGCTCTGGTCGGAGATCGCACAGGTGAACTCGCTGGAGGACATCTTGGTGGAAGGGCTGACCATCCTTCAGGTGCCTGATGCCCCAGCCAAGCCTTAGCGTACTCGCTGCAGGGGCAGCGCTGCCCGGCGTGATGGCGGCCGAGGTCGAGGGTCGCAGTGCTGCTGCGGCGGCGCGTTTCCGGGTGCGGATCGCGGACAGCGCCGCGGCGCTCGGGATGCTAGGTGATCCCACGGTGAAGATCGCGGTTCAGGCGAGCGTAGGCGGAGCAGCCACGCAACTCGTTCTGGGGCGGATGGACGCGCTGGTGCGCGACCCGCTGCGCGGTACGCTCGACCTGGAGGGGCGTGACCTCACGGCGCTGCTGCTCGACAGCCGGCCGGAGGCGCTGTTCGTCAATCGCACGGCGGGTGATATCGCGCAGAGCCTCGCACAGGCAGTGGGGCTCACGTGCAATGCCGATGCGACGAGCGATACGGTGGGTCGGCTCTACGAAGCCGAGCGCGACCGGCTGGCGCTCCCCCGCTTCACGCGCGCGGCGACCGCTTGGGACCAGCTCGCGATGCTGGCAGCGGCGGAAGGGCTGCGCGTCTGGGTGGACGGGGAGGTGCTCAACCTGAGTGCCGATAACGGAGGGACACCCGTGCCGTTGGACGTGAGCGGGACGACTACGATGCGGCTTGTCTGGCAGCCAGCCATCGCGCGCGGGGTCGAGGTTGTAGTGGCGAGCTGGGGCACGCGTCTCGCGCAGAAGGCTGAGGCGCAGGCTGGGCAGGCTGGTGGGGTGCAGCACCGGATCGTTCGGCCCAACCTAGCGCAAGCCGAGGTGCAGGCACTTGCTGAGCAAGCGCAGGCTGAGGTGGCGCGGCACGAGCGGGTGATCGAGGCGGCGATGCCGGGCGAGTTCGTGATGCGTGCGGGAGGTGCGGTGCAGTTCACGGGCGTTGCGGGTTGGGAAGGAGCGTGGCGAGTGACGACACTGCGGCGGACGCTGGACGTGCGGGGCGGGTTCCGGCAGTCCGTTCGGCTGGAGCAGGCGTGATGGACGCGTTCCTCAACGCATTGAAAGCACAGGCGGGCGCGCAGGACGCAAACGCCGGGCAGCCGCGCTTTGGGATCGTCTCAAGCGTCGATGTGGCGAGCGGGACGGCGCGCGTGCTGCTGCAGCCGGAGGGCGTGCTGACCGGGTGGCTACCTGTGCTCAGCCCCTGGGTTGGGGCGGGGTGGGGGCTGTGGGCGCCGCCGCAGCCGGGCGATCAGGTGCTGATCCTGCCCCAGGAAGGGGAGATGGAGCACGGTGCGGTAGTCGCGCGCGGCTGGAGCTCAGGTGCGCCACCGCCGCAGGCGGCGCTGGGTGAGTTGGTGCTGCAACATGCAAGCGGCACGCAGTTGCGGCTCGCGAACGATGGCACGGTGCGGATCGTAGGCGATCTGCACGTCAACGGCGACGTGTATGACAGGCATGGGAGCCTGGCCCAGTTGCGTGGCCACTACAATGCCCATGCGCACCCGGACCCGCAGGGCGGGAAGACGGGGACGACGGATACGACGGACTGAAACGAGTTCGCGTCACCGTTGCCAGAGTAGCTCATGTTGCCGCTCGAAGTCGTGGATGGCTGGGTCAATCCTGGATCAAGTCCGGGGACGGCCATGACGATGGTAGCGGGTGAATGCCAGGGCATAGCAGCGCAACTTCCTTCCTTGGAGCCTCTCATGGCCGATCTTCAGCTTGCCTGGGGCGGCGACCTCACGGTCGCGCCTGGGGGCGATCTCTTACTGTCCGATGGTGACGCGCTTGCGACGGAGCGCGTGCTGCGGCGGCTGCTCACCAACCCAGGCGACGTAGTGTTCCACGCGGATTACGGGGCGGGCCTCGCGAGCTTCGTGGGGCAGCCAGCGGCGCCGCAGCGGATCGCGGCGCTAATCGCGGCGCAGGCCGTGCAGGAGGCGGCAGTCGCGCGCCTTCCGACGCCGCAGGTCAACGTCACCAGCACGCAGGACGGGACGCTCACGGCGGTGTTGCAATACACCAGCGCCCTGACCGGCGCCGGGCAACAGCTTACCGTGCAGCCGGGGTCCTAGGCGATGGCGCTTCCGCTGCAGGGCTTCACCGATTACGTGCGTATGCAGGCCGCGGCCGTGCAGGGTGCGGCGACGGCGGTGCTCGACCTCACGGTGGGCAGCGCGCTGCGCTCCATCCTGGAGGCGAATGCTGCGCTCGCGCTCTGGCTGCAATGGCTGGCGGCGCAGGTGCTCGCGGCGACGCGAGCAGCGACGAGCCAGGGCGCGGACCTCGATTCCTGGATGGCGGATTTCGGGGTCACGCGCTTGCCGGCGAGCCAGGCGGCCGGGCAGGTCGTGTTCTCGCGGTTCGCGCCCACGATTGCGGCGCTGGTGCCCGCTGGCGCGCAGGCTCGGGCGAGCGCGACGGGGCAACTCTACACGGTCCAGTCCGACCCGACCAACGCCGCGTGGACCGGCGCGGGATACCAGCTTCCCGTAGGAATCAGCTCGGTCTCGGTGCCGGTCGTGGCAGCGACGGCCGGTTCGGTGGGCAACGCGGCATTGGGGACAGTGGACCAGCTCTCAAGCGCGCTGCCGGGCGTGGATCAGGTCACGAATCCGGCGGCCATTGGCGGCGGGCTCGACGCGGAGAGCGATGCGAGCTTGCGGGGGCGGTTCGGCAACTTCCTCGATAGCCGCACGCGAGCAACGTCCACGGCGATCTCCTACACCATCGCCTCGTTGCGCCAGGGATTGCGCTGGGTGATCGCGGATGGGCAGGACGCGCAAGGGAACTTCGTGCCCGCGCACTTCACGGTCACGCTCGATGACGGCTCGGGAACTCCTTCGGCCGCGCTGATCTCGGCGGCGAGCACCGCGGTGGATGCCGTGCGGCCGGTGGGCACCAGCTTCACCGTGCGCGGACCCGCGGTGCTGCCCGTCACCGTTCAGGTCACGCTCACGCTGGCGCCGCCGGCGCAATCCGTGGCTGTGGCGCCGCTCGTCGTGGCGGCGATCGAGGGTTACGTTGGCGGCTTGGGGATTGGCGTCCCACTGCCTGTGTCGCGGGTAGTGGCGCTCAGCTTCGGGGCGGATCCCTCGGTGCAGGCCGCAAGCGTCACGCTCAATGGTGCGGCGGCCGATGCGGTGCCGCTGCCGTGGGGTGTCGTGCTGCTCGCGGGGGTAGCCGCCGCATGACGCCGCTCTCAGCTGACGACATGCGCTTGCGGCTGCGCCGGATGCTGCCGGCGCGGTGGTGGGCGGACGAGGCGCCGGTGTTAGACGGGCTGCTGCTTGGGCTCGGCACGGCACTAGCGGCGATCTATGGGCTCATCGCCTATGCGCGTCAGCAGACCCGGCTCGCGACGGCGGCCGCGCCTTGGCTCGATCTTGCGGCGCAGGATTTCCTGGCTGGGCGGCTACAACGCCGTCCGCAGGAGGCGGATGCTGCCTTCCGCGTTCGCCTGCTCGCCGCCATGCAGCGCCCACGCGCTACGCGGGACGCGGTGGTGCAGGCGGTGCTGCGCGTCACGGGCGGCACGCCCTGGATCTTCGAGCCTCGCCGCCCGGCTGATACGGGAGCTTGGAACTTGGGCTGTCTCGGGTATGGCGTGGCCGGCGGCTGGGGTTCGTTTGGGCTTCCCGCCCAGGTGTTCGTCGCCGTCGAAAGGCCGCGCGGCACGGGTTGCGCGCTGCTCGCTGGCTACGGCACGGGCGGAGCCGTAACGTATGCCGGGCTGGCACAGATCGGTGCGCAGGTCCCAGATGCCGAGATCTTCGCCGCCATCGCAGATGCCATGCCCAGCGGCGCCATCGCCTGGACGCGGCTCACCTAACGATCTGTGTGAACGCCGTAGCGATGGGGAGGGATGTGCCCGAACCTGTCACGGCGAAGCGCAGCCCCCTGTATCGTCCTCATTGCGGAGGCCCGTCTTGGACCGCCAGATCGTTTACCCCGGCTCCATCCCACTCGATACCGACCTGCTCAACACGCAGCGGAACACCATGGTTGCACTCGGTGCACTTGCGAAGTGCGTCCTGGGAGTCAACCCAGTCGCGAACGGCCTGCTCTGCACGCCGACGACGCCCGCGAGCCTGCAAGTGCTCGTAGGTCCTGGGAGCCTCACCACGCTCGCGCCACTCGACGTCACCCCATACGGCTCGCTGCCGGCTGCGCCGACGCTGACCACGCTCAAGACGGGCATCAACCTCAACAGCACGATTTTTACGGTGGCACCGCCGACGGCGTCGGGGCAGGCCATAACCTGGCTCGTGGAGGCAGCCTTCGCGGAGCAGGATGCGACGCCGGTCGTGCTTCCCTACTACAATGCCGCCAATCCGGCGCAGCCGTACAGTGGACCCAGCAACAACGGCGGCGCGCAGCCGACGCAGCGGCTACAGACGGTGGCGCTGCAATGCAAGCCCGGAGCGCCTGCGCCTGCGGGCAGCCAGGTGGCGCCACCAGTGGATCAGGGCTGGGTCGGGTTGTGGCTGATCACGCTTAGCTATGGGCAGACGGCGGTCACGGCGGCGAACATCACCGTCGTGCCGGGCGCGCCGTTCCTGCCATTCCAGCTTCCGCAGCTGACCGCGGGCTTCTCGCGCCAGAGCGTCATTAGCCTGAGCGGCGGCTGGACCGTGCCGCAGGGCGTGACACAGGTTCGGGTGCGAGTCATTGGCGGCGGCGGCGGCGGTGGAGGGAGCAGCAGCAGCTTCTCGGGTGGGGGCGGCGGCGCTGGTGGCTTCGCGCAGGCTGTGGTGCAGGTCGCGCCCGGCACGACGGTGCCCGTCACCATCGGCCAGGGCGGCGCTGGTGGACAGCCCGGGCAGACCGGCAGCAGCGGCGGCAGCAGCACCTTCGGTGGCGTGCTCGGCGCCACCGGGGGCGGGGGCGGTGGCAGTGACAATCCGTTCAGCCAAGGTGGCGCCGGTGGGGTCGGGCAGGCGGACGGCTCCGTCCAGAACCCGCTCACGCAATTCGGCGGCTACGGCACGGATGGCTACACGGGCACGACGGCGCCGGCAGGTGCGGGTGGTGTATCGGCGATGGGTGGTGGTGGGCGTGGTGCCTCAGGCGGCGGGGCTGCGGCGAACGGCCAGGCGTCTGGATCGGGTGGTGGTGGGGCCTATGGAGGCTCAGTGGCGGGCGGACAAGGGGCCAACGGCCTGGTCCTCGTGGAGTATTAGGCTATGGCAACCCCGGCGCAGCATCTCGTTCTGCCGAGCCGTGTCCGCACTATCGTGCTGGACGGGCCGCTGCCGCGTCCGCGCGGCACGCCGCCCAGCATGTCTTGCCAGCCGCTCATGCCGTCCTGGCCAGCGAAAGATCCGGCAGACGTGCTCGATTACGCCTTCGACATCGCGCCCGCGTTGTGCGGCAACCCTGGGGACGCGGTCGCGACCCTTGATGTCGCGATCACGCCTAGCAATCCGGGCGACCTAAGTCTCGCGTCCGCGGCGGCGGACGGGCTGCGCTGCGTGCTCTGGCTACAGGCCGGCCAGGTGGGGACGGTCTATACCGTGACGCTCAAGATCGGGACGCAGAATGGGCGCGTGCTTGCGCGGTCCGTGCTGCTGCCCGTGATCGCGCTCTCGAACACCGTTGTGCCGGCGGACTCGCTGCTAACCGACACCGGGGCACCGCTGGTCGATAGCCTGGGTGAGCCAATCGAGACTGGGGGCTAGGCGGTGCCGAGCATAGAGGAGCTTGCGGCAGCCACGGGCGTCTCGGATGATGACGAGCTGCCGGTATCGCAGTCCGGGACAGTGCGCCGGGCGACACGGGCGCAAATCCTCGCGGGGGTGCAGCCGCAGCTCGTGCTCGCGCAGGGGGATCTGCTCGGGCGGTTCTCAGCCGGCAGCGGCGCGGCGGAGGCGGTGCTGGTCGGCGCGAATCTCACGCTGGCAGGCGGGGCACTCAGCGCACCAGCCCCGTATAGCCCGGCAGCGTTGCCGGCCGGGGGATCGGTCGGCGGCAGCGACTTGGTGCCGCTCGTGCAGGGTGGCGTCAACGTAGCGCTGCCGTATGCGGGGTTCATGGCTGGGTTGAGCGCGCTCGCGGGCTTCAACCTGTCGCAGCATCGCGCGGCCGGCGAAGGTGCGCCTTACCCGCGCAGCTTCGGCGCCATTCTCGCCGATGCAGCGACGCCGGAGGAGTACGGCGCCGCGGGCGATGGCGTTACGGACGACACCGCCGCGCTGGCGGCAGCCATCGCGACGGGGCGGCCCGTGCGCCTCGGGCCACGTGCGTATGGGGTGCGCGGGCAATGGACCATCGCGACGACTACGTGGCTGATCGGCACACCGGGCCTCACGCGGCTTGTGCGGCCGGCGCAGGATTCCGGGGGCGCGTGGATTTCGGTGCAGGCCTCGTTCGAGGCCCACGGCGTTATCTTCGACGCGACGTGTCCCTCGGCTGCTGGGACCTGGGCCGTGCTGGTGACGAGCGACTGCTCGTCCTCGCTGTGGGCGGATTGCCAGTTCGTGGGGGCGGCTGGGCCGCTCGGGTATGGGCTCTGCGTTCTGCCTGCGCCGGACACGGCGCGACACCGGGTTTGGCGCTGCGAGGCGACGGGCAATGCCTTGCATGGCATCTGGATCCGCTCGGGCACGGGCGCCGAGATCGTGGGGTGCATCGCACACGGCAATGCAGGATATGGGCTGTGCGTTGACGACAACGATCCGCAGCTTGTTAACCAGGCCAAGCGCGCCCGCATCGTAGGATGCGAGGCATGGGGAAATGCGCGGGGCATCAGCGTCGGCAACCCGAACCAAACGAACGCGCAGCCGCCGCTCTGGGGGCTGCTGAACCCGGACGTGGTCGGGGCAAGCGTCGAGGGCAACCGGACCTGGGGCAACGCGGCGTGCGGGATCGCGGCGTGCGGGGACGCGCTGCTCGTTCAAGGCAACCGGGTCGAGGAGGCGGGCACAGGGTTGCAGGTGCAGGCGAGCCGTAGCCGCATCGCGGGCAACCAGGTGCTCGGCGGCAGCTTCGGGATAGACCTCGGCGGCAGCGCCGCGATCGAGGTCGCCGGCAACCAGGTGCTCGGCGCGCGGGTGGGCATTAATCCGGGTGGCGGCCAGGGCGTGCGCGTGCAGGAAAATCACGTCGCGGCGACCGAATGGGCGATCACGGCCTATGCTGTAGAAACGGACGGGCAGGGCGCTACGCTGGGGCCGCCGGCCAGCGATCTCGCGATCGTGGGGAACCGGATCGAGTTCGGTACGGGTGGCGGCGTGTTGCTCGCGGACGGGGTCGTGGATGCCGTCGTGATCGGCAACCAGTTCACCGGGAGCGACCCCAGCCAGGCACTCGTGCCGCACACGGCGAGCCTCGCCGTGCGGGGAAATCTTTGGAACGACCTACCTTTCGTGACCTGCGTCACCGGTGGCGGGGACGGGTGCGCTCCGGGTTCCCGAGGCGCTCGACGAAGCGTGGATTCCGGCGGCGCCCGATGGGGTCACACTCATTCAGGGCAGCGCCGCGGCGGCGCTCGCAGGCCAGGTCGCATGGCTGACCGTTACTGCGGGCGGCACCGGCTACACCCATGCCACCGTGACGATCACGGGCGATGGGCAAGGAGCACAGGCAACCGTGCTGGTGCGCGGGGGTGCGGTGATCGGATTGCGGGTCACGGCGGGGGGCGCGGGTTACACGAACGCTGCCGTGAGCATCGCTGGGGATGGGCAGGGTGCGCAGGCCACGGTGCAAGTCGGTTTGCTGGTGCCGGACGGACGGCCGCTCGTGCTGCGTGCGGGAGCGCCCGTGCGGCTCGCGGCGTCGGGGGTGCCGGGCTGGGCGGGGATGGATGCTTGGCTTGCGCCGGGTGCCACCGCCGAGTTGCGGGGCAGCGGGGGTTGGTTCCAACTCGCTGCACTGCCTGAACCCGCGCTGGCCTATCCCGGCGGCGGCTCAGCCGCATTGCAGCCGCCGGGTGATCTCTATCTGCGGCCGGGTGGCGCGATTCATCTCGCGAGTGCGGCGGAACCCTTTGGCTGCTTGAGCTTGGTTGGCCGCGGTAGCCCGGAGGGCAGCGTCGCGGCGCCGCCTGGCTCCGATTACCGCAACCTCGCCGGCGGCGTGGGCCAGACGCTCTGGCTCAAGCAAGCCGGCACCGATGCCAACGGCTGGGCCGCTGTCGCCTAATCGGCGCTGCCTAATGCCTTCTTCAGAGGAATTTTCATGCCGACGATAACTCAGCTCCCGATCGCGAGCGGCGTCTCGGCCGCGGACGAGCTGCCGCTTTCCCAGTCCGGCATCACGCGCAGCGTGCAGGTGGGTGCGCTGCTTGCCGGCACGCAGCCGCTGATCGCGGCGCCGACGGGCAGTTTACTTGGCCGTGTGAGCCTGGGGGCGGGCCAGCCCGAGCCTATCGCGCCCGGTGCTGGTCTCGCGCTACAGGGGCCGGTTCTCAACGCCACCGGCACCGACCACCTCGCCTTCACGTCGTCCAGCGGGTTGCAGCCTGGCGATGAGGTCGTGGTCAACAGCCAGGGTCAGCCGAAGCGGATGCAGGCGACGCTGCTCCGCGAGCTGTTCATCCCAGGCGTGGGTGTGACGATCGAGGCGGACGGAACCATTTCGGCACCGGGCAACGTTGGACCGGCCGGGCCGCAAGGGGCGCCTGGGCCGGCTGGCAGCGTGTCGAACGCGGCGCAGCTTCCGTCGGCGCAGGCGACGGACCTCGTCGCCGTCAGCCGTAGTGGGTCGGATGGGTCCGTGCAGCTCAGCGCGCTGCTCGCAAGCCCCATTCTAGCGGTGTCCGGGCGCACGGTGGCGACGTCCGTCACCGCGCTCGCAGCCCGGCGCTTCGACCCGCGCGATTGGGGGGCGCTGTTCGACGGTGCGCATGACGATGCGCCGGCGATCCAGGCGGCGCTCAATGCTGCGGGAGCGGCTGGGGGGGGTGTTGTGCACCTGCCAGACACGCAAGGGGGGCCGGTCCTGATCGGCTCGGGCCTGACGATCAGCGCATCGGGCGTGCGGCTCGAAGGGCCGACGCCAGGTGGGGTCTCGGATAATTTCGGCGACAACGTGCCGGGCGGGCTGCGGTTCGTGTGGGCTGGTGCGGCGGACGGGACGATGATCCAGGTCGCTCCCGCAGCCGATCCGGTGAAGGGGCAGCCGCTGACCGGGTGCGGTGTCACCGGGGTGGTGCTCGATTGCCGCAGCACGGCAGCGACGGGGCTGGCCGTGCTCTCCACACGGCGGGGTGAGTTCGAGGTGGGCGTCGTCAACAGCACCGGGCCGGGTGTCCTGTGCGACACAATGAACCTCGGCGAGTTCAACGATGTGCAGGACTGCGTGTTCGACCTCGCGGTCAGCAACGTGGCGACTAGCGGCGCCTGCGTGGTGCTGGACGGCACGAGCCGCGGCGGCGCGTCGATCGGAAACACGAACATCAACCGGTTCCGCCGGATGCGGCTGACCTACAACGCTGGCGACGGTCTCGTCATCAACAACGCCGCCAGCAACCATTTCGAGTCTGTCGCCGCGCAGCATCGGCCGGGCTACGCGGCCGGCAGCCAACTCGGCAATGGGCGAGGCGTCGTGCTTAACGGGCCGACGCCGGGCGGCGTCGGGGCATCGAGCAACTGCTTCGAATACGTGAACTGCGACGTTCATGCGCTCGCGGGCAGCATCAACAACCAGATCCGGTGGCTCGACGTAGGCAATGGCGCCCCCGCGCCCAGCATTGATCCGGCGGCGACGCTCTACGTCTGCACCTCACAGCTCGTGAGCAGCGATGCGGCCGAGGCAAGCCTGACGGTCGCGGACAGTGCCGGTCTCGCTGAGACGGCGCGCGCGGCGCGGGGGGCGGAGGCGCTTCGGGTGCAGGCGGCGTCGGGCGACCACGCGCGCCTCGTGTCGGCGGATGGCACGGTCGAGTGGGGCCTGCAGGTGGTTCCTGGCGGCAACCTGCAAATGCAGCCGCGCAAGGGGACGGGACAGCAGGTCTCACTCGGGACGGCGGCGCTCAGCACGGGCAGTGGCGTGATGCTGGGCGACCTGGCGGCGCCGCCAAGCGCGCCCAGCTCGGGCGTCGTGCTCTACAGCCAGTCCGGCCAGCTTCATGCGGTCGGGCCAGCCGGGCCGATGTCCCTGGGTGGTGGAGGAGCGTCACTTCCCGCCGCCGCCGCCCTGATCGGCACGACAGCTTCCGGTGCAGGGCAGGCGATCACGCTTGACCCGAGCCTGACCCTCACCGGGACCATGCTCGCCGTCGCGGAGTCCGGGCCGTCCGCACTCACGGCCGCGGCGACGATCAACGACACCGACAAGCTGCCGATCTCCCAGGGCAGCGACGACAGCTTCGATACGGTAACGACCCCGGCGCAGCTCGCTGCGTATGTGGCGGCGAAGAACGGTAACGGGACGAGTCTTCCCGCCGCCGCCGCCCTGATCGGCACGACAGCTTCCGGTGCAGGGCAGGCGATCACGCTTGACCCGAGCCTGACCCTCACTGGGACCATGCTCGCGGTCGCGGAGGCCGCGCCGTCCGCGCTCACGGCCGCGACCTTGCTCAACGATGCGGACGAGCTACCGCTGAGTCAGGGCAATAGCGGCGCCAGCTTCGCGAACACTGTGACGCCGCTGCTGCTCAAGTCCTACATGGATAGCAAGCGCCCGGCCTCGGCGGCGCTGCTGGGCAGTACGTCCACGGGCGCGGAGCAGGCGATCACGCTTGACCCGAGCCTGATCCTCACTGGGACCATGCTCGCGGTCGCGGAGGCCGCGCCGTCCGCGCTCACGGCCGCGACCTTGCTCAACGATGCGGACGAGCTACCGCTGAGTCAGGGCAATAGCGGCGCCAGCTTCGCGAACACTGTGACGCCGCTGCTGCTCAAGTCCTACATGGATAGCAAGCGCCCGGCCTCGGCGGCGCTGCTGGGCAGTACGTCCACGGGCGCGGAGCAGGCGATCACGCTCGGCAACGGCCTCTCGCTCACAGGCAACACGCTGAGCACCACCGGCGCGGCGACGAGCTACTCACGGCCCGTGCTCAGCAGCTTCACCTGGGTCAATCAGGGTGTGGCTACAGCCACGGATCATACGAAGGGGCCGCTAACGATCGCGGCACCGGCGAACAACGGCGATAGTATCCGCGCCCTCGTGATGCCCGCGCCGGCCGCACCCTACACCTTGACCATCATCGTTGACCTCTTCGCCGTCGCAGCCAATTATTACTCTGCTGGACTTGCTCTTCAGAATGCGGTCAGCGGTGCTCTTGCGCTGTTCGGGAAATTCTCCAACACCGCTACGAGCGGCGGAACGTTGACGATTTCGCAGTACACCAATCCCACGACCTATAAATCAAGCATAACGTCTCTTTCCTTTCCACCTATGTCTGAACAGATGGCACTTCGTATTGCCAATGATGGGACGAACCTGACCTATCTTGCATCCCGGACAGGTTTCGACTGGATTCAGATCGCGCAAGAAGCCGTCTCTGTGGCCGGTAGCCCCGATCACATTGGGTTCTTCATAAACCCGAACGATAACACGAGCACGGGTCTGGCGGCGTTCATCGGCCTGCTCGACTGGGAGATCCTAAGCACGGCCAGCCCGAATGCTCCGGCCACGAATGCGAGGATGTAAGCCATGGCAGGACTCAGAGGGCCGCATGGCCCGCTCTCTGCTGGGCGATCCACTATCCTGCTTACTATCTCCCGGACCGCGACCATCGTGACGCAGCCCGGGAGCGGCACGGGCAGCGTGCCGCCTTACACGCCGAGCCTCGATCTCAGCGACCCACGCAACACCGCGCTCTTCCTTGCTGCGGCTTAGAGGGGACCATTGATGTCCACCAGCACGCTATCCGCCGTTGACGCCAATACCGGCAATAAAATCCCACTTGCCACTTTCGGCGACGCGAATGACAACACAGTCGTCGGGCATGTCGTGCTCGCCGGCACGCCCCTTGTGCCGGTCGCGCCCGGAAATCCCCTGCCGGTCGCCGACGCGAGCACCGAGGCCGCGCTCTCCACGCTCGGCACCAACACCGCCGCTACCATGGCCGCCGCCGGGATGCCTGGGGACGCCGCCTGGGGCGGCACGGGCTCGGGCACGCTTGTGGCGCTGCTGAAGGCGCTCTACGGCAAGCTGGCAGGGACACTCACCACCACGGTCAGCGGTGTCACGACCGTTTCTGGCTCCGCATCCATCGGCACTGCCCCCGTCGATCCGCCTCTCTCCGTCTCGGGCGTGGACGCTCAGGGCTTGAAGCGGCATGTCCTTACTGATGGGAACGGGGTGCTCCAGGTCGCGCAGACCGTCCCACTGCCGGCCGGAACGAACACTATCGGCAGCGTCGCGGTCTCAGGCACGCCCACGGTGACGGTCGGCAATCTGCCGGTGACGCAGGCTGTGAGCGGAACCGTGGCACTCGCTGCCGGCTCCCAGGCTATCGGCACGGTCGGCATCACCGGCACCGTGGCGGTTGCCGACAATGCTGCCGAAGCCAGCCTCGCCACGATCGGCACCAACACAGCAGGCACTATGACAGCGGCCGGTACCCCCGGCGACGTAGCTTGGGCTGGAACCGGGCCGGGCAGCTTGGTCGCACTCATCAAGGCGCTCTACGGCAAACTGGCGGGCACACTCACGGCCAGCCTCACAGGGTCGCTGCCGGCCGGCACGAACGCGCTGGGCAGTGTGAGCGTTTCCAACTTGCCGGCGACACAGGCGGTCAGTGGTACGGTGAGTGTCTCGGGCACAGTTGCTGTGCAGGATGCTGTTGTCGGGGCGGCGATCGGCACGGCGGCCGACGCGGCATCGCCGAGCGGCAACGGCAGCGCAATTGCTTTGCTCAAGCAACTCCGGGCTTTGCTCGGCGGCACGTTAGCGACAAACGTCTCCAACTTCCCCGTAACGCAACCCGTTTCGGGCAGCATTTCGGTCAGCAATCTTCCGACAATCCAGTCTGTTTCAGGCACCGTGGCACTCGCTGCCGGCTCCCAGGCTATTGGCACGGTCGGTATCACCGGCACAGTGGCGGTCGTCGATGGCGCCGCCGCGGCGAGCCTTGCCACAATCGCCACGAACACCGCCGCTCCTGCGGCCCGCGTGCTGGTCTCGCGCAGCGTGGCGAGCACCGCTGCCAGCGCCAGCACCACACTCGTCGTCACCAACGCGGCCCGGCGGCTGCTCCGTGTCCAGGCACCGCAGGGTGCGGGCGTGTGGCTCAACCTACTTGGTGGCACTGCCGGAGCGAATGCATCCGACTGCCTCTATCTCGCGCCGGGCGATGTGTTCGAGGGTCAGGATACCAATGCTGCAACCTACTGGTGCGGCACCGGCGGCCTCGTCCTCAGCGCGTGGGAGGCTTAGGTCATGACGGTTTCCAGGCAACCCCGCTCGCTCCGCAGCCTTGGCGGCCAGGCATTGTGGGTTCCCATCGGGGGCCGCTCGCGTGGCGTGCCCGGTACCGGCGGCTTTGTCGATACCATGAACACCAGCGTCAACGATCTGCAGATTTTCGCCGTGCCGATTTTGCCCGGCGTCTCGGTCACGGCGCTGCGGGTAGGCTTCGCGGGGTTCGACCAGATCGCTATTGGGGCGATTGACCGCATGGTGGGCGTGACCGCAGGCGCGTGCTCGCTTGTCCTGCCGGGTGCGGCCAGCATGACGCTCGCGTGCAATGCTGCGGTCGCTAGCGGGGCGACGACGGTCAGCTTCGCCATCGCGAGCAACGCCCCGGTGAACGGCCTCTCGGCGGGGCAGATGGTGACGTGCGCAGCCTCGGGTGTTGCCGCCGGCACCTTCGTGTCCCAGGTGGCCTACACCTACTCGGGCACCAGTGTTACTGGCTGCACCGTGACTCTCTCGGCGACGACGGCGGCGGCCATCGCGAGCGGCACTAACTTCACCTTCGCCGGCCAAGTTTATCCGTTCACCTTCAGCGGCGTACGCAACAACCTGCGCGTGGACCCGCGGCGTGATTTCGTGTTCAGCGATCCGCTGCCGGTGGACCTGCTCTGCGACGGCCGCGCGATCAGCTTCAAGACCTTCGCGCAGTTCAGTGGCCCCATTGGCCAGATCAGTGACTTCCCGAGTGCGGTCAGCGGCAGCACGCGCCTCACGGGCGAGGCGTCGCATCGCTCGACATCGGAGACGGACGGCACACTCAACCAGACCTCGCCGCCTAACTCAGGGGCCGGCTACTGGGGGCCGCACCTAATCCTGGCCCAGCTCTCGACGCCAACGCCCTCTGTGCTCGTCCTCGGCGATAGCATCGCCCAGGGCGTGGGAGATGCAGCCGACGCCAGTGGGAGGCAAGGTTACGTTGCGCGCAGCCTCGCACTCGGCGTGCCGTGGACGACACTAGCGCGAGGCAGCACGACGGCACAGCAGGCCATGCAATCCGAGCAGGGCAGCCGTGGCTTTTTCGCCGCCGCCAAGCACTGCTCAGCTACGGACGTGATGATCCTGCTCGGGCGCAATGACATCGCCGCCGTGCCACGCACGGCGGCGCAGCTCAAGACCGACATCGCCACACTGGCAGCACCTTACCTCGCCGCGGGGATGCGCGTACGGGTGGCGACCGTGCCGCCGACGACGAGCAGCACCGATGCCTGGGCGACGCCGGGCAATCAGTTCTGGGCAGTAGCGACGCCGACGGTGAGTGCGGCAGCGGCGGGGGCGACCACGTTGACCGTGAGTTCTGCCGCCAGCATTGCGGTCGGCCAGCTCTTCACCCTGAACGCGGGCACGACCGGCATCGTGACGCCCGGCACCACCGTGACGGCGATATCGGGCACCACGGTCACGCTCTCGAACGCGCTCACTGGGGCCGGCATTGCTTCCGGCACCCAAGTGATCTTCGGTCAATCGACGCCGATCAGCAATGAGATCGCGCGCACTACCTACAACGCGGACCTGCGTGCCAACTTCGCCAGCTACGGCTACGCGGGCGTGATCGACGTGGCCTCGGTGCTGGAGGACGGAACAAACCCTGGCAAGTGGCAGACCACGGGCGGTGCCTGGACGGCGGACGGCGTGCATCCGAACAGCACCCAGGGGCACCCGGCGCTTGTGAGCGCGGGCGTGCTTGCGCCTAGCCTGTTCCCGGCCGTCTAGCGGCTTCTCACTCAAGGATACCCTCATGGCTGGACTGAAAGGCGCCCACGGCCCGCTCAAGGCCGGGCTGCACGCCATCCTGCTCGCGGGCACGGCGGCGAGCAGCCCGCCGCCTGCGACCGCGAGCATCACGAGTGCTGTGCCCGCCACGGGCACGGTCGGCGTCGCGATCAGCGGCCTGGCCTACATCTCAGCCAACGTCGCCACGCTCTACCTCGCCGTGATCCAGGGTGGCACCCAGATCAGCCGCGCAGCACTTGCGAGCGCGTCCGGCCAGCTTCCGAGCTACACGCCGAGCAGCGCCGGCTCCGACCAGTTCGCGCTCTACAGCGTGGCGAGCGGTGGCGTGGCGCTCTACACCTCGCCCGTCATCACGGTCGGGCAGGCGCCGGCCGAAACGCTGGTGCTGAACCCGGCCTCGGGGAACGTCACGTCCGGCAGCACCTTCGCCCTCTCCGGCACGCTGTCCAACGTCTCAACCCAACCCGCCCTCAGCATCAGCGTGGATCAGGGTGCGTTCATCGCGATGGCCGCGGCCTCGCCCTACCTGCTCACCTTCACGCCGAGCACGGGGGCGCCGACCGGGTTCACCTTCACCGGCCAGGCGCTCTCCACCGGGCAGCATACGGTCCAGGTCAAGGACACGACGCACGGGCTGTCCAGCAACACGATCACCGTCACGGCGGCAGCACCTGCCACGGGCGGCGCCGGCGTGGTGCGCAACGGCTCCTACTTCGGCGCGGTCGGCATCAAGTCCGGCACGCTCTCCGGTTTGCCCACCACGGGCATTGCCGGGCAGCCGCTCAACCCGGCCGGCAGCTTCGCGCTGTCCGGGGCGCCGCCCTTCGGCACGAGCGCCTACGTCGGGCTGTGGAACGCCACGCTCAACCAATACGAGATGGGGCTGTTCTACAACGGAACGCTCCTGTCGCCGCTCACGGGCACGTCCGGCTCCCTCAGCGTCTTCGGCGGCGATCCCAGGAATTACAACGTATCCGCGGGCACATGGAACTTCAGCGCGCTGACGCCGAGCCTCTACAACGGCGGCGGCACCTACACGGTGCGGCTGTGCGCGGACCCGAACGGGCGCTTCGTCCTCGCCGAAAGCCCGCCCATCACGGTGTCGGCACCCGCCTTCCCGGCGACGACCTCGATCTACCCGGCGACCGTCGCGTGCGCGCCGGGCAAGGGGACCGTCTTCACGGTCGGGCCGGGCAAGCAGTATGCGACGATCTCCAACCTCATGGAGGCCGCGACCCAGGACCTGCTCACGAACGGCCAGAACTCGATCTTCTGGGACGGCGTGGCGCAGGTCTATACGGCGCCTGCCGGCTACTACCTGGACGACTGCGGCACGGGGAGCTGCCCCAGCTCGGCACCGTTCACCGGCAACACGAACCAGGACTTCAAGGGATACATGCCCAATGCTCCGTTCACCATCCGCGGCGTGCTGGACGGCAGCGGCAACCGGCCGCACTTCACCTGGGACGGCAACGGTGAGTATTTCGGCAAGGGCTACTGGCTGAAAGGCAGCTATCCGCTCACCATCGAGAACATCTACTTCACGGGGCCGGGCGGCCCAAGCACGGAAGCGCCGGGCAACTTGCCGTTCGTCTTCCTCGGCGACAGCCATGCCGGCGACCTGCAACTCAACAACGTGCTCGTCGAGTATGTCTCGGACGGCACGAGCGGCGGGCAGCCGGGGTTCGGCATCTATGTCCGCAACAGCGAGTTCCGCTATTGCAGCAACTCCGGCCCGAGCGGCGACACGCACTTCATGTATGTGACGCAGGCCGAGGAGTTCATCGTCACGGACTCCCTCTACCATCATCCCGGCTACAAGGCGGTCGGGCACATCATCAAGTCGCGCGCCAAGCGCACGCACCTGATCCGCACCCGCCTGCAAGATGGCGAGGGGAACGGGTCGAGCTACGTCCTTGACCTGCCGGAGCAAGGCGATGTGCTGCTGCAGGATGTCATCCTGCATCATGGTCCCGGTGCTCACAATTCGCCGTGCTGCCGGGCCGGCGAAGAGGGCAACCTGAACTACGGCACCTACTACGACGGCATCTACCTGATGCCGGCACGCAACGTCTGGCAGAACGTTTATATGTTCAACGAGGTGCCTACCAGCGCGGGATACGGAGAGATCAGCGGCCTGGACGTGAGCAACTACGTGAACACCCCGATGCCGCACGCGCAGATGTCTGGCACGCGCGTCTTCGGGATGGGGCTGAACAGCGGCCAGGACATCTATTTCGAGAACGACAACCCGCTCGTGCCCCCGGACCCGAACGTGATCCAGTTCTCGTCGCTGCCGACGCTCGACTTCAGCTCACCGCCCGCGACCGGCCAGGCCGATCCAACCGCGGCCATGCCGACGGCGGGCACGGCGCTCACGACGGGCGCGACCGGGGGCACGATCACGGCGCCGTCCTCGCCCGTGGGCGGGCAGCTCTCGACGGCTTCGGCTACCCTCTCTGGCGGCAACATCGGCTGGATCAGCTACAGCGGGCCGAACGGCGAGGAACTGCCCCGCACCGCTGTCCAGGGCGGCCAAGCGAGCGTTGCGCCGCAGAGCACGGGGAGCTACGCGGCAAGCCTGTGGGGCGCCCCGTCCGGCGGAAGCGCGCTGGCGGCCACGGGCAGCTTCACCGTGGCGGTGCCCACGCCGACGCTGCTTGCGGCACCCGGCGGCGTGACGGTGATGGCTGCCTACAGCGAGGGCGCCATCGTGTCCTCGGGCCTTGTCAGCGGTCTTGGCAGCGTGACCTATGCGCTGGGCTACCAGACGGGCGGCGGCGCCTGGCAAACGGTGGCAGGAACCGTGAACACCGAGGGCACGGCGATCCTCTACTATCTCTCCCAGCTTGCACCGGGCACGAGCTACCAGATCATCGTGGGCGCGGTGGACCAGACCGGGCCGGGAGCGCCGAGCACGGCGATCACCCTGACAACGGCAGCAGCCGGCACGAACTTCGCCAACGACCTCGGCTCGGATACCTGCACGATCAGCTTCGACACGACGCCGAGCGGCCCCATCGGGGGCGCGAATGCCACCTACGGCGGCGCGGGCGTGGGCAAGGTCGTGGTCAGCACGAACGGCCCGGATCCGGTGCTGATCTGGTCCGCGAGCAACAGCGATCCGACGCTCAACACGCTCGCCAAGTTCAGCTTCCAGGGGCTGACGGAGTACTCGCCGGGGACCTGGTACAACAACGGGGTCAACAGCGCCGCAACCGGCACCACGGCCTATCTCTGGGCTGTGATGGCGGACGGGCGCTGCGCCTGCCAGGGCGCCGCTTACACGTTCGACTGAGCGGCCCAGCGGCGCCGGGCAAGGATGCCGAGCAGCCCGGTGCCAAGCAGCGCGAACGAGGCCGGCTCGGGCACGGGAGTGGAACCGGCGCCCGGTGGGTCAACGGATATCCAGGTGCCGGTCATATTGCAGCTTCCGGGCCAGCATGGCTCCAGGCTGTCGTCGTAGTGGACGGTCGCGGTGTCGTTGGTGATGGTCACGACACTATCCGACCCATCGGAGAGGGAAATCTGGTCACCCGTGACGGTCCCGTCTGGCGCAAACCGCAGGTAAACCGAGAGAGCATCAGGCGAATACGCGGGGCGGTCATTCCATCCCGAGAAGAGCGGCCCGGCTGGTTTCCAGCTCAAGCCCACGAACTCCGACACGTCACCTGTTGGAACGCCGCCACCGTAGGGACTGGTGACGATGGAGAAGCTACCGGCCGCAACCGCGACGCTCGTCACCTCAAGCCGGAAGCCCACGTCATCCGTCTTCGGCATCACGCCAGCTGCCGGTGTGGCCGCAAACGTCACGATCTGATCCGCCCTGGCCGTATCGCACATAACCAGCCCGCACGCGCCGGCCAGGGTCAGCATAACAATCCTGCGCATTGTCCCGTCTCCCGGGCGCCGTCCTGGCGCGTGGGAACCGTAGCGGACCGAGAGATGCAGGAACAAGGAACGATCCCGTGAAGTGTCATACGCCACTGGTGTGCAGGTGGGCGACCAGGCCACAGCGTCCAGTGCCTCCGTCACTGCCTGAAGGTTGTGGGCGATAATCAGCTGCGGCTGTGCCGCCTGTTCCAGTTGGCAATGACCCTGCTTCCTTCCCGCATGGCGCTCGCGCTGAACACGAAAAGGGCCGCGAACGCTTTCGGGATTAAGCCTAACTTGCCCTCGCCGCGTGTGCATCTACGTCCGGCGGCACGCGAGCCGGTGGACGCTTGCCGGTCAGGATATCCGCCATCTCCTGCATCGTTTCTAGGAACGCGCTCTCCATGGCCCTGCCCTCCTTCATCATCCGGCGGCTTGCGGCCGCAGCTTCGCCTGCATCGCGCCTCCGATCCGAGGCGCGCGAGAAGCGGTTGCTCGCGTTCGGCTGGTTCTGGGCAGACTACCGGATCGGGCAAACCGACAAGCGCAGCGGCAAGCCGGTCGGCACCGGCATGTCAAGCACCGGTCCGTGGCCGGTCAACCCGAGCTCCGCGTGCCGGCGAGGGCAGATAAATGGCAATCTAACGTGGCAGGACCTCGGCCCGGACACCCACATCAACAACTGGATGTATAAAGCAGTCGTCAGCGACTCGCACCTGCCATCCACCTGGATCATGCCGTTCCGGCGCATTGGGCACGCGGTCTTCAGCGAGACCGGGACGGCGGCCGTGCGCGCCAGAAGCGCGCTCGACCGCCTAATGGTCAACGGCGACCCGATACGGCCGTACACCAACCGCGAGATAGGCCAGACGGCACTCCTCGCAGGTGTTGGGCCGGACAACCCGGACCTCGCCACCGCCGCGCCGCTCGGGCTAGCCTATGCCAGCCACGCCGGGCTGATTTCTCTCGCGCCGGCGCTGTAATGCGGGCGCGGCTCGAAACATCGGGCACGCGGCCGCCTCAGGTGCTGACGAAGGCCGATACGCGCTTAACCAACGACGGTGATACGGGGCTGCAGTTGGTGAGAACGGACGGAGTGGTCCCAACCTGGATCATCGCCGAGTTGGGATCGTGAGTGCGCTTTTCCGTCGCGATCCAGGCATGTTCGTGCTTGCGTTCGCAGCCTGGGCAACGGTGAACGGCATCAGTCTCGTGTTGCCTGGCGACGCCTTCCAGCTGAATCCGATCTATGGCGAGGTGGCCCGGCTCGGTGTCGCGGACACTTGGTGGGGAATAGGGATGCTCATTGATGCTGCGTTGCTCACGCTCACTGTGGGATGGGGCAGTGCGGGGCTACGAGCGTTCTCAGCGATCGCGTCAGCACCACTGTGGTTCTCTTACGGGGTACCACTGCTTGGAAGTGCGGTACACGTCGGGTTGCTCTCAGCGGGCGGGGCTTATGACCTGCTCGGCGCGCTCGGCCTCGCCGTAGCAGGGGCGCAGTGGGCGCATACGCTGGCACACACACAGGCGCCTTCGGTGTCGGCGTTCCCCATAGAGGGTGAGCCATGGATTTAGCGACGTTCGCGGGCCTTGGCTCGCTGATGACGGCAGCGTTGGGCGCCATCGGATTTTTTCTTGCCCAGGGCGCAAACCTGCGCAAGCTGATCGAGAGTGGCGATCAGGCCGTGCGCGATAGTGAGTCAAAGGGTCGGCACTTGCTCGCGGCGGCATCCCAGAAAGTGTCGGACGAGATACGTCGCGACGTGGAGCAGCTCAAGCGCGAGAGCTACCGTCGCGAAGAGGCCCGCGACATGGAAGGGCGCATCACCCAAGTGGTGCTGCGCGTCGAGGGCAAGGTTGACCGACAGGGTGAGCAGATCGCGCACCTGCTCGCGCTCGACGGCAACCTCAAAGCGTGCAGCGAGCAGGTGCGCGATCTGATGGCGCGGCTGGCAGGGGGGAAGGCATGATCGTGTTCACGTTGCCCACGGACATTGAGCGCCGCTCGATGTCCGAACGGCTGCGCCTCTACGCGCGCCAGATTGCGCCACGCGAGGGCGGTCTGAGGCTCATCGCGCTGCTCGATGAAGCGGCCGACGAGCTGGACCTAAATGCCGGGCGCAAGGGGGTGGTGCTCTGATGCGTGACCTAATCGTTGTGATCGTTGCCATGACAGTACTGGTCACAGCCTGGGTGCAATCCCATCGTGCCGGTCCGACGCGAGCCGATCTGATCCCAGGTGTCGGATCGGCCCGCACCTACTGCGACACGGGCCACGGTTTCCGGCCGTGCGCCTTCGTCGAATCCAATGGCACCAAGACCTGATTCCTTCAACTCCGGGGAGACGAGGTCCATGCGGGCCGACCTGCTGCATGTCATCACTTGCGTTGCCAACCCTGTCCGGTGGCAGAGCCGGATACGGCTCTACCGCGAGTTCGAGCGGTACATGCTCGATAGTGGTGTCCACCTCACCACAGTTGAGTGTGGCTACGGAGACCGGCCGTTCGAGTGCGGAGGAACGCCGGGCGTCAACCACATCGGTGTCCGCTCGCGTACCCTCGTGTGGAACAAGGAAGCCCTCATCAACATCGGGATGAGCCGGCTGCCTGAGGATTGGAAATACATGGCCTGGCTAGACGCGGACATCGTCTTCCGCCGGTTGGGCTGGGCTGCGGAGACCGTGCAGGCACTCCAGCAATATGATGTGGTGCAGCCCTGGTCGGACTGCTACGACCTTGGCCCGAACGGTGAGCATCTACAGGTCCATCGCTCATTCTGCCGCCTCGTCCACGAGGACAAGCCCATCATCCCTTCGGGCGGTTACGGCTATGAGTTCGCGCATCCTGGCTACGCCTGGGCCGCCACTCGGCAGGCGCTTGAGCAGGTGGGCGGGCTCGTCGAGGCGGCGCTCGGCGCGGGCGATCATCACATGGCGTTGGCGCTCATCGGCCGCGTCCATGAGAGCGTGCCGAGCGGCATACATCCGAACTACATGGCCGCGCTGGTGCAATGGCAGGAGCGTGCGCAGCGGCACATCGCCGGCAACATCGGCTACGTGCCAGGCACGATCGAGCACCACTGGCATGGGCCGAAGGAGCGCCGAGGCTATATCTCGCGCTGGGGCATCCTGACCAAGCATGGGTTCGACCCGATGGCTGATCTCAAGCGGAATACTTATGGCGTGCCGGAGCTGGCCGGCAACAAGCCCGAGTTGCGGCGCGACATTGACCGCTATTTCCGGTCGCGGGCCGAGGACGCTAACGCCTGGTAATGCTTCGTCCGTAGGGTTCCAGCCTACAGACAACTCACAGGAGACATCATGAATGTGACCAAGGTCGCCGCCTTCATGCGGCAGCCGAGCACCGTGCTCGGCTTCAGCGCACTTATCGGTACGGCTACGGCGATTTTGACTGGTCAGCTCACCTGGCAAAACGCGGTCCCGGCCATCGCGGGTGCGTTCGCCGCGATCGCCTTACCAGACAATCCTCGTGCACAGATTGCCATCAAGGATGGGGCGGCAGCGGTTGTGACGACGGAGCAGACAGTGACCAACTCACTCAAAAAGACGGCTGTCGTCGGCGCCCCCAAAAGTGCCTCGATGATCGCACTCCTGGTCGCGGGCGGCTTCGCTCTGTCCGCGTGCGCAGTTACACCCTCCACGCGAGCGCGCTCTGCCGTGAGACTACAGAACATTCGTGCCTTGGTGCTTGGAACTGACGTGCCAGAGCAGGGGACGGCTGTGGCGGCAGTTATCGCCTATAAGATGGCGAGGGTGCCCCGATGACGGCGGACATCCTGTTTCAGCAGGCAGTGAACTTCACGCTCGACCAGGAAGGCGGCTGGGCCGATAATCCGGCTGATCCGGGCGGGGCAACCATGTGCGGGATCACGCTTGCCGTTTCCGTGCATGGCATCACGACCCTTCGGCGCAGCCGGATGAGCTACGCGCGATCCAGATGAGTGAGATTGAGGCCATCTATCGGGCACTCTACTGGAATCCGGTGGAGGGCGAGCGCTTGCCAGCAGGACTTGGGCTCAGCCTGTTCGATAGTGCCGTTAATCTCGGGGTCCGGCGAGCGACTATGTTGCTACAGACTGCGCTTGGCGTGACACAGGATGGCGCCATCGGTCCTGTCACGCTGGGTGCCGCGAGCCGGGTGGCGTTGGATATGCTCCTAGCTAGGCTAGCGAGTGAGCGGGAGGCGTTCTACCAGCGTTGCGCGAATTTCACCGTGTTCGGGCGTGGGTGGCTGAATCGCAGCAATGCCTGTCTGCTCGCATCACGCCAAGCAGCAGGAATTTCGGCGGAAGAGGCTTCAACATCGCCGATTAGGGACAGGGTTGCGCAGCCTACCGCAGACGAGCTCAATGCGGACGAGCTCGCACAGGCAGGGTGTTTGCAGCCGGAGGCAGGTTCGTAGATATCAGCGTCATGGTTTCCATTGCAGCAGGGCCTGGGTTGCCGGCGAAAGGAGACCATCTGTAGCAGCCTCCACGTCTATCTCGGCGGCAGCGATGAGCGCGGTATATTCACCGTCTCCTCGCATTCGGTGCAGCTCCGCTATAGCCGTAAAGGGCAGGGTGGTACGGAGTGCGTAAGCGAGGTCAAGCACACCTCGTTTCGAGTGCTCGACAAGACACAGCGGGCGCGGTGGTTCTGAGAGTTCGTCCGTCTCTAAGCCCAACTCCTCGCGCAATTCGTAGATGAGGGCGCGCAACGGGCTTACCTCGGTTCCCTCTGCCGACCGCGGATCCAGGCTACCGGCGGGCGGCGCCTGCCAGAAGCCCGCGAGGTAAGCCACATCCAAGCTGCGACGGCCAAGCACGATGCCTTCTGGACATCGTAGCAGGCCGCATACGGCGAGTGCTCGCGGTCGGAGTGCATCGAAGATCGCGGGGTCGGCCCAGGCCGCGACCAGGCGACGATACTCTGTCCAGTGCCCCTCAATCAGATCCGGAGCCACGTGGTCTGCACTGAACACGCGGCCGTTGAACAAGGGGCGATCGATACACGCTGCCTGCCAGCAGGTCTCGATGGCCGCGTCAAGCGCGGGGTCAACTGGCGGCATCACGCCGATGACACGCACGTCGAGACGGGGGTGAACAGGAAAAGTAGGCCAGATATCAGTCATTCCGCATCGCAGTATCTGGCAGCGTCCATGACAAGGGGGAAACCAAAGCTTCCCCCTTGACGGCTCGTCAGCTCTACAGACTACTTCCGGGGCATATTCGTGCCGGTGCCAGCCGCTCCGGCTGTGGTCGTTGTGCTAGCGGGACGGACTGCATCGCGGGCACGTCCACCGGCACTCGGCTCGCCCTCGATCTCGACCTCAGTCTTACGGACTGTATCGCGCACGGTCTCGGTGCGATCGGTCGCTTCCTTATGCAGGCCGATCTCCTCCACAATACGTGCTTCCTTACCGATTACCGCCTCCTCGTCGGTAGCGCGGGCCTCGATGACGCGCTCACGGAAGAGTGCGCCGTCGGCAACATCAACCGGGCGATCCGTCGGATGGCGCTCGATCTCGACACGCTCCTCATGGAGCCGCACCTGCTGCTCCACGGGGCGCTCGACCACGTAGGAGCGGACGCGCACCGCGCCTTTGACCACCTCGCGCTTACCGACTTGCAAACGTTCCTCAATAATCTTGATCGTCTCGTCTTGCCCGATGGCCGTTGCGTCGGTCGTGGCTCGGGGGCGCTCAACGTTGTCGGGCGGGGCCGCGGATGTGACCGGCGGTGCCGCTATCGCACCTCCGGAGGCGCCGCGCATAGATTCATTTCGAGTTTCGTAAGAACTGCCGGGCAGATCACTAGAGCGCTCGCCACTTATGTAGCCGTCATCGCTTGCGCTGGATGAAGGCGCGTTGCGGAATGTTCCGGCAGAGGTCGTGTCGGTCGCCCGCATGGCGCTGGTATCCGTGGCCACGCCGGTTGTCGTCGGCGTGCCCATAGCAGCGCCAGTAGCACCTGCGGCGACCACGCCGGCCCCCATTGCGCCAGGATAGCTGTAGCCTGCTTGCCGCCATTCCTCCAGCTTGGCGTCGAAGTCCACAGGATCGGTGCTCTCCAGGAGTTCGACAATTCGGTGCCGATCCATAGTTGCGTCCGGCCGGACGACGAGGACGGCGTGGCCGCGGCGGACCCCCTCAGCATAGCCGTGTGCCTCCTCGTCCGGCATGAACAGACTCTTGATCGAACCCCAGAACCCAGTGTTGTTGCGCTCGTAATCCGCGCCCGCAGCTATGTGATCCTGCTCGCCAGCGTTGACGTGAATGGCGCGCTCCGGAACTCCGTTAGAGATCAACGTGTCCCGCGCTGCCCGCGCTTGCGCTTCAGTCTCATACATCGCTACTATCTGGTTGTCATGAATATTTGGATCATAGATGCCAGTATCGTGCGCGGCTTCCTGGTTCAAGGTATCTGTGCGCGTATTGGTATTGCTGTAGCGGTCGCTCATAGCGATCTCCTCTGGATTGCTTGTCAGCCCTCTCTGGGCGGGATGGATTCTACTTCGGCTATCTCGCTGCGCAGCCGGGCTGTTTCTCGAGCGGGGCGCTGCCGCTCCGTGCGGCGGACGCGCACCTCCTCCTTAAGGACGAGGCGCCGCTCCACGACCAGGATCTCCTCAACGATGGGGATCACCAGCGTGTCCCCCTCCTGACGTGTCTCAGGTGGATGCTCGACCACACGTCCGATGAGCACTCGCTCGACTTCAACGCCTTGTTCGCGCAACAACACATCCACGGCCTCGTCGCGCTCGTTGACGGAGACACGGACGCGCACTCCGCCCCGATCCATGACCCGGCGAGTAACCCGCAATTCTTCTCGGGCGAGTGCAATCACCTCGTTCAGGGCATTCTCGCGCGGTTCATGCGCGGGGGTCGCAGGCGTGCGATCTTGGTCCATGACAGACTTAGCGGCCGGCCAGGGGCGAGGTTCGCAGGTCACAAGGATGTGAGGACCGTAGCAGCGAAGGGAAACGCAACCGGCGACATGCTGGAGTTCGCAGCGTTGAGCGAATTGGATATTGACTCAGCGTGCTGCGATCTCGCTCAGGAGCTTGCGGACCATGGCGTCCCTGAACGTCTGGAAGCTGTGCACCTCCAGCACGAAGCTGCCGGGGCCGCCCGTGACGTTCGCCTGATACCAGGCAGGCAATCCGCCGGGCGGCTGCACGTGCGCGTACATCAGGTTGGCGGGATTGTCGTTGATGATGGCGAGGCCGTTGATCGTGATGCCCTTGGCGAGCGCGTCATCGCGCGCGGCCTGGATGTCACGTCCCCCGTTGTTGGTGCCGTCACCCGCCACGTCGATCACCTTGCGCGTCGGCTCCACGGGAGCCTCCGCGAGCAGCGACACCGAATGATCGAGACCGGCGCTGATGCTGGTTCGTCCCCAGGCCGAGCGCGGCGCCTTCTCGATGGCGTCGGCGAGTGCCTGCGCATCCGCCGCCGTGCGCACGATGCGCCAGTCGAGCACCGTGCTCACCTCTTCGGATCCCGCGAACTCCACGTAGGCGATCGCGACCGCACCCGCCGGACCGCCCGCGATCGCGTTCAGCACGCGCCTGTCCTGCAGCGCCGCGGCGTAGCCCTGCTTCTCCAGCCGGAACTCGCTGTCGTCCACGCTGCGGCTCACGTCCGAGAGCAGCACGAGCGCGACATCCACCGGCTCGGCGGCATGGGCGGAGCCGACCAGCAGGAGCGCGAGCAGGACGAGGCGGCGCATGAGACAATGTTCCATGTGCCATTGATGGCGGTCATGGTCAAGCTAAGGACCGTGTTTGAATCCTACTGGCTCGCCCATACGATGCGGTGCATCCAGGCGATGTTTTCTAGCGCGAAGCTACGGTCGGTATCGGCCGGGTTAAGGCTGCGCAGCTCGATGCGTCGGGCGCTGCGGCGGGTGATCTGGCGCGTCATGACTTCGCCACGAACTGTGCGTGCCACGATCCGGTCACCACGGCGGATCGGCGCCGCTGGCGAGACCAGCAACGTGTCTCCGTCTCGGTAGACCGGCTCCAATCCGTTGTTGCTGACCTGGAGTGCATAGGCATGTGGGTCAGCAATCTCAGGCACTGCCATCTCATCCCACCCAATACCGATTGGGTAGCCTGCTCCGTCGAAGCGACCTTCGTCCGTTGCGTGTGCGAGCGGCAAGAACGGGACCCGCCGCGTTGGCCGCGATTGCGGCAACGTGCGCGATCCTGTCACGAGCGCCGTGAATGCCTCCAGGCTTGCGCCTGTCGCCATCAGGACCTTCGCGAGCGATTCCGTGCTGGGCCAGCGCGCCCGTCCGTCCGCCGCCCGGCGTTTGCTCGGGTTGAATGCTGTTGGATCCAGGCCCGCGCGCCGGGCAAGCCCAGAGGCTGACAGGCCCCGCTCTGCCGCAAGCGTGTCCAGCGCGCGCCAGACGTCATCATGCCTCATCGCGAACCCTCCCCCGCCTTGTCAGTAGCGCGCGCGAAAGCTGCCGGGGAATCTTTATCCAAGCAACCCGTCTCCCCTTTCGCCGATTCCTGCTTGTCTGTAGCTACAAATAAGCTTCCACTTTGCAAGTTTTTAACGGAGTCCCTAATGTCCAGCTACCACAACGGTGAGGATGTCTGGTTCTCGGCCTGCACCAGCCTTGGCCTGCACGGGGGTGCGGATGAGGCCCGAGCGAAGCTTCCCCCACACCGGCCCGATGAGGTCCGGCGTGCGCTTGATCGCCTCTATCGCCGCCGCCGGCTCGCGCCGGCGCGAGCCCTGCACAACGGACATCACACGAATGTCTGGGTGCGACGCCATCTTACGGATCATGTGGAGGATCCGCTGCGTGGATCCGACCTTGTCGATGACGGCGTGGCTGCGCTGGTCGTGTCGTATCCCCATGTCTGACGTCGCCTTTCGTTCCAGCGATCTCGCCGTGCTTGCTCACGCACGCGGCTTCACTCTTTGGCTCTACCGTGTGCAGAGCGTCGACGACGTGGTGCGTGCCGGGTTCGTCGATGGTGCGGCCGGGCTGGTCGCGTCGGGCGACATGGTTGTGGTTTCAGCTAACGATCGTGGGCAGGTCTTCCAAGTCGCCCGCGGTGCCGAACCAGGTCAGCCTGGGGTGGGCGCAGCACCGCTCGGCTCGGCGCTGGGCTCATCCTGACGAAGAATCTCCCTTCGATGCCGCGCGAGACCGGCTGCCGTCGGCCGGAAGCGCCCGTCCGTACCGGCCTGGGCAAGAGTCCTATCCGCCAGCCGCTCCAGGCATGGCCGGTCTTTCTCTGTCGATGGCCGTCCGGCATTCCCGCACAGTGCGAGCCTGTGCAGCGCCGAACGGCAGCAGGTCTCAAGATAAGGTTCACTCCACATCGCCAGATAGGGTAGGACAGGGCGGCGAGCAGAGCAACGCCGCCCCTTCCCGGCGGATTGCGCGCGCCGTATTGCTGCCGGCTGCATGACCCCCGCTCTCGCCTCCACACTCACCCCGACCTTGCGCCGACTTGACCCGGAGCGATCTCATCGGCTTGCCGTGCTCGCGCTTCGCCTTGGTCTCGTAAGCGCAGAGCGCACCCGCGATGACGAGGCGCTCGCCCTGGATATCTTTGGCCGGCGCTTTCCCAACCCGATCGGTCTCGCGGCCGGGTTTGACAAGGATGGCAAGGCGCTGCGCGGGATCGCGCGCCTTGGTTTCGGCTTCGTCGAGGTTGGAACCGTGACGCCGCGCCCACAGCAAGGCAACCCGCAGCCGCGGGTTTTCCGGCTGGCGGAGGACCAAGCCATCATCAACCGCTACGGGCTGAACAGCGAAGGCTTCGACGCCATCCTCGCCCGCCTTAAGCGCCTGCCGAGGTGCGGTCTCGGTCTTCCACTTGGCATCAATGTCGGTCCCAACAAGGACGGTGACGCGGAGCGCGATTTACCCGCTCTTATCGAGGCTCTCCAGATCTGGAACGGAGCGGACTACGTTGCCGTGAACGTCTCATCGCCGAACACGCCGGGCCTGCGCGACCTTCAGCAGGGACGCCGTCTCGCCGCACTGCTTGCCGCGGTCCGGGATCGGACACCTTGGGACCTCAAGCTCCTCGTCAAGATCGCACCTGACCAAGCGCCTGGCGCGCTGGAAGCGATTATCGAAACCTGCGTTGCATTCGGCGTCGTTGGCCTCATCGTCGGCAACACTACGATTGCCCGCCCGGCGACGCTCCGCAGCCCCGCCCGCTCCGAGGCGGGCGGCCTCTCTGGTGCGCCGCTGTTCGAGCCGAGCACCCGTTTGCTGCGTGACGCTTATCGCCTTGCCCGCGGCCGGCTCGTCCTGATCGGCTGCGGCGGAGTCCGCACGGGGGCGGACGCGCTTGCCAAGATCAAGGCCGGCGCATCGCTTATCCAGCTCTACACGGCGTTCGCCTACGAAGGGCCGGGTCTTGTCTCTCACCTCAAGCGCGAGTTGCTGGCCGCACTCCGGGCAGAGGGCTTCGCGCGGGCCAGCGATGCCGTCGGGGCCGCGGCATGAGACATCTCAGGGGCTTCGCGCCACTCGCCGCCGAGTATGACGGCTTTGTCCTTGACCTTTGGGGTGTGATTCACGACGGCGTACGTCCTTATCCGGGGGCGATCGCTTGTCTCAATCGCCTGCGTGCGGCCGGGCGGCGGGTCGTGTTCCTCAGCAACGCGCCGCGCCGGGCAGCGCTGGTGAGCGAGGGGCTGCGTGACATGGGCATCGTCGATGCGCTCCATGACGGTGTCGTCACGAGCGGGGAGGCGACTTATGCGATGCTGCGCGACCGCCCCGATCCCTGGTGGCGCGCGCTCGGCACGCGCCTCTACCACCTGGGTCCCGAGCGCGACCGTACCGTGTTCGGAGATCTCGGTCTCGGTGAGGTGGGCGATCCGAGCGGCGCGAGTTTCGTCCTCAATACCGGTCCCGACGACCATGCGAATCCAAGCGATCCAGCCGCATTCGACGCCATACTGAAGGCATGCCGGGCTATAAGATTGCCGATGATCTGCGCCAATCCCGACCTGGAGGTGATCCGCGGCGGAGTGCGCGTCGTCTGCGCCGGTGCGCTCGCCCAGCGTTACGCGGAGATGGGCGGGGACGTGCGATCCATAGGCAAGCCCGATCCAGCGATCTACGGGCCCGTCCTCGATCTTCTCGGCCTCCCGCACGAGCGCGTCCTGGCCGTGGGTGATGCGCTGCGCACCGACATCGCCGGGGCAGCGGCGGCTCGGGTCGCGAGCGCCTGGGTGCTCGGCGGCCTCCACGAGGCGCACCTGGGCGAGAGCATGGAGAGGATTGAGGCCGAAGCCCTTGCCGCTGGGCTCAGCCCGATGGCGACACTGCCTCGCTTCGCTTGGTAGCCTCTTGGCGGGCGGGCGCCGTCATCTCGATCCATCGCACGGCCTCGCGTAGGCTCATAAACGGCCCGGCGAGCACCCGTTCGCCCTCGTCGTCCAGCACGTAGATGCCTGATAGCCGCACACCGGATCGCGGTGGGGAGAGGTAGAGCAGCTCCACGTGAGTCGTCTCCCAGCTAGTCACTCCGCGGTGTGCCGTCCCCCGTGCGAGCCTGCAAGGCCTCAAATGGCCGTGCGCGCTACTGATCGCTCGCGTCCCATCTGCACGTGCCGCGCCTCGCGTCCGAACCCGACGAGGAGTGCGATCACCACGGCGACAATGCCCGCGACCCCGGCAAGTGGCCAGCTTAGGTTGCCTCCGAAGTAGCTGCCCGCGACCGCGCTCTGGATTGTCGCGTTGGCGGACGCGAGGCAGTTGCCGAGTTGGTAGGTAAGGCCCGGGAATGTCCCGCGTATCTCAGGCGGCGACATCTCGTTGAGATGCGCCGGGATGACGCCCCAGGCGCCTTGCACGAAGAACTGAATGAGGAACGCGCCAATGGCGATGTAGACGGGGTTCGCAGCGAATGCCCAGAGCGGGATCACTGGGATCGCGAGCAGTGCCGCGATCACGATGGCCGTGCGTCGCCCGATGCGCTGCGAGAGGGTGCCGAACGTAAGGCCGCCCAGCATCGCGCCGAGGTTATAGATGATAACGATAGTCGTGACCTCGTTGACGGTCATCTTGTGCGCGGTCTGTAAGTAATTGGGGTAGAGATCCTGGGTGCCGTGGCTGAAGAAGTTAAACGCCGTCATCATGACGACGGCGTAGATCGCGAGCGGCAGGTGACGCCGCAGCACGACGCCGAAATCCGCGGTATGGGCCGCCGCCCGGCTGCGCTGTTCCCAGTCCGGGCTCTCGGGCACGTTACGCCGGACGTAGAATACGAGCAGCGCCGGCATGATGCCGATCATGAACATGCCGCGCCAGCCCAGCCAGCCGGACCCGTAAGCCACGCGGTAGAGGATGGTCGCAAGCAGGTAGCCACTCGGGTAACCGGCTTGCAGCAGGCCGGAGACCGGGCCACGCCAGCGCGCCGGAATGCTCTCCATGGTGAGCGAGGCACCCACGCCCCACTCGCCGCCCATGGCGACGCCGTAGAGCGCGCGCAGGATCAGGAACACTGCGAGATTCGGCGAGAATCCGGTCGCGAACTCCAGCAGCGAGTAGGTCAGCACGTTCGCCATGAGCGTCGGCCGCCGCCCGAAGCGGTCGGCGAGCCGGCCGAAGAGGAAGGCGCCGAATGCGCGTAGGAACAAGGTCAGCGTGATCGCCCACGTGACTGTGGTGCGGTCGGTGCCGAATTCCTTGGCGATGTCGCCGATGACGAACACCAGGATGAAGTAGTCGAAGGCGTCCAGCGTCCAGCCGAGATAGCAGGCAGCGACGACATGCCTTTGATGCTGGGCAGTGGGCGTCGGCATGGCAAGGATCCCTTGAACGGCGTGCTCCTCTATCCTTGCGTATCACGAGGGAGCCGTCCACGCCCAGGTAAGCCGCCTGCACCCGCGAAGGCCCCCGTAGCGCCCTCGGGCTTGCTTCTAATGAGCAGCCACGCGGTTTTCTTCTAAATTCCCAGACCGTCGCGACGCGAAATACCTGCTGCACATTGGGGAGCAAGCCTGGCGAGACTGGCTTCAGCTAGCGCGCCCGCCGCACCGCGATCGCCAGATCCGTCCCAAACTGCGGCACTTCGACGATGGCACCCTCGGGCGTTCTCCGCACTCTTGCTTCGCCGAGTGCCCGGCCCTCGCTGGTGTCCCAGAGCGTTGCCCTGCACGGCCCATCGCCGAGTGCGGGTACAAGCACGCGCACCGGCTCACCCAGCCGCGGGTCAACCCGCCCGTTCCTTAACAGCGGCCCGGTGCGAAGCAGGTAAAGCACGGCCTGGTCCGTGTCGCCGCACCCCAGCGCAGCCACTCCTTCGCTCTCGACGCGCAAATCCTCGTTCAGGCACCGTCGCCCGAACCGCTGCCAGTCCACGAGCGGCAGGAACCCCGCCATCGCCCGCTGCAGCTGTCGCATCCCCGGCGTGAGCACGTGCGGGTTGCGATTTGGCCAGCGCATGCCGCCGCCTGTGCCCCCCGAGGCTAGGTGCGCCCAAGCCGTATGGCGGAAATACTCGTCGTCGAACGCTTCCGGAAGCGTGATGCCCTTGTCCTTGAAGGTGTGGATTGGCCCGTGCTCGCTGTCGAACAGCGGTCGCTGGTCCGCGATCTCACTGAGCGCGTCCGCCATTAGTCGGCCGACCGCGAGCGCCGGCGCCACGGTGTCGGCGGGATCATCAATGCTGCCCTCTGCGTAGAGATGCGTGCTCGCGAAATCGAGCTTGGGATGGCGGAAAATCGGCTCGCGAAGCCAGGGTTTCCACTCCAGCTCGGGGCCGAACACGCTCGCGCACTGTGGGTGCGCTCGCCCGTGCGCCTCGCGTTCCACCCCACGAAGGAAGGGGGCCACGTCGCCGATGAAGTCCTCGAAGCAGCCGGGCCGGTCGCCGCCCTGGACTGGGTGCATCTCGTTCCAGATGTCCCAGGCGAACACGGCGCCGCTCCCCCCCATCGCCGAGCCGCGAAGGCGAGCCGCCGCTTGATCCGCACGCGCGTCGCCGGGCAGATGAGCAGGTCGGTGCGCCCGGCGCACGGGCCGCCATTCGCCTGATTATAGGGATGATCGTCCCAACGCATCCAAGTGAAGAACGTGTCGAATGGTGTGAGCAGCAGCCGTATCCCCGCTTGCTCGCACAGGCCCACGAGCACGTCCCAAGCCGCAATGAGTGACTCGTTCCAGGTACCATCCGGCGCCTCGAAATAGCAGTCATCGGCCTGGGCATATTCCAGCATGAGTCGAAGGCAAGTGACGCCGTTCTCCCGGAGCCACCTGAGATGCCGCGCTACCGATGCGGACTCACCCTCTATCACGCCGCGCAACTCGGGCCAGGTCAGGGCATCGTTCTGCCCAATGGGCGTCCACGCGTCGCCCACGTCCGTCTCGAAGTAGGGCACGCCCGGCGCGCGCCGTATCCAGGGCAGGGTCACGAGGCCTCATCGCTCAACGATCCTGCAGCCTCGGCGGCAAGGTGCGCCACGTCAAGCTACTTTGCTCGCGTCACGGACATTCCACGCAGCCTCTCGGGCGTCATCAGGCGCGACCTTCACGTTAGAATGCTGCGGGGGAATGCTGCGGGATAGCAGTGGCCCACAGATATGCTTGCACGTTCAAGAACGTTCCCTTACGAACTCCCCAAACGTGGAATTAACGATGCGGACGGCTACCTTGTGAATGCCGGGCACCTCGGGTGCAGGGCAGGCGCAGGGCGCCCTGGCACCGGACTTCAAGGTATAGGGAGGACAACATGAACGAGGCCGATCAGGGGATCTCCATGCCTTCGCGGCGCGCCGTGCTCAAGGCAGGCGCCGCGCTGCTCGGCGGGGCAATGCTGCCTTGGGAGCTGTCGCGAGCGGTGCTGGCCGCGGAGGATAACCCGGCGCTCGGCACCTATCCGGCGGGGATTTCGGGCGACTCGGTTTTCATCGGCATCGCACTCCCGCGCACCGGCACCTACGCCGTGGCAGGTGAGGACGAGCTGAAGGGCTACATGCTCGCGATCGAGCACCTGAACAGCGGCAACGAGCTGATCCGCAAGATCTCGCCGCACACCACGAAAGGCGTGCTCGGCAAGGAGGTGAAATACGGCATCGCCGACAGCGAGGCGAAGCCGAATACCGCCGTGCAGGCGCAGTCGCGCTTCATCAGCGAGAATAAGGCTATCCTGATCACCGGGTCGGTGTCCAGCGCGGTGGCGGTGGCGTGCAACAAGCTGGCCCAGCGGGAGAAGGTTATCTATCTGCCCGGCATCAGCGGCTCGAACGACACCACGGGCAAGGATTGCGTCCGCTACTCCTTCCGCCAGTGCTTTTATGCCTACACGGCAGCCAACGCGATCAGCCCGGTGCTGATCAAGAATTTGGGCAGCAACAAAAAGGTCGCCTATCTCACGCCGGACTACACTTACGGCCACACCGTCCATCAGTCCATGGAGGAGTTCCTCAAGAAGGGCGGCTGGACGACAGCGACAAACCAGGTCGCCCCGCTTGGCGCGCCTGACTACAGCTCCTTCCTGCTCAACATAGCCAACAGTGGCGCCGACGTGTTCATCAACATCAACTTCGGCAACGACGCCGTGCAGTCCATCAAGCAGGCGCAGCAGTTCGGCATCCTGCAGAAGCAGACGCTCGTCGTCCCCTACAACACCCCGTTCCTGGCCAAGGAGGTCGGCGCGGACGTGATGCAGGGCGTGTATGCCGCGACGGATTTCTGGTGGACGCTGCAGGACAAGTTCCCGCTCGCCAAGATGTTCGTGGAAGCCTTCGAAAAGAAGTATAACTACAAGCCGGAGTGGGGCGCCAACTCCGCCTACATGCAGGTCGCGATGTGGGCGGACGCGGTGGAGCGGGCCAAGAGCTTCTACCCGCCGGACGTGATCAAGGCCTACGAGGCCGGGCAGACGATCCAGTCCACCGTCGGCGACGTGCATTTCCGCGCCGAGGACCATCAACTGGTACGCCCGGTGATCATCGAGCGCGGCAAGAAGAAGGCCGACATGAAGGGGGCGGACGACTACTACGACGTGCTCGAAGTCGTGCCGGGCGAGCAGCTCATGCAAGCACCCGGCGCGTTCGGCTGCAAGCTCGGCCGCTATACCTAACCCTGGCGCAGCGCCGCGCGGGAACCGGACCATGCTGAGCTGGCCCAATTTCGTCTCCCAGTTCTTCAACGGCCTTGCGCTCGGCGCTCTCCTGGCGCTCATCAGCTCGGGCCTGACGATCATCTATGGCACGCTCGGCGTGCTAAACCTCGCGCATGGCGCGATGTTCATGGTCGGCGGCTACGCCGGCTACGTGGTCTGGACGGCGACGCACTCCTTCGCGTCTCGCCGTTCTCGGGGGCACCGCGTTCATGGGGGTGGTCGGCGTGGCCATGGAGTGGACGGTGATCCGCCACTTCTACCAGCGCCCGCCCGAGGACCAGATCCTGGTGACGTTCGGGATCGGCATCGTGATGGTGGAGGTGGTGCGCCTGCTGTTCGGCAGCATGTCGGTGCTGGTGCCCCCGCCTGCCTGGGCGGCCGGGGTCACGCCGATGGGGTTCCTGATCTACCCGACCTACCGCATCGTGGTGCTCGGCATCGCCGCGGCGGCACTCGGCGCGCTCTACGTCCTGCTCTACCGCACGCGGCTCGGCATGATCGTCCGCGCGGGGATCGAGGATTCCGGCATGGTCAACATGCTCGGGATCAACGTCTATCGCATCTTCATGCTGGTCTTCGGCATCGGCGCCATGGCCGCGGGCTTCGCCGGCATCATCAACGCGCCGGTGGTGGCGCCCACCCCCGACGTCGGCGAGACGATCCTGGTGGAGACCTTCGTCGTCGTCGTGATCGGCGGCATCGGCTCCTTCCCCGGCGCGGTGCTGGGCGGCTGATCTGCTGGCGAGATCCTGAGCCTCACCTCCATGGTTGATCCCAGCTACTCGCAGGTCATGCTGTTCGCGGTCATGACCCTGGTCCTGGTGCTGCGGCCCGCAAGGCTTGCTGGGCCTGCGGGGTCGGGCATGAGCGCCGCATCGCAAGGTGCGCCGGTGAGTAGGGCAACTGGCGTGTCCCGCGGCTGGCGCTGGTTGCCGGAGCTGCTGCTTGCGGTCGGCCTCGTTGTCGCGCCCTATGTCCTGCCGCCGCTCGGCTTCTCGCCGGACACGGTGAACCGCATCGTCGTCTGGGGCCTGTTCGGCATCGGCTTCGACATCCTGTTCGGCTACACGGGGCTGCTGTCCTTCGGGCAGTCGGCCTTCTTCGGTACGGGCGGCTTCGTCGCCGCTTACCTGCTGACCAACAACCTGATGTCGAGCGTCCTGCTCGCGCTGGTGCTCGGCACGCTCGGGGCGATGGTGGCCGGCTTGGTGGTCGGCCTCATCGCGCTGCGCCGCACCGGCATCTACTTCGCCATGATCACCGTCGCGATCGCCGAGGTGTTCTTCTTCATCGAGAACTCGCCGATGTCGGACTGGACCGGCGGCGAGAACGGCCTGCCCGGCGTGCCATCGCCGGTGTTCCAGTTCGGCTCCTACGTGCTGCGGATTACCACCGGCTGGTCAACCTACGGCTTCCTGGCGGTGTGCTTCTTCATCGGCTTCGTCATCGCCCGGTGCATCGTCCGCTCGCCGGTCGGCGCCATCTTGGTCGCGATCCGCGACAACCCGCAGCGAGTGCAGGCGCTGGGGCACTCCGTCGGCCTCTACAAGCTAACTGCCTTCGTCATCGCCAGCGCCTACGCGGGCTTCGCCGGCGGGCTCTTGGGTGTCCTGCAGGGCTACATGCCGCCGGACGCCTTCACCTTCGACACCTCCGGTCAGCTGGTCATGCAGACGGTCATCGGCGGCACCGGCACGCTGTTCGGGCCGCTGCTCGGGGCCGCCGTGTGGCTCTACCTTCGCGACTTCCTGCAGGGCCCCGTAGGTCTCGGCAGCGCCTGGCGGCTCGTGCTCGGCCTCGTCTTCGTGTTGCTGGTTTGCTTCTTGCGTCGCGGCATCATTGGCGGCCTCCGCGATCTCGTCGCGCTGTGGACGCCGAAACCTCATACCGAAGCCCCAGAGGGAGCGCCGAGCGTCGAGACGTCGGTGCCGAGCCTCGTCAGCGTTGGCCCTGCCGCGCGCCAACGCGTACCCGCTGGCGTGCCTGGCGGTCCGATTCTGGAAGCGCGCAACCTGACCAAGCGCTACGGCGGGCTGCTGGCCAACCGCGATATCTCCTTCGCGGTGCAGGAGGGCGAGCTGCGCGGGGTGATCGGGCCGAACGGGGCCGGCAAGAGTACCTTCTTCAAGATGCTGACCTGCGAGGTGCCCCCGACCTCCGGGAGCATCTTCTTCCATGGCCAGGACATCACCGGGCGGGACGTGTCCCATGTCTGCCAGCTCGGCCTAACCAAGAGCTACCAAATCAACCAGCTCTTCTCCCGGCTGACTGTCCGTCAAAACATCGAGATTGCCGCCTTAGCGGAACGGCGTGGCCGGTTCCGGCTCGACCTGCTGCGCCGACTCGACCGCGTCCAGGGACTTGCGATCCAGGTCCAGCAAACGCTGGCGCTAGTGAACCTAATCCCGCGCGCCGACGTGTCGGTTTCGGCGCTCGCCTACGGCGAGAAGAGGCGACTGGAGATCGGGCTGGCGCTCGCATCCTCCCCCACTCTCCTGCTACTTGACGAGCCGCTGGCGGGCATGAGCCCACGCGAGCGGGCGGAAACTGTGCAGCTACTAAAGAATATCCGCCGCGGGCGGACGCTGATCATTGTCGAGCACGACATGGATGCCGTCTTCGAGCTGGCGGAGCGCATCACCGTGCTGCACGAGGGCACGCTGCTGGCCGAGGGCACGCCTGCGGAGATCCAACAGAACAGCTTCGTCCAGGAAGCCTACCTTGGCGGAGTCGTCGCGGCATGAGCCTGCTCGAAGTCGAGCGCCTCAACAGCTACTACGGCGACAGCCATATCCTGTTCGACGTGTCGCTGCGGGTGGAGCGCAACGAGGTGATCGCCCTACTCGGCCGCAACGGCGCTGGCAAGAGCACGACGCTGAAGAGCCTGATGGGCGTGGTCAAGCCGCGCTCGGGGACGATCCGGCTGGACGACGAGCCGACACAGGACCTGCTGCCCTACGCTATCGCCACGCGTGGCGTGCAGTTGGTGCCGGAGGACCGGCGCGTGTTCGGCAGCCTGAGCGTCGAGGAGAACCTTGTCCTTGCCGGGCTGACCGCCACGGACCGCTGGCCGCTCGATCGCATCTACGGCATGTTCCCGCGGTTGCAAGAGCGGCGGCGCAGCCGGGGCACGGACCTCTCGGGCGGCGAGCAGCAGATGCTTGCGATCGCCCGCGCCCTAATCCGCGACCCGAAGATCATCCTGCTGGACGAGCCGTTCGAGGGCTTGGCCCCGGTGATCGTGCGCGACCTGCTGACGATCTGCCGCAAGCTGGCCGAGGCGGGGCAAACGATCATCGTCGTGGAGCAAAACATCACGGCGGCGATGAGCCTGGCGCACCGGGTCTATATCATCAACAACGGCCACATCGTCGAGGAGCGGACGTCGGAGTCGCTCAAGGCGCAGCCTGAGATTCTGCACCGTTATCTTGGGGTCTGATCTCGGCTTTGCGCCTTCGCGGCGTAGCAGGCGAGCCTAGATGCCGTAATGGGCCGGCTACTGGGAGGTAGGCTGCACGGCGGCTGTTCCTCGGAGTGATGGTGTGTGGAACGGGGTCCGAATGGGTCGGCCCCAAGCATCATCGAGGGACAGCCATGGAGCACTATGCCGGGATCGACGTGTCGCTGGAACAGAGCAGCGTAGGCGTGGTGGACGCCTCGGGCCGGGTCGTGCGCGAGGCCAAGGTGGCGAGCGAGCCGGAGGCGCTGGTCGGGCGCAAGCTGCTGCAGAGCAAGCTGCGGGATGTCGAGCTCAGCATCCGCGGCATCCTGCGCGGTTCCGGGCTCAAGGTGGGCGAGGTCAGCAAAGGCCGGTTCGCGGCCAGGATCGAGGAGCTGATCAGCGGGCACGCGATGCTGGAGGCGGTGATCGGCGCCATGCTGACGGCGCGAGCGGGCCTGCAGGCCGAGTTCATGCGCCTGCACCGACAGATGCTGGCCATCGTGCGCGGCGATGCGGTCTGCCGGCGGCTGATGACGGTGCCGGGCGTGGGTGCGCTGGTGGCGGTCACCGTCAGGACGGCGGTGGACGACCCGGCGCGGTTTGGCAGCTCCAAAGCGGTGGGCCATGGAGGTGGCCAAGCGACGCGGCCTGAAGCGGGCGAAGGTGGCACTGGCGCGCAAGCTGGCCAGTGTCCTGCACCGCATGTGGGCGGACGGCACGGAGTTCTGTTGGGGCAAGGGGGTGCAGGCCGCCGCGTAGGGCGACCAGAGGAGGTTGCGGTTTCGGGCAGGACCGGCCAGTCCAGTCCTGCTCGTCCGAGGTCCCGTCGCTGGGACGCGGGAGCCGGTGAGGCCGGGAGCAGTGCAGTGGGCGCCCTCTGCGGCGGAGCACGCATCTTGGATTGGCCCGCCGGCGCCTGTCTGACCGCATGGTGTGGCGGCCGCGTGCCGACCACGGACGGAAGCATGACACCGGCGACGCGACACTCACTCGAGGAACTTGACGCCACGAGGCCCATTACGGAAGCACTACAGACGTATGGGGCGGGCGGCGAAAGCTGAGCTGGGCTCCGACCCGAAGCCATGGGTCGATCTGTACGTCTATCCGCGTTCCGTCGACGAAGTGGTTGCGTTGGGGCTGACCCGTCTACAGCGCCGCGCCACCCTGCTGCGGGCCAACCCCGGCAAGGCTTCGCCACCCCTTGAGGACCTGGTGATCCCCGCCGAGTTGGCATTGAAGACGTGGGTGTATTCCCCGCAGAAGGATCGATCCGGACTGACAGCACCTGTCGTGTAGGTTCCGGGCGTTCTTAGCTTGCGGAGATGCGCCTTGCAGTGGCGCTCACAAGTGCGCCCCGGCCGCGCGATAGCGATCGTCGAGGGCCAGTTCGAGTCCGGCTAAGGCGCGCGAGTTCACCCACCTTGATCAGGTCGGCGTCGAACCGAAGGTGGGGGCAGTGGATGAAGGAGCGGTGCCCGCCCGTGCCGCAGCCGCAGGACATCGCCGCGCTTGCCTGGAAGGCGCAGCTGCGAGCTGCACAAGACCTATCGCCGGCTCACCGCGCGCGGGAAGCGCATAGTCGTCGCCACGGGTGCGATCGCTCGCGAGCTGCTCAGGTCCGTGTGGTCCATCGGCCAGCGCGTCCCGCTCGGCGCCTGAGCAAAAGGCATCCCAAGCTCTGCATCGGCGAGGGCGCCGGGCGCGCTACCCGGCCCAAGGACCGCACCAGTGTCGAAAGGCGGTAGGCTCTCGGTGGACCACCATGTGGACACCAGACTAGCCGACTAGACCGGCCGCAATCCGACAGCTTTTCTTAAACACCTGATTTAAGAAGAAAATCTGGAGCGGGCGAAGGGATTCGAACCCTCGACCCCAACCTTGGCAAGGTTGTGCTCTACCCCTGAGCTACGCCCGCATCCTAGGAATGCTGGTCTAGCTGTCCTTCTCAGAGGGCGCAAGAGGGGGCGCCCTAGCAGGATGACTGCGCCGGGGTTGCCCGGCGCGCGAACATCGGCTTCATGGCGATATGCCTCTCTCCGCCTCTCTCGCCCGGCTTGCCGGAGCCTGCGCGCGGCGCTCCGGCCGCGTGCTGTTCGTCGCAGCGTTGCTCGCCCTTGGCGCCCTGGCGCTCGCGGCTACACGCCTTGGCGTCACCACGGATGTGGATACCCTGTTCAGCGCCTCGCTGCCCTGGAAGCAGCGGGAGAACGTCATGAAGCAGCAGTTCCCGCAGTTCAACGATCTCATCGTCGCCGTCGTCAGCGCCGATGAGCCGGAGGAGGCGGACGCGACGGCGGCAGGCCTCGCTGAGGCCTTGCGTAAGGACACCGCGCATTTCCGCACCGTCCGCCGGCCGGACAACTCACCCTACCTCGACCAGGAGGGCCTGCTCTTCCTCGACGTTCCGGGTACTCACCAAGCTCCTTAACCAAACCATTGACGCCCAGCCCTTCCTCGGCCAGCTCGTCGCCGACCCGAGCGCCCGAGGGCTGTTCGCAGCACTCACGCTTGTCGGCACGGGAGTGCAGCGGGGACAGGCCAGCCTCGCCGGCTTCGCGCCCGCCTTGCAGGCGTTCCACGGCGTGCTCGCCTCGGCGCTCGACGGGCATCCCAAGCCGCTCTCCTGGGAGGACCTGCTCGCAGGACAGGCGGCGCATCTCGCGGGGCCGTATCGCCTTGTGCTGGCGCAGCCGAGGCTCGACTACGGCGCGCTGCGGCCGGGTGGTGCTGCGACGGACGCGTTGCGCCAGGCAGCAGCAGGACTCGAGTGGGTGCGCGACGGCGCGGCCAAGGTCCGCCTCACCGGTCAGGTGCCGCTCGCGGACGAGGAGTTCGCGACGGCGGCGCGAGGCGCGGTTGTCGGGCTGCTCGGCAGCATGGTGCTCGTCGCAGTCTGGCTGTTCCTCGCGGTGCGGAGCTGGCGAATAGGCGTGCCGATCCTGCTCACGCTGCTCCTCGGGCTGGTGCTCACGACCGGCTTTGCAGCGGCAGCCGTCGGCACGCTCAACCTGATCTCGGTGGCGTTCGCCGTCCTGTTCATCGGCATCGCGGTAGATTTCGCGATCCAGTTCAGCATGAGGTTCCGCGAGGCGCGGCAGGAGACCGACCTGGCCCACGCGGTGGCGCTCACCGCCCGGCGCGCAGGCGGGCAGATCCTGGTCGCGGCCCTTGCCACCTCCGCCGGTTTCCTCGCCTTCACGCCGACGAGCTTCACCGGCGTCGCCGAGCTGGGGCTCATCGCCGGCGTAGGTATGTTGATCGCCTTCGCCTGCACGCTGACCGCACTGCCGGCGCTGCTCACGCTGTTCCGGGCGGGCGCTGGGGCGGGTGAGGTGGGCTTCACCTGGGCGCGGCGCCTCGACAGGGAGGTCCGGCGGCTGCGGGTGCCGATCGTGCTCTCGTTCGCGCTCTTCGGGGCTGCAGGCGCCCTGGCCGTGGGGCGCCTGCAATTCGACAGCGACCCGCTCCATACCAAGGACCCGAACACGGAGGCGATGCGCACGCTCGCCGACCTCGCCGCAGATCCGGTCACGAACCCCTACACCATAGACGTGCTCTCCCCGAAGCTTGCTAGCGCGAACGCCGTCGCGGCGAAGGCGGAGCGGCTCCCGCTCGTGGCGAGCGTGCTGACGCTCAGCAGCCTCGTGCCGACGGATCAGGGGCCGAAGCTCGCGCTTGTCCAGGATGCGGCATCGCTGCTCGCGCCGACACTCTCCGCGCCTGCCTCATCCACGCCGGTAACGGCAGCGGATATCCGGCTCGCGGCGAAGACCGCGGCGGGCAGCCTGAGTGCCGCGCTGCCGAAGGTGCCGAGTGACAGCCCGCTCGCCCTCATCGCCGGGGATCTCAAGCGGATGGAAACCGCGCCGGACGCCGTGCTGCTGGCCGCGAACAAGGCATTGACCCGGTTCCTGCCCGCAGAGATCACGCAGCTGCGCACGGCGCTCAGTGCCCGGCCGGCGACGGCGGCCGATGTGCCCGCCGACCTCGCGCGGGACTGGGTGCTGCCGGACGGACAAGCGCGGACGGAGATCGTCCCCAAGCCTGCCGGGCAGGGGACGGAGGGGCTGCCGCGCTTCGTGCACCAGGTTCAGGCGGCGATCCCGAACGCGGGCGGCTCGGCCGTGACCGTCGTGGCAACGGCGGAGACGATCCTCGGCGCGTTCCGGGCGGCGGCGATCGGGGCGCTGATCGCGATCACGGTGATCTTGGCGCTCCTGCTGCGCCGGGTGCCGGATGTTCTGATGGTGCTCGCGTGCCTGCTGCTGAGCGCGCTGCTCACGGCGCTCATCGCGGCACTGCTGCCGATGGCGCTGAACTTCGCCAACATCATCGCGCTGCCTCTGCTGCTCGGAGTTGGCGTGTCGTTCAACATCTACTTCGTGATGAACTGGCGCGCGGGCCTGCACCGGCATCTCTCGTCGCCGACGGCGCAGGCCGTGTGCTTCTCGGCGCTGACGACGGGCACGGCGTTCGGCTCGCTCGCGCTCTCGGTACCATCCGGGGACGGCGAGCATGGGCGACCTGCTGCTCCTGAGCCTTGGCTGCACGTTGCTGACCAGCCTGGTGTTCCTGCCGGCTCTGCTCACGTTCGCGCCGATGACGTCACCGGTTGAGGAGCCTCATCTGCGGTAAGAAAGCCTGGTGCGGCAAGAAGGCCTGGAGGCGGTCGCGACCGCCGCCAGGCCTGGCTCTCCGGTCAGGCCCGCATAGCTCCGCGCAAGCCAGCGTGGTTCACAAATCGGATGGTTGGTGCTGAGGAGCCGGGCGACGTAGGAGGGCATCCCCGACCCTGACCCCGGATGCCCACCGTGCCATTCAAGCTGAACCAAGACCGCCGCCGCCACATCCCCAGATAGAACCGCAAGGTGACGAACTGGCCTTCCCACGAGGCCGGGTTGCGCCAGCGCGGCAGCCTGACGGCGTGGTTCACGGACGAGGCGGTCGAGGCGTGGGCGGCGGAACCAAGGACGACCCGAGGGAGGCAGTCCTGGTACTCGCCCCTGGCGATCCTGACGGCGCTCACGCTGCGTGCCGTGTTCCATCTTGCATTCCGGCAGACCGAGGGCCTGATCGGCTCCGTCATCGGCCTGCTCGGGCTGGTGCTGCGTGTGCCGGGCCACACCACCCTCAGCCGCAGGTCAGCGACGCTGGAGGTGCCGCGGCCGTCGCGGCCCAGCACCGGCGTCGGCGGCGAGGCCGCCTCCATGCACCTGCTGGTGGACAGCACGGGGCTGAAACTCTGTGGACCAGGCGAGTGGCTGATCGAGAGTAAGAGTAAGTCCGCATGTCCGTCGTGAGTCAGGGTGGCTCGTCCTACGCTGCGCGGGCGAACGAGGGTTGCTCGCAGGGGCGAGCCTATCCTCAGCGCAGGAGGACGAGCCGTGGAGCAGCATACAGATGTTTTCGTGGGACTGGACGTGGCCAAGGCGCGGCACGCCGTGGCAGTCGCCGAGGATGGGCGACAGGGTGAGGTCCGCTACCTCGGCGAGATCGGCTCCGACCCGGAGAGCGTGCGCCGGCTCGTGGCCAAGCTGGAGAAGCGGCACGGGCGCGGGCTGCACTTCTGCTACGAGGCTGGTCCGACCGGCTACGGGCTGCATCGGCAGCTGACCAAGCTGGGCCACCAGTGCACGGTGGTTGCGCCGTCGCTGATCCCGAAGCGGCCGGGCGACCGGGTCAAGACGAACCGGCGCGACGCGCTCCAACTCGCGCGCCTGCTGCGGGCTGGCGAGCTGACCGCGGTGTGGGTGCCCGATGAGGCGCACGAGGCCGTGCGGGACCTGGTCCGCGCACGGGATGCGGCGGTGGACGACTTGCGGCGCAAGCGGCAGGCGATCTCGTCCATGATGCTGCGACAGGGCCGGATCTATCCGGGCAAGAAGACCTGGGGTGTCCGGCACGTGCAGTGGCTGCAAGCCCAGAACTTCGTCCATCCCGCCCAGCACCTCGTGCTGCAGGAACTGCTCATGGCAGGCCGACACGCGCGAGAAAGGCTGGAGCGGGTCGAGGCTGCGATCGTGGAATTCCTGCCCGGTTGGTCGCTCGCCCCGATGGTGGATGCGCTGCAGGCGCTGCGCGGCGTCAACCTGGTCACGGCCGCCGCCATCATGGCCGAGATCGGCAACCTGCGCCGCTTCGACAGCCCGCGCCAGCTCATGGGCTATCTCGGCCTCGTGCCGGGCGAGCGCTCGACGGGTGAGAGCGTGCGCCGGCTCGGCATCACCAAGGCCGGCAACGGCCGGGTGCGTAGAGCCCTGATCGAGAGTGCGTGGTCGTACCGCCACTTGCCCAGGACGGGGAGGGCGAAGCACTACCTGCACGAGCGCGTCTCGCCTGCAGTGCGCGACATCGCGGCCAAGGCGCAGTCGCGCCTGTGCGCCCGCTACCGGGCGCTCTCGGGCCGGGGCAAGACAGCTGACCGTGGCGGTGACGGCCATCGCCCGCGAGCTCGCGGGCTTCATATGGGCAATCGGGAGGGAGGTGCAGGCGGCGTAGACCCCTCCCTCCCCGGCCGACGCTCATCGGCGCGCAGGGGTGGGGGCGGGGCAACGGCAGAGGAACTCCCGTCGGACGCTTTGTGGCCGGCATCGCCGACGCCCGCAGTAAGACAGGGAACGCCTCGGACGGACACTCGGAACTGCGGTATTCAACCCGCGCATCAGAGCATGATCACCGACGTCTACAGCCCCGCCTCCGCCCTTGCGCACCTACCTGGAACGGTCACCGCCAACAGCGGACGGCGACACGCGCCCATCCCTCTTGAAAACGGACATCAGAGCGTCAGCTGAAGGCCGTCTTGCGGGGGTGAGGTCTCCTTGCTGTGCTGTCCTGCGGTGAAACCGGCAGGAGCGTGTTGGCCAAGATGGCAGCCACAGTGGCAGCTTCAGAGCCTTGCATCGAGATCGTGGGCGAGCGTCGGCGTGCGCACGATGCTGAGGTCAGGCCTCAGCCACGCCGATCAGCCCAGGACAGGCAAGCCTTGCCCCAGGTTCTTGCCGCTCCCGTCAACAAGGTCCGCAAGGACCAGTTGCGCGCGGGGATCGTCGCTGGCTACGCCCGGGACGAGCCGTGAACGTACCCCTCCGAGGCTACGATGAGATTCGTTGTCCTCAAGCCCGCTCGTTGTGCGCGGTCAGTCCGCTCGTAGCCGTCATTGCAGTCCATCACGGTGGCGCGGAACGCACTCCCCAACCATCCTTGACTTGGTCCAGCCTCGTCAGAATGACGGCTGCGGCGCTCGCTATGTCGTTCCTGATGGCCTCCGAGGCCGCCTGAGCATCCCGGTCGCCGAGCGCCTCGACGACGAGGCGGTGGTAGTCGGGCAGGTCGCGGCGAAGCAGCGGGATGGAGAGGCTGCGGAACAGGGGACCGATCTGCAGCCACAGGGTCTCGATCATTGCCACGAGGAGCGGCATCGCGCAGGCCTCGTAGATCGCGAAATGGAAGCGCCTGTTAAGGTTGAGGTGCAGCGCTAGATCGGTCTCCGCCGCGCCGTGCAGGTCCTGCTGCAGATCACGCAGCGCATGCAGGCCAGTCTCCGACAAGGCGGCGCAGGCGTAGGCGGTCGCGCCCCCCTCAATCAACCCTCGCGCTGAATTTCCTCCCCGACGACCGCCGCGGCGAGGCGCAGGTCGAGCGCCTGCGCGCCGAAGGCCTGCACGTCCGCACCGCGCCCGGCAGCGTTTCCCAGCCCGGTGCGTGCGAGGCGATGGTGCTCGACGCCGTCGAGACGCTCGGCGGCCTCGACTACCTGGTCAACAACGCAGGCATGTCCGGCACGGTGGAGCCGATCCCGCTATCGGACCTCGACCGCATGACGGAGGCGTTCTGGGGGGACATCCTGGCGACCAACCTGCTCGGGCCGTTCCGGTGCACCCGCGCGGCCTCCGGCGCGTTGCGGGCGGCGCAGGGGTCGGTCGTCAACGTCGCCTCCGTTGCCGGGTTCAGCATGGTCGGCAGTAGCCTCGCCTACGGGGCCAGCAAGGCGGCCCTCGTCAACATGACCCGCAACCTGGCGCGCGCTGGCGCCGGAGGTCCGGGTCAACGCCGTGGCGCCGGGCTACGTGGACACCGACTGGACGCGGACCTGGCCCGCGGAGCGGAACGCCGCGGCGGTGGAACGGACGCTCCTGAAGCGGCCGTGCAAGCCGGAGGATATCGCTGACGCTATCCTCTTCCTCGCGGCCGGGACCGCCATGACCACGGCGCAGACGCTCGTCGTGGACGGCGGGTTCTCGCTGTGACGCCCGCCGCGGACGCGCGCCGCGTGCTGGAGACGGTGCTGGCCGCCGACCCGGCGAGCCAGTCGCTCGGCCTCGTGCTCGCAGAGGCCACGCCGGGCCGGGCGCGGCTAGAAATGGAGGTGCGCCCGGTGATGGCCAACCGCAGCGGCATCTGCCATGGCGGCTTCATCTTCGCGCTCGCGGCCTCCGCCTGCGCGTTCGCCTGCATGACCGGAGGCGAAGTCGCCGTGGTGCAGTCGTCTCACGTCACGTTCAGCAGCCCCGCGCGGATCGGCGAGCGGATCACGGCCGAGGCGGTCGAGGTCGCGCCGGGACGCCGCGGCGGCACTTTCGACGCCCGGGTCACGGCGCCCGACGGCCGGCTCGTCGCGCTCGTGCGCGGCCAGTGCCGGATGACCGGCGTGCCGGTCGCGACCTGAAGGGAGCGCAGCATGGCACGGCCCGTCATCATCACCTGCGCGGTCACCGGCGGCGGCGACACGGTCGGCAAGCACCCTGCGATCCCAGTCACTCCTGAGCAGATCGCGCAGTCCGCCATCGAGGCTGGCCGGGCAGGTGCTGCGTTCGCGCACCTGCACGTGCGCGATTCCGCCAGCGGCAAGCCGATCGCAACACCGCAGCAGGCCCGCGAGATACTCGGATTTAGTCCGAACGCGGCAGATCAAGCCGGAAATTATCAAGGGAGGCCGACACGATGAGATTGTCGCGACGACATATGCTCGCATCCGCGGCGATTGCCGCGGCACCCATCGGCAGGGCTCGCGCACAGTCTTCTGTGGTCCGGGTCGGGGTGCTTGGCGACCAGTCCGGACCCTACCGCGACCTGAGCGGCGCCACGTCGGTCGCCTGCGCGACCCAGGCCTTGGACGACTTCTCCGCGGCGAACGGCGCGATCAAGGTCGAGCTCGTCTCGGCCGACCACCAGAACAAGCCGGACATCGCCGCTTCCATCGCCCGGCAATGGTTCGACCGCGACGGCGTGGACATGATCACGGACCTGACCAATTCCGCCTGCGCGCTGGCCGTCTCGGCGGTCGGCAAGGAGCGGAACAGCGTCGTCATCACCACCGCCGCCTGCACGACGGAACTCACCGGCGCGCAGTGCTCACCCAACACCGTCCAGTGGGTTTACGACACCTACATGCTAGCCAAGTCCACGGGCGGCAAGGTGGTCGAGCAGGGCGGGACCAAGTGGCTCTTCGTCACCGCCGACTACGCGTTCGGCAAGGCGCTGCAAAGCGACACCAGCGCCATCGTGGCCAAGTCCGGCGGCCAGGTCGTCGGCGCGGCCGTGTACCCATTCCCGGGCACGAGCGACTTCTCGTCCTTCCTCGTGCAGGCGCAGTCGAGCGGCGCGAACGCGCTCGGCCTCGCCAACGCGGGCGCTGACACGCAGAGCTGCATAAAGCAGGCCAACGAGTTCGGCCTCAAGCAGAGTGGCGTGCGCATCGCCGGGCTGCTGGTGCAGCTGCCCGACGTAAGGCGATGGGGCTCGAGCTCGCCCAGGGACTCTACTTGACCGAGAGCTTCTACTGGGACCTCAACGACCGCACCCGCGCTTTCGCCAAGAAGGTGTACCCCAAGACCCCGAACAATATGCCCGCCATGGGACCGGCGGGCTGCTACGCCGGCACCCTGCACTTCCTGAAAACGGTCGCCGCCATGGGCGTGTCGGCTGCGAAGGGCAGCGGGAGAGACGTCGTCGCGCGCATGAAGGCCATGCCATGCGACGACGACGCCTTCGGCCGATACAGCATCCGCGAGGACGGCCAAGTCCTCAACAACGCATACCTGTTCCAGGTCAAGACGCCCGCGGAGAGCCACGGCGCGTGGGATTTCTACAAGCTGGCGGCGACCACGCCCGGCAGCGAAGCTTTCCGGCCGATGTCCGAGGGTCATTGCCCCTTCGTCAGAGCCTGAGCCGCGTCTCGGCCTGCTGCGTGCCTCGCCGGCAGGTGCGCAGCCAACCGAGCCAGCGCCGGGCAACAACTTCGGGAGGAACCAAACCATGTCAACGGACATCGAGGAGGCCGGCCGCTCGCGCGGAAAGCCGTGGACGCTCGTCCTCGCCTTCGCCTGGGCGCTCGGCCTCGGAGGCTGGGCGCACGCCGCAGACGGTCCCGTCACCGTCGAGACGGACAAGGGCGCCGTAGTCGGCAGCGCCAGCAGCGGCGTCGCCGCGTTCCTCGGCGTCCCGTATGCGGCGCCGCCGACCGGCGCCCTGCGCTTCCGCCCGCCGCAGCCGCCCGCGGCTTGGACGACGCCGATCCAGGCGACTTCCTACGGCAGCCCGTGCCCGCAGAACGCGTTCCTCGGATCTCCCAGCCTGAACGAGGACTGCCTCTATCTGAACGTCTGGGCGCCGCTGCGGCCCGGCGCGCGCAAGCCCGTGATGCTGTTCATCCATGGCGGCAGCGACGTCGCCGGGACCGGCGGCGCGCAGCCGGGCACCACTTACTTCGCCGGCCCTGACGTCGCCGAGCTGGGCGACGTGGTCGTTGTCACCATCAACTACCGGCTCGGCGTCCTGGGCTTTCTCGCCGCCCCGGCGCTCGACGCGGAGAGCCCGCAGCACGTCTCCGGCAACTACGGCCTGCAGGATCAGCAAGCCGCGCTCGCCTGGGTCAAGCGCAACATCGCCCAGTTCGGCGGCGATCCAGAGAACGTGACGATCTTCGGCGAATCGTCCGGCGCCGGTTCCGTCCTTTACCTCATCATCTCGCCCGGTGCGGCCGGCCTGTTCGATCGCGCGATCGCCGAGAGCGGCGCTGACAGCCGAACCCCGTCGCTTGCCACAGGCGAGGCGAGCGACGCCGCAGCCGTCGCCGGCCTCGGCTGCGCCAACGCCTCCGACGTGGCGGCCTGCCTGCGCGCGGTCCCGGTGGCGACGATCATCAACTCCGGCGCAGGAGTTGTCGGTCCGGTCATCGACGGCACCACGGTGCCGCAGCAGCCGGTCACAGCATTGAGCGCAGGCCAGTTCAATCACGTGCCGACGATCATCGGCACGAATCTCAACGAGGGCACCTACTTCATCGCCCTCGCAGCTCTCGGCGCCGGGCGCGCACTCACGGCGGCGGACTACGACGTGGCGATCCGGGCGAACTTTCCCAGCGCCGACGCCGCCCAGATCGAGGCCGCCTATCCCCTGAGCGCATACCCCACGCCCGCGGACGCGCTCTCGGCCGTCAACACCGACAATCTCTTCGCGTGCGAGAGCGACAGGGTGCGCCTACTGCTCGCGCCGCAGGTGCCGGTGTGGGCCTACGAGTTCGCCCAGCCCAACCCGGCGCTGGACGTGCCGCTGCCCGTGGCGCCGGGCGTTGACCTCGGCGACAGCCACACGACGGAGCTGGGCTACGTGTTCGGCCACGACGCCTCGGGCAATCCGTTCACTGGGCAGGACCTTCTCCTCTCGAACGAGGTGATCGGCTACTGGACGCGGTTCGCGTCGAGCGGCGACCCGAACTACGCGCTCCGCCTCGCCGCGCTGCCGGAGCTGGAGTACCTGCGGGCGCTCTGGCCCCGCTACGAGACCGACCAGCCGCTCGTGCTGTCGCTCAAGACCCAGCCCACCGTGATCACCGACTTCGCGACGGAGCACCAATGCGCGCTGTGGAAGTCTCTCGGCTACCCAGAGGCGCTGATCGCGTCGGTACCGTGATACTGTCCAGCTCGCCCGCACCGCTAACCTTCCCGCACGGAGGCCGCTGATGCCGCACATCGTCGTGGAATACTCCAGCAACCTCGAGGCGCAGGTCTCGCCGCGGCGCCTGGTGGACTCCCTGCACCATGCGGCGCTGGCGACGGGCGTCTTCCCGCTCGGCGGCCTGCGGACGCGGGCCGAGCGGCGCGAGATCTACGCCGTCGCCGACGGCGACCCCGATAACGCCTTCGTGGCCGTGGTCGCCCGCATCGGCGAGGGCCGCGACGCCGAGACCCGCAAGCGCGTCGCCGCGGCGCTGATGGCGGCGCTGGAGGCGGAGACGGCGGAAGCGATCCGCACCCGCGGCCTCGGCCTGACCGTCGAGGTGCAGGAGATCGATGGCACGGCCTCGCTCAAGACCAACAACCTGCACGAGCGCCTTAAGCGGCGGGAGAATGCCACGTGAACCAAGCCGCGGACCCCAAGTTCGCTGCGAATCTCGCGGCCGTGGACCGCTTCATGCAGTGCTTCCGGGGCGGCGTCGTTCCGCACCTGATCGCCGGTGAGCGCGTGGCGTCCGCCTCCGGCGCGACCTTCGAGACGCTCGATCCGGCCAGCAACGAGCGGCAATGCACCGTCGCCGCGGGCGAGGAGGCCGATGTTGACCGCGCGGCGCGCGCCGCCGCCGGCGCCTTCAAGGCATGGGCCGCCGTGCCCGGCGCCAAGCGCCGCCCCATCCTGCACGCCATCGCCGATGCGATCGTGGCGAAGGCCGACGAGATCGCGCTGGTCGAGAGCACCGACACCGGCCAGCCGATCCGCTACATGGCCAAGGCGGCGCTGCGGGGCGCGGAGAACTTCCGCTACTACGCCGACCTGGCGCCCGGCGCACAGGACGGCCAGTCGCTGCCCGACGAGCACCACCTCAACTACACCATGCGCCAGCCGATCGGCCCCGTGGGCATCATCACGCCCTGGAACACGCCGTTCATGCTGAGCACCTGGAAGATCGCCCCGGCGCTCGCCGCTGGCTGCACGGTCGTGCACAAGCCGGCGGAATGGAGCCCGCTCACGGCGGTGATCCTGGCCGAGATCATGGATCAGGTGATCCGGAAGCACGGGCTGCCGCCCGGCGTCGTCAACCTGGTACACGGCCTCGGCGAGGGCGCGGGCAAGGCTCTGACCGAGCACCCGGCCATCAAGGCCGTCGCCTTCGTGGGCGAGACCACGACGGGGTCGCACATCATGCGCCAGGGTGCGGCCACCCTGAAGCGCGTCCACTTCGAGCTCGGCGGCAAGAACCCGGTGATCGTGTTCGACGACGCCGACCTCGACCGCGCGCTCGACGCCGTCCTGTTCATGATCTACTCGCTCAACGGCGAGCGCTGCACCTCGTCCTCACGCGCGCTCGTGCAGCGCCCGATCTACGAGCGGTTCGGCGCCGCCCTCGCCGAGCGCGTGCGGCGCATCCGGGTCGGCCACCCTTTGGACCCCGCGACCGAAATCGGTCCGCTCATCCATCCCCGCCACTGCGAGAAGGTCCTCTCCTTTCCCGAGGCCGCTCGCCGGGATGGCGCGCGCGTCGCCGTGGGCGGCGGCCGGGCCATGGCGGGGGCGGGCAACTACGTGGAGCCCACGCTCTATCTCGACGCTGGCAATGCGATGCGGATCGCGCAGGAGGAGATCTTCGGCCCGGCGCTCACGGTGATCCCGTTCGAGGACGAGGCGGACGCGGTGCGGATCGCCAACGACGTGCGCTACGGCCTGACCGGCTACATCTGGACCCGCGACGTCGGCCGCGCGCACCGGGTCGCTCGGGACCTGGAGGCGGGGATGGTCTGGATCAATTCCGAGAACGTGCGGCACCTGCCCACACCCTTCGGCGGCGTGAAGCACTCCGGGATCGGCCGCGACGGCGGTGAGTACTCGTTCGAGTTCTACATGGAGACCAAGACCATCGCGGTCGCCTACGGGAGCCACGCTGTTCCGCGCGTCGGCGCCTGAGACCAGGGGAGACATCCATGCCGATCCCGGATTATGCCGAGTTCCGGGTTATGCCGAGTGAGCCTGATCGCTCCACCGCCGTGCGCCGGGAACACGAGCATTCTGCCCGTCGCGGCCTCGGCATAATCCCGTGAGCCTCTGCCGCCGGCCATCTCGGCCGACGGGAGAGGCTCATGGACACGACGGATCGAGGCGGCGACGCCACCTGGCTCACCGGCTACGCTGACTACCTGCGGGACGTGGTGGGGGCGGCCACAGCAACGCGCGTGCGACACCTGCCCATCGTGCGGCGCTTCATTGCGGCCTGTTCCGGCCCGGATGCTACCGATTGGGCCGGGCTGTCCGTCCAGCAGGTGACCGAGTTCATCCGGCAGGAGGCCGCGCAGAGGACAGGGTACGGCCGCACGGCCCCTGCGTGCGCGACCCGCTCGTTCCTGCGCTTCCTGGCGTGGCGCGGTGCTGCTCTGAGCGGGCTCGATCGCGCCGTCCCGGCCATCCGGCGGGCGCGGCACGCCAGCCTGCCACCGCACCTCTCCTCCGAGCAGCTCACGCGGCTGCTGGAGCGTGCCGCCGCACCCCGCTCGGTGGAGCACCGTGACCGGGCGATCCTCTTGCTGCTGGCACGCCTCGGCCTGCGCGGCGGCGAGGTCGTCGCCCTCGAGCTTGACGACCTGGACTGGCGGGCGGGGCAGCTCCGCCTGCGGGCCGGCAAGTGCCGCCGGGATCGGGTCTTGCCGTTGCCGCAGGAGGTCGGGGACGCGCTGGCGGAGTATCTCCGGCACGGCCGCCCATCCCACCAGGGCCGGCGGGTGTTCCTCACGCTCACCGACCCGGTGCAGGCCTTTGCCCAGCCTGCGGCGGTCACCAAGATCGTGCAGCGCAACCTCGTGCGCGCCGGCATCCCGCTCGGCCGGCTGACCGGGGCGCACATGCTCCGCCACACCGCTGCCACGCGCATGGTCAACCGTGGCGCCAGCTTCAAGGACGTCGCCGACGTGCTCGGCCACCGCTCGCTGGCGACGACCGGCATCTACGCCAAGCTCGACCTCGACGCGCTCGCCGGTGTGGCGCTGCCCTGGATCGGAGGCGCACGATGAGCGGCGACCCTGACCTCGGCCGGCATCTCGAAGCCTACCTGGCCATCCGCGACGCCCTCGGCCTCGCAGCCGGCGTGCGGCACCATCTGCTGCACAGCTTCGTCGATCACGCTCGCGGTGCTACGGCGCCTGGCACGCCGATCCGGGCAGCGACCGCGCTCACGTGGGCCTGCGATCACGCCCTGCCCGGGTGCGGGGTCGCGGGCAAGGCGCACCGGCTCACCGTGGCGCGTGGCTTCCTCGCCTATCTCGCGGCTGTCGTGCCCGGCACCGAGGTGCCCGCGCACGGGATCCTGGCCGCTCCCCGGCGACAGCGTCCCTACATCTTCTCGGACACCGAGGTCGAGATGCTGGTCACCGCCGCGGCGAAAGCACCGCCGCGCGGTTCGCTGCGGCCGATCATGCTTTCCGCGCTGCTCGGCCTGCTGGCCAGCACGGGCCTGCGGATCGGCGAGGCGGTCCGCCTGACCACGGACGACGTCCGGCTGGAGGCACGGCCGGCGCACCTGCGCGTCCTGCAGACCAAGTTCCAGAAGTCGCGCCTCGTGCCGATGCACCCAACGACCGCCGCGGCGCTAGCGACCTACCTCCACCGGCGCCGCGAGCTCGGTTACCACGCCCTGTCCGACGCGGTGTTCGTCAGCGAGCGTGGCGGTCCGCTCGACGTGGGCCTACTGGGTGTCTGGTTCGGCAAGCTGACCCGCAAGCTTGGGCTGCAGCCGATCCACGCGGGCGCGCGCCGCCCCTCGTTGCACTCCTTCCGGCACAGCTTCGCCGTGCGCCGGCTGCGGACGTGGCATGAGGCCGGGCAGGATGCGCAGGCGCTGCTGCCGACGCTGTCGGTCTACCTCGGCCATGTCCGGCCGGAGGACACCTACTGGTATCTGACCGCAACCCCGGACTTGCTGCGGGCGGCGGGCGCGCGCTTCGCGCCGGATGGCGTGGTCGGGGGTGAGCCGTGAGGGCGCCGCCGGCCGAGGCGGGCGGCCTCCTTGGCCCGCACCTGCAGGCGTTCTTCGCCGAGCACCTGCTCACGCACAAGCGCGCCAGCCCAGAGACCATCGCCTGCTACCGCGACACCTTCCGCCTGCTGCTGCGCTTCATGCGGCAGAGGACGGGCGCTGAACCGGCGAGGCTGCCGCTCGCGGCCCTGGACGCCGACGCCGTGCTGGCGTTCCTCGACCACCTCGAGCGCGACCGCGGCTGCTCGGTGAGGTCGCGCAACACCAGGCTGGCCGCCATCCGCTCGTTCTTCCGCCTGGTCGCGCTGCGCGTGCCGGACGCCTTGGGGCAGGTGACGCGGGTGATGGCGATCCCGGTCAAGCGCTGCGACAAGCGGCTGGTCGGCTATCTGACCCGCGACGAGGTCAAGGCGCTGCTCGCCGCCCCGGACCGCACGGCCTGGTCGGGCCGGCGCGACCACGCGCTGCTGCTGACCCTCTACAACAGCGGCGCGCGCGTCTCCGAGCTCACCGCGCTGCGGCACGAGCAGGTGCGGCTCGATCCCGCTGCCGGCCCCTGCCTCGAGCTGCACGGCAAGGGCCGCAAGGACCGGGTCGTGCCGCTTTGGACGGAGACCGCGCGGGTGCTGCGGACGTGGTTGCGCGAGCTGGGCGACCGGAGCGATGGCATCGCGTTCCCGAGCGCCCGCGGCCGGGCATTGTCGCGCGACGGCATCGATTACCTGCTCCGCCAGGCCGTCGGCACTGCCGCCGTAGCCTGTCCGAGCCTGGAGGCGAAACGGGTGTCGCCGCACGTGCTGCGCCACAGCACGGCGATGCACCTGTTCCAGGCCGGCGTGGACATGGCGGTGATCGCGCTGTGGCTCGGGCACGAGAGCCTGGAGACGACCCACGTCTACGTCGAGGCCGACCTGGCGACCAAGGAGCGGGCACTCGCGAAGCTGGCCCCCATGCCAGGCACGCTCGCCCGCTATCGTGCCGACGACAAGCTCCTGGCCTTCCTCGCCGCCCTCTGATTATGCCGAGCTGACCACGACAACAGGGGCGTCTCGTCGCGGCAGGGCGCTCCTGCTCGGCATAACCCGGAACTCGGCATAATCCTGCTTATGCCGAGCTCGGCATAAGTCGGAATCCGTGCTCTACCCGCCGTTCCAGGTGGTGCGGCTGAACCATGTCGTGCTCACGGTATCCGACCTCGGCCGCGCGCGGGCGTTCTGGGCCGACACGCTGGGCCTCCAAGTCACGGACGAGATCACGGATGAGACTGGGGACCGGCTCTACCTCCGGGCCATGGAGGAGCGCGGCCACCACTGCGTCGTGCTGCGGCGGGGCGAGAGGCCCGAGGCGAACCTGCTGGGCTTCAAGGTGTTCAGCGAGGAGGACCTCGACCGCGCGCACGCGTTCTTCCGCGCCCAGGGTCTTTCCGCGCGCTTCGCCGACGAACCTTACCAGGGGCGGACGCTGCGCACCCAGGACCCGCTCGGCATCCCGCTCGAGTTCTACTTCCGCATGGACAAGCTGCCGTCCATCCACCAGAAGTATGGCTTGTACAAGGGCGTCAAGCCGCTCCGGATCGATCACTTCAACTGCTTCACGCCCGACGTCCAGGCTTCGGTGGAGTTCTACAACGCCATCGGCTTCCGCACGACGGAGTACACGGAGGAGGAGGGCACCGGGCGGCTGTGGGCGGCGTGGATGCACCGCAAGGGCGGCGTGCACGATATGGCCTTCACCCACGGCGCCGGGCCGCGGCTGCACCACGTCGCCTTCTGGGTGCCGACGCCGCTCAACATCATCGACCTGCTCGATCTCATGGCGACCACCGGCTACGTCGGCCACATCGAGCGCGGCCCAGGGCGGCACGGCATCTCGAACGCGTTCTTCCTCTACGTCCGCGATCCCGACGGCCACCGGATCGAGATCTACTGCTCGGACTACCAGACGGTGGATCCCGATCACGAGCCGATCCGCTGGGATTTGCGCGACCCGCAGCGCCAGACTCTCTGGGGAGCGCCCGCACCGCGGTCCTGGTTCGAGGAGGGCAGCCTCTTTGCCGGCGTCGCGGCGCGGCCGCCCATCTACGAGGCGTCCCCCATCGTGGCCGCGTGACGGCGATGGGCGCGCTCGACGACGCGGCGGTCCTGGCCGCAGCACGGAGGCTCGATGAAGCCGAGCGCACGCGCCGCCAGGTGCGGATGATATCGCTCGACCACCCCGGCATGGCGTTGGCCGACGCCTACCGCGTCCAGGCGGCCTGGATCGCGCTCAAGGTCGCTGCCGGGCGGAAGGTCGTGGGCCATAAGATCGGCCTGACCTCCAAGGCGATGCAGCACGCCCTCGGCATCGGCGAGCCGGACTTGGGCGTCCTGCTGGACGACATGGTCTTTGCCGACGGCGGCACCGTGCCCACGGGCCGCTTCATCGGCCTGCGGGTAGAGGCCGAGCTGGCCTTCGTGATGCGCTCTCCCCTGCGCGGCCCCGGCTGCACCATCTTCGACGTGCTCGATGCCGCCGGCTACGTGACGCCGGCGCTGGAGATCCTCGACACGCGCATCTTCCGCACGGACCCCGAGACCGGGGCCGCGCGCACGGTCCTGGACACGATCTCGGACAATGCCGCCAACGCGGGCATCGTGGTGGGCGGCCGGCCGTTCCGGCCGCACGACCACGACATGCGCTGGATCGCGGCGATCTGCTCCAAGAACGGGGCGGTGGAGGAGACCGGGGTCGCGGCCGGGGTCCTGAATCACCCGGCGAACGGGGTTGCGTGGCTGGTCAACAAGCTCGCGCCGCTCGGCCAGGGGCTGGAGCCGGGCCAGGTGGTCCTGAGCGGCTCGTTCATCCGCCCCATCGAGGCGGGGCTGGGCGACACGATCCAGGCCGATTACGGGCCGTTCGGCACCGTCTCCTGCTACTTCGCATGAGGGGGTCCCATGAGGCTGGTGACGTTCGAGGCTGGCGGCGCGCGCTCCTTCGGCATCTGGTCCGATGATGGCGTGATCGACCTCGGCCGAAGACTCCAGGGCCGCTATGCTGCCCTGCACGAGCTGGTGGCGGCGGGCGACCTGGGCGCGGCGGCCGCGGCGGCGTCCGCGTCGCCCGACCACGCCCACGCGGACGTGCGTCTCGACAAACCGCTGCTCGGCTGGGGCAAGTGCTTCTGCGTCGGCGTGAACTACCCGGAGCGCAATCAGGAATACAAGGACGGCTCGGCCGCTCCCCAGTACCCGAGCCTATTCGTCCGCTTCCCCGAGAGCTTCACCGGGCCGGACACGCCGCTCGTGCGCCCGCCCGAGAGCCGGCAGCTCGACTACGAGGGGGAGGTGGCACTCGTCATCGGCAAGCGCGGGCGGCGCATCCCGCAGGCGCGGTGGGCGGAGCACGTGCTCGGCTACACCGTCGCCAACGAAGGCACGATCCGCGACTGGGTCCGCCACGGCAAGTTCAACGTGACGCCGGGCAAGAACTGGGCGCGCAGCGGCGCGCTCGGCCCCTGGATCGTCACCGCCGACGCGATAGCGCCTGGCCCGATGCGGGTCACTACCCGCGTGAACGGCGAGGTGCGGCAGGGCGACACCACCGACCGCATGATGTTCCCGTTCGCGCGCATCATCGAGTACGTGTCCACGTTCTGCACCCTGGACCCCGGCGACCTCATCCTCACGGGCACCCCGAGCGGTGCCGGGCGCCCGGCTCGATCCCGCCGCGCTATCTCGCGCCCGGCGACATCGTCGAGGTCGAGGTGCCCGCGATCGGCACGCTGCGCAACACGGTCGCCGACGAGTGAGAGCCGCGCGCCGTCTCGCGTTGCGGCCGGGGGACGCGGATCAGGGTTCCGGCGGGCCGGTGCTGGGCCGGGGGCGCGGGGGCGGTGGTTGGAGGGGGCGCGGGTGCCCGGTGCTGGGCTGAGCGATCCTTGGCTGAGCCAGTCTGGGCTGTGCAGTCCTGGGTTGGGCGATGCTGGGCTCTGCTGCGCGGGCGCGGAGGTCGCGCACGTCCTGGGGCGTGCGGCGCTTCCAGGGATGGGTGCCGGGGAAGTGCTCGATGCCGAGGTCGCGGCAGATCGAGGCGATGATGTCGGCGATGGGCTGCTGGTCGAGGTCGTCGTCGAGGTCGGGGTCGTCCAGGCGCTCGCGAAGCTCGGCGTGCAGCGCCTCCGCCTCGGCGCCGTCGGTGCGGCGCTGGATGGTGTCCTCGACCGCGCGGATGATCTGCTTGCGCGCGATGCGGCGGCGCTCGCTCGACTGCTCGGCTGGGCGGTGGGGCGCGGGGTCGGTGAGCTTGCGGGCGAGGGCGATGGTGCGGCGCAGGGTGCGGGCGATGCGGTCGAAGGCGATGGTGGGGTCGGGGGTGGGGGCTGCGACAGGCGCGCTGTTGGGCGCTGGGGTGGCCTGGCGGTGGAGGGTGCGGGCGAGGTCGGTGCCGATCTCGATCAGCTCGTGGAGGACCTGGCGGTAGTACTGGGCGTCCTCGTCACGCTGGGTAGCGTGGCCGGCCGGCTCGGGAGAGGTGGGCGTGGAGGACATCGGGGAGGATAGGCGGGTTTCTCGCCGGCGGGGTCAAGCTCCATCAGCTCGATTTGGGACCGGCCCAGCCTGTCCAGCTTTCACGCCACCAGCACATCCCCCGGCTTGGCGGCATCGAGTGCGGCCAGCAGACCGGGGCGGTGCTTCGCCGCGCCAGAGACACCGTGATCGTCAAACACGGCATCGCAGCCCGCGCCCCGCAGCGTGTCATGCTGTAGGGCAAGGGTTTGGCCCTCCATGAACACGCGGGCATAGCCGATCAGCATGGGTCATTGATCCAGTCTTCCCGCCCGTGCCGAACGCGCAGGATAAGAACGTCGCCGCCAGCCTCGGCAAGGTAGATGATGACATGCGACCCGCAGGCATGGACGCGCACAGGCGGAGAGATTTCAGGGCGCTCGCGCGCCAGTCTTGGATGAGCCGCTAATGTCTCGAAGGCTTCACCGAGCCGCGCGTGATATTGAGCGGCCTTGTCGGTACCAAACAGGCGGATACCTTCAATATAAACCTGGCGCAGATCATCCGCCGCCGCCTTCGCAAGCCTATAGGGCATGTCCGCCAGGATCGGCCCCGGCTTTGCGGCGGGCCGCTTGCTCGATGTCGCGCATGGATTGATCGCTGACTCCGCTTTCCAGAGCATCCGTCACGAGACGTTGCATATGCGCGATCTTGGCGGCCCGCTCCTGATCCCTGCGGATCAAGTCGCGCACATAGTCGCTCGCATTGCTGTAGCGCCCGGTCTGCGCCTGCGCCTCGACCCAATCCTTCATCGGGTCGGGCAACGATACGTTCATGGTCGCCATGATCGAACCTCCATGTTCAATTATGACAAGCTTTGTCATTCTTTGTCAATGGCAGCCTAAGCGCCTTCCCCCTTTTGCCTGGCCCTGTCGTCCAGTTCCAATCCTTTGAAGATCAGGCAGTTAGGAAGCCGGGGACAAGCGGGCGAAAGGGCTCCCGTTCCGATAACCACCGGCATGCCGCCTTCACCGCCGCTTCCGGCCGCCGCGGCGCTTGTCCGGGTCGTAGCCGCCGCCGCCGGGGCCGAGCGGCTCGGGGGTGCGGTCGCGCTTGCGGGGTGCGGCGGCGTAGCTCGCGGGCGGCGGCTCCAGGCCGAGTTGCAGGGCCTCCAGCCGGCGAATCTCGTCGCGCAGGCGTGCCGCTTCCTCGAACTCCAGGTCCGCCGCGGCAGCACGCATCCGGCGCTCCATCTCGATGATCGCGCTGCCCAGGTCCTTGCCGACGAACTCCGCCGGCCCGGCGTCCTTCACGGGGGCGACCGTCACGTAGTCCTGCTCGAACACGCTCTGCAGCGCCTGGCCGATGTGGCTGCGCACCGTCTGCGGCGTGATGCCGTTCGCCTCGTTCCAGGCCTGCTGCTTCGCGCGCCGACGCTCCGTCTCCTCCATGGCGGCGCGGAGGCTGCGGGTCATGGTGTCGGCGTAGAGGATCACGCGCCCGTCCACGTTGCGCGCGGCGCGGCCGATGGTCTGGATCAGGCTGGTCCGGCTGCGGAGGAAACCCTCCTTGTCGGCGTCGAGGATCGCGACGAGGGAGCATTCCGGGATGTCCAGGCCTTCGCGCAGCAGATTGATGCCGACAAGCACGTCGAACACGCCGAGGCGGAGGTCGCGGATGATCTCGATGCGCTCCAGGGTGTCCACGTCCGAGTGCAGGTAGCGGACCTTGACGCCGTTCTCGGTGAGATACTCGGTGAGGTCCTCGGCCATGCGCTTGGTCAAGGTCGTGACCAGGATGCGCCCGCCGCGGCCGACCACGGTGCGGCACTCGGCGAGCAGATCGTCCACCTGGCGCTCGACGGGCCGCACCTCGCAGACCGGGTCAATGAGGCCGGTCGGGCGGATCACCTGCTCGGCGAAGGCGCCGCCTGTGCGCTCCATCTCCCAGGGGCCGGGGGTGGCGCTGACGAAGAAGGTCTGCGGGCGGAAGCGCTCCCACTCCTCAAACTTCAGGGGGCGGTTGTCCATGCAGGAGGGGAGGCGGAAGCCGGTACTCGGCGAGGATGCCCTTGCGCGCCGCGTCGCCGCGCGCCATGCCGCCGACCTGGGGGACGGTGACGTGGCTCTCGTCCACGATGAGCAGCGCGTTGTCGGGGAGATACTCGAAGAGGGTGGGGGGCGGCTCGCCGGGCTTTCGGCCGGAGAGGTAGCGGCTGTAGTTCTCGATGCTCTTGCAGCTCCCGGTCGTCTCGATCATCTCGATGTCGAACGTGGTGCGCTGTTGCAGGCGCTCGGCTTCCAGGAGCTTGCCTTCGGCGACGAACTGGTCGAGCCGCTGCTTGAGCTCCACCTTGATGTCGGCGACCGCCTGGGTCAGCGTCGGGCGCGGCGTGACGTAATGGCTGTTGGCATAGACGGTGGCGCTCTCCATGCGGCCCGTGACCTCGCCGGTGAGCGGGTCGAACTCGGCGATGGCCTCGATCTCGTCGCCGAAGAGGGAGACGCGCCAGGCGCGGTCCTCCAGGTGGCTCGGCCAGATATCCACGGTCTCGCCGCGCAGGCGGAAGGTGCCGCGCTGGAAGGCGGTGTCGTTGCGGCGGTATTGGAGTTCCACGAGGGCGCGGGCGAGCTGGTCGCGCTCGATGCGGCCGCCGGCTTCGAGGCGCACCACCATGCGGCCGTAGGTCTCGACGGAGCCGATGCCGTAGATGCAGGAGACCGAGGCCACGATGATCACGTCGCCGCGCTCCAGCAGCGCCTGGGTGGCGCTGTGGCGCATCCGGTCGATGGCCTCGTTGATCTGGCTATCTTTCTCGATGTAGGTGTCCGTGCGCGGGACGTAGGCTTCCGGCTGGTAGTAGTCGTAGTAGCTGACGAAGTACTCGACGGCGTTATCCGGGAAGAACCCCTTCATCTCGGCGTAGAGCTGGGCGGCGAGGGTCTTGTTGGGGGCGAGGATCGAGCGCCGGGCGCTGCGCCTCCTCGATCACCTTGGCCATGGTGAAGGTCTTGCCCGAGCCGGTGACGCCGAGCAGGACCTGGTCGCGCTCGCCCGCTTTGAGCCCGGCGTTCAACTCCTGGATAGCGGTGGGCTGGTCGCCGGCTGGCGCGTAATCGGAGCGGACGCGCAGCGGCTGGCTGAGCGGCTTGGCCGGCTGCTTCTGCGGAATAAAGAGGGTTGGTGGCTGGCGGATCAGGACATCGGACGGCATATACGATAGATGGCGCCCCTTCGCGGCGGCGTCGAGGGGGGGAGGGGAATCCTGGTGCCACGCTCGATGCCTGCTCCCAGCCTGTGGCTGGACCAAGCACCCGGCTCAGGTTTGCCAGACTCGGGTTTGCCAGACTTGGGTCTGGCGGTGCCATGATCCCCACGGAGCGCGCGGTCCTGGCCCGGAGCAGGAGACGGCGGAACAAGGCGCTCTTGTCCCGCATCACCTTGCCGAAGGCTCTGGCGCTCCTGGTTGGGGCCGGGATCGTCGTGGGGCTGCTGCTCTGGTCCGGGTTCGGGGCTGCCCTGCGCGAGGCGGAGACGGCGCTGCCGATCCTGCCGCTCACGGCCGGGGTGCAGGCGGGGCAGCTCTTCCTGTCCGCGCTGGCCTGGCGCCTGCTGCTGGACCGCGCGGTCGGGCCGGTCGCCGCCTGGCGGCTGCGCGTCGTGCGGGAGGGCGTGGACAGCCTGCTGCCCGTGGCGCAGGTCGGCGGCGAGTTCCTGAGCGTCGGCCTGCTCAGGCGGCGCGGCGTTCCGGTGGCGCTCGCGGGCGCCGGGACCGCGCTCGACCTGCTCGTGGAGGCGGCGACGCTGCCCGTTGTCGCCCTTGCCGGGCTAGGGGTGCTGTGGGTGCTCGGCGGCGACTTGCATGCCGAGTCCGAGGTGCTGCTGGGCGTGCTGGCCGTCGCCGGGCTCGCGGCCGCGGGGGTGGGCGGCTTCGTGCTGGCCCGGCGCTTCGGCCTGATGCGGCTGCTCGATGCCGTCGCGCGGTGGCTGCCGCCCGCGCTGCGCGTGGATGGGCTGCAAGCGGCGCTGATCGCGCGCTCGCGGGACCGGCGGGCGCTCACGGGCGCTGCGCTGCTGCACGTCGCGGCCTGGTCGGGAGGGGCGTTGGAGGTGTGGATCACGCTGCGCGCGCTGGGGCACCCGGTCGGGTTCGGCGCCGCGTTCGTGATCGAGAGCATCGGCATGGCGGCGCGCGGCGCGGGGTTCGCGGTGCCGGGCTCGATCGGGGTGCAGGAGGGCGGGTTCGTGGCGGCGGCGGCGCTGTTCGGGATCGCGCCGGAGACGGCGTTGGCGCTGAGCGCGCTCAAGCGGGTGCGGGAGGTCGCGGTCGGGGTCGTGGGCCTGCTGCTGTGGTGGGCGGAGCGACGGGTGCGCCGCTATCGGAGGGGAGACTCATCCAGCCTGGCGAGGAGGTCTGCCGGGTCGCGGTAGAGGGCGACGCAGCCGGCGCGCTTCAGGTCGGCCTCGGGGAAGCCGCCGCAGAGCACGCCCACGGGCGCGATGCCAGCTTTGGCCGCGGCCTCGGCGTCGTAGGGCGAGTTGCCCACCGCCACGGTTTCGCCGGGCGATGCGCCGAGCGTGGCGAGCGTGGCCTGGAAGACATCGGGGTGCGGCTTGCTGCGCTCCACGTCCCCGCTCGTCGTCGCGGGGAGGTCGAGGTCCGCGATGCCGGCCGCCTTCTTGAGCCGCTCCAGGTCCTCGGGCTTGGACGAGGTGCCGAGGCCGATGCGGATGCCGCGGGCGAGCAGGGCGTCGAACAAGGGGCGCACGCCGGGGAAGCCCTTGATGCGCTGGAGATACTCCGCGCGGAAGTGCTCGCCGCGCCACTTGTCGAGGTCCTTGCCGATGCGGTCGAGGTCCGCCTTGGGCACGAACACCGGCATGAGCTGGTCGCCGCCCTTGCCGATCTGGGTGCGGGCCTGCGCGGCGCTCACGTCGTAGCCGAAGTGGTGGAAGGCGTCGGCCCAGGCTTGGGCGTGGAGATCCACGCTGTCCACCAGCGTGCCGTCCACGTCGAAGATCACTGCTTTGGCCATGGTCCGCCAACGCGGGTGTCGCTCGTTGGTTCGAGCAGGCTTCATGGTCGTGACATGCGCAACCCGCGCCGGGCGCCGCCGTTCGTGTTATGGGGGCTATTAGGGCGGGCGCGAGCCTTCGCTTCTCCAAGGGTCCGTTTCGGTATATGCAGCAGCATCAGGCAAGGGGAACGGCATGAGTGCGGCGACGGAAGCTCGGCAACAGGAGTCCATGCAGGACGGGACGGCGCTCGACCAGCTCGCCATCAACACCATCCGCACCCTGTCCATGGACGCGGTGCAGAAGGCGAAGAGCGGGCATCCCGGCACGCCGATGGGGCTGGCGCCCGTGGCCTACACGCTGTGGCAGAAGCATCTGCGCTACGACCCGGCGGACCCGCGCTGGCCAGGTCGGGACCGGTTCGTGCTCTCGGTCGGGCATGCCTCGATGCTGCTCTACTCGTTGCTGCACCTCGCGGGGGTGCGGCGACTGGGCAAGAACGGGCCGACGAACGAGGAAGCGGTCAGCCTCGACGACATCAAGCAGTTCCGCCAGATGGGCAGCGTGACGCCGGGCCATCCGGAGTACACGCACACGACCGGGGTCGAGACCACGACGGGGCCGCTCGGCCAGGGCTGCGGCAACTCGGTGGGCATGGCGATGGCGCAGCGCTGGTTCGCGGCGCGCTACAACAAGCCGGGGTTCCCGCTCTACGACTACCGGGTCTGGGTGCTGGCCGGCGACGGCGACATGAACGAGGGCGTCTCGTCGGAGGCGGCGTCGTTGGCCGGGCATCTGGGCCTCGCCAATCTGTGCTGGGTCTATGACAGCAACCAGATCACGATCGAGGGCTCGACGAGCCTCGCCTTCACCGAGGACGTGGGCAAGCGGTTCGAGGCGTATGGCTGGAACGTGCTGCACGTGGGCGACGCGAACGACACGGCGGCGATGGACCGGGCGCTGAGCGAGGCCGAGGCGGAGACGGCCAAGGGGGAGACAGGGCGCCCGACCTTCATCGTGGTGCATAGCGTCATCGGCTACGGCGCGCCGCATAAGGCGGGCACGCGCGAGGCGCACGGCGAGCCGCTGGGCGACGAGGAGATCAAGGGCGCGAAGAAGGCGTATGGCTGGCCGGAGGACGCGCAGTTCCTGGTGCCGGACGGGGTGCGCGAGCGGTTCGCGCAGGGCGTCGGCGCGCGTGGGGCGAAGCTGCGGGACGGCTGGCTCAAGCTCTACGAGCAGTATCGGGAGAAGTATCCCGACCTCGCCCGCGAGCTGGACGAGATGGACCACCATCAGCTTCCGGAAGGTTGGGACAAGGGTATCCCGAGCTTCCCGGCTGACGCGAAGGGGCTGGCGACGCGGGATTCGTCGCAGAAGGTGCTGAACGCCATCGCGCAGCAGGTCCCCTGGCTGATCGGGGGCGCGGCGGACCTGGCGCCCAGCACCAAGAGCAATCTGACGTTCGAGGGGGCCGGGTCGTTCGAGAGGGACAACCCGGCCGGCCGGAACATGCATTTCGGCATCCGCGAGCACGCGATGGGCAGCGTGTGCAACGGCCTGGCGCTGTCGGGCGTGCGCGCCTACGGGTCGGGGTTCCTGATCTTCTTCGACTACATGAAGCCGCCCGTGCGGCTGGCGGCGATCATGGAGCTGCCGGTCATCTACATCTTCACCCACGACAGCGTCGGCGTCGGCGAGGACGGGCCGACGCACCAGCCGATCGAGCAGCTCGCCATGCTGCGCGCGACGCCGGGCCTGTGCACGATCCGCCCGGCGGACGCGAACGAGGTGGCGGAAGCCTGGCGCGTGGTGATGAAGCTCAACGACCGCCCGGCGGCGCTGATCCTGAGCCGCCAGGCGCTGCCGACGTTCGACCGGGACAAGTTTGCGTCGGCGGCGGGGCTGGACCGCGGCGCCTACGTGCTGGCGGACACCGAGGGCCAGCCGGACGTGATCCTGATGGGCACGGGCAGCGAGGTGGCGCTCCTCGTGCAGGCGCGCGACACGCTCGCGGGCGAGGGGATCAAGGCGCGCGTGGTCTCGATGCCGAGCTGGGATCTGTTCGAGCGGCAGGATCAGGCCTACCGCGACAGCGTGATCCCCAAGACGGTGCGGGCGCGGGTCGCGGTCGAGATGGCGTCGCCGCTGGGGTGGGACCGCTACGCGGGCGTGGACGGCACGATCATCGCCATGCACGGGTTCGGGGCGAGCGCGCCGGCAGCGACGCTGATCGCCAAGCTCGGGTTCTCGGCGGACAAGATCGCCGACGCGGCCCGTGCACAGGTCAAGCAGAACCAGACAGAGAAGTAGGGGAGTGATCCCATGAATGTCATGCAGAAGGCTAATCCGGTGCGGCGGCTGACCGAGGCCGGGCAGAGCGTTTGGCTCGACTTCATCCGCCGCGGCTTCATCGCGGACGGCAGCCTGCAACGGCTGCTCGATGAGGACGGAATCGGCGGCATCACCAGCAATCCCGCCATCTTCCAGAAGGCGATGGGCGAGGGCACGGACTACGATGCCGGGTTCAAGCCGCTCGCGCAGAAGGTCGGGACCGATGCGCTGACGATCTACGAGAGCCTCGCCATCGAGGACATCCAGCACGCGGCCGATCTGCTGCGCCCGGTGTATGACCGGACCGAGGCCGTGGACGGCTACGTGAGTTTGGAGGTCTCGCCGTACCTGGCGCTCAGGACCGAGGACACGGTGGTTGAAGCGCGGCGGCTGTGGGCGGCGGTGGACCGGCCCAACGTGATGATCAAGGTGCCCGGCACGGTGCGAGGGCACGCCCGCGTTCCGGCAACTCATCGAGGAGGGCATCAACGTCAACGTGACGCTGCTGTTCGCGCTGTCTGCCTACAAGGACATCGCCGAGGCTTATCTCGGAGCGCTGGAGGCGCGGCACGCGAAGGGGGAGGATATCCACCGCCTCGCGAGCGTTGCCAGCTTCTTCGTCAGCCGCATTGACGGCGTGATGGACAAGCGCATTGACGAGCGTGTGAAGGCGGGGGAGACGGAGCTGAAGGCGCTCCGCGGCAAGATCGCCATCGCGAACGCCAAGGTGGCCTATCAGCACTATCTGGGGCTGATCGCGTCGCCGCGGTGGAAGGCGCTGGCGGACGCGGGGGCGCGGCCGCAGCGGCTGCTCTGGGCGAGCACGGGCACCAAGGACAAGGCGTACTCCGACGTTCTCTACGTCGAGGAGCTGATCGGGCGGGACACGGTGGATACGGTGCCGCCCGCGACGCTCGATGCGTTCCGCGAGCACGGCAAGGTGCGCGAGTTGCTGATCGAGGACGTGGAGGGCGCGCGCCGGGTGCTGGAGCAGGCGGAGAAGGCCGGGCTCAACCTCGATGGCGCGACGCACGACCTGGTCGAGGACGGGGTGCGCCAGTTCGAGGACGCGGCGGACAAGCTGCTCGCGTCGGTCGCGGAGAAGCGCGCGGCGCTGGTCGGGGACCGGCTCGCCAAGGTCGAGATGCAGGTGCCTGAGGCGTTGGGCAAGCAGGTGGAGGAGACGGAGGAGACCTGGCGGCGGGACGGCGATGTGCGCCGGCTCTGGGCGGGGGACGCGTCGCTCTGGACGGGGGCGGACGAGGCGAAGTGGCTGGCGTGGCTGCGGGCACCGGAGGTGGGCTTGCAGATGCTCGATAAGCTGCAAGCGTTCCAGGAGGACGTGCGCAAGGAGGGGTTCCAGCACGTGCTCTTGCTCGGCATGGGCGGGTCGTCGCTCGGCCCCGAGGTGCTGGGCGAGACGTTCGGGCACCGGCAGGGCTTCCCCGAGCTGCTCGTGCTGGACAGCACGGACCCCGATCAGGTCGCGACCTTCCGCAAGAAGATCGAGCCGGCGAAGACGCTGGTGATCGTCAGCAGCAAGTCGGGCGGCACGCTTGGAGCCGAATATCCTGTTCGCGTATTTCTGGAAGGAGATGCAGGACGCTGTGGGCGGCGACGCAGGGAAGCACTTCGTCGCCATCACCGATCCTGGGAGCCACATGGAGAGCGTGGCCCAGGAGCACGGGTTCCGCGCGGTGTTCCACGGCGACAAGGCGATCGGCGGGCGGTACTCCGTGCTCTCGGCGTTCGGCCTCGTGCCGGCGGCGGCGATCGGGCTGGATGTCGGCGTTTTCCTGGAGGGCGCGCAGCTCATGGCGCTCTCCTGCGCGCCCGGCACGCCGCCCAAGGCGAACCCCGGCGTGCAGCTCGGAGCACTCCTCGGCACCGCGGCGCGCGGCGGGCGGGACAAGCTCACCATCGTCGCCTCGCCCGCCATCCACGACCTCGGCGCCTGGCTGGAGCAGTTGCTGGCGGAGAGCACGGGCAAGCAGGGCCACGGCATCGTGCCCGTGGACGACGAGCCGCTCGGGCCGCCGGAGGTGTATGGCGAGGACCGGGTGTTCGCCTATCTGCACCTCGCCGACCAGCCAGATCCCGCCCAGGACGCGGCGATGAAGCGGCTCGCGGCGGCCGGGCAGCCGGTGGTGCGCGTGATGCTGCCCAACACCATGGCGCTGGGCCAGGCGTTCTTCCTGTGGGAGTTCGCGACGGCGGTGGCGGGGGCGATCATCGGCATCAACGCCTTCGACCAGCCTGACGTGGAGGCGAGCAAGATCGAGACCCGCAAGCTCACCGACGCCTACTCCGCGGATGGGCACCTGCCGCCCGAGCAGCCGTTCCTGGAAGAGGACGGGTTCAAGCTCTTCGCGGACGACAAGAACGCGGCGGCGCTGAAGGCCGGCAGCGTGGACGAGGCGGTCAAGAAGCTGCTCGCCCAGGTGAAGCCCGGCGACTACGTAGCGTTGCTCGCCTACCTGGAGCGGGACGAGGCCCATATCGAGCTATTGCGCGCGATGCGGACCCGTATCCGGGACAGCAAGCACGTGGCGACCTGCGTGGGCTTCGGGCCGCGGTTCCTGCACAGCACGGGGCAAGCGTACAAGGGCGGCCCGGCGTCAGGGGTGTTCGTGCAGGTGACGAGCGATCATGCGAAGGACCTGCAGGTGCCGGGCGAGAAGTACAGCTTCGGCGTCGTCGAGGCGGCACAGGCGCGGGGCGACCTCGCCGTGCTCGCCGAGCGTGGGCGGCGGCTGCTGCGCGTCCATATCACGGGCGACCTGGATGCGGGGCTGAAGCGCCTCGGGCAGGCTCTCGACACAGCGCTGGGAGCGTAGGCGATGCAGCTTGGGATGATCGGCCTCGGCCGCATGGGCGGCAACATGGCCCAGCGGCTGATGCGGGACGGGCATCAGGTCGTGGCCTACGACCGCGACGCGCAGGCGGTGCACGCGCTCGCGGACAAGGGCGCGGAGGCGGCGGCGAGCCTGGAGGATGTGGTCCACAAGCTCGCCAAGCCGCGCGCCATCTGGGTCATGCTGCCCTCGGGCGCGGTCACGGAGGGCACCGTCACGCGGCTCGCCGGGTTGCTGGAGACCGGCGACACGGTCATTGACGGCGGCAATACCTTCTACAAGGACGACATCCGCCGCGCCGCGAATCTGCGCAACGCGGGGATCACCTACGTGGACGTCGGCACTTCCGGCGGCGTCTGGGGGCTGGACCGCGGCTACTGCATGATGATCGGGGGCGAGAAGGAGGCGGTGGACCGGCTCGACCCGATCTTCAAGACCTTGGCGCCCGGCGTCGGCGACATCGCGCGCACGCCGGGCCGGGACGGGCGGGACAGGCGGGTGGAGGAGGGCTATCTCCACTGCGGCCCGGCTGGCAGCGGGCACTTCGTGAAGATGGTCCATAACGGGATCGAGTACGGCCTGATGCAGGCCTACGCGGAGGGCTTCGACATCCTGCGCAACAAGCGCAGCACGGAGCTGCCCGAGGCGGAGCGGTTCACGATAGACGCTGCCGACGTGGCCGAGGTCTGGCGGCGGGGCAGCGTGGTCTCGTCGTGGCTGCTCGACCTCTCGGCCATGGCGCTCGCCGAGGATGGCGACCTCAGCCACTTCCAGGGAGCGGTCGCCGACAGCGGCGAGGGACGCTGGACGGTCGACGCGGCGGTGGAGGAGGCGGTGCCGGCGCCGGTGCTCGCGGCGTCGCTGTTCGCGCGCTTCCGCTCGCGGGAGGAGGCGACGTTCGCGGACAAGCTGCTCTCGGCCATGCGCAACAAGTTCGGCGGCCACGCCGAAGCCAAGCGGGAGGCGCTTTAGCCATGGACATGGCCGTGAAGAACATGAGCGAGCAGCTCAGCGACCCCAAGGCGCTGGCGAAATCGCTTCCTGCGCCGGCCTGCACGCTCGTGATCTTCGGCGCCTCCGGCGACCTCACGAAGCGGCTGCTGATGCCGAGCCTCTACAACCTCAAGCTCGGCGGCCTGCTCGACGGCGGGTTCGCGATCATCGGGGTGGATCGCGTCGAGCGCAGCGACGACGATTACCGCGAGTATCTCACGAAGGACATGGAGAGCTTCGTCGGCCACGGCGGCGAGTTCAACCCGACCAAGATCGACATGGGCGCCTGGGATTGGGTGCGCGACCACATCCACTACAAGGTGGGCGATTTCGAGGACCCCAAGTTCTACGAGTTGCTGGGGCAGACGCTCAAGGGCAACGTCGTCTTCTACCTCGCGGTCGCGGCCCGCTTCTTCGGCAGCATCGTGGAGCGCCTGGCGGATGCCGGGCTGATGAAGCAGGGGGAGGGTGCGTTCCGCCGCGTCGTCGTCGAGAAGCCGTTCGGCGACGATCTGCACTCGGCGAAGGCGCTGAACGCGCAGATCCTGGCGAAGGTGGGCGAGAACCAGGTCTATCGCATTGACCATTTCCTGGGGAAGGAGACGGTCCAGAACATCCTGGCGCTGCGCTTCTCCAACGGCATCTTCGAGCCGCTGTGGAACCGCCAGTTCATAGACCACGTGCAGATCACGGCGGCCGAGACGGTGGGGGTCGAGGGGCGGGCGCGGTTCTACGAGCCGACCGGGGCGCTGCGGGACATGGTGCCGAACCACATGTTCCAGCTTCTCTCGATGGTGGCGATGGAGGCGCCCAACTCGTTCGACGCGGACGCGGTGCGCGACGAGAAGGCGAAGGTGATCGAGGCGATCAAGCCGTTCACGCCCGACCGCGTGCTGCGCGACACGGTGCGGGGACAATACATGGGGGGCACGGTGCCGGGCCTCGGTCAGGTGCCCGGCTACCGCGAGGAGCCGGACGTGGCGCCGGACAGCAGCACCGAGACCTACGTGGCGCTGCGGCTCAAGATAGACAACTGGCGCTGGGCCGGGGTGCCGTTCTACATCCGCACCGGCAAGCGCATGGCCCGGCGGCGCACCGAGATCGCCGTCATCTTCAAGTCGGCGCCCTACGCCTTGTTCCGCGACACGCCGGTGGATCGGCTCCCGCGCAACAAGATCCTGATCCATGTCCAGCCGGACGAGGGCATCACGCTGGATTTCAGCGCCAAGATACCGGGGCCGGCGGTTCGCCTGGGCCGGGTCGCCATGGAGTTCCGCTACAAGGACTACTTCAAGACGCCGAGCAGCACCGGCTACGAGACGTTGCTCTACGACGTGATGACCGGCGATCAGACCTTGTTCCAGCGCGCGGACAACATCGAGGCGGGCTGGGCGGCGGTGCAGCCCTTGCTCGACACCTGGGCGGAGAACCGGGGCGTCGTGACCCCCTACTACGCGGGGAGCACCGGGCCGGACGCGGCGAACTGGCTGCTGTCGCGCGACGGACGGAACTGGCTGGGTCTCGACGAATGACGATCCGCTTATTGGTGTCGGACGTGGACGGGACGCTAGTGGCGCCGGACAAGTCGCTGCCGGCCTCGGCCGTGGCGGCGGCGGCGCGGCTGCGCGCGGCGGGGGTGATGCTCGCGCTCGTCAGCGCCCGGCCGCCGTTCGGGATGCGCTACGCGGCGGAGGGGACGAAACCCGCTGCGGTCGCCGGGTTCAACGGCGGCACCGTGCTGGACGGGAACGGGACGGTGGTGGAGCGGCATCTGCTGCCCGCGGACGCCGGGCGCGAGGCGTTGGCGCTGCTGGCCGAGCGCGGCATCCCGGCATGGCTGTTCACGGGCGACGAGTGGCTCATCACCGACCCCAGCGCCCACTACGTTCCCCTGGAGACGCGGACCGTGCGCCAGGGGCCGCGCGTGGTGCCTGCTCTGGAGCCTTGGCTCGGTGAGTGCGGCAAGATCGTGGGGAGCACGGCGGACCACGCGCTGCTGGCCCAGGTCGAGGGTGAGATGCAGGTTGCCCTCGGCGAGCGCGCGACCGCCCGGCGCAGCCAGCTCTACTACCTCGACGTGACGCATCGCGACGCGAACAAGGGGTTCGCGCTGAAGGCGCTGTGCCGCCAACTCGGCGTGGACCCGGCGGAGACGGCCTGCATCGGCGATGCGCCGAACGATTTGCCGATGTTCGCGGTGGCGGGGTTTGCGATCGCGATGGGGAACGCGGAGCCGGAGGTGCAGGCGCAGGCGGCGGCGGTGGTTGGAAGCAATGATGGCGACGGGTGGGCGGAGGCGGTGGACCGGATCGTGATCCCGATGGCGAGGGAGGCGGCGTAAGAGTAGTGTCTCGGCTCAAGTTGGGAGCCGACTGCCAAGCCGCCTAGGTCGCTCCCGGCCAGCGCAGCACCAGCACTTCTTCACGGATTCGAGCGCGTGTTGCCGTGGCGAACCTTTCCCGGAACAAGTCAAGGCGGCAAACCTCGTATCCGAGTTCCTGTGCGAGTTCCGCGAGAATTTCGCCGGTCCGGATCATTACCTGCAAATAGGATGCCTGGTCGCCAACGACATAACCCAGCTTCGCTCCAGGTTTCAGGATGGTGCGAAGAGAAGAGAGTTGCCGAACCATTCCGCCGAAATACAGCCGAGTGACCCGGTGGTACATTCTCTCGAAACCGGAAGTCTTCCCGAGCCTTACCCTCCTAGTCTCGATCTCATGGCAAATTGCCTCAATGCGCTCGTTGCCAGAGACCCATTGTTCGTCAGTGTCCCCCCTATAGATGCCTCGGGTATTCGACCGCACAAGCTGCCGCTTGAGGGCTTGCAGCTCCGCCTTGTTCGCGAAGAAGCCAAGCACGACGCTCTCCAGCCGCGTGGTGCGAGTGTAGTCCTTTTCGTTGGGGTAAGGTGGGGACGTGAATACTGCGTCCACTGACTGAGGAGTCACCTCGGATCGGATTTGCCGGGCGTCATGGCGGAAGATCGTAGCATCCCCATGGGCTTCCTGATCTCCGACGGCGGCGAGGTCCGCCGCCATCGCGCGGATGCGTTTCAGCCACGTGCCGACGACATCTGCGTCGAGCTTCCGGCCGCGAACGCCCACTTCAGGCCCGAAGTGCAGGTTGCTGGCCGACAGAACCAGGGTGCTAGCCCCCCCCTTCCTCCCCCCGCCTCCTCTCGCTCTCCCTCCGGTGTTCAGTCCATGTCCTCCGCGCGCCACGCTTCCATCGCGTGTCGAGCGCCGGCGGGGGCCGCGCCTGGCGTGCCGAGGGCGCGCGCCTGCCGCCGCGCCTGCGCGCACCCTCCCTTCGCGACGGCCTGCGCGTCGGCGGTCATCCCTGTCGGCGCCGGGCTCCTCGCGGCGCACCCGTTCGCGCTCGCCGGTCTGGCGTCTCGTCGCCGACTCACCTCGACGCGCCGCCGCGGCGGCGCCACGCCGCCGCGCAGGCTGCGAGCGCGCCTGACCTCGCTCCCGGGGCCGGTTCCGACCGAGCCTCACAATGGCTCACTGCGCGCGCCGCGCCCAACGACCGACGCCGACCCGCAACACTGGAAACGTCACCTTCTCGCGGCCACGCTCGCGCTGACCCGCCTAGCTCGATGGCCGAGAACGGCCCCGCCTTCCCGCCAGTCACGCTCCCCCCGCTGCGTCCGGCCACGCGGACAACCTGCCGCCCATAAGGTCGCAGGCGGCGGAAGCCATCCAGCGACAGGCGCCCAGCTCTGGCTGTGCCGCCCTCTCGCCCGACTCACCCATCGACCATTCGCCAAGTCAAGCGATCCTGCGCAAGGCACCGCCCGCACCACCCGAGCCTCTAGGACGCATCCGCGACGCACTGCCACAGTTCACGCCCAGAATGCGCCAACCTCTTCAAGGCCGCGGAGAGCCAGTGCATTTGCTCACGAGGGCGACCTGAGCCGCTTGCCTCACCGCGCCTTCCATCTCGTCGTTGATGGCCTCCGCGAGGATCAGGGCCTTGTGAAGCGGCATGGGACATATGGAGTTCTTGAGCAACAGGGCTTGGGCCTCCGCCGAAAGGGTGCGCAACTCCCTTGCGGCAGCGATGGCCCGCGATGCACGCCGGGCGCAGGCGCCCGCGGCGTCCAGCAACGCGTTCCCGTCTATGTCCCACTTGGTCTTCACGATGGCCGCTAGATGGGCCATCGGGTTCGCCTCAAAGCCTAGGACGCTGCACCCGAGCCTCTTCCCCTCGATCAGCGTGGTTCCGGTTCCGCAGAAAGGATCGAGCAACGTCCGCCCCGGCCCCGCACCGAATTCTTCCAAGTAGATGCGGACCAAGTGGGGTGGAAACGCCAGCACGAATCGGTACCAGTCATGGATGGCTCGGTCCTCTAGCGCGAGCTGGTTCGCCATCCGGCCGACACGGGCTGCCCTCACTGGGCCGAAGAGGTCGTCGCTCTCCCTCAGCAGCATCTCTGACAGCACCCGCACAGTTTCGTTCCCCATCCCACAAACGCCCGTTCGGTGCCACGGTCCGCTATACAGGGAACCGCCAGCCTGCAACATTCTTTTTACTCCGTGACCCTATAGTTCGTTCGTTCGTCCCGGTTGATTTCGCCCAGCGGCTCCAAGCCCCAAACCGCCACATGTTACCCTCGCCTGGCCGCCGCATAACCGACGGCCTTGATAGGCGTTACACACGGACTTGACGAGGCGCAGATGCGGGTGGCATATTCTGGCATGGCAGAGTCTTCGCATCTCCGTGTGATCGCCGAACGTCGTCGGGCTGACACGCAGGAGGCTGAGTATCTGCAGGAGAGGCTTCGCAGCATTGAGGCGGAAAACCTTGAGTTAGAGTTACGGCGCGATGGCTCCAACGGCTCGGTATTATGAGGCAGAGCCGGAGCCTCAGCCGCCGTCCGCTGCGCCTTTGAGCGCAGGTGACGACCAAGAAGCCACAGTTCCAGAGATGATAAACGCGGCGATTGCCGAGTTCATCGCGGCTGGTTCACCGGGCGGCAACGCAGCGGAGATTCAGCACGCGATCACCCAACGCTGGGGTCCTGTTGATCCCGATCATGTTCGTCCGACGCTTTGGCGGATGGTGAAAGATCGTCGGATCACGCGGGACGGCTTCAACTACAAACCTTACGCCGCGAAGGAGTAAACGACAGGGACCAGGAACACAAGGTAGGCGGACCCGCGTCAACGGGTATCCGCCTACCTGTGTCGGACCAGGGCAAACCCGCACCCTGGCCGTGACCACAGCGCGGACGCCAAAGCGACCACTCTATGACCCCACAGTCAGAGATCGCATCGGCGCCCCGCTGTGGCAAGGGCCAACAGCGATGGAGGTGTCCAGAATGATCTGGATCGACCCCTATTTTCGCATCCGCTTCGGCTGTGTCGAAGCGGTTTGCGGCCACTGGCGCCGTAAGGCTTAGCCGGTAGGAGCGGGCGGCCGAGGCTTGCGACTGCGGTTTCGGCCGCCTTCACCTTTCCTGTCAACCTAGCAGCAGGGGACTGGCGACCCCCTGCTTTCTTTCCGAGTTTGATGCTGTCGGAAGCTCTGCGGGATCGGCTTGGCCGAACCGAGCCAGAGCTTCCTTGAAGCTCATATCCAGTCCGAGAGGCTTCTCGCGCTCTGCCATCAGGCGATCAGCGTCTTGTGGGTCAACCGCCCCTCGACGCGCCCCAGGAAATCGTTCACGCGCTCGCCCTCGCCAACCTACGGCTGTTGTAACGAAGGTGAACTCGTCCAGGTAGCGGTCAAGGTGCTTCGCACTGATCCAGTGATGAATGCCGAACACCTGCCGCTTGAACAGTGACCAGGCGTTTTCCAGCCCGTTGGTGTGAATGAAGAAGAGGCGGACATATTCGCCCGCGCTGTGGTTCACCGCGTAGTGGTCGTAGGTGCCTTGCAGCCCGACGTAGCCCTTAGCCTCATCCGTCAGCACCACGGCGCCCGGCTTCACGTTCGCCTTGATCTCCGCCTCATGCTCTCGCCCGTCAGACGCCATCTTGCGCGCCCGCAGCTCGCCGCCGCGCTGCATTACCCCCATAACAGCCGCCTTACCTGCGCCGCCCTGGCTACCGCGGCGTGCGCTGTGCGCGTGCTGTTCTTCTCCTGCCGCCGACGTAGGTCTCGTCAGCTTCAACCATGCCCTCTAAGAGGGCGGTTGAAGACTTCGTGCGAGCGGCGTGGCGCAGCCGATGCAGCATGAACCAGCGGACTTCTGGTGATGTGCAGGTCCTTGCGAGCTGGGTTGAAGCGATGCCCTTCTTGTGGCTCGTGATAAGCCAGATCGCCATGAACCACTTCCGGAGCGGCAGCTTGTGTCCTCGAAGATAGTCCGACCTTGATGAGAACCGCTGGCGGCAATCGCCGCACTGTGCGGCGGCTCCGCGAAGTGATAGATGCGCCGACCAGCGCAGTAGGGCAGTAGGCACCATCCTTCCAACGGATCGCCCGTAGATGGTCAATGCAACTGCTCGTCTGAAAAGGTCTCCACATCTCGATCAGGCTGCCGAACTGCTGGATCATCGCCGCCACCTGATCTGGGCGACACCCCTCGCGCGGTTGGTCAAGCACGTATATAAAGCCCAACATTCGCACCATCGGCCGATTCGCGTCCGGAGGTAAAGAGTCATGGCTCGGCAGCCGTCCGCGAGAACTTCACGCGAAGCTAGCCAGCAAAACCGCTATCGGACTCTTATCGACAAGATTTTCTTCGATCGATACGCTCTCGGCGCTAAAGAGATCGATTTCAAGAGGAACGATATCAAGGAGGCTGCCCGCAGCCTTGATGTAGAGCTACCCGATAACCTCGGCGATGTGATCTACGCCTTCCGATTTCAGGACTTCGTTTTCGGATAGGATGCTGGCGACGCAACCGGCAGGCATGGCATGGCGCATAGAACTGGCGGGACGCGGCCTCTACAAGTTTGTGCTCGGCAGAGAGAGCAGGATCGTCCCGAGTTCTTCACTGGTGAGAACCGACATCCCTGACGCCACGCCGGAACTCATCTCCGTGTATGCCCTTGATGACGAACAAGCTTTGCTCGCGATTGTCCGCTATAACCGGCTCATCGACATATTCCTCGGCATCACCACCTATTCTTTGCAGAATCATCTCAGGACGACGGTTCGCGGAGTTGGTCAGATCGAGATAGACGAGCTTTACGTCGGCATTGACAGCCAAGGCCGGCATTACGTTATTCCCGTTCAGGCGAAGGTCGGGAAGGACCAGATATCCATTGTACAGACCGCCCAGGACATCCGGGCCTGCGAGCAGAAGTTCGACGGCATCCGCTGCCGGCCCGTGTCCGTCCAGTTTATGCCGGACAGGACAATCGCGATGTTTGAGCTCACGTTCCAGGATGACGAATTGCGCGTTCTTGCCGAGAGGCACTATTGCTTAGTGGCGGCCGACCAGCTCAGCGGCGCCCAGGTGCGGGCCTACGCCCCTTCTGCGAGACGGGAACCGGAGAATGACTGAGAAATTTTCATCCGTATCCGTCGAGGAGGTCCTGGTGGTGCTGGACGAGCTCGCCGGCTTGTGTGCTCCAGTCGCCTTCGACTACCGCTGGCGACCGCAGGCGCGCGACCCGGACGACGACTTAGTGTTAGAGACAGCGATCAACGGCGGCGCCGACGTGGTTGCGTCCTTCAACGTGGCGGACATGCAAGCCGGCGCCCGACGGTTCGGCATCGCGGTCGAGCGGCCCGGCGCAGTGGTAAGGAGGATTGAGGGATGAGCAGCTTTCCATTGCGGCTGCCTGACGACCTGAAGGAGCGGGCGGCCATGCAGGCCGAGGCGGCCGGCGTGAGCCTGAACCAGTATATCGCCACGGCGCTCGCGGCCCGTGTAGGCGCGCAGGCCGAGGCCGAGCGCTACTCCGCGGCCCGTGCTGCGCGAGCGGTGCCTGGGAGGGCGCGCGAGATCCTTGCGCGGGCGGGCCAGGGGAACCCGCCGCTTCCGGGGGACGAGCTGGGCGTGGAGGACGGACAAGCATGAGCATCAAGCTCGTTCTCGCGGACGTGGATGGCACGCTCGTGACGCAGGACAAGGTGCTGACTGAGCGCGCGGTCCGTGCAGTGCGGGAGGTCCGGGCGCGGGGCATTCGTTTCGCCGTGACGAGCGGCCGGCCGCCGCGGGGCATGGCGATGCTGGTCGAGCCGCTCGCGCTCGATGGCGCCATCGCCGGGTTCAACGGGGGCGTGTTCACCCATCCCGATCTCAGCGTCATCGAGGCCAAGTTCCTGCCCGAGGATGCGGCGCGCGAGACGTTGGAGCTGGTGCTGGGCATGGGGCTGGACGCCTGGGTCTATACGGCGGACGAGTGGCTGCTCCGCGACGTGGACGCGCCGCATCGGGACCGCGAGGAGCGGACCGTGCGGTTCGCGCCGCGGGTCGTGAAGGATCTGGGCGCGTTCGTCGGGAAGGCGGCGAAGATCACGGGGGTGAGCGACGATCTCGACCTCGTCGCCCGCGCCGAGGCGGAGGCGCAGAAGCGCGTCGGCGACCGCGCCACCGCCGCGCGCAGCCAGCCCTACTACCTCGACGTGACAAATCACGAGGCAAACAAGGGCGCCGTCGTGGATTACCTCTGCAAGCTGTATCACCTCGACCGCAAGGAGATCGCCACGCTGGGCGACCAGCCCAACGATGTGCCGATGTTCATGGGCGTGGGCCTGAGCGTCGCGATGGGGCAGGCGAGCGACGCGGTGAAGGCCAAGGCGACATTCACGTCAGCGAGCAACGAGGACGAGGGGTTCGCGAAGGCGATCGAGCAGCACGTGTTGGGAGAGGGCGCATGATCGGCAACGTGTTTCCCGACGCCGAGGCGCTGGCGCAGGCGGCGGCGGCGTGGTTCGCGCGGACGCTTGCGGCGAGCGAGGGTCCTGTTGCCGTGGCGCTGTCGGGCGGTAGCACGCCGAAGCGGATGTATCAGATCCTGGGGGCGGACCCGCTGCGCGAGGTGGTGCCGTGGGAGCGCGTCCACCTGTTCTGGGGAGACGAGCGGTTCGTGCCCGAGAGCGATCAGCGCAGCAATCAGCACATGGTGCGCGACGCCATGCTGGACCACGTGCCCATCCCGCCCGGCAACGTCCATGCGCTGCCGACCGAGGGGCTGACCGCCGAGCAGGCGGCGGAGCGGTATGCGAGATCCCTTGCCGAGTTTTACGGCGCCGACACGCTCGACCCGGCACGGCCGCTGTTCGAGATCGTGCTCCTGGGTCTTGGCACGAACGGGCATACGGCGTCGCTGTTCCCCGGCCTGCCCGTGCTCGACGAGCGCAAGCGCTGGGCCGCCGCGGTGGCGCCGCCGGGGGAGCCGGTGCGGGTGACGCTCACGTATCCGGCGCTGGAGAGCGCACGGCACGCCGCGTTCCTGGTCGCGGGCGCGGAGAAGCACGCGATGCTGGAGCGGCTGCGCGCGGGGGACGAGGGCATTCCCGCCGGGCGGTATGCGCCGAAAGGGGAGTTGCTGCTGTTCGCGGACCGGGCGGCGTCGGGGGAGTAGGCGCTAGGCGCCGTCCCGCCAGGGATTGATGAGAGGAACGCCGCAGCCTTCGAAATGGGTAGTGGGTCAGTTTGAGCTTTCTGCAATGAAGTCCTAGCCGCCTTCCCCGTGCACCGGTCTCGCCGACATGCCATATTGGGCGTATGGCAATGAAGCGCACTCCCCGCCCCCGCGATCCCGTCCAGCTCGGCAAGCTGATGGTCGATATCATGACCGGCCAGGTGCCGGATGCCGTGGATGATGGGAAGGACGCCGGGGCAGCGGAGATGGGTCGCAAAGGTGCCGCTGCTCGGGCATCTTCTATGACACCGGAGCGGCGGGCAGAGATCGCAAAGAAGGCAGCCGTGAAGCGGTGGAGAAAGGAGCCTGTTTGATCGCCTATCCGGTCAATCTTCACTGAAAAGCATTCGGAAGCAGTCCAGAGGACAACGCCTGTAAAGTCACATAGGGTCGCATGAGTGGGTCGCGGAACCGATAGCGGTATCTCCTAGGCTGTCCACGCCTTTCGAGTATGGCCCCGCGCTCATCGGTACAAAACTCCTTGAGATGCCGGGCAAAGCTTGGGATTTCGTAGCGGTTTTCCATAATAGTGCTCATAGGAATGACAACATCAGTCGCGGCGAAAAAGCCTAAACCATCTGCATCAGCCAGTGAGCAAGCGAGTAAAACTTCCTTGAATAGATTGTCGGGTCTAGGACTTAAAGTCGCCTTATAGTATGCATCTTTAATAGTTTTCTGAGCTTTAGAAATATATTTGTCAATAGATTTACGTAGGTGCGTCCGCACGATTTTCTTGGTTCTATTCAAAGCCCCTTCCTGGAACGCGTTTAGGCCGATCAGATGAGCGTAGTGAGGTAAACCCTGAGAATACTTTACGATCTGACTGCGCACTTGCTCGGTCATGGTCATATCAAGCCGCGACGCCCTCTTGTCGAGAATCTCCTCAATTTCCTCGTCGGACATCCTCGGCATAGGTATTTCGACCAATGCGCGGCCAACAGACGCATGGCCGCGCAACAACTCTGATACAGAGTTGGCTACACCAACGAGTATAATTGTAGTATTAACGGAGTAATCTGAAAGAGACTTTATCGTATCAGCGATCAGACCGGCCGTTCTACCAGGAGCTAGGCGGTCAAACTCGTCCAGGACAATTATTGGCCGAGATGCTGCTGAAACCGAGGCTAATGAACGCCTTATATCATCCGGTCCAGTATCTTTGTTAACAGGAATATTGAGCTCGACCTCTTCAAATACTTTCCGCCAAAGACTTTGAAAGCTTGTCACGCCATCGCAGTTGACGCGCCGAGCTATAGCGCGCGCTGCTGGGCGATGCATGAACGTGGTAAAGGTATTTGCGAGAGAAGTCTTGCCGACGCCCCTTTCTCCGAATATTATGGCGTGCTGTCCCCTTTGATTTATCGCATTTATCAAGTCTCTCAGCTGATCCACTCGCCCAGCAAACAAGTCGCCTTCGTCTATTGGAGCACCTGGGCTGAATACCTGCGAAATTTCATGCCAGAGTGCTGTCCAGTTATCCGGCTCATTTCTCACCATGCGCGCAGCTCCATCCTTCCACAAGCCACTCTGCTTTATCACGCCGCTGAGATCGAGTCACATTATGGCTAACGCCGCTGCTCCAAAGCTGAATGTGACACCTCGCTGATTATGCTTGACGCTTAGCACAATAGGTCATATAAAGGAGCCCATGAACAAGCTCTCCCGCGAAGCTCGCGCCCAAATCCTCGGAATGATGGCCGAAGGCGTCTCCATCCGCGCGATCTCTCGCATGACGGGGGCGAGCAAGAACACCATCGTCAAGCTGCTAGAGGACGCGGGAGAGGCGTTCTCGGACTACCAGGACCGCACCATGCGGAACCTCACCTGCAAGCGCCTCCAGGTCGATGAGATATGGGCGTTCATCTACGCGAAGGCCAAGAATGTAGGCACCGCCAAGGCCGCGCCGGAAGGCGCTGGCGACTGCTGGACGTGGATGGCGCTCGACGCTGATACTAAGCTGATCCCGTCCTACTACGTGGGCGCGCGGGATGCCGAGGCTGCCCAGGCGTTCATCGGCGACCTGGCCTCGCGCCTTGCCAACCGCGTCCAGCTCACCAGCGACGGTCACAAACCCTACCTAGAGGCCGTGGAAGAGGCGTTCGGCGCCGATATCGACTACGCCATGCTGGTCAAAATCTATGGCGACACGCCCGGCCAGGGCCGCTACAGCCCAGGCGAGTGCAAGGGTGCGGTGAAGCGCCGCGTCGAGGGCAAACCCGCGCCGGAGCACGTCAGCACCAGCTACGCGGAGCGCAACAACCTCACGCTGCGGATGGGATCGCGCCGGTTTACGCGGTTGACGAACGCCTTCTCCAAGAAAGTCGAGAACCACGCGCACTCGGTTGCGATCCACACCATGCACTACAACTTCGTCCGCATTCATCAGACGCTTCGCTGCACGCCGGCCATGGCGGCGGGTGTCACCACGAAGCTGTGGGAACTGACCGACATGGTGAAGGTGTTGGAAGACTGGGAGGCCAGCCGCTAGCCGGCGGCGTCCGCTAAAGAAAGTTGCACCGTGCGGTTCGCCCTCCTTCGGGTTGCTGCCTCGACGTTGTGAGAGACGGCCGCATTACGACGCCGAAAGATTGTAACCCCACGGAAGCGGTGGTTTGTGGATTTCCACATCCCGATAGCCCCTTCCTGCTCAAAGGCGTCCTTGCGGTACATCGGCAGCACCTGATCGAGCCACACGATATGCGCGCCTACGGGTAGGCGCTGCAACGCCCGCATAACAACGTTCCGCTTCACCATCGTGGTCTGGTAATGGTCGGCGTCTTCTACGCTGTAAGGAGGGTCCGCCAACACCAAGTCGTATTGCTTCAGCGGCACGCGCATAAGGGTCTGGGCATCGTCAACATAGGTAGGTTGGAGGTCGGCGTTGATGTCCACGGTGTCCCCCGGAAATGCGTCGAGATCGACCTGTCCGCTAAAGAGGTGAAGCACTCGCTGTTTGTCGGGAAACAGGGCACGGACGCGGCGAAGGTATCCGGCTGGGTAGCCACCGTAGTAGGTCGATTTCACCCGGTAGTCGTTGCCCATGATCCACGTCCCGACCACTCGGCCGTCCGGTCCAACAAACAGGCTCTTAGGAAAGCCTGTTTCTCTGGCGTAGTTTTCGATACGATCTTCCCACCTCATCGTCCTCTCCCCCGCTAGCGCACAGAGTGGAATCGATCCGAGAGGAAAAATACAGAGTTATTTTCTACACAAAGGAGAGAGGCCGCAGTGGATTTCATGTTGAACAAGGCTGAGCTGGAAGCACTTTTCCGGCAAGACCCCTCTACAAGGCAAAATGGCGGTTGGCAGAGCCTTATTGTCGGCTTGCAGGACGCTTGCGACCAAGCCACGGCTGCGATCTCAGTCAGCATGTCGCAACGCCGCCGTATCAGGATGTACGCCTTCAAATATGGAAACGGGGGTTGGGAAAACCGTCTAGTGACAGCCTTTGGCCGGCACCTGGGACCCAAGCTCGACCTTGGATTGCCACCGCCAGATTGGACCCCTAAAAACACCGACTAGGAATGAGAATACCTGGGTTGATTTCAAACTGACCCACTACCTCGAAATGCGAAGTGTTGCGGGTCGCTATTGCATCAACCTGGTGTGCTTGGGCTATCGCTGCAATTTGCAGATCAGCCATACCGACGGGCCGGCCTCTACGCCTGCGAACGGCTGCGAGTTCGGCATAGGAGCGCGCTGCGGCACGGTCGAATGGCAGCACTCGGCTGCCAAGCACCGTGGTCAACATCGCCAAGACCGCACGGGCGAGGTCTGCTCGGCGTCGCCCATCCGGCATCATCGTGATGCCGGCCAGCAACTCTGCCTCACAGATGGCGGTCGTGAAGATCGTTTCCTGCGATTGTGCTCGTGCCCAGGCGAGAACGGTGGGAGACGGTGCAGTCTGCACCAACTCAGACAATACGTTCGTATTGAGGATGATCACCGTTTCTCAGCCACGTCCCATTCAGGCCCGGAGAAGTCCGGAGGGTCGCGCGGCGGCTCGCGCTCGATCTCAGGCAGGTCGAGGCCGCCTAACGGCTCGAAGAGGGTACGGATCGCACCAACCCAGTTGGCGTCGGCCGCAACCGGCTCGGCAGCAAGGTTCTCGCGCAGGATCATGCGCGCCTCCTCTTCCATGGACCGTCCTTGCGCCGCGGCGCGTGCTTTGAGGCGAGTGTGCAAGCCTTCCTCGACATCGGGGATCACAAGCGTTGCCATGCATATCCTCCGCTGAGCGGCTGGCACGCTATCATAGTATCAATGGCTCCCGCCGCTCGGGACGCGCGCGAGACCCAGCGCCGCGTAGAGCCGCTCGCTCGGGGGCCAGGCCGCCATGATGCTGCCGCGCCAGGCATAGGCGGCGGCGATCAGCGCGATCAGCAGCACCAGGCTCGCGAGCCAGGCGATCAACGGAGCGGTGTCGCTGCGGCGAGGACGCCGCACGGCGGCTCCCGGAGCAGACTGGGCGGTCAGCACCCTCGGATTCCTGGGAAGCTTCCTGGTCAGGTCCGCGTCCGCGCCGGCATCCGGATTGGCCAGCGGCACGGCGGGGCGGCTGACGCGCTCGGGCGCGCGCCAAACCGTCGGATCGGGCGGGTCGAGGGAGGATGGGATCAGGGAGGGCGGGACCAAGGGAGGCGAGTCGCGGGGCGCGCGGGTCTCGGTTGCCGGGAGGGGCGCCCACTCCGTGCCGCAGCGGGCGCAGCGCACCGGGCGTCCAGGAGCGAGCGCGGCCTCAGGCACGTCGTAGGTGGCGGCACAAGACGGGCAGACGATTCGCACCCAGCCGTGATACCTCACGGGATGGCCCTGCGCCTACCCCTCCTCCACGGTCAGAGGGCGGTGTTGGGGGCTGGGACCGAGGGGCGTTGCCAAGGGGCGTTGGCAAGGGGCGTTGATGGTGCGCTTGGAGGGGGTCGGGTTCCAGTATGGCCGCGGGCGGGACGTGGCAGAGGTGCTGTCCGGGCTGTCGTTCGAGGTGCCGTCGGGCGGGTTCCGCTGGCTGCTTGGTCCGTCCGGCGCAGGCAAGAGCAGCCTCCTGCGCCTGCTCTCGCTCGCAGCAAAGCCGACGCGCGGGCGGCTGCACCTGCTTGGCACCGAGGTCGGCGGCGTGAGGCGGCGGCGGCTGCCGTTGCTGCGGCGGCGGATCGGGACGGTGCACCAGGATTTCCGCCTCTTGCCGCACTTGTCCGCCTTCGACAACGTGGCCCTGCCGCTGCGACTCGCCGGGCGGTCGGAGGGGCAGGTTCGCGCGGACGTGACCGAGATGCTGAACTGGGTGGGGATGGGGCGCCGCTTCGGTGCCCGGCCGCCGGAGCTGTCGGGGGGCGAGCAGCAGCGCGTCGCCGTTGCCCGTGCCGTCGTCGTGCGGCCCGACCTGCTGCTCGCCGACGAGCCGACGGGGAATCTGGACGATGGCCAGGCCGCGCGCGTCATGCAGCTCCTGCACGAGATGCACCGGCTCGGCACCACCGTCGTGGTCGCGACCCATAGCATCGCCCTCGTCGAGCGCAGCCCGGCGCCGGTGCTGCGGCTGCGCGGCGGGCGGCTGGCTGGGGATGTCTAGGCATATCCCCTTCCGCCGTCGCCGACGCCTCCGCCCGGCGCGTGCGGACGACCTCGGCGTGCGGCGCGCGCTGGCGGACCGGCTGCTGCCGTTCCTGGTCGCGGCCATGGCGTTCCTCGCCGCGCTCGCGCTCGGGGGCGCGGTCGCGGCGGAGAGCCTCGCACAGCATTGGCGCGGCAGCGGCGTCGCCGTGCTCACGGTGCAGGTGCCCGACCCTGGCTCGCAAGGCGATGCGGGCAGCCGGGTCGCGCGCGTCGCGGCGTTGCTGCGGGCGGACGCGGACGTGGCCGCCGTGCGGGTGCTGAGCGAGGAGGAGTTGCAGGGCTTGCTGCGGCCCTGGCTCGGAAGCAGGGGGCTCGGAAGTGGCGAGGGAAGGATCGCCTTGCCCTTGCCCGCGGTGCTGGAGGTTCGGATGCGGGGTGCCGAGGCGGTGCCGGAGTCGCTTGCCGAACGGCTTGACGCGGCGGCGCCGGGCACGCTCGTGGACGAGCATGGCGCCTGGCTGGGACGGCTCGGGGCGCTCGCGCGCAGCCTGCAAGCCTGTGCCGCGCTGGCGACGGCGGTGGTCGCCGGGGTGGCGGCGGCGGTCGTGGCGGTGGCGACGCGGGCGGGGCTGAGCGCCCGGCGCGACGCCATCGCCGTGGTGCACGACCTCGGTGCGACGGACGGCTACATCGCCGGGCGCTTCGCGCGCCGGGCGACCGTGCTGGCGGGCGTGGGCGCCGTGCTGGGGACGCTGGCGGCGGTGCCGCTACTGGCCAGTCTCGCGCAGCTCGCGGCGCCGTTCGCGATGGCGGATACGGGCCAGGCCGGCGTGCCGGGTTTGCTGCCGCTCACGCTCTGGCTCCGTCTCGCCGCCCTGCCGCTCGCCGCCGCCGCGATCGGGTGGCTGACGGCGCAGGGCACGGTTCGAAGCTGGCTGCGCCGGCTGCCGTGAGGGCGAGGTCGTGGAGGGCCTGGCTCGCCGGGCTGCTGATGCTGCTGCCGCTGCTGCTCGGGGCGGCGTGGTCGGTAGGCTTCGCGCTGTTTCTCGGCACCGCGTATGAGGTCGAAGCCCCACCAGCGCACGCGGACGGGATCGTGGTGCTCACGGGGGGGGCGGACCGGGTCGCCGCCGGGCTGCACCTGCTTGAGGAGGGACGCGCGCCGGCGCTGCTCATCTCGGGGGTGGGGCACGGGTCGGGCCTCGACGCCATCGTGCGCGGTCTCGGCGTTGATGCCAGGAACCTCGCGGCCCCGGTCGCCCTTGGGCACACCGCGCAGACGACACGGGGCAACGCGGAAGAGACCGCGGCCTGGGTGCACCAGCGCGACGCGCACTCGCTGATCGTGGTCACGGCCGGGTATCATATGCCGCGTGCGCTGCTGGAGATCGGGCGGGCGCTGCCGGGCATCGCGCTCCACCCGGCGCCGGTGCAGTCGCCCGTGCTGCGGGGGAGCGCGGGGCCGGCGGCGCTGCGCCTGCTCGCGGGGGAGTTCGACAAGTGGCTCGCGGCGCGGCTCGGGCTGCACCAGGTCGTTCCCGGATTCGCGCTCGGGGGGCACGGATTGATGAGCGCCTGGCCGTGGCTGGGGACGAGCCGTGGCACATAGACTGCTCGCGGCGCGGGGATTGCTCGCGGCGCGGGGGCTGTTAGGGATCGTCCTCGCCGTACTCGTGGCGCTCGTCGTGCTGGATGGTGCTGCGTGGCTGTGGGCGACGGCGCGGCTGCGTACTGGGTATGAGGGGTGGGCGGCGGCGATGCGGGCGGATGGCTGGACGGTGAGCGGCGGCGCGCCGCAGCGTGCAGGCTGGCCGGTCGCGGCGGAGCTGGTCATTCCGGACCCTGCGCTCGTGGGCGGCGGCGCGCTCGTGCCGGGCGGGATGGCGTGGCGGGGGGAGCAGGTGCGACTGCGTCTCTCGCCGCTCGCGCCGCGCCTGCTGGACGTGGTGCCCGAGGGCGTGCAGCGCGTCCGCGTCGCGACGCTTCCCGAGGCGAGCGTCACGGCCGCGGCGCTTGCGGTGCATGTCCCACTATCCGGGGAGGGCGCGGCGGAGCTGGGCGGCCGGGCGGTGCGGGTCGCGGTGGCGGGCGTCTCCGCCGAGGCCGAGACGCTGCGGGCGGACGCCATCCCTACGGGCGTGCGGGTCGAAGCCGACGCGGTCGCACTGCCTCAGGGCTATAGTTGGCCGCTCGGCGCCACGATCGAGGCCGTGGGGGCCGAGGCGACGGTAGTCGGTGCGCCCGGCGCGGTCCCGACCGGCGCGACGGCGGCCGAGCAGGCGGCGCGCTGGCGCGATGCGGGCGGGCGGGTGGATGTACCTCAGTTCGCCCTGCACTGGGGGCCGCTCAGCGCCGCCGGCTCGGGATCGGGGGGGCTTGATGCCGGGCTGCAGCCGCGCGCGCAGGCGAGCGTGCGGCTGCAAGGCTGGCAGGGGGCGCTCGACCGGCTCGTTCAGGGCGGCGTGGTTACACCGGGTACGGCGCTGGCCGCGCGCGCCGCCCTCGGGCTGTTCGCCAGGGCGTCGCAGGACGAATCGCAGGGCGGCGTGCCAGGCGGGGTGGTCGTGCCGGTCGTCATCTCGAATGGGATCCTGCGCGCGGGCGGCATCCCGCTGGTCAGGGTGCCCTCCGTCGTCTGGCCGTGATCGGGGGCCAGGACGGGATCACCTCGTCCGCAGGCCCGCATCGTGGAGGGGGCGGCGCCGGAACCAACCAGGATGCATGGCGTTTTCCCCACGGCGCCGTGGCCGGACCGTCGGCCTCGCGGCCCCTCGCTCGACGCGCCAGGGACGGAGACCATCTGATGCAGATGCGGCCCATCCTCGTCGCCTCCGACGTTCGGCTCCTCCTGCGGGCGGCGCGGACGCGAGCTGAGCGCGGCGGCTTCGAGTGCAGCATCGCCATCGTCGATGAAGCGGGCGTGCTGCTGGCGCTGGAACGGCTTGACGGCGCGCGGCTGCACACGCCGGAGGCCGCCTGGCTCAAGGCACGGACCGCGGCGATCGTGCGCACGCCCACAGCGGCCCTGCAGGACCAGGTGCAGCAAAACGCCGCCCTGCTGTCCTTCCCTGGGCGCATGCCGCTCAGGGGCGGAGTGCCGCTCAAGCTCGGCGACACCGTCATCGGCGGCGTCGGCTCCTCGGGCGGCCAGCCGGAGGACGACGAGGCAGTCTGCCACGCCGCCCTCGAGGCCCTCGCCGGCCTGCCCGAACCATCCTGACCGACCCGGCTGGCGATCCGAGCCGCACCCGCCCATCCCACCGATAGGAGCTTCGTGAATGACCCAGGATGCGTCGCTACTGCCCGGCCGCCTATTGCGCAGGCCGGGGCCGCCGAAGCCGATCGAGGACTTCGCCGGCGTGCAGATCCACGACCCGCGCCTCGCCGAGGTGCTGTCCCCCGACGCGAAGCTGCTCTGCCTCTACAAGGGGACCTTGCACGGCGAGGGCACGGTCTGGGACACGCCGCATGACCGCCTCGTCTGGTCAGACGTCCCGAACCGTCGGCTGCTCGGCTGGTATCCCGACGACGGGCACGTGGAGGTCGTGATCGACGGAACCTACTTCATGAACGGCAACGCGCTGGATGCAGAGGGACGGCTGGTCCATTGCGAGCATGGGCGCCGCTGCATCAGCCGCTCCGACGGGAGCGGCGGCGCGGAGCCGATCGTCACGCACTACGAGGGCAAGCGCCTCAACTCGCCGAACGATATCACCGTCGCGGCCGACGGCGCGATCTGGTTCACCGATCCGACCTTCGGGCTGCTGATGCCGAGCCAGGGCAGCGTCGTGGAGCCGGAGCTCGACCACCGCAGCGTCTATCGCTTCGACCCGCGCGACGGGGGGCTGCGCCGCATGGCCGACTTCGAGCAGCCGAACGGCCTGTTCTTCTCCCCCGACGGCCGCACGCTCTACGTCTCCGATACCGCGCTCTCGCTGAACGAGATACCGGGCGATCACGGCAAGGGCTATACGCACGAGATCGAGGCGTTCGATGTGGCAGACGACGGCAGCCTCTCCAACCGGCGCTTCTTCTGCCGCACGGACCACGGTTATCCGGACGGCTTCGCCGTGGATGCGCGCGGCTGGGTGTGGACCACGTCGGGCGACGGCATCCACATCTTTGCGCCGGACCGGACGCGGCTCGGCTTCTTCGCGACGCCGGAAACCTGCTCGAATTGCGCACTTGGCGGCCCCGGCATGACGCGCCTGTTCGTCGCCTCCCACAAACACCTGCTGGCGATCGACCTAGCCGCCTAAATTGTCCGGCTGGGTGAAGCGGAAGCTGATGTCCGGCTCGTCCGCGGACTTGTCCCCGGCCGCCATGACCGAGACGCGCAGCAGGAGGCTCCCGCCCAGGACTGCTGCGGAGGCGAGCCGCGACAGGCCGTGCGAGCGGTGCCGGTTGAGCGCGAGCGAGGCCGCGTAGAGACCGAGCGGCAGCACGATGCCCATCCCCGTCGCACCCAGCTTCTCCACGTGGCCCCAGCCGCCGTCGAGCGCCGCGTCCACGCCCTTGCGCTTGTAGATCTGGCGCGAGATCGCCGCCCCGGCCAGCTCCGTCGCGAGTGCTGCGAGCGCGATCTGGTCCAGCACCCGTCCCGTCCGCGCCGACCGCTCGGAGAGCGCCAGCACCGCGGCGCCGCTCGCGACGGAGGAGCTGCCGAACCGCAGCGCCAGCGCTCGTGGCGCCGCCGCCCAGAGCGGCGTGCTCGTGGCCGCCAGCAGCGCCGAGGTGTAGGTGGACAGGCCTGCGCCCGCCGCCGCCGCCGGCACCCCGCCGATCCTCGCCGCACCGCGCAGCCAGTGCAGGCCCGGCACGCGGTCCGCCACGAACTGCGCGACCGCCGCGATGCCTGAGAAGGCCGAGAAGCTCATCAGGATCCAGGTGCCGATGCTCATCGGCGAGGTGCGCTTGGCGACGCGCAGCATGTTGTAGAAGCGCTGCGGCGTGTGCAGGTCCCAGATCAGCAGCGCCGAGCCGAGCGTCGGCGCGAGCAGCGCGAGGTAGCGGCCGCGCCGCACGACGCCCGCGGTCTCGCGATGGTCGCCGCGCACGAGATCGGCGATGGCGGAGAGCAGCGCCGAGGAGCCGCACATGCCGGCCAGCGCGACGTAGCCGCCCACCACCCAGTTGTTGAACGGCGCCTTCTTGAGCTGCGGCCGGCCGTAATAGGTCGGCCCGGTCCACGGCCCGTCGCCTTGCGGGAGGCCTGTGGCCGTCGCCGGCACGTCCGGCTTGTCCTTCGGGCCGAGCCGGGCTGCACGAGTCTCGGACATGGCGATCCTCCTAAGCCCGGCGCGCGAAGGCCGCGGCGGCGGCGAGCGCCAGGCCCGCTACCGCGGCCAGGCCGGAGAACAGGGCCGGCGCCACCCGGTTCGACGCCCGCGTGGGGGCGGCGGGCAGGTTGTAGGTCTCGGGGCGGGCGGTCAGCAGGAAGAAGGCGTTGAGGTGGCCGAGGTCGCCGGTCGCGCCGGGTGCGCCGGGCGTGCCGTACAGGTAGGCGCCGTCCACGCCGAGATCGTGGAGCTGCTCGACGCGCTTGTGCGCCCGCGCCTGGAGGTCGGACAGCTCGCCGAACTGGATGCTGTCGGTCGGGCACGCCTTGGCGCAGGCCGGCTCCAGCCCGCCCTTGAGGCGGTCGTAGCAGAGCGTGCATTTGTGCGCCTTGCCGTCGAGCGGACTCAGGTCAACGACGCCGAACGGGCAGGCCGGGATGCAGTAGCCGCAGCCGTTGCAGATGTCCTGCTGCACGACGACGGTGTCGAACTCGGTCTTGAACAGGGCTCCCGTGGGGCAGGCTTCCAGGCAGGGCGCGTTGTGGCAGTGCTTGCACACGTCGCTCATCATCAGCCAGTTGCTCTGGAAGGCGTCCTGCACGTTCTCGCGCACGCCGCCGCAGCCGCTCTTGCCGGCCGGCTGCTCGATGAAGTTGACGTGGCGCCAGGTGTTGGCCGAGAGCGCCCCCGTGTTGTCGTAGCTCTGGCCGGTCAGCCCGATGTTGTCGGCGGGGAGGTTGTTCCACTCCTTGCAGGCCACCTCGCAGGCCTTGCAGCCGATGCAGAGCGTGGTGTCCGTGAAGAAGCCGTAGGACTTGCCGGCCTCGATCAGCACGCCGGCCGTCAGCTCGGACTCGTTCGGGATGACGTGGCCGAACTCGGACTGCGGGTGGTCGAGCGCGCGGGGGTGCATGTCCATGCCGGGGGTTCCTCTACGCGGCTGCGAGTTCGGTGACGGTACTCATGATAGATTTGGCGACCAGGCCGATGACGTTGCGCGGCACCGTGTAGCGCACCCGCACCCGCGCCTGGCGGTGCTGCAACGGCTCAAGCTGGGCAGGCTCGGCCGAGGCGCCGTGGCCCAGGATGAACAGGTGGGAGACGCCGTCGTCGTCGGTGAGCTGGAAGCGGCTCTCCTGGACGATCGTCACGATCCCTTCCATCGCCTTCGCCATCTGCCCGGACTCCGACCCTGCATCGCTCCTATAGCCTGTGCGCCGGGTAAGTTGCCTGCGGCACGGGCAACGATTGCGAGATCGTGAAAGGCCGGCCTGCTCACCTTGGTTGCGGCCGGGCGTTCAGATGATCACTGTCCGCGCTGAGCGGATGGTAGAGGAGCCGATCATGGCGCGAAAGACGGGGCGCGGAAGACTGGCAAGACCCTGCGCAACGGCATCGCCGCCCGTGCGGCCGAGTTCTTCAGCGAGTGGTCCATCCCCCGCCAGATCGCGGGCGAGAGCGTGATGTCCAAGGCCGCGCGCAGCCACGCCTCCGAGACGCTGCGCCCGCGGCTGGAAGAGGCCGACACGGTCGGCACGAGCATCTGCCCGTTCTGCGCCGTCGGCTGCGCCCAGCTCGTCTATGCCAAGGACGGCAAGCCTATCCACATCGAGGGTGATCCCCGCAGCCCGATCAACCAGGGTACGCTCTGCCCCAAGGGCGCCAGCACGCTCGGGGTGCTGCTCAGCCCGGAGCGCATCAACAAGGTGCTTTACCGCGCGCCGCACGCCACGGAGTGGGAGGTGAAGCCGCTCGACTGGGCGATGGAGCGCATCGCCCAGCTCACCAAGCGCACGCGCGACGAGACGTTCGTCGAGAAGCTGCCTGACGGCAAGATCGTCAACCACACGCTCGGCATCGCCTCGCTCGGGGGCGCGACGCTGGACAACGAGGAGAACTACCTCATCAAGAAGCTGCTCGGCGGCGGCCTGGGCGTGGTGAACATCGAGAATCAAGCCCGAATATGACACTCCTCTTCGGTGCCCGGTCTGGGCACCACCTTCGGGCGCGGCGCGGCGACCATGTCGCTATGGGATCTGCTCGAACGCCGACTGCATCGTCGTGATGGGCTCCAACATGGCGGAGAACCATCCGGTCGCCTTCCGCTTCGTCACCGAGGCGAAGCAGAAGGGTGCGACGGTGATCCACGTGGACCCGCGCTTCACGCGCACCTCCGCGCTCGCCGACATCCACGCGCCGATCCGGTCCGGGTCGGATATCGCGTTCCTGGGCGGCATCATCCGCCACATCCTGGAGAATGATCTCTGCTTCCGTGACTTCGCGATCCCCTACACGAACCTCGCGAACATCATCGAGGACGGCTTCCAGGACGCCGACCAGAACGGCGGCGTGTTCTCCGGCTTCGACAAGGATAACGGCGATTACACGCACGACACCTGGCAGTACAAGGGCGAGGTCGTCCCGTCCTCGCTCTCCGAGCACCACCCGCAGATGAAGGACAAGGACCCCGACGCCATGGAGACCCTGGCGAAGGGTCCGGCGCCCAGGGACCTGACGCTGCAGCACCCGAACTGCGTCTATCAGATCATGCGCCGCCACTACGCGCGCTACACGCCGGAGATGGTGGAGACGACGACCGGCTGCCCGAAGGAGACCTTCCTGCGGGTCGCCGAGGCGCTCACGAAGAACTCCGGGCGCGAGCGCACGGGGGCGTTCTGCTACGCCGTCGGCTGGACGCACCACACCACGGGCGTGCAGATCATCAGGGCTTGCACGATCATCCAGAGCCTGCTCGGCAACGTCGGCCGTCCCGGCGGCGGCATCATGGCGCTGCGCGGCCATTGCAGCATCCAGGGGAGCACGGACATCCCCACGCTCTACAACATGCTGCCCACCTATCTCGCCCAGCCCAACGCCTTCCACCCCCACCAGAGCCTACCGAGCTACCTGCACGCCGGAGACTCCGGCCACGGGCTGGTGGCACAACCTGCCCAAATACATGGTCAGCCTGCTGAAGGCTTGGTACGGCCCGAACGCCACGAAGGACAACGAGTGGGGCTACGGGTTCATCCCGCAGCTGACCGGCGACGTGTCGCAGCTGCCGATGACGCTCGCCATGGTCGATGGCGTGGTGAAGGGGCAGTTCGTGCTGGGCCAGAACCCGGTCGTCGGCGCCGTGAACTCCGACCTGATCGAGCGGGGGCTGGCCAAGCTGGAGTGGATGGTCGTGCGCGACTTCGCGATGACCGAGACGGCGGATTTCTGGAAGAAGGGCCGGCTCGTGCAGCGCGGCGAGTGGAAGCCCGAGGACATCGGCACGGAGATCTTCTTCCTTCCGACCGCGCTCGCGGGGGAGAAGGACGGCTCGATGACCAACACCTCGCGCCTCGTGCAGTGGCACGACGTGGTGTGCGAGGCACCGGGCGACAGCCGCTCCGATCTGTGGTTCATCTATCACCTCGGCAAGCGGCTCAAGCAGCTCTACGCCGGCAGCCAGGAGCCGGCGGACCGGGCGATCCAGGCGTTGACCTGGGAATATCCCGAGCGCGGCGAGAAGCGCGAGCCGGACGCCGAGGCGGTGCTGCGCGAGATCAACGGCTACACGGTCGCCGACCGCAAGCAGGTCGAGAAATACCAGGACCTCAAGGATGACGGCTCCACCGCCTGCGGCGGTTGGATGTATTGCGGCATCTATCCGCGGGACGGCCACAACCAGGCCCGCTCGCGCAAGCCGGACGGGCCGGGCGGACCCGGCAGCCATTTGGGCTGGGCGTTCTCCTGGCCGTCGAACCGCCGCACCCTCTACAACCGCGCCTCGGCGGACCCGGATGGCAAGCCCTGGTCCGAGCGCAAGAAGATGGTGTGGTGGGACGAGGGCAAGGGGGAATGGACCGGCCTCGACACGCCCGACTTCGTCAAGACCACGCCGCCCAGCAAGCGCCCGGACTGGAGCAAGGGGCCGCTCTACGGCATGGAGGCGCTGAGCGGCGCCGACCCGTTCATCATGGAGGCGGACGGCCGCTGCATGATCTTCGCGCCGTCCGGGCTCAAGGACGGGCCGCTGCCAACGCATTACGAGCCGCTGGAAAGCCCGGTCCCGAATCCGCTCTATCCAGGACAGCCGCACAATCCGGCGGCCAAGATCTGGGACCGGCCCGGCAACGAGCTACAGCCGCCGGAGGACCCGCGTTTCCCCTACGTGCTGACCACGTTCCGGCTGACCGAGCTGCACTGCGGCGGCATCATCAGCCGAGTGGCGCCGCACACGGCGGAGCTACAGCCCGAGGCGTTCGTCGAGATGCCGCCCGAGCTGGCAGAGGAGCTGGGCATCGAGCACCTGGGCTGGGCCGTGCTCTCGACCTTGCGCGGCGAGATCGAGATGCGCGCGATGGTGACGCAGCGGCTGCGCCCGTTCGTGATTGAGGGGCGGCGGATCTACCAGATCGGCGTGCCCTGGGTGTTCGGCTGGGACGGCTACGCGCGGGGCGACATCGCCAACGTGCTCCTGGCCGTCAGCGGCGACCCGAACACCAGCATCCACTCCACGAAGGCGCTCACCTGCAACCTGCGGGCGGGCCGGCTGCCGCAGCGAGGAGGCATCACGCACCATGCCGCCGAGTGAGGAAGGCGCCCCGAACGAGGGGCGGGCGTCGCTCGATGCCTTGGACAAGGTCATCGCCGACAAGCCGCACAAGGTCGGTCCCGACTTCTCCGCGGCCACCCGGCATCTCTGCGCATTCCGCGACGCGCTGATCGCCCAGTTCCGCGCCGCGGGCGACGAGGCGACGCATCCGGTACGCGAGCGGCTGGGGCGGGTGAATGCGGTGATCAGCACCGTCCTCGCCGGGCATTTCCCGCTGGGGCCGATCCCCTGGGCGGAGATCGAGAAGGCGCGCGAGCAGCTGCGTGAGGTGGTGGAGGCGCGATAGCGTAGGGGCGGTCGGAGATGTCTCAGGTCGAGATCAACTCCCTCCAAGCTTCTTCGCCCTGTGTGGGCTTGTTTCCCTGATCGCTTCCGGGAGGCAGGCTCCTTTTGCCCAGGCCGCCTGTGGTTACCGGCCAGGCTTGACGGGCCGTGATGCCTGCGTCCGCCTGCACCGGGCACGACGGCGGGGGCACCGCACTAACTCACTGCCAAACGGCGCACGTGCTTGCTCTTGAGCGCCTCGATGAATTACGATCCGCTAAAGAAAGGATCTACTGAAAGGCAAGTGGCCGAGACACCGACGGCGGTGTTCGTCATTCAGGTCGCCGAGCGACTTGGAGTTTCACTCCGTCTGGTTGGAAGGCATTGACCAGATCGGCACGTTGCACACCTTCGCCAGACGTGACGGGCAGTGAGGATTAGCTCCAGACCATAAGGACACGATCGGGGAGATCTACGTCGGCGAGCGCAGCCTTCGGTCTGTGCAAGGCGAGCTTGACGCGTTGCGGCGGCAGTGCGGCCAGAGCTTGGACGTGCCTGACCTCGATGCAAGTGTTCCTGGCCGACTCGTCCAGATGGAGCACTGTCCCGGTCGCCGTGCTGATGCGCAGAGGGAATGCCCTTTACGGCGCGGTGCTGCTGCATGGTCGCACGATGTATGGGATGCCGACGGGCGTGCTGAAAGGCGGCTATTCCTGCGGACGTGGGGCCGTAATCGCCGTGAGGGCGGAGCGTCCTGTCGTCGTCGAGATCGCATCTCGGATGTTGCTCCGCAGCCTCGTTGCCCACACCGTGGCCATCAGGCTGCTGCGATGCGATGAGGACGGCGGCGCGCGCAACGAAGCTCGCGCGCGGGAGGTTGATGGCCGCTGGCTCCTGCGCGACGCACGTAGCTGCATCAGCCTTGAAGGCGGGATGGAAGGGCTGATGTCTCGGCTCAGCTATAAGATGCGCCGCAACTTGCGTTGTTATAGGCGGCGAGCCGAGAAGGACCTGTCGTGTGTCTTTATCCCTCAGCTCTCGCCGACGCAGTCGCGGCAGGCCGTGGAAGCACTCAACGACCGCAGCATTCATCCGCTGCCGGCCACCCTTGCGCTGCGATATGAGGCTGACCTGCGCGATGTGCCGGGCAGCTTCGCCATGGGGATCCAGGATGGCGCAGGCAACTGGCTGAGCTTCATGCAGGGTGGCGGCAGGCGGAGACAATTTATGTCGCATGGCAGTTGAATCTGATCGATCATGACGCCGCTTCACTCTCGACGGTGATGCGGGCCTACTGCCTTGAGCACGAGATCAATCGTGGCACGCAAACGATCAGTTTTGTTGGAGGAACGACGCCGGCGTGGAGCCGCGCTTGCGCTGCCACAGGTTTGCGGCGACCTGCTTGTCGTTCGTAAGGGCATCTCGGCTCCGTGGCTCGGACATTGATGCCAACGGCTGCGCCCCTGCGGGAGATATCGCGGAGATGCATCGGAAGAGCGGCGAGTGGCCCCTCTTTGAGGGAATGATGCGCAGGGCGGAGACGCTGATATGAGCGACCGACAACGTTCGGCACGGTGGCGATGCTGAGCCGCTATCCCACGAAATCCATGCTCGGCGAGGCGCAGGACATGCTGGCCGTGGCCGCGCGGGGGGTCGTTGGCGACCGTGCCTGGGCCGTCCTCGACGAGGCGACGGGCAAGGTCGCGAGCGCGAAGCGGCCGAAGCTCTGGCGCGGCCTGCTCGGCTGCGCGGCGCGGACCCGCGGCGAGGAGGATGGGGGCGCCGTCGAGATAGAGCTCCCCGACGGCACGGTCCGCCGCGCCGGCGACCCGGAACTCGATGGCCTGCTCTCGGCGCTGCTTGGCCGGGCGGTGCGGCTCGCGAGCCGGCCGCCGGACGCGGCGGAGATTGACCGATCATTCCCCGAGGAGGTGCTCGCCGAAGGCCTCGGCGCGGACGTTGAGTTCAGCAATCTCACCCTCGGTGGGGGCGCGCCGCCCGGCACCTTCCTCGACTACGCGCCGCTCCACCTCATCACCAGCACCACGCTCGACAGCATCGGCGCGGCACTACCTGATGGCGCCCCCGAGGGCACTATCGAGGCGGCCCGGTATCGTCCCAACGTCGTCATCCGCTCGGCCGATGGCGACGTTGGGTTCCCCGAGAATAGGTGGGTCGGCGACACGGTTCGGATCGGCGATTCGGTGGCGTTGCGCGTTATCCTGCAGACGCCGCGCTGCGCCATCCCGATGCTGGCCCATGGCGCGTTGCCGCCGCGGCCCGGCGCGCTCCGGGCCACGGCTGAGCGCAACCGCGTCGAGATCCCGGGCTTCGGCAACCAGCCCTGTGCCGGGGTCTATGCCGAGGTGCTGCAGGGGGGCATGATCCGTGAGGGCGATCCCGTCGCCATCATGGCCGCGTAAGGGCGGCAGTGCTGGGCGGCACCAGGCGGCGCAGCTCGTTCGCGAGGTCGTGCAGGCTCATGTCGTCCTTGGACAGCACGCGGGTTGTGCCGCGTAGCCGCAGGCGGTCCTCCTCAGGTCACGTCCTTGGCGGTGTGGACCACCACCGGCACGTGCCGGCCGTCGGGGCGGGCGCGCAGCGCCTGGAAGAAGGCAAAGCCATCCATCTCGGGCATCATCAGGTCGAGCAGGACCAGCGACGGCATCCCGCGAGCGACCATGTCCAGCGCCTCCCGGCCGTTCCCGGCGGTGGCGACGCGCCAGCCGTCGCGGGTCAGCATTGCGTGCAGCCGCTCGCGCGCCTCGGGGTCGTCGTCATCCTTGGTGCCGACGCGCCAGAAAACGCGCCAGAACAGGCCGACATCCAGGGCGAACCCCGACCCGATGGCTGCCAGGATCCGGGTCGGCGCGGCGTCGAGAGCCGCCGATCCGGCCAAGACCCGGCTGACGGCGTATTGCACCGCGAGCCGCTTCCGCGCGCCCTGCCGCACCGACGTGTCGCTGAACGTGATCACGCTGCCGGTGATGGCGCCGTCCGTGACGATGGGGAAGGAGGAGGTACTCGGCGGTGAAGGAGGTGCCGTCCTTGCGCCAGAGCAGCTCATTGTCCAGGCGCACGGGGCGCCCGCTCTTGCAACGTGTGCAGCAGCGGGCAGTCCGCTCGCGGGTAGGGCGTGCCGTCCGGGCGGGTGTGATGGATCAGCGCGTGCATGGTGCGGCCGAGGACCTCGCCGGGCGTTGCGTAGCCGAGCATCTGCAAGGCTGCACGATTGGCGAAGGTGCAGCGTCCCTCGGGATCGACCCCGTAGATACCGTCGCCGAGAGCATCGAGGAAGTCCGACAGCGTCTGGCCCTGCGCTCCGCCGGGTGCTTCGTCGTGCGCTTTGGCGGCGGTCGCCTCGCCCTGCGGCCGCTGCTGCTTGTTTCCTGCCATGTGCGCTCCGTCACGAGGTCGGCTTCCGGGGCGTTCCCGTGCCGCCGTGTGGAGGCGCGGCGGGGCGGCCCGCCACACCGCATCGCCTCTCGTCCCACATCGCAGCGGTCCGACTCGAACGAACGTCGCCATCTTGGGTTGCGGGGGCGGCCAGCGTGCGGCGCCGATGCCGCTACGCTGGCAGTGATTCAGCCCTAACGCCCGCGAAAGGCCCGCAGGCTGGCAGGTGGCCCGGCTCTCACCCCCAGTGCGGCGGTATCCAACGGCCGAACCGACTATAGTGGCCGGGCACCCAACGCGCGTAGTGGCGCGGGATGACGCGGGGCGGCGGCACATAGGCTACTGGGGGCGGTGGGGCATACACGACGGGCGGTGCTGCAACCACGACGGGAGGACCCCAGCCGCCGCGCCACCAGGCGTGCGCAGGGGACGGCGTCACGGCGCTGAGATAGATCATGGCTGCGAAGCTCGGGTCGGTTTTGTCGCTGCGCAGGGCGATGCTTGAACGCTTTCAGCTTGCGGAAGGAGTTCTCGACGAGGTGGCGCCTCTTGCAGAGATCGAGGTCGATGGCGCGTGGTGCCAAGCGTCGCGGGCGCTGGGAGATGACGATTGACCTTATCGAGACCGAGCATGTATTGCTGAACATACGATTTTGATTGCGGATAAGGACTGGATGGCTGATCCTGGGTAGAGCGACCCCTGGGCATTTGGGGGATGTTGGTCAGTAGCACCTCCGGTCTATCTCTTGGCATGTGGTCTCGAGATCTCCGCAGCTGACAGGACACGGCAGTTTCTGGAGGCATCTTGCCTGGACGGGAGCGACGCTGCCAACTTCGCTGCGGGGTTTGACAACCACCTGAGACGTGCGGCTGAAGCCTTCTTAGCCCCTGCGCCGCCGCGCTCTCGGGCCATCCTTGGAAAGGTATGACATGCGACGGACTTCCCTAGGCATCCTGGCCGTGGCCTGCGCGGGCATGGCGCTCACCGCCTGCTCGAACCCGCCGCCGGCCACCGTGCAAAGCCAGGCGCCCTCCGTTCCGGTCAATGCGGGCTTCGGCAAGACGCCGGTCAATGCGGGCTTCGGCAACGAGCCGGTCACCAGCGGCTACCATGACACCCAAGGCGCGCCGACCTACCAAGCCGTGATCCCTGGCCAGCCGTGATCCCTGGTCACGTCAGCCGGCTTGCCGTGCAGCCCGCGGCAATTCCTGCCACCCGAGGTAACCAAAGCAGCGGCCATACCGAACCAAAGCAGCGACCATTCCGGTGGCTGCGCGTGCATGAAGGAGATAGGCGATGCTTAGATACGTAGCGATCCTCGCGGCTGTGTTCGCGTTGACGGCCACCCAGGTCAGCGCCCAGCAAGCGACCACCTCCCCGGGCTGCGCCGGGCAGCAAGCAGGCGGGGCGAGCCTGCCCGCGCGTGGCCAGCCGGCCGGCGGGGCGAGCCTGCCCGCACGTGGCCAGCCGGCTGGCGGGGCGAGCCTGCCTGCCCGTGGTCAGCCGGCCGGCGGGGCGAGCCTGCCGGCGCGTGGCCAGCCGGCAGGCGGGGCGAGCCTGCCCGCGCGTGGCCAACCGGCCGGCGGGGCGAGCCTGCCGGCGCGTGGCCAGCCAGCGGGTGCGACGCCCTGCTGATGACGTGACGTCGAACGGCACCGGGACAGAGCGGGCGGGGCGCTGTCATGGCGCGCCGCCCGGTCCGTTCCCGGCGTGTGGAGGAGGATCATGATCGGCACCCGGCGCGGCAGGGGGCGCGGCAGGGGGCGCGGCAGGGCCGGTTGGGTGCTGCTGGCGGCGTTGTGCGCCCTGGCCGGGCCGCTGCGGGCGCCGGCGGCCTACGGGGAGGAGGGACTGGCGCCGTACACTGAGACGGACCTGTTCCGCAGCTTGCTGCCGACCGTGGTCAACATCACCGCGCGCGGGCAGATGGAAGCGCCGGCGGGCGTCATGGTGGCATCCAGTGATGCCCCGCCCCCCGGGCAGATCAAGACGGTGGTGGGATCGGGGTTCGTGATCGACCCCTCCGGGATCGTCGCCACCAACTGGCACGTGGTGGCTGGCGCGTCCGAGATCATCGTGAACTTCTCGGACGGCTCCAGCACGCCCGCCACCGTGCTCAGCGCGACCCGCGTGGGCGACATCGCCCTGCTCAAGGTGGCGGTGGGCCATAAGCTGCCCGCGGCGCGCTGGGGCGACAGCGACAAGGTCCAGATCGGCGATCCGGTGGTGGCCATCGGCAACCCGCTCGGCCTGGGGATGTCGGTCAGCTCGGGCATCGTCAGCGCGCTCAACCGCAACATCATGGAGACGCCGTACGACAACTTCATCCAGACCGATGCGGCGATCAACCACGGCAACTCCGGCGGCCCGTTGTTCAACATGCATGGCGAGGTGATCGGGATCGACACGGCGATCGTCTCGCCCACCACCGGCTCGGCCGGCCTGGGCTTCGCCATCCCGGCGAGCGACGCGCAGTTCGTGATCGGCCGGATGCTGAAATACGGCTGGGTGCGGCCGAGTTGGCTCGGCATGATCGTGCAGCAGGTGACGCCGGACATGGCGCGGGCGCTGGGCATGGCGCGGCCCGAGGGCTCGATCGTGGCGGCGGCGGTGCCTGACGGCCCGGCGGCGAAGGCCGGGGTGCAGGTCGGCGACGTGGTGCTGCGCTTCGGCGACAAGACCCCGTCCGACGAGCGGGCGCTGCTGCGCATGATCGCGGAGACGCCGCAAGGGCAGACCAGCAGCCTGGCCATCTGGCGGGCGGGCCAGGAGCGGGTGCTGCCGGTCATCGTCCGCGAATGGCCGCGCCAGCAGTGGGACAAATACGACATGGTCGCCAAGGCGGCGCCGATCCGCTGGACGCTGCCGGCCGATTTCGGCCTGAGCCTCGCCGATCTCAGCGACAAGACCCGTGCCCACTACGGCCTGGACGTGCAGCAGACCGGCGTCCTGATCACCGGCGTTGCCGCCGACACCGATGCGGCGGAGCACGGGCTGGTGGCGGGCGACGTGATCCTGCGCGTGCAGGATGCGCCCGTGGGCTCGTCCTCGGAGGTCCAGGCGCGGCTCGACGCCGCCCGCGAGGCGAAGCACAGCTTCGCGCTGCTGCTGGTGCTGTCCAAGGCGCAGACCCGGCCCGGCGCGCGATGGATCCCGCTGCGCGTCGGACCAGACTGAAGCGCCGTCAAGCCGACCCGGAGCGCGCGACAGCGGCCGCGTAGGTCTCGGGCCGGACGTGGCGGTCGAGCACCGGGTTGAGCTGATGGATGGTCAGTCCGCGCGAGCTCTCGGCCGTCCGGTCCAGGCCGAGGCTGGCGGCGTCGTCACCCGCGTTCGCCCGCGCCGTCGGCACCAGCCCCGGCGCCTGGCGGCGTGCGCGGAACCCGAGCGGGTCGTGGCCAAAGGAGCGCGAACGCATGGGTGACGGATGGAACCGAGTGCGGGTCGCGTCGGGGGTGCGGAGATGGTGCGGCAACCAACGTCAGGTGACGGACTTCACCACCCCGCCGTCCACGCGGACTGCGGCTCCGTTCGTGGCGGAAGCCGCTGGAGAGCATAGGTAAACCACCATGTTCGCCACCTCCTCCACGGTCGCGAATCGCTTGAGAAGCGAGGTCGGGCGCTGGGTCTTGAAGAACTCCGCCTCCACCTGCTCGAAGCTCATGCCCTGGGCCTGGGCCAGCTGCTCGACGAAGGTGCCGACCCCTTCGGACCGGGTCGGGCCCGGGAGCACGGCGTTCACGGTGACGCCCGTGCCCGCCACGGTCTCGGCCACGCCGCGCGAGACCGCGAGCTGGGCGGTCTTGGTCATGCCGTAATGGACCATCTCGACGGGGATGTTGATCGCGGACTCGCTGGAGATGAAGATCACCCGGCCCCAGCCCTGCTCGCGCATCCCGCGCACGTAGTGGCGCGTGAGGCGGATGCCGCTCATCACGTTGACATCGAAGAAGTGTTCCCAGTCCTCGTCGGGGATGTCGTCGAACGGCTTGGGCTCGAAGATGCCGACGTTGTTGACGAGGATGTCGGCGGCCGGCAGTGCCGCGATGACGCGGGCAGCGCCTTCGGCCGTCCCGAGGTCGGCGGCGACGCCCTGGACCTGGGCGCCTGGGAGCGCACCCCGCAGGCCACGGAGGGCGTGCTCGACCCTGTCCTCGCCGCGGCCGTTGATCCACACGGCCGCCCCCTGCTCCAGCAGGCCGCGCGCAATGGCGAGGCCGATGCCTGCTGTCGAGCCGCTCACCAGGGCTGTCTTGCCTACCAGGCTTAGATCCATGCTCATCTCCTGTCCTGATCACGTTCTGAGGCTGCTAAAGTGAGCGTTCCCATCTCGGCGACTGTGGTCAGATCCGCAGGTTGAACGCGACAGAGATCCGCTCCCGCGTGCCGCGATAGGCGCGCACCTGATGGTGCAGCCAGGAGGGGAACAGGAACAGCAGGCCGGGACGCGGCGCGATCATCTCGGTGGCACCCGCCGCGAGGCCTCCCTCGCCAGCGTAGGCGAGCGTCGGTGCCAGCATGGCCGGCGCCGGGCCGCGGGGATCGAGCATCTCGAACCCGCCGCCCAGCGATGGGTCGGCCAGCACGCCGCCGTCGTCAACGTAGTAGGTTCCGGACCAGTACGAGCCGGGATGGTAGTGGCAGAAATTGCTGTCTCCAGGACCGTTCACGTTCGCCCAGGCGGTGATGATCCAGTCCGGCCGCACCGCGTTGCCCTCGCGGTCGCGCGTCATGTGGTTGGCGACCGCGCGCGCCATCTCGACCACCTCCGCCGCGCGCACCCCGCCCCAGGCGGGCAGGTCACGGTCCGAGTGCCAGCCTCCGGCGTTCGAGGCCGCCATGGACGGCGCGGTGCGCCGCCGCTCCAGGATCAGCGCGCGCAACTCGGCGTTGCGCGCGTCGGCATCGGGGGTCTCGACGGCGGCAACGGAGGTCGGGAACAAGTTGCGCGTCGCGATGGCCAGCTTGATCGTCATGACTGTTTCCCATACTGGTGACGCCCTCGATTGTTCGAAAGCGCACGCGCCTGATTGTGCATTGCAGCATCTCCGAGCCGCGCGAAACCGGACCGTGACGGGGTCGGAGCCGCCTGCCGCGACCGCGCCGCAACGCCGTGCCGCGATCGTGGAGCTGGTGGCACAGCGCGGCTTCATGAGCGTGGAGACGTTGGCCGACCGGTTCGGCGTCACGCCGCAGACGATCCGCCGCGACGTGAACGCGCTGTATGACGAGGGCCGGCTGAACCGCTACCACGGCGGCGCCGGGCCGCCGCTGGGCGGGCGCAACGTCGGCTACTCGGCGCGGCAGGTGCTTCACCTCGAGGCTAAGCGGCGCATCGCGAGGCTGGTGGCAGCCCAGATCCCGCATGGCGCATCGCTGATCCTGAACATCGGCACGACCACCGAGGAAGTGGCGCGCGCGCTGATCGACCATCGCAACCTGCGCGTCGTCACCAACAATCTTCATGTGGCACAGGTTCTTTCGCAGTCGGAGGATTGCGAGATTATCCTGGCCGGCGGGCTGGTACGCAATCACGACGGTGGGGTAGTGGGCGAGGCGACGCTTGACCTGATCAGTCAGTTCCGCGTCGATTACGCGGTCATGGGAATCAGCGGCATCGACCTGGACGGGACGTTGCTCGACTACGACTACCGCGAGGTGCGGATCTCCCAGGCCATCCTGCATAACGCACGGCGTGTGTTCCTGGCGACCGACCACTCGAAGTTCGGGCGCCCGGCGATGGTGCGGATGGGCACGATCCGCGACGTGCACGCCCTGTTCACCGACTGCGCGCCACCCGAGCCGGTCGGTCGGTTGCTGGCGGAGGCCGGCGTCGAGGTCCACGTCGCGCCTGCGGGGCAGAGAAATGGTGCGGACGACGCGCATTTTTGATTGCGAACAATGGATGTTCGCTTATAGCCTTGGTGTGGGAAAACGAAAGACGGGGAAGCGTGGCAGCGGCAACGACCGACATGCTGATAGTGGGTGGCGGGATCAACGGCGCGGGGATCGCTCGCGATGCAGCGGGGCGCGGCCACTCCGTCACGTTAGTCGAGCAGGGCGACCTGGCAGGCGCTACCTCGTCGGCCTCCAGCAAGCTGATCCATGGCGGGCTGCGTTACCTCGAATACTATGAATTCCGGTTGGTGCGCGAGGCGCTGCGGGAGCGCGAGCGGCTGCTCGCCATGGCGCCGCACATCATTTGGCCGATGGACTTCGTGCTGCCGCACGAGGGCAGCCTGCGCCCGGCGTGGTTCGTGCGGCTTGGCCTGTTCCTGTACGACCACCTGGCGCCGCGCAAACGCCTGCCCCCGACGCGGGCGGTGCGACTGGATCGGCATCCCGCCGGTGCCTCGCTGCACCCTGGGCTTCGACGCGCCTTCATCTACGCCGATTGCTGGGTGGAAGATTCCAGGCTCGTGGCGCTGAACGCGCGCGATGCGGCCGACCGCGGCGCGCGCGTGCTGACCCGCACGCGCCTGGTGCACGCGGCGCGCGGCGCGGATGGCTGGCAGTGCGAGCTGGTCCACACCGGCGGCCAGCGCGAGACGGTCACGGCGCGCACCCTGGTGAACGCGGCGGGGCCTTGGGTGACGCGGATGCTGAACCAGGTGCTGGGCCTGAACAGCGCCAAGCAGGCGCGGCTGATCAAGGGCAGCCATATCGTGGTGCCGCGGCTGCATGACGGGCCGGAAGCCTACATCCTGCAGAACACGGACCGGCGCATCGTGTTCGCCATCCCCTACGAGGGACGCTACACCCTGGTCGGCACGACCGACGTGCCGTTCGACGGCGATCCGGCGCGCGTGGCGATCGACGCCGCGGAGACGGATTACCTGCTCGACATCGTCAACCGCTACTTCCGGCGGCAAATGACGGTGGCCGACATCGTCTGGACGTATTCCGGCGTGCGGCCGCTCTATGACGACGCCGCCGAGAACGCATCGGCGGTCACGCGCGATTACGACCTCGATCTCGATGCCGGGCCTGGGCGGCCTGCGCTGCTGTCGGTGTTCGGCGGCAAGATCACGACGTTTCGCAAGCTGGCCGAGCACGCGATGGAGAAGCTGGGGCCGTACTTGCCGGCCGGCGGCCAGGCCTGGACGGCAACCGTGCCGCTGCCGGGCGGCGACATGCCGGGCGCGGATTTCGGCGCATTCCTGGCCCGGTTCCGCGCACGTCATCCGTTCCTGGAGCCGGATCTCTCGTTGCGCCTGGCCCGCGCCTATGGCACGCGGGCCGACCGGATCCTGGATGGCTGCGGCGCCATGGCGGACATGGGGCGGTCTTTCGGCGGCGGGCTGTTTCAGCGCGAGGTGGACTACTTGGTGGCGGAAGAGTGGGCGCAGACCGCCGAGGACATCCTGTGGCGCCGCTCCAAGCTCGGGCTGCATGTGCCGGCCGCGACCGCGGACGAGCTCGACGAGGCGCTGGGGCGCCGGGTGCGCGCCGCGTCATGAGCCTGGTGCTGCAGCATGTCGAGCGCATGGCCGGGGCCGAGCGCGTGCTCTATCCGCTGGATCTCGCGGTCGAGCCCGGCACGCTGCTGACCTTGCTGGGGCCGATCCGCGCCGGCAAGACATCGCTGATGCGGCTGATGGCGGGGCTCGACCAGCCGAGCGCGGGCCGCATCGTGCATAACGGCGTGGATGTCACGGGCGTTGATGTCCGGCGCCGCAGCGTGTCCATGGTCTATCAGCAGTTCATCAACTATCCGAACTTCACGGTCTATCACAACATCGCCTCACCGCTGGTGGTGGCCGGGCGACTCGGCAAGCGCGAGCGCGACCGGCGCGTGCGCGAGATGGCGGAGCGGCTCGGGCTCACGCCGCTGCTCAAGCGCCTGCCGTCCGAGCTGTCCGGCGGGCAGCAGCAACGCTGCGCGCTGGCGCGGGCCATGGTGAAGGACAGCCGGCTGCTGCTGCTGGATGAGCCGCTGGTCAACCTTGACTATAAGCTGCGCGAGGATCTGCGCGCCGAGATGAAGGCGCTGTTCCGCGGCAGCGACCGGATCGTCGTGTATGCCACGACCGAGCCGCAGGAGGCGCTGTTGCTGGGCGGGCGGACCTGCGTGCTGCGCGAGGGGCGGATGCTGCAGGAAGGTCCGGGGCTGGAGGTCTATCGCGCGCCGCGCGACTTGGAGACCGCGCGGCTGATCAGCGATCCCGCCATGAACTTCCTGCCCGGCGCGATTGACGCCGCGCGGGCGATCCGGCTCGACGGTGGCGCGTCCTGGCCGCTGCCGCCCGAGTTCGAGGCCCAAGGACGCGCGCTGGCGCCCGGCCGCTACACCTTCGGCCTCCATGCGGCGCACGTGACCCTGGCGCCGTTCCCTGGGGCGTGCGAGCTGCCGGTCACGATCGAGCTGGCGGAGATCAACGGCTCGGAAACCCTGCTGCATGGCCGCTATGGCGCGTTGCCGGTGCTGCTGCAAGCGGAGGGCGTGCACGGCGCGGCGATCGGCGAGGCGGTCACGTTCCGCTTCGACCGGCGGCGGCTGTATGCGTTCGACGCCGGCGGCGCGCTGGCGCGCGCGCCGCGGTTCCAGCCGCTCCTGCCAGGGGAGGCCCTTCGTGGCGCGCATTCGGCTGCATGACATCGCGCACAGTTACCGGCCGCATCCGACGCGGCCGGAGGACTACGCGCTGCAACCGCTCGACCTCACCTGGGAGGACGGTGGCGCGTATGCGCTGCTAGGGCCGTCAGGGTCCGGCAAGAGCACGCTGCTGAACATCTTGTCGGGGCTGGTGCGACCGTCGCGCGGCCGGCTCCTGTTCGACGGCCGGGACGTGACGGACACCGACACGCGGACCCGCAACATCGCGCAAGTGTTCCAGTTCCCGGTCATCTACGACACCATGACGGTGCATGAGAACCTGGCGTTCCCGCTGCGCAACCGCGGCATCGCGCGCGGGGCCGTCCGCGAGCGCGTGGAGCAGGTGGCGGCGATCCTGGACCTGACCGGCGACCTGCGCCGCCGGGCGTCGGGGCTGACGGCGGACGCCAAGCAACGAATCTCGATGGGGCGCGGACTGGTGCGCACCGATGTCGCGGCGATCCTGTTCGATGAGCCGCTGACGGTGATCGACCCGGCGCTGAAATGGCAGCTGCGGCGCAAGCTGAAGCAGATCCATCACGAGCTGAAAGTGACGCTGATCTACGTGACGCACGACCAGACCGAGGCCCTGACCTTCGCCGACCGCGTGGTGGTGATGGATCAGGGCGAGGTGCTGCAGCAAGGGACGCCGCAGGAGTTGTTCGAGGACCCGCAGCACGTCTTCGTGGGACATTTCATCGGCAGCCCTGGCATGAACCTGCTGCCCTGCCGCATCGAGGCGGGTGCTGCCGTGCTGGGCGGGCAGCGCGTGCCTCTGCCGGCGGAGACGACGCTGCGGACGCCGTCGGGCGCCTTGACCCTCGGCATCCGGCCGGAGTTCGTGAGCCTGTCCGACCCTGGCGACGCGGCGGCGATGCAGGTCAGCGTCGAGGAGATCGAGCCGCTGGGCGGGCACCAGCTGATCTACGCGCGGCTGGCCGACAGCCGCATCGCGATCAAGGCGGCGCCGGAGATCCTGGTGCCGGTGGATGCCGCCCTCCCGGTCTGGTTTCCCAGGTCGCATACGAAGCTCTACGCCGATGGGCGGCTGGTCGCATGAAGCCGGTCAAGCAGTCCGCGTGGTTCCTGGTGCTGCCCGTGATGGTGGTGGTGCTGTTCTGCGCCATCATCCCGCTGATGACCGTGGTGAACTACTCGGTGCAGGACATCCTGGGGCCTGACCGGCGCGTGTTCGTGGGCGACGAGTGGTTCCGCGACACGCTGCACGACCCAGAGCTGCAGAAGGCGCTGGTGCGCCAACTCATCTTCTCGGGCTGCGTGCTGCTGATCGAGATACCGCTGGGCCTGGCGCTCGCCTTGGTGATGCCGCGGCGGGGTGCGGCGGCGTCGGCGGCGCTGGTGCTGCTGGGGCTGCCGCTGCTGATCCCCTGGAACGTGGTCGGCACGATCTGGCAGATCTTCGGGCGCGCCGATGTCGGGCTTGGCGGCTGGTTCATGAACTCCGTGCTGGGCATCCCCTACAACTACGCGCTGGTGCCGAGCGACGCCTGGTGCACGTTGCTGCTGCTCGACGTGTGGCACTGGACGCCGCTGGTGGTGCTGCTGTGCTACGCCGGGCTGCGGGCGATCCCGGACGCGTTCTATCAGGCGGCGGCGGTGGATGGGGCGTCGGCTTGGTCGGTGTTCCGCTACGTGCAGCTGCCGAAGCTGCGCGGCGTGCTGACCATCGCGATCCTGCTGCGCTTCATGGACAGCTTCGTGATCTACACCGAGCCGTTCGTGCTGACCGGGGGAGGGCCGGGCGACGCCACGACGTTCCTCAGCCAGTTCCTCACCAAGCTCGCGATCGGTCAGTTCGACGTGGGCCCCGCGGCAGCGTTCTCACTGATCTACTTCCTGATCATCCTCTTGTTCTCGTGGGTGTTCTACACCGCGCTGAGCGCGCAAGGGCGCGCCGAGGGGCCAGCATGAATCGCCGCGTCGCCAATCAGCGCACAGGATGGGCGCGCCGCATCGTGCCACCCGTCTATTTCGCGCTGCTGCTGCTGCCGATCTACTGGCTGGTGAACATGTCGCTGCGGCTGACGCCCGACATCCTGACCCGGCTCGAGATCGTGCCGAGGCATCCGACCCTGGAGAACTATCTCCATATCTTCCGCGACCCGACCTGGTACATCACTTACTGGCACTCGTTCGAGTTCGTGGCGCTGAACGTCGTCATCTCGGTCAGCGTCGCGTTGCCCGCTTCCTACGCGTTCTCGCGCTACCGCTTCCTCGGGGACAAGCAGGCGTTCTTCTGGCTGCTGACGAACCGCATGTCGCCGCCTGCGGTGTTCCTGCTGCCGTTCTACCAGTTCTACCAATCGGTCGGGCTGTTCGACACGCCGTTCGCGGTGGCGCTGGCGCACTGCTTGTTCAACGTGCCGCTCGCGGTCTGGATCCTGGAAGGCTTCATGTCCGGCGTGCCGAGGGAACTGGACGAGACGGCCGCGCTCGACGGCTACAGCTTCCCGCGCTTCTTCCTGTTCGTGTTCCTGCCGCTGATCCGTGCAGGCGTGGGCGTGACGGCGTTCTTCTGCTTCATGTTCTCGTGGGTCGAGCTGCTGATGGCGAGCAATCTCACCTCCACGGCGGCCAAGCCCATCGTCTCGATCATGACGCGCACTGAGAGCGCGACCGGCCTCGATTTCGGTTTGCTGGCGGCGGCCGGCGTGCTGACGATCGTGCCTGGTGCCGTCGTGATCTGGTTCATCCGCAACTACATCGCGAAAGGGTTCGCGCTTGGCCGGGTCTGACGGAGCAATCGCATGAGCTGGATGGCTTGGACGCCCGTGACGGCCGCGTTCTTCGCCGTGATCGCGCTGATGCTCGCCGCCATGACAACCTGGGAGGCGATGTATCCCTGCTTGCCGCGGCGCGGCCTGCTGCCGTTGGTGACGACGCGCGGCGACCGGCTGTTCATCGGCCTGCTGACGGCGGCGTTCATCAACCTGGGATGGATCGCGTTCACCGAGCTCGATCAATGGTATGCGCTCGGCATCAGCATCGTCATCATGCTCCTGGTCGGCCGTTTCGGCTAGGGGACCGTGTTCCGGGCCGGCGATCTCTCCGCGCCGTTCCGCAGCTGCCGTCCGGAGAGGGAAACGAGGGGGAAAAATCCATGGAGAAGCCTGAACTGACCCGGCGACAGGCCATCGCGGGGGCGGCAGCGGTCGCTACCGCGGCGGCTGCCACGACGCTGCCGACCGTGCCGGCGACCGCGCAGACCAACGCCGCGCAGCGCTGGATTGACAACGAGTTCCAGCCTTCGACCTTGTCGAAGGAGGAGCAGATGAAGGAGATGCAGTTCTTCATAGACGCGGCCAAGCCGTTCCAAGGCATGGAGATCCATGTCGTCACCGAGATCCTGGACACGCATATCTACGAGTTGCAGGTGATGACGAAGGCCTTCGCCGACATCACCGGCATCAAGGTCACGTCCGACTACATCAAGGAAGGCGACCTGGTCGAGAAGCTGCAGACCGAGATGCAGTCAGGCAAGCCGATCTACGACATGTACGACAACGACAGCGACCATATCGGCACGCATTTCCGCTACGGCGTGACGACGATCCTGTCGGACTTCATGAAGGGCGAAGGCAAGGACGTGACCCTGCCGACGCTCGACGTCGACGACTTCATCGGCAAGAGCTTCGTGACCGCGCCGGACGGGAAGATGTACCAGATCCCCGACCAGCAATTCGCGAACCTCTACTGGTTCCGCGCCGACTGGTTCGCGCGCCAGGACCTCAAGGACCGCTTCGCCACCAAGCACAACTATGAGCTAGGCGTGCCGGTGAACTGGTCGGCCTACGAGGACATCGCCGAGTTCTTCACCAACGACGTGAAGGAGATCGACGGCGTCCGCATCTATGGCCACATGGATTACGGCAAGAAGGACCCCTCGCTCGGCTGGCGCTTCACCGACGCGTGGCTCAGCATGGCCGGCGAGGCGGATGTCGGCCTGCCCAACGGCCTGCCGGTGGACGAGTGGGGCATCCGCGTCGATGATTGCCACCCGGTCGGCGCCAGCGTCGCGCGCGGCGGGGCCACCAACAGCGCGGCGGCGGTGTTCGCTCTCGCCAAGTACGTGGAATGGCTGAAGAAGTACGCGCCGCCCGAGGCCGCGGGCATGACCTTCGTCGAGGCCGGGCCGGTCCCTGGGCAGGGCCATATCGCGCAGCAGATCTTCTGGTACTCGGCCTTCACCAAGGCGCTGACGAAGCCCGGGCTGCCCGTGGTGAACGCGGACGGCACGCCGAAATGGCGCATGGCGCCCTCGCCGCACGGCCCCTACTGGAAGCCCGGCATGCAGAACGGCTACCAGGACGTGGGGTCCTGGACGCTGATGAACTACGTGCCGCTGGAGCGCCGCAAGGCGGCCTGGCTGTATGGGCAGTTCTGCATCTGCAAGTCCACGTCGCTGCGCAAGACGATCAAGGGCCTGACGCCGATCCGCCAGAGCGACATCAATAGCCAGACCATGACCGACCTGGCGCCGAAGCTGGGCGGCCTCGTGGAGTTCTACCGCAGCCCGGCGCGGGTCGCCTGGACGCCCACGGGGACGAACGTGCCCGACTACCCGAAGCTCGCCAACCTGTTCTGGCAGAACGTGGCGCTCGCGGTGAGCGGCGAGAAGACGCCGCAGCAAGCGATGGACACCCTGGCCTCCGACATGGACAAGGTGCTGGGCCGCCTCCAGCGGGCCGGCATGAATCAGTGCGCTCCGAAGCTCAACAAGCCGGAGGATCCGTCGTACTGGTACGCGAAGGGAACGGCGCCGTGGCCGCCGCTCGCCAACGAGAAGCCGAAGGGCGAGACGGTCGCCTACGAGAAGCTCATCGGCGCCTGGAAGCAGGGCCGCGCGAGCTGATCGGCTGACGACGGCGCCGCGACCCGGTCGCGGCGCCGGCTTTTTCTGGGGAGAAACGACCGTGCCGGACTCGGCGACGCATGAGCTGGCCACCTTTCCGGCGGCGCGGCGCGCGCGGAGCGATCCCGCGTGATCGTGCGGCTGCGCTGCGACCCGGCGCTGGACGCGGTGCTGCCGCGCCCGGTGCCGGCGCGCCAGGCGCTCCCGGCGTGGCTGAAGACGATGCCGATGCTGGCCGCATCCGAGATGCACGGCGGCGCCCCCATCCGCACGGTGAAGCAGTGCCCGCCCTTCGTTGATGCCATGCGCGCGGGCTTCGTGATCCCCCTGCCGTGCGACGTGCAGTATGCGGACGGGGTGTTCGACTGGGATTGGGACTTGCCGGAGCCGAGCCTGCCCGGCCACCCGCGCGCGCCGATCAGCTTCCACAGTGCGGCACAGGTGAGCGGCGCGCCGTTTGGGCAAGACAACCTGGTGAAATTCGTGGGCTTCTGGACGGTCGAGCTGCCGCCCGGCTGGTCGCTGCTCGCGACGCATCCGCTGAACCGCGACGACTTGCCGTTCCGCACGCTGACCGGCTTGGTGGATGCCGACCGCTTCCACCAGATCGGCCTGCTCTTTCCGGCGCGCTGGCTCGATCCCGCAACACCCTGCGTGCTGCCGCGCGGCACGCCCGTGGCGCAGTGCATCCCGGTGCCGCGCGAGGCGCTGGAGCTTGAGTTCGGCACCGTGGACGGGGCGCGGGCCGACGAATTCGCGCGCGTGGGCGAGGCCATCCTGGCGGAGCCGGGCGTCTATCGGAAGCAGTTCCGTGCGCGCGAGGATTGACCTTGCGGCATCCGCCGCCTTTGCCCTGCTGATCACGGCCGCGCGCGGCGTGCACGCGCAGGCCGATACGGCCGCGCCACCGCTCGAACTCGGGCGCATCCCGACCTTCGGCTCCGAGACGGACGCGAAACGGGGATGTCCCAGCGATATCGTGGTATGGGCCGATCACGACACTGGCTACTTCTATCCGAGATCCCGGCCGCAATACGGGCACACGTCCGGTGGCGCGTTCACCTGCCTGAAATCGGCCCTTGGCGCTGACTATTGGGATATCAACCCGTTCTCGCCGTTTGCGAACCCGAAGGCAGGGCGGGAATTCCCGATTGATCCGGCGCTGCTGGACTGGGGATCGTGAAGCCCGACGACGCGCTGCCGGGTGCTGTGATGCCCGGCACGCCGGCGACTCGCCGAGTGTCGGGCATGGCAGCGCTGCTCGCCGTGTGGGGTCCGGGGTTGCTCGTCATGCTGGCCGACACGGATGTCGGCAACATCGTGACCGCGGCGCAGAGCGGCACGCAGTGGGGCTATCGGCTGCTGCCGCTGCCGCTGCTGCTGATCCCGCTGCTCTACATGATCCAGGAACTCACCGTGCGGATCGGCCTGTTCAGCGGCCACGGCTTCGGCGAGTTGGTGCGGGCGCGGTGCGGCGTCGCCTGGGCATGGCTGGCCGCAGGGGCGCTGGCGGCGGCGACGCTCGGCTCGATCATCACCGAGCTCGTCGGCATCGCGGGCGTGGGCGAGATGTATGGCGTGTCGCGTTGGGTGCTGCTGCCGGCGGCCACGGCGTGCCTGATGCTGGTGGTGCTGTCCGGCGGGTATCGCCGGGTCGAACGCATCGCCGTGGTGATCGGGCTGTTCGAGCTGAGCTTCTTCGTGGTGGCCTATGCCGCGCACCCCCGCCTCGCCGCCATCGCGCACGACGTGGCGCGGCAGCGATGGGCCGAGCCCGGCTACCTCTACCTCGGCGCGGCCCTGATCGGGGCGACCTTCAACCCGTGGATGATCTTCTATCAGCCGTCGGCGCTAGTCGAGAAGAAGCTCGGGCCGCCGCACTACGCCGCCGCGCGCTGGGATACGGCGGGCGGCGCCACGCTCACGCAGGTGCTGACCGCCGCCGTCCTCGTCGCCGCCGCGGCCACGCTCGGGGCCAGCGGGAACCATGCATCGCTCGACGGCGTGGGGCAGATCAGCGAGGCGCTGACGCCGTTCCTGGGCGAGGTGTTCGGCCGGCTGGTCTTCGGCATCGGCGTGGTGGGAGGGGCGATGGTGGCCGCGATCGTCTGCTCGCTCGCCTTCGCGTGGGGGCTGGGCGAGATGGTGGGCCTGGGCCGGGGCCTGGAGCGCGAGCCGATGCGGCGGCGCTGGTTCATCGTGGCCTACGCCGTCTGCGTGGTGGGCGGCGCGGCGCTGGTGCTGCTGGTGCCGGACCTGATCTGGCTCACGATCCTGACGCAGGTGGTCAACGCGCTGCTGATGCCGCTCGTCGTCGGGCTGCTCGTGGTGCTGGCCGCCACGGATCTGCCGCCGGGGCGGCGCCTGCGCGGCTGGTACCTCTGGGTGGTCGCGGGCACGGCGGCGCTGGTGAGCGTGGCGGGGTTCGTCGGCGCGGTCGCGGGGCTGTCGTGACTCCGCTCGACGTTGACCTGCCGGGGCTGCTCACGAGCCTCGGCGTGATCGTTCAGATCTTCTTCATTGACCTGCTGCTGAGCGCCGACAACGCGCTGCTGATCGCGATGGCCGTGCGCGGGCTGCCGGACGACGAGATGCGCGCCGCCTCGGTGCTCGGCACGGTCGGCGCCGTCGCGCTGCGGATCGTCATGGCGGCTGCTGTCCTGTTCCTGCTGGATGTGCCGTATCTGAAGCTCGGCGCAAGCGTCCTGCTGCTGTTCATCGCGTTGAAGCTGACGCTGGAGCGCGCAGACCAGGATACTGTCGCGGCCATCGAGGCGATTGAGAGCAACCGCCCCGCCTGGATGCGCTGGCAGGGAATGCGGGCCGGGATGGTGGGCGCGATCGTCTCGATCATGGCGGCCGATGCGGTGATGAGCCTGGACAACGTCGTCGCCATCGCCTCGGTCGCCGATGGCAGCCTCGTGCTGCTGGGATTGGGCCTGGCCCTCAGCATCCCGATGCTGGTCTATGGCAGCACCATGATCCGGCAGTTCCTGAGCGACAATGGCTTGTTCGTGCTGCTGGCCGGCATGTTCCTGGGATGGATCGCGGGCAGGATCGCCATCTCCGATCCGGCCGTGGCGCCGTGGATCGCGAGCACCGCGCCCGCGCTGGCCATCGCGGTGCCTGTCGGCTGCGCCGTGTTCGTCCTGTGGGAGAACCGCATCCTGTCACGGACCGGGCCGGTTGCGGTATCGTCCCTGACACAGAGGGAGGTTGACGTTGGATCGCCTCGATGACGACTGGCCTGCGCCGCTCATCCGGCCCGAAGCCATTGACGCCTTGCTGCACCGAGCGCCACAGCCCGTGCGGGTCGTCGAACGTCCGGACCCACCGCCCGACCTCCCGCCGGACTCTCCCCCTCGGCGGGTGAGGCGCCCGCCGCGTCCGGTGCCGACGGGCCGGCGCCTGGGTCGGGTGCAGGGGCAGAGCGTGCTGGCGGCGCTCGTGGTGATCGCGGCCGTCTGGGCCACGACCGGGTTCTACAAGGTGCAGCCCGACCAGGTCGGCGTCGTGCTGCGGTTCGGCAAATGGGTTGATACGCGCAGCTCGGGACTGAACTACCACCTTCCCTACCCGATCGAGACGGTGCTGCTGCCGAAGGTGACGCAGGTCAACCAGCTCAAGATCAGCAACGGCGCGGTGACGCAGATGCTGACCGGCGACGAGAATATCGTCGAGGCTACGGCGGCCGTGTTCTGGCGCATCAACAACCCGGCGAAATACCTGTTCAACGTCACCGATCCGGAGGCGATGGTCCGTGTCGCGGGCGAGAGCGCGGTGCGCCAGGTGATCGGCCTCAACCCGATCCAGGCCGGCCTGTCCGACCAGCGGCAGAAGATCGCGGACGAGGCGCAGGCGCGGCTGCAGAAGCTGCTCGACAGCTATGACATGGGCGTCACCGTGACGCAGGTGCAGTTGCAGCGCGTTGATCCGCCGACGGCGGTGATTGACGCGTTCAACGACGTGCAGCGCGCCCGCGCCGACCAGGAGCGGGCGCGCAACGAGGCGGAAGCCTACAGCCGCGACATCCTGCCCCGAGCGCGCGGCGATGCCGAGCGGATCAAGCAGGAGTCGCAAGGCTACCGCGAGCAGGTCGATCAACGCGGCCAGCGGCGACGCCGCCAGGTTCTTGGCGCTCGACAACACCTACAAGGAAGCGCGCGAGATCACGGCGCGGCGGCTCTACCTCGACACGATGGAGGAGGTGCTGAAAGCCGCGAACAAGATCGTGATAGACCCCTCGGGCCGCTCCACGTCGCCGATCGTGCCCTATCTGCCGCTGGCCGAGCCGCCCAGCCGACCGGTGGTGGCGGCGGCTCCTGCGCCGCGAGGCACGCCATGAGCCTTCGCACCATCGTGCTGGCGGCGGCCGCGTTGGCGCTCGCGGGCTGGCTGGTGTCGCTCAGCGTCTTCACCGTGCCGCAATCCCAGCAGGCGCTGGTCGTGCGCCTGGGCAGGCCGGTCGGCACCGTTACCGAGCCGGGGCTGGAGCTGAAGGCGCCGTTCATCGACAGCGTCGTATTCTACGATAAGCGGTTGCTGCCGCTTGAGCCGGGGGTGGACCAGATCATCCTGGGCGATCAGAAGCGGATCGAGGTGGAAACCTACTCGCTGTTCCGCATCGCCGATCCGCTGCGCTTCTACCAGTCGGTCGGCACGGTGGATCAGGCGCGCTCGCAGCTCGCGCAGATCGTCAGCACGACGCTGCGCAAGCAACTCGGACAGGTCGAGCTGCCGGCGCTGCTGACGGCCGAGCGCGACCGCATCACCGCACGGGTCCGCGACGAGGTGGCGCAGGAGGCCAAGCCGATCGGGGTGGACGTGGCGGACGTGCAGATCCGCCGCGCCGACCTGCCGGTGGAGACCAGCCAGGCGATCTATGACCGCATGATGTCGGAGCGCGTGCGCGAGGCCAAGGAGCTGCGCGCGCAGGGCTTCGAATGGGGTCAGGAGATCCGCGCGAAGGCGGATCGTGAGCGGACCGTCCTGCTGTCCGAGGCGCAGCGCGACAGCCAGAAGACGCGCGGCGAGGGCGATGCCGAGGCGAACCGCATCGCGACCGCCGCCTACGGGCAGGATCCCGTCTTCTACGATCTATACCGCACGTTGCAGGTGTACCGCTCTGCCTTCGCGCAGGGCGCGCCCACGGTCGTGCTGTCGCCGGCGAACACGCTGATGAAGTATTTCGACGGTGGGCCATTCGCCGGGCAACCCGCACCCCGGCCGGCCGACGCGCCGGAGAGCCAGCCATGAGGCGCGCGGCCTGGGGTGGCGCGCTGCTGCTGGGCCTGGCGCTCGCAGGCTTGGCGCTCGCTGGCCCGGCGCGGGCCGTGGACGTGTCGCAGCTCAGCGATTTCGAGTCCGATCCGTGCGTGATGGGGCTGGCGGAGCGCAACACGGCGCAGCACGTCGGCGCGCCGGACAGCGCGCTCGCCGATGCCTGCGAGCGTGCCCACGGCAGCATCGAGGTCGCCTGGGACTTCGTGCTGCGCATGTGGAAGCCGCCTGACGTCAGCGCGACGATGCCGCCGGCCAGGCGTTCCGGTGCGGCCTCGGCGCTGCTCGGGCTGGTCGGGATGCTGCTCGTCTATGCCGTGCTGGGGTGGCCGGTGCGGGCGATCGTGACCTTGCTGCGCCCGTCCGCGGCGGCGCTGCCGGGCCTGCCGAAGCGGCTCGCGGCGGAGGCGGCGCTCGCGCTCGTCGCGCGGCTCGTCATCGGCACCGTGATGCTGCTCGCGCTGACCGTACCGTGGATGCAACTCGTCGGCGCGCTCGTGCTGCTGTGGTGCGTGACGAGCGCGATCCGGCGCAGGCCGCGCGCACGCGTCGCCGAGCCGCCCAATGGGACGCAGGGCGCGACGCAGGCAAGTGCCGTGGCGGAGACTCTCGCGGGGGCAGTGAACGACGGTGCCGCCAATCTCGGCAGCCTGCTCGGGCTCGCGCTAGCTGCCCGTGGGAACTGGCGGCTGCTCGCGTTCGGCGTGCTGCTGGCCGTCGCGTTCTCGCTTCCGGTCGTGGTCCAGGTCTGGCGGCGCGCGCGCGCCAGCCCTGGCGCGATGACCGCGCTCGGCATCCTGGTCGCGATCGGGGCCGGCGTGGTGGCCGTCGGCGATCCGCCGCTGGCGCGGGTAATCGCCGCGAACCTGCCGGCGCTCGGCGTCGTCGTGCCACTCGCGTTCGCGCTGGTCGTCGCCTGGCGTGGAGGCGCGATCGAGCGGCTACGACCGGCTCGGCCACGCTCCGAGGCTCGCGAGGGTCCGCCGCAGGTCCCCGGCCCGTAGCCAGACGCGGCCTGGGTTGCCGGCCGCGAGTTCCTGCGCGATGCGCGGGAAGGACTCCGGCCGCAGCGCGTAGGCGCGCGCGTAGGCGGCGACCGCGCCATCCATGTCACGCATCGCCTGCCGCACGCTGCCGAGGTTATGCCACGTCTCGGCAGCATCCGGGGCGAGCGATAGCACTTGCTCGTAGGCGGCGACCGCTCGGGCGAGATGGCCGCCTTCATGCAGTGCGGTGCCGAGATCGTGCCACACGGCCGGGCTCCGTGGGAGACGCCGCGCGGCCACGGCAAACGCAGCCACGGCATCGTCCCAGCGCCGGGCACGGAAGAGGGCCTGACCACGCCGGTGCTGGGCCTCGCCAAGAGCTGTCAGCCCACCCTGCGCCGCCTCCATCTGCGGGTCGAGCGTGAGTGCATCCTGGAATGCCTGCTCGGCCGCCTCGACCTGCCCTGCCCGCAGCAGCACCCGTCCGAGAGCCGCGTGGGAATGGGCCGACCGCGGATCGAGGGCCAGCGCGCGCCGTGCCCATCGTACGGCCTGCTCGGTGTCACCATCCTCCGCCAGCAACAGGGCCAGCATCCGCGGCGGGGTGGGGTCGGTGCCGCGATCGGCAGCAAAGCGATACAAGCGCCGCGCGCTCGCCGCATCGCCGGCGCGATGGGCGGCCACGCCTTGCGCGAACGCTGCCCGCCAGGAGTCCCTTCCGGTCACGTCCCAAGCCTACGCGAGGATAAGTGACAGGCCAACGTTCCCGCCGTGGCGTAGCCTCCGGAAGCAACCAGGGAGGGCGTCTATGCAGTCCGCCTCTCGACGGGCAGGCCGAGGGTGCGCTCCTCCAATTGCGGCATGATGCGATCCTCCGCGCCTCTACATCGGCGCTGGGACGCCCGCCTCGCGCAGCGCGTGCTCCTGCCGTTCGGCGACGGCCTCGGTGCTGAAATCCGCGATCAGCTCGTGGAAGAGCCGCGACCAGTTGAGCCGGGCGCGGAGCCGCAGGAACACGCTGCCGAGACCCACGGCGGACCGATCCATCAGCACGAACTCGCGCGGCGGGCGGACGCCGCCAGTGCGCTTCAAGCCGCCATGGACCTTCTCGGCCACCGAGCGGCCGAAGGTTGGGTCGCCGTTCTCCTGGATCAGGCGCACGCGGTCGTCGAGCAGCGGTTCATAGACGAAGGCCGCCCACTGGTTGAGGATCGCCATCTTCTCCTGCGAGAGATCGGTGAAGCCCCAGCCCTCGTAGGCGTGCCGGGCCTTCTCCATGTCGCCGTCGCGGATGGCCTCGTAGAGGTCGATGACGCCGCGGACGAAGCGGGCGGGAAAGACGCGGATCGCGCCGAAGTCGAGCAGGTTCAGCCCGTCGTCGGCGCGCACCTGATAGTTGCCGAGGTGTGGGTCGCCGTGGATGACGCCGTAGCGATAGAAAGGCACATACCAGGCGCGGAAGAGGGCGCGCGCGATCTCGTCGCGGACCTCCTGCGGCGGGTCGTCGGCGATCCGCTCGGCCATGGGGCGGCCGTCGAGCCAGGTCATGGTGAGAAGGCGCGGCGTGCAGAGCGCGGCGATGGGTTCGGGGACGCTGATGCTCGGCTCGTTCGCGAGCATGGTGCGGTAGAGGCGCATCTGCGCGGCCTCGCGCAGGTAATCCAGCTCCTCGCGCAGGCGCTCGGCGATCTCGGCGTAGATGTCGTCGCCCTGGATGGCGTTGTCTATGCGCTTATAGACGCCCATGGCGAGGCGGAGCTGGCGCAGATCGGCGTTCACCGTGCTGGGCATGTCCGGGTATTGCAGCTTGCAGGCGACCTCGCGGCCGTCGGGAAGCCGGGCGCGTTGGACCTGGCCTAGGCTGGCCGCCGCAGCGGCCTGCTCGTTGAACTCGGAAAACTTGGAGCGCCAATTCGGCCCCAGCTCGCCCACCATCCGGCGGCGGACGAAGGCGGCGCCCATGGGCGGGGCATTGGCCTGCAACTGGGCCAGCTCCGCGGTGTACTCGGCGGGCAGGGCGTCGGGGATCGTGGACAGGATCTGGGCAACCTTCATCAGCGGCCCCTTGAGGCCGCCGAGGATCGCCTTGAGGTCCTCCGCGTGCGCGGCGCGGTTAGTAGAGCGCAGGCCGAGGCGCTCGGCGCCGACGCGGGCCGCGATGCCGCCGACGGCGCCCGAGGTGCGCGCGAAGCGGCGCAGCTCGCCGAACAGGTTGGAACGGTCGCCGTCGGCCATCAAGCACGCTCCAACTGGTCAATGAAGCCCGCGATCACGTCGAGACCGCGCTGCCAGAACGCCGGGTCTGCGGCGTCGAGACCGAACGGGGCGAGCAGCTCCTTGTGGCGCCGCGTGCCGCCGGCGCGGAGCAGGTCGAGATACTTGGCCTCGAAGCTGGGGAAGCCGTCCTGATAGACGCCGTAGAGCGCGTTCACCAAGCAGTCTCCGAAGGCGTAGGCATAGACGTAGAACGGCGAGTGGATGAAGTGGGGCACGTAGCTCCAATAGACGCCGTACTCGGGAGTGAACTCGAATGCCGGGCCGAGGCTGGTGCGCTGCACGTCGAGCCAGATCTCAGCAAGGCGCTCGGGCAGCAGCTCGCCGCCGCGGCGCTCGTCGTGGACGCGCGCCTCGAACTGATAGAACGCGACCTGGCGGACGACGGTGTTGAGCTGGTCCTCGACCTTGGCCGCCAGCATCACCCGGCGCCGGACCGGGTCTTTCTCCGCGGCAAGCAGCGCCTGGAAGGTTAGCATCTCGCCGAATACTGAGGCCGTCTCGGCCAGGGTCAGCGGCGTCGAGCCGCGGAGATAGCCCTGCTCGGCGGCGAGGAGCTGGTGGACGCCGTGGCCTAGCTCGTGCGCCAGCGTCATCACGTCGCGGGTGCGGCCATGATAGTTGAGGAGCAGGTAGGGATGTGCGGACGGCACGGTGGGGTGCGCGAAGGCGCCGCCTGCCTTGCCGGGCAGGAGACGCGCGTCAATCCACGGGCGCTCGAAGAAGCGCTTGCCGAGGGAGGCCATCTCCGGGCTGAACGCGCCGTAGGCGGAGAGTACCCGCTCGCGCGCGTCGTCCCAGGGCACGAGACGGTCGTCGTCGCCCGGCAGCGGCGCGTTGCGGTCCCAGTGCTGCAGCTTGGGCAGATCGAGCCACTTCGCCTTCAGCTTGTAGTAACGGTGGGACAGGCGGGGGTAGCTCGCGGAGACGGCGGAGACGAGCGCGTCCACCACCTCGTCCTCGATGAGGTTGGAACGGTTGCGGGCGCTCGAAGGCCGAGGATAGTGGCGCCAGGAATCCTCGGTCTCCTTGTCCTTGGCGAGCGTGTTGGTGATGAGGCCGAAGAGGCGGATGCGCTCGCCGAATGCACTGCCCACCGCCTTCGCCGCGTCCTCGCGCAGCGAGCGGTCGCGGTCGCTGAGCTTGTTCAGCGCGGCCGACACGGTGAGCGGCTCGCCGCGGACGGGGACGCGCATGGACGCCAGTGTCTCGTCGAAGAGGCGCACCCAGGCGGCGCGGCCGGACACGCTCTTGTCGTGCAGCAGGCGCTCGGCCTCGTCGGAGAGCTGGTGCGGGCGGAAAACCCGGAGATCCCGGAGCCAAGACGCCCAAGGGGCGAGGAGCGGGTCGGTGAGCTTGACGTCGAGTGCTGCGTCGTCGAGGCGGTTCAGCTCCAGGGAGAAAAAGATGAGGTGGGCGCTGATCACTGTCACCCGTTCCTGCATGGATTGGTAGAAGCGGCCGATCTCGGCATCCGTGCCGTCCTCGGAGAAGAGGAGCTGGGCGTAGCTCATCGCGCGACCCAACTCCTCCTCAATGCGCTCATACTCGGCGATCGCGCCGGCCAGGCCAGCGCCCGAGAGGGTGGCGAGCTTGCCCTTGTGCTCCTCCTCGAAGGCGCTCGCCGCGGCCTCGGCACCGTCAAGGGTGGTGGTGATCTCGGGGCTGCCCGGTGCCGGGAACAGGTCCGTGAGATCCCAGGCCGGAAGGATGCCGAGCGCTTCCTCGGCGGCATCGGCGGGGACAACCTGGCCGTCGGGAAGGCGGGGCAGCACGTGGGGCATCTGAGGGAGTCCTGCTGGGCTATTGGGAGTCTTGCCCTAGAAAGTTGGGGCGGAACGCCGCAGGGGCAAGCGTGGCTACCCGTCTCGTGCGAGCGAGCCTAGTAGTCCTGATGCCGTCACCCGGCGCGAAGTGGCGGGCGATGCCATAGCGCGCCGGGTTTGCACTTCCGGTTAGGCTGCCTGGGCGAGACGGTCGTTGATGAGCAGGCCGTCCGGCCCGGCGGACACGTGGACCGTGTCGCCGTCGTGGACGGCGCCCTCCAGCAGCAGGCTTGCGAGCGGGTTCTGCAAGCTGCGCTGGATAACGCGCTTCAACGGCCGCGCGCCATACACCGGGTCGTAGCCCGAATCCGCGAGCCAGGCGCGCGCGCCCTCGTCGAGGTCGAGCGAGATGTGCCGGTCGGCGAGGAGCGCCAGCAGTCCGGCGAGCTGGATGTCCACGATGCTCGCCATGTCCCCCCTTTGCAGGCGGCGGAACAGCACGATCTCGTCCAGCCGGTTCAGGAACTCCGGGCGGAAATGCTCGCGCACCACCCGCATCACCTGCGCCTGCGCCAGCGGCGGGATCTCGCCCTCCGGCTGCTGCGCCAGGATGTCGCTGCCGAGATTGCTGGTCAGCACGATGATGGTGTTGCGGAAATCCACCGTCCGGCCCTGGCCGTCCGTCAGCCGTCCGTCGTCGAGGACTTGCAGCAGGATGTTGAAGATATCCTCGTGCGCCTTCTCGACCTCGTCGAACAGGATCACCTGGTACGGCCGCCGACGCACCGCCTCGGTCAGCACGCCGCCCTCGTCGTAGCCGACATAGCCCGGCGGCGCCCCGATCAGGCGGGAGACGGCGTGCTTCTCCATGAACTCGCTCATGTCGATGCGCACCATCGCCCGCTCGTCGTCGAACAGGAACTCGGCGAGTGCCTTGCAGGTCTCCGTCTTGCCCACGCCCGTGGGGCCGAGGAACAGGAAGCTGCCGATCGGGCGCGACGGGTCCTGCAACCCGGCGCGCGCCCGGCGCACCGCGTTGGACACGGCGCGCAACGCCTCCTCCTGGCCGATGACGCGGCGGCGCAGCTCGTCCTCCATCCGGAGCAGCTTCGCCCGCTCGCCTTCCAGCATCTTGTCCACGGGGATGCCCGTCCAGCGGGAGACCACCCCGGCGATCTGCTGCTCGTCCACGGCCTCGTTGACCAGCTTGCCGCCACCATCCTGGGAACTGGCGATGCGCCGCTCCAGATCCGGGATCACGCCGTAGAGAAGCTCGCCCGCCCTGGCGTAGTCGCCGCGGCGCTGGGCGGACTCGATCTCGGCGCGGGCCTGATCGAGCTGCTCCTTGAGCTTCTGCGTGTCCGCGAGGCGGTCCTTCTCGGCACGCCAGGCGGCCGTCATGGCGGACGACCGCTCCTCAAGCTCCGCCAGCTCCTTCTCCAGGTTTGCCAGGCGCTCGCGGCTCGCCGCGTCCTCCTCGCGCTTCAGGGCCTCCCGCTCGATCTTGAGCTGCAGGATGCGGCGGTCCAGCTCGTCCAGCGGCTCGGGCTTGCTGTCCACCTGCATCCGCAGCCGGCTCGCCGCCTCGTCTACGAGGTCAATCGCCTTGTCGGGCAGGAAGCGGTCCGTGATGTAGCGGTTGCTGAGCGTCGCTGCCGCGACCAGCGCGCCGTCCGTGATGCGGACGCCGTGGTGGACCTCATACTTCTCGCGGATGCCGCGCAGGATGCTGATGGTGTCGGCCACGCTCGGCTCGCCCACGAACACGGGCTGGAAGCGCCGGGCGAGGGCCGCGTCCTTCTCGACGTGCTTGCGGTACTCGTCGAGCGTGGTGGCGCCGATGCAGTGCAGCGCGCCGCGGGCCAGCTCGGGCTTGAGCAGGTTCGAGGCGTCCATCGCCCCGTCCGCCTTGCCGGCGCCGACGAGGGTGTGCATCTCGTCGATGAACAGGACGATCTCGCCCTGGGCAGACTCGATCTCGGTGAGCACGGCCTTGAGCCGCTCCTCGAACTCGCCGCGATACTTGGCGCCCGCGACCATGGCGCCCAGGTCGAGCGCGAGCAGCTTCTTGTCGCGCAGCGCCTCGGGCACGTCGCCGTTGACGATGCGCAGCGCCAGGCCTTCGACGATGGCGGTCTTGCCGACGCCGGGCTCGCCGATGAGCACGGGGTTGTTCTTGGTGCGCCGGGCGAGCACCTGGATGGCGCGGCGGATCTCCTCGTCGCGGCCGATCACCGGGTCGAGCTTGCCGTCGCGCGCCTGGGCGGTGACGTCGCGCGCATACTTCTTGAGCGCGTCGAAATTGGCCTCGGCGTTGCTGCTGTTGACGGTGCGGCCCTTGCGCATCTCCGTCACCGCGCGCTCAAGGGCCTGAGCGCTGGCGCCGGCCTGGGTGAGCGCGCGCCCGGCGGGCGTGCCGCTCGCGGCGAGGGCCACGAGCAGGCGGTCCTGGGCGACATACTCGTCCCCGGCCTTCTGCGCCGCCTGCTGGGCGGCGTCGAGCACGCGGACGAGGTCGGGCGCGATCTGGGGCTGCCCGGCGCCAGGCCCCTGAACGCGCGGGGACTTGGCGATCTCGGCGTCCACGGCCTGCTTGGCCGCGGCCGGGTCGCCGCCGGCAGCGCGTATGAGGCCGCTCGCAGCGCCCTCGTCGTCGTCGAGCAGCGCCTTGAGCAGGTGCTCGGCGCCGACGCGCTGGTGGTACTCGCGGATGGCGATGGTCTGCGCGGCCTGCAGGAAGCCCTGGGCGCGCTCGGTGAAGCGTTGGATGTCCATTATGGTCCGTCCCTCTCGATCTAGGCGACGGGTGCGCGCCCGCCCCTAATTAGGCGACGAGGCGCGACCTCTCGACGCCTTAGATGGTAAGACGCGCGCCCTGGTTGTAGGGGCGGGGCCATGCGCGTCGAGCACGTCTATCGCTATCCAGTGAAGGGGCTGACAGCGGAGGCCCTGGACGAGGTAACGCTGCGGGAGGGCGAGATGTTGCCGTGGGACCGCGCGTTCGCCCTCGCCCAGGGCGACGCGCCGTTCGACCCTTCGCTGCCGCGCTATCTCCATCCCCGCCACTTCCTCACCCTCAAGACCAACGCGCGGGCGGCGTTGCTCAAGGCGGCCTTCGACCCGGCGACGGGCACGCTCGTGCTACGGGCGCCCGCCTTGCATGGATCGGGTGGGAGATCCTGCGTGAGAATGCGCTATCGCCCAGCGGGCCAGGCGCGGATCGCCGCCTTCCTCACCCGCTTCCTCGGCGACGAGGCACGCGGCACGCCGCGCTTCCACCATGTCCCCGGACACCACTTCGCCGACGACAGCGAGCGTTACGTGAGCCTGATCGGTGAGGCGACCCTGCGCGACCTGGAGCGCCGGGTGGGTGCTGCGCGGGCGCGGCTGCGGTTCCGGGCGAACCTCTACGTGTCAGGGGCGCCGCCGTGGGCGGAGTTCGGGTGGGTCGGACAGGAGCTGCAAGTCGGCTCGGCACGGCTCTGTGTCGTGCAGCGCATCACCCGCTGCCCGGCGACGAACGTGAACCCGGAGACGGCGGAGCGCGACGCCAAGCCCGTGCTCGAACTGCGCGAGCATTACGGACACGCCGACCTCGGCGTCTATGCGCGCGTCCTGGAGGGCGGCACGGTGGCGCCAGGCAGCGCGGTCGAACTGCTCGGCGCCTGAGATCGTCAGATCACGTGGAATAATCAGATCACGTGGAATAAGTAGAGTAAGATGATGATCGGGATAGGAATCCCGAGGAGCCAGAGCAGGATGCCGCGCAAGATCGCCTCCGCACGCAGGGTCGAGGCGGCAACGCGGGCGGGGCCGGCAGGTTGCTTCTACATGGCTGTGCGAGGGCGCAATCGTTGCAGCAGCGCCTCAGCCCGGCGCCGGGCCTTGCCGATGCGGCCCACATCCGCCAGCCGGTGATCGAGGAAGGCGAGCGTCGGCCCATCGTCCTCGCTCGAATTGGTGAGCCAGCGCAGCAGCGTGCTCCCATAGACGCCGGCGAGGATCGCGCGCTTCGTGTACCAACTGAAATCGGCCGACTGGTCGCCAGCGGCGTGCCAGATCGCGTCCACCGTGCGGGCGGTCGAACGAGCGGCGGCGGCCTTGGCGCCGGGCCGGGCGAGCACGGCGAGCGCCCGGCGCACGGCCGCCTTGTGCGGCCGGTTCTGCGCGAGACGGAGCGCGATGACGGCGCGGATTCGGGCCGGAACGCGCAGCTCCGCGACGCCGAGCGCGGCCGCGCCCACCTCCATGCGACGGTCGGCGAGGTCGGCCCACGCCTCGGCCATCTCGACCGCGCCGCCGGGGAACAGCAGGTCCGCGTCCTCGCCCGCGGCCTGGCGCAGGGCGGCCACGGTCCAGCCCTGCTCGGGCACGAGGGGGAGCACGGCATCCAGCGCCGCGTCGCGTTCATCGCTGCGCTCAATCATGCTGGGGTCTCCTCGGCGCGGGCCATCTCCTCGGCGCGAGCCAGATCTTCCGTGAAGCCGAACAAGCGGAAATCCTTCATGCGCATGGGGTAGAGTATTCCGTCTAGATGATCCTGCTCGTGCTGCACGACGGCGGCATGAAAGCCCTGGGCCTCGGTCTCGACCGGGTCGCCCTCGCCATCCACGCCACGGTAGCGCACGCGCACCCAGCGCGGCACGGCAGCGCGCAGGCCGGGAATGCTGAGGCAGCCCTCCCAGTGAAGCATCTGCTCGTCGCCGAGCGGCTCGACCTCGGGGTTGACGAGAACGGTGTTGCCCATGGGGGCATCGCCCGGCGTGCCCGTCGCGCGCGATGGCGGGATGCGGAACACGAACAGGCGCAGCGGGACGTGGACCTGGGGCGCCGCGAGGCCGGCGCCGCCGGCATCCTCCATGGTCTCGATCATGTCCCTGACGAGGCGACGCATCTCGGGGACGGTGGGGTCCGGCACCGGGTCGGCGCGGCGGAGCAGGACGGGATGACCCATGCGGGCGATCTTGAGGATGGCCATGGCAGGAGAATGGTCCTGGAATCCCGCTTCCGCCAGGGTGCGGGCCGTGCTAAGCGGACCGCTTCCGCTGCGCCGTGCGCCGCGGGAACCATCAGCACGTCCGCGCCGTTGCGGGCGCTCAGCGAGAGGAGAAGGCGGCCAAGTGCAAGTTCTCGTCAGGGACAACAATGTTGACCAAGCGCTCAAGGCGCTGAAGAAGAAGATGCAGCGTGAGGGCGTCTTCCGTGAGATGAAGCTCCGGCGGCACTACGAGAAGCCGTCTGAGCGCCGCGCCCGCGAGGCGGCCGAGGCCGTGCGCCGCGCCCGCAAGATGGAGCGCAAGCGGCTGGAACGCGAAGGGTTCTGAGGGGTCGCCCTACTTGCGCCTCTTACGGGACAAACCTGGCCGCTCCTGCGCTGCCCGGTCCGAGTAGCCGAACAAGACCAATTCGGTCTCCGCCACGGCACGAGCCGTCGCCGTCCACGACGATGAAGGCCCCTGCCCGGTCATCCTTGCCGGAATGGTGCTAGCCTTGGAATGAAGCCAACACAAACCCGTGTGGCCATGGCTCCGCCGGGAGAGGACGCGCGTTAACAGAATCGTCCTCATCTAGACCAGAGACCCGTCGTGCCGCGTCCTCCTTCCCGCGCCGTCGCCATCGCCCGCCGCCGCAGGCCGGATCCCGCGCCTTGGCTGCCCTGGCTGCTCCTGTTGCTGGCCTTGCTCGTGGGCGCGGAAACGGCGCAGGGGCAGACGCTGGCGCCACTAGTCCCGCCGGGCGCCAAAATCGTCCAGCCTGCCCCTGTGGGACCGCTGCCGGTGGAGCAACCCAATATTCCAGGGGCCACGAAGCCGCGCGCGAACCCAGATCCCGGCATCGTTGCGGCCCCGCCAAGCATCGGCGGCACCATGTCCGTCATTCCGCCGCCGGGGATGCAGGGCGGGAACCAACCCGTCATCACAGGGAGCAAGCCATGAACGTCGGCATCATCGGCGCAGGCAATATCGGCGGCGCCCTGACCCGTCGCCTCACCGTGCTCGGGCATCGGGCATAAGGTCTTCGTGGCCAACTCGCGCGGACCCGAGATGCTCGCCGATCTCGCGGCGGAGACTGGCGCAACCGTGGTCTCAGTCCCCGACGCGGCGCGAAGCGGGAAACTCGTCGTCGTGACCATTCCCGAGAAGAACATCCCAAGCCTTCCACGTGGCCTGTTCGCAGGGGTTCCCGACAGCGTGGTCGTCGTGGACACCGGCAATTACTATCCGCGGCAGCGGCGTTGTTGCATGGATCCGCCCGGTGGGACCGTGTTGCAGGGATTGGAGAGGGGCGCTGTGCTACTCCGGCTACGCACCGAGTGCCACCGGGCGGATCCATGCAACAACGCCGCGAGGGGCGGCGTCTGCAGGACATGGCCGACGGCGAAGCCCGCTCCATCCGCTGACGGCCTCGTTCGAGAGTTGCGAACGACCTGGACCGCCCCGCGGCGCCCTTGCGGGCGGCTCGGCGTCAGGCCGGTTCGGCGTGGAAGGTGAGGCCGGCGCGCGCCTGCAGGCGGTCAACAAGGGCGTCGCCCAGCGCCGCGCCCGGCGTCCATATGCCGCCGGAGACCTTGCCGCCGCGCTCGCGCAGGCACAGGGCCGTCTCGGCGATGATCTTGGAGGTGGAGCCGTAGCCGGGGTCCATGTCGCCGTGCACCGCAACGCGCACCTGCCGGCCGTCGGGCGCCTTTCCGATGACGAGCACGTCGTAGCTCCCCGCCGCCCGCTCCTCTGGGCTCGGGCCTTCCCCAGGCTCGGGCGCGTCCTCGCCGCCTTGGCCTTGGAGCGCGGCGGCGATTGCCTCGGCCGCGGCGCGGCCGGCCTCGCCGGGACCTGCGACCAGCATCTCGTCGTAGGTGAAGTCCTCACCGTAGGCGTGGCCCTGCAGGAGATTGGAGCGGTGGACGTTTCGGGTGTTGATGGGCGCCATGACGAAGGGCGCGACCCACGCCTCCACGTCCGCGTCGTACTCCGCGGCGGCGCCCGACGGTTGCGGCGGCCCGCGGAAGCCCGGCGTGAGGCTGAAGGGATCGAGCAGGAGCGCCAGCACCGCGGGGTCGCGCGCCGCCGCCTCGGCCGTAGCCCGGCCACTGGCGAGGGTGCCGCCCGAATAGCTCCCGCGCAGGGCCAGCACCCGCGACTTCGCCCTGACCGCCGGCGCGCCGAAGGCCGCCCGTGCGAGCGCCTGCATGTGGAGCACGCCGAGCTCGAACGGAATGGAGTCGAAGCCGCAGGAGAACAGGATGCGCGCGCCCGAGCGCCGGGCGTCACGTTCGTGCGCGTCGATCATGGCGCGCATCCAGGCGGTCTCGCCCGAGAGGTCGAGGTAGTCGGTTCCCGCGCGGGCGCAGGCGGCCACGAGGCCCGAGCCGTAGAGCTGGAAGGGGCCTGCGGTGGTGATCACGGCTCGGGTGCGGGCGGCCAGCGCCGCCAGCGAGGCGTCGTCCGCGGCGTCGGCGGTCAGCAGCGGCGTGTCGCCCGGCGCTCCCGCCGCGTCGCGCACGGCCGCGAGCTTCTCCAGGCTGCGGCCGCTCATCGCCCACGACAGGCCGGGAACCCGGCTGCGGACGAGGTGCTCGACCACGAGCCGGCCCGTGTAGCCCGTGGCGCCGTGGACGACGAGGTCGAACTCGTAGGCGCGGCTCACCGCGTGGAGCCTGGAGAGGGCGAGTGGAACGACATGGCGGATCCGCCTGAGCAGGTGGGAAAACGAAGCGCGACGGCTTCGCTCCGATCCTATACATCAGGTCGGTCAGGGTGAGAATATCCGCGGCGCCCGCCCGCGTTCGCTGAGCAGGCGGTATCCCGACGGCTCTGGACGACGATCAAGACCTAGCTTGACAGATGTCGCTGTTCCCCTCCATCTAGCTCGGGAGTTTGAGTGATCGTTTGCTCGCGACGGCCGGGAGGGCGGTCGAGGCATGAAGCGGTTCTGGTCAGCCCTGTGCGCCGTCAGCGTGTTCCTCGCTGGTACCGGCGTGGCGGCGCTCTCGGCGCCTCCCGGACCCGTGCAGCAGGCGCCCGATGACGGCAACGGCTGGATGGGCACCTACCTGGGCGGGGAGGGCGGCGACCCGGCGGTCGGCGCTAGGCTCTATGCGGAGCGGTGCGCGGCCTGTCACGACAACCCGACCGGCCGCATCCCGCCCAAGGCGACGATCGCGGACAACACGCGCGTCTTCATCGCCGCCACCCTGTCCAGCGGGGTCATGCAGCCGATGGCGCAGGGGCTCAAGCCGGAGGACATCGCCTCCATCGCCGCCTACCTTTCCACGCGCAAGGGCGGCGTGGGCGACCTCGGAGCCGAGGCACCGCGCTGCCCGGGCCCTCCGTCGTCCATTGACTTGTCCACGCCCGACCAGTGGAACGGCTGGGGACGCACCGAGACGCAGGCGCGGTTCCAGCCCCATCCGGGCTTCTCGGCTGCCGACGTGCCGCGGCTCAAGCTGAAGTGGGCCTTCGCCTACTCCAGCTCGCGCAATGGCCAGGCGACGGTGATCGGCGACCGGCTGTTCCTGAACTCGTCGTCCGGCGCGATCTACGCGCTGAACGCGAAGACGGGCTGCGCCTACTGGCGCTTCGACGCGCCGGCGGCGTCGCGCAGCACCATCATCGTCGGCGAGCTGCCGGGCAAGCCGGGGCGCCACGCCCTCTACTTCAGCGACTATACCCGCAGCGCCTACGCGCTCGACGCCGACACCGGCGCGCTGATCTGGAAGACGCAGGTTGACGACCAGCGCGAAGTGCAGATGACCGGCTCGCCGGCGCTGGCCGATGGCAAGCTGTTCGTGCCGATCTCCTCGGCCGAGGAGGCCATCGCCACCGACCCGACCTACGCCTGCTGCAAGGTCCGCGGCGCGGTCGCGGCGGTCGATGCGGCCACGGGGAAGCTGCTCTGGAAAACCTACGTCACCCCGGAGCCGGCCAAGCCCTTCAAGGTCAACACGCTGGGCCGCCCCATGTTCGGTCCGGCCGGAGGCGCCATCTGGTCGGCGCCGACGGTCGATGCTAAGCGGCACCTCGTCTATGTTGCCACGGGCGACCCCTACACCGACCTCGACTTCCCTAATTCCGACGCAATCTTGGCGCTGGACGAGCAGACGGGCGCCATCCGCTGGTCCAACCAGCTCACCCGCGGCGACGCCTACATCATCGGCTGCTACGGCAAGGACCGCGGCCCCAACTGCCCGACCAACCCGGGGCCAGACTACGACTTCGGCGCCTCGCCCATCCTGCACACCTTGCCGGACGGCCGCCAGGTCATCCTCGCGGCGCAGAAGTCGAGCCAGGTCTATGCGTTGGATCCAGACAACCAGGGCAAAGTGATCTGGTCGAAGCGGCTCAGCCCGGGCGGCGTGCTCGGCGGCGTGGAGTTCGGGCCGGCGGCCGACAACCGCGCGATCTACGTCGCCCTGTCAGATATCTACGTGCCGCCGGGCGCCACGGCGAACCCCGGAATCAGCGCGCTGAGGATCAGCGACGGCGCGACGCTCTGGAGCGTGAAGGCACCCAAGCTGTCCTGCGCCTGGACTAACACGTACTGCAATCCCGCCATGTCCCAGGCGGTCTCGGCCATGCCGGGGGTGGTGTTCGGCGGCTCCATGGACGGCCGCTTCCGCGCCTTCGACACCGCCACCGGCCAGACGCTGTGGGAGTTCAACACGGCCGCCGTCCCGGTCAAGACCGTGTCGGGCCGCGAAGCCATCGGCGGCGTTCTCGATGGGGCAGGCCCCACGATCGCCGGCGGCATGGTCTATGTGAACTCGGGTTACCAGGGACGGTCCGGAACGCCGGGAACCGTGCTCATGGCCTTCTCGGTCGATGGGCATTAGTGGCCGAGGAGTATGGGGCCGACCGCGTCGCCTTGGGCGATGTCACCGCCGCAGCCGGGTTCGGGACGCTTTGCGGGACCGGTCAGCCGAAACCACCGCCCGATGGCTCGGCCAGCATCCGTCGGTCGAGATGGTGAGCCGCGACCGCTGCGATCTCGACACCCAGGGCGCCGCGCAAGGCGCGCCGCAGGCATGGCAAGTCGCCGATCGCTTCCACCTGCTCCAGAACCTGCGGCAAGCGATCGAACAGCAACTCAGCCACTCGCTGCGTTCGTTGCCACTGTTTGTGCCGGGCGAGACGGCGGACCTCACCGAGCCGCCCGGCATGATCCACCGCTATGGGCGACCGAAAGTGACAGAGCGTCGCCACCTCGTCCAAGCCGGCCGCCGTCCAGCGCGGCAGAGCAGGTTCGACCGGGTGAAGGCCCTGCAGGCCGAAGGTAAGACTCTTGGCGCGGATCGTCCGCGAAATCGGATTGAACTGGCGCACGGTCCGCAAATGGACAGGACAGGATGCGTTGCAACCACGCGAAGTGAGTCAGAGCCGCGCTAGGCGGAGGAGGCCGGTATCGACCTGCGCCGCACACAAGACACTTGCGTGCAAGACGCTTAGAAGGTAATTGGATTTCCTGGCGTGATGCTCGCGCTGGGGCTTGGCCGCATGGACCGCGTCGAGGACTGCATATCCTTCCTGATCGGCAAGGCCAGCCAGCAGATTGCCCGGCGCGCGCGGGAGAAGCTGGGCGCCTATGGCGTGACGCCGACGCAGTACGCCATTCTCAAGGTGCTCTGGGAGCGCGACGGCCAAAGCGGCGCCGAGTTGGGTGCGCGCCTGCTGATCGACAGCGCCACCGTGACCGGCGTGGCGGACCGCTTGCAGGCCGCCGGGTTGCTCGAACGCCGATCGCATGGCGACGATCGGCGGGTCCATAGCCTGTTCCTCACCGGCCAGGGCAGAGCGCTGAAGGCGCCGCTGGATGCGGCCATGGACCGGCTCAACGACGAGTTGGCGCACGAGCTGGGCGACCACGCGCAGGCGCTCTGGGCGGCGCTGCGCCGGCTCGCAGAACTCGCGCGCCCCGAAGCCATTGGCGCCGGGCAGGGCAGCATGGATGCAAGGTCTCCAAGGTGAGCGATGAGCGAAGACACTGAGCACGACGATCCTGGACGCTGCGTGATCGTCGTGGACGAGGCATTGCCGGTCGGTCGGTCGGCCAACGCCGCCGCCGTGATCGCGCTCACGCTCGGCAAGCGGCACCCCGCCCTGGCCGGCGCGGACCTGGTGGACCGCTCCGGCGTGGCACACCCTGGCCTGATCCCCATTGGCATCGCCGTTCTCGCCGCCCCCGCCGAGGAGTTGGGGAGCCTGCGCGCCATGGCGCTGGCGCGGGGCATCGACGTCGTGGTCTTTCCCGTTCAAGGCCAGCAGACCACCGACTACGCCGCCTTTGGCAGGGCCGTCGCTGAAGTGGAGACGGACGCGCTGCGCTACGTCGGGGTCGGCGTGTTCGGGCCGCGCAAGGCGGTCGGCAAGGTCATCGGCAAATACAGCCTGCTGAGTTGACACCCGACAACACGGTTCACGGCTAAACCGGGTGTTCCCGCACGAGAAGCTTGCAGGAGAGGCGCATGATGGTTGCGGGTTCTGCTTTTGGCACCTTTAGGCGGTTTCTTGAAACGTCGATCGCCGAGATGCCACCGGACATGAGGGACGCGTACGACTTCACCAGGCGACTGCGCGGGCTGGCGCCCGGACCTCACAAAATCTGGCTCGTGAACCCGAAACTCTCGAAGACGATCGTTCCGTCTGGCGCGTATTACCAAACGGACTCGACGATCCTCCATCCCTGGCCGAGCGAACGCTTCGCCGTCAGACACCCGAGGTAGGAGCCGTATCGGGAAATCCGCTCATACGGATCTGTGCGGGGGCGCTCAGCAATAAGCGTCCCTACCGCGATACATTCTACGCCGAGCAGCTCTCCGGCAGGACCGAGCCTCATCCATGCGGGTCTCCGGCAGCGAGATTTGTCGGCCCCAAGACCAGCGGAAATACCCCGACCAGGCCGAGCCGAGCCTCGGCCCCTGCGAGCGGCTCGATTACGAGCTGGAGTTGGGCGTCTGGATCGGGCCCGGCAACGCGCTCGGCGCGCCAATCTCGATCCGGGAGGCCGCCGATCACTCGCCGGCTACTGCCTGCTGAACGACTGGTCGGCGCGGGGTTTCCAGACCTGGGAATATCAGCCGCTCGGGCCGTTCCTGTCCAAGAACTTTCACACCACGATCTCGCCCTGGATCGTTATCCCCAAGGCGCTCGCGCTCTTCCGCGTCGCCAGCCGGAGTGCCCGGCGGGCGCCCCACGGCCGCTGTTCTACCTTCTGGACGAGATCGACCAGCATGCGGACGCGCTCGACCTGGAGCTGGAAATGCTCTTGCTGACCGCCGGGATGCGCGAGCGAGGCCTATCTCCGCATCGCCTGAGACAGGAGAGCGTTGGAGTCAGTGCGACCCAGCGGCCCGATCCCGCCACCACGGCCAGTTGAGCAGGCTCAGCACACCCGCGACGGCGCTGATGGCACGCCCTGCTGGTCCACGGCGTCGAGCAGGCGAAGCAGCGCCTCAGGCAGCGGCTCGCCCAGCGTCGGCGCGTACCGCTCGCGCAGGATGCTGTGCACCCAGCGGTCGAACATTGCCTCTGCCTCATATCGAACCGGCACGGCGCACTCCCGCTCTGCCCTTGGATGGACAATGCGCGAGCGCGGCGGGAGTTCCGACGCCGGCGAGCTATCATCCATGGCAGGATCTCCTCAACCTTCGGTGCGACACTGTTGGTGCAACCCAGGGCGGCGCCTCGGCAGGCACCGCCCCCGAGTGGGCCGGCACTACTTAGCGCGGGGCGGGGTAGGCTTGGCTGCCTACATCGAAGCCGTGCTGGTAGGCGGGCACTTCCTCGCGCGTGACGTGATTTACGCCTCGGCTGGCCTGGTCAGCACCGAGCGCCGCCGTGCTCGGGTAAGCCTGGGCGCCGACGTCTAGCCGCGGTGCGCCGATCGCGAACATCTGCGCGCGGTCCTTCATGGACGCCGGCTCGTTGTTGCCGACGCCCTGGGCCAGCGCGGGCACTGCGGCGAGCGCGAGCAGGGCGGTGAGTAGGATCGGCTTGGCGGAGGATGTGATGCGGAACATGGTATTTCCCCTTGGTCTGCCGCGGCCCCTTCTGGACCGCGCGGAGGAACCATGCCCCGCCATGGGCACGAGGCGCTGTGACCCTCATCACCAGGAACGCGAAACGGGCGAGATTTGTTACGCTGCCGCGTCGCTGGCAGGGCGTGGGGTCAAGCCCGCGGCCCAGGGCTGCAGCGCCTCGGCCGGGCGCTCGCCGGTGATCGTGGCTGCGACGCCCTCGCCGATCAGCGCGCCGAGCTTGAAGCCGTGGCCGGAGCAGGCGCTGACCAGCCAGCCGCGTGCCCCGTGCGGGCGGACGACGAAGCGCTCATCGCGCGTGACCGTGTAATAGCACGCCTTGCGTTCCAGCACGGCATAGCGGTCGAGATCGCGGTAGGCGAGGCGGGCGGCGATGTTGAGACGCGCGAGGTCGGCATTGGTAGCGAGCCGGTCCTCGTCCGGGTCGCCGCGCCGGGTGAAGTGGTGGTCGCCGATCTTGAGGCGCGTCCCGCGGCGGGGCGGCAGGGCGTAGGTGCCGCTCGCCTCGCCAAGGTCGAGCAGCACGGGGGCGTTGCGCCAGGCATCGGCGAGGTCGGGCGGGGGAGCGAGGTAGAGCACCGCCTGACGCGATGGCACGGCATCATCGCGCAGCGCCGGCACCAGCCGGTCCGCCCAGGCGCCGCCGCAGACGACGACGGCGTCGCCCCGGTGGCGCTCGCCGTTCGCCGCGAGGCTGCCCGCCTCGGGATCAACCTCCGTCACCCGGCAGTTCGCGTGGAAGCGGACGCCGTTGGCGGCGAGATGCACGATCAGGTCCGTCAGGATGCGAATGGGGAACAGCATCCCCGCCCCCCCGGTCTCGACCACCCGCGTCAGCCCGGCCGGCTCGACCATGGGGAAGCGGTCCGGCACCTCGGCGAGCGGCACCTCGCGGCAGGGAATGCCATGCCGGGCGAGGGAGCGCAGCGTCGCCGGGTGCCAAGGCGTGTCGCCGCGCATGAAATACACGGCGGGCACTGCCTCGTAGTGCTGGGTGCCGAGGTCGCGCCACATCGTCTCCCAGGTGCGGAAAGCGTCCGGCATGAGGTCGGCGTACCCCTCCATCTCGCCGTAGGCGTGCCTGATGATGCGGTGCTCGTCGTAGGACGAGGCGCGCGGGTTAGGCAGCGGCCCCTGCTCGAACAGCTCGACCGCGAAGCCGCGCCGGTTCAGCGCCCAGGCGGTGGAGAGGCCGGCGATGCCACCGCCGACGATGAGCGCAGTTCCGTCCGTCTTGGCTTGCGTCCTAGACATGCGCCCGACCTTTCCCGCTTCGTTGGCCGCCATCCTTAGTATGGCTGGCATCTCGGTATCCCGCTCGGTTCAGAGCCTCAACCCCTATTGCACGCGGCACAGATGAACGGCGGGTTGCGCGTTCGCGCAGGTGCGGCCAAGCTGTAGTGACCGGGTGTCTTTGACCCGGCACGGCTGATGAGCTGCATAGCCGGCGTGCCGCTCTGGACCGCAGCGGCGTCGTACCCTCGAGCGCGGGTCCATCCCAGGGAGAAATTGATCGCCATGGCTGAGCCTTGCGTCGAGCGCGTGCTGCTGACCAACGACGACGGTATTGGCGCGCCTGGGATGGCCGTGCTGGAGGAGGTCGCGGCCGGCCTCGCCCGCGAGGTCTGGGTGGTGGCGCCCGAGTACGACCAGAGCGGCACGTCGCACTCCATCAGCCTGCACGCGCCGCTGCGCGTCAGTCCCCAGGGCGAGCGTCGCTTCGCCGTGTCCGGGACGCCGGGTGACTGCGTGGTGATGGCCGCACGCCATCTCATGGGGGAGATGCGCCCCGATCTCGTCCTGTCCGGGATCAACCGCGGCGCTAACCTGGGCGTGGAGACGGTGTTCTCCGGCACGGTGGGTGCTGCGATGACCGCGCTCCTGCTCGGCCTGCCCGCCATCGCGCTCAGCCAGGCGTTCAGCCAGCACGAGCCTGTCCGCTGGGAGACGGCGCGCACTCTGGCGCCCGGCGTGATCCGGCGCCTCGTGGCATCGGGGTGGGGAGCGCAGCGGGCGTGCCTGAACGTGAATTTTCCGCACGCGGCACCCGAGGACGCGGGGCCGCTCACGCCGACCCGGCAGGGTGTCGGGCTGATCGAAGCCATCGACGTGGTGGAGCGCACCGACCCGCGCGGCATCGCCTATCACTGGCTGCGGTTCCGGCGCGGCCCGCGCCCGAATGCGCCCGAGAGCGAGGCAGCCGCGATCGCGGCTGGCCGGATCTCCGTCACGCCGCTGCGCTTCGAGCGGACCGACGAGGAAAGCTACGCGGCCTTGGCACGGACGTTGGCGACCCCTGTCACGCCAGAGTCATCCAGCTAGCAACGCAGCCTCGGTGCCGGAACGACACCTGATCGCCGACCGCGCATACCGCGTCCTCTATCGTGGCGGCTACAGGCTGGCACGGTGGTGGTGGCGCCTGCGCCGCCCGGATCACGAAGGCGCCCTCGTCGCGGTCTGGACAGCGCATGAGCGGCTGCTCGTCGTGCGCCAGTCCTACCGCCCGGAATGGACGTTCCCAGGCGGGGGCGTGCGGAAGGGCGAGGCACCGAACGTGGCGGCGGCGCGCGAGTTGGCCGAGGAACTGGGCATGGATGCTGACCCTGAGCACCTCGTGCCAGCATATCAGGTAACCGGAGCCTGGGACTACCGGCGCGAGCGCGTGCACGTCTTCGAACTCCACCTGCCGCACGACCCTCTGTACCGGCCTGACGGCCGCGAGATCGTTGAGGTGCGTCTCGTGGACCGGGCCGCGCTGACCGGTCTGCTGCTCACCCCGCCAGCGTCGGCCTACGCCGCATCGCTTGCCGGCCAGGGACGGGACGAACCAGCTTTGCGGAGTGCACGATGATCCGATCCCCTGCCGTCCTGTCCGCGCTCACCCTCGGCGCTGCCTTGGCGCTGGCATCCTACCGCCCCGTCCCGCGCGGCGCCCGTCCGACGCCGGCCCGGCCTACGGCCCCGAGCTTCAGGGGTTCCAGTATCCGTGGCCGGTGTCGCACTTCCGGTTCGCCTCCCAAGGCGACACGCTGGACATGGCGTACATGGACGTGACGCCAGCGACGCCGAACGGCCGCGTCGTGGTCCTGCTGCACGGCAAGAACTTCTGCGCGGCCACGTGGCAGGCCAGCATCACGGTGCTGACCGGGGCAGGCTACCGGGTGATAGCGCCAGACCAGATCGGGTTCTGCAAGTCGAGCAAGCCCGCCCATTACCAGTACAGCTTCCAGCAGCTCGCGGCGAACACGCACGCGCTGCTCGCCTCGCTCGGCATCACCCGTGCGACGATCATCGGGCACTCGACGGGCGGCATGATCGGCATTCGCTACGCGCTCATGTACCCAAGCGATGTCGCCCAGCTCGTGCTCGTTGATCCCATCGGATTGGAGGATTGGAAGGCCAAGGGCGTGCCTTGGCAGAGCGTGGACGAGTGGTATCGGCGGGAGCTGCACACCACCGCCGACCGCATCCGCGATTACGAGCGCACGACCTACTACGCGGGGACGTGGCGGCCGGCGTACGAGCGCTGGGTGCAGATGCTGGCCGGCCTGTATCGCGGCCCTGGGCGCGGCGTCGTCGCCTGGAACTCAGCCTTGATCTACGACATGATCTACACCCAGCCGGTCATCTATGAGATCGGCCAGCTCACGATGCCGGTCCTGCTGATGATCGGCGACAAGGACACGACGGCGATCGGCAAGGACCTCGCGCCACAAGCCATCCGCGCGACGCTGGGCGACTACCCGGCCCTTGGAAAGGCGGCAGCTTCGCGCATCCCGCACGCGCGTCTGATCGAGTTCCCCGATCTCGGTCATGCGCCGCAGATCCAGGCGCCGGAGGTTTTCCACAAGGCTCTGCTCAACGGGCTGCGCCCGGCCCCGACCTAATCAGCGGCTTGTCACCCCGTCGGCGTCAGGAGAAGCCGGCGACCGGATGCGGCACGTAGGGACGTTCGAGGGAAGCGATCTCCTCGTCCGACAGCTTGAGCTGCAGCGCGCCCAGCGCGTCGTCCAGGTGGCTCGGCTTCGAGGCGCCGACGATCGGTGCCGTGATGCCGGGCTTCTGCAGCAGCCAGGCCAGCGCCACCTGGGCGCGCGGTACGCCGCGCTGGCGGGCGATCGCGCCCACCGCCTCGACCACCGCGCGGTCGGCATCCTCGGCAGCGGTGTAGAGCGTCTTGCCGAACTCGTCGGTCTCGGCGCGCTTCGTGCTCGCCTCGGTCTCCCACGGGCGGGCAAGCTTGCCGCGCGCCAGCGGGCTCCAGGGGATCACGCCGATGCCCTGGTCGAGGCACAGGCCGATCATCTCGCGCTCCTCCTCGCGGTAGAGCAGGTTGAGGTGGTTCTGCATGGACACGAAACGCGTCCAGCCGTGCAGGTCCGCCAAGTAGAGTGCCTTGGCGAACTGCCAGGCATACATGGACGACGCGCCGATGTAGCGGGCCTTGCCGGCGCGCACCACGTCGTGCAGTGCCTCCAGCGTCTCCTCGATCGGCGTGTGCCGGTCCCAACGGTGGATCTGGTAGAGATCGACGTAATCGGTGCCGAGGCGCCTAAGGCTGGCGTCGATCTCCGCCAGGATCGCCTTGCGCGACAGACCGCGCCCGTTCGGGTCGGCCCGCATCGGGCCGTTCACCTTGGTGGCCAGCACCACTTCCTCGCGCCGGGCGAAGTCGTGCAGCGCGCGGCCGACGATCTCCTCGCTGGTGCCCGCGGAATAGACGTTGGCGGTGTCGAAGAAATTGATGCCGGCCTCCAGCGCCCGGCGGATGAACGGCCGGCTCGCTTCCTCGTCCAGCGTCCACGCGTGCGTGCCCGCCTCCGGCACGCCGTACGTCATGCAACCGAGACAGATCCGGGACACTTTGAGGCCGGTCCGACCGAGATTCACGTAGTCCATCGCGCCACTCCTCACGCCGCCGCACGCCGAAGGGTCGCGCGCCTCCTGCAGGGAACCGCTGAGGTGCCGTCCGGTTGCCGAGCCTCGTGCCCCGGATCAGGTCCAATACAGTAGGCGGGCCATGGGCAACCGACGTGCGAGAGCGGCTTCGAGCACCCCCCGCATCTCCGTCATCTGCTCCTTGGGGAACACCCACTTTACTGAGCCGAACTTCGTCATCTTCCGCGAACGCCGGGCCTCGTCCATCTCAAGTGGGCTGCCGGGATACCAGCTGGTCAGCACGTCCTTCGACTTCGGCGTGAATCGGTGCGTGATGAGCTCGGCCGTGAGGTCGAGGCCCGGCACGCCGGCGACCGCGGTGGCCACGTTGGCGAACAGGCGGTCGTAGGCTTCGGCCCAATCCGGCACGCGCAGGATCGGCGCGACCGTGAGGCCGACCGGATAGCCCGCCTCGGCCACCGCACGAAGGGCGGCAAGCCGGGCCGGCATCCGAGGCGCGCCGCCCTCATGGCGCTCGGCCGCTGCCGCGTTGACGGAGAAGCGGATGCGCGTCCGCCGGTTATGGGTTAGGCCGAGCAGTGGAGCGACGGCGTCGAACTTGGTCGTGAATCGGAGCTGCACCGGCGCGTCCCAGGCACCGAAATGCGCGATGCACGCGGCGAGGCTGCCGGTCAGGTGCTCGATGGACAGTGGGTCGGTGTAGCAGGAGCACTCGAATGTTGTGCCTTCATGGGCTCGATCCGCCGAGACTGACGTGACCCGGCCCTGGCCGACGGCGGCGGGCAGCTCGGCCAGGATCTCAGGAAGGTTGGCATAGACGCGGATGATCGGCGGACCCGCGAGCGAGCCGGCGAGATAGCAATACGTGCAGTGCGCCGGGCAACCCTCGGCGAGGTCAAACCGCCAATCGGCGCTGGGCGGAATCGGCTGCAGGCGGCGCCGGCTCGTACTCGCGGTGACGACCGCCATCGTCGTTTTCGCGTCGCGGTAGGCGTCTGGCAGGCCAGTCAGGCGGTCGGCGCCGAGGCGCACGATCTCCGACCCGAGCGCCGCAGCGCGCTCGACCATCGCCGCGCCGGCGGACGATGCGAGGGCGGACGGCGTCGCGAGCACGCGGCGCGGGATCCAGGGGCGCGGCATCGCTCGCATATCGGGCGGATGAACCGATATGCAAAACTATGGAGCAGTTGCCAAAGCTTCCTGATGGAGCCTTCCGCAAGGCGGACCCGTCGCCGGACGCGGCGTTCTACGCCCAGCCTCGGTTCGTCACCCACATAGACGAGGGGGCAATCGCGGCGGTGACGCAGGCGTATCGCGAGGTGCTGCCGCCCGGAGGGGCGCTGTTGGACCTGATGAGCAGTTGGGTCAGCCACCTCCCTGAGGATGTCGCGTATGCCTCTGTCGTCGGCCACGGCATGAATGCGGAAGAGCTGGCCGCGAACAAGCGGCTCTCGCGATGGTTCGTGCAGGACCTGAACGCTTGCCCGGCGCTGCCGATCGCCGACGCGTCATTCGACGCCGCGTGCCTGTGCGTGTCGGTGCAGTACTTGCAGCGGCCGGTGGAGGTGTTCCGGGAGGTCGCGCGCGTGCTGCGGCCGGGCGGGCCGTTCGTGGTATCGTTCTCCAACCGATGCTTCCCGACCAAGGCAGTCGCGATCTGGCAGGCGCTTTCGGGGCCGGACCAGCAGCGTCTTGTGGCGGCCTACATGCGCGAGGCCGGTTTCGCCGACGTAGCCGGGCGCGCCTGGACGCCGCTGCACGGCGACCCGCTCTGGGTCGTCATTGGCAGGCGCTGAGCTGCCCTGGCGTCCGCTAGACGCCACCCCAAACATCCTGGGCCACCTCGACGCATAGGCGCAGCTTGGCCCATTGCTGCTCCTCGGTGAGCAGGTTGCCTTTCTCCGTGCTCGCGAAGCCGCACTGCGAGCCTAGCACTACAGACGTATGGGGCGGGCGGCGAAGCGTAGCACCATCGTCGCTGGGGATCACTGATGGAGCGTCCTATGCCGCAGCACGACGACCTGAGTCGGTCCCTTATTGCACGCGAGCAGGACAGCGCACTGATTGCAGTCATTGAGATGGGCCAGTCGAGCTGGCTCGTCGCCGGGCTCGTGCTGGGCGTTGACCGCCATCCGCTGAAGAAGCTTGAGCCGAACGAGGAGGGAGTGCTGCGGCTGCTCCGGCGCTGGCAGGAGGAGGCGACCCGAGCGGGACGGATCATTACCCGAGTTGCCGTCGCATTCGAGGCCGGTCGCGACGGCTTCTGGCGGGCGCGCTGGCTGCGGGCGCGCGGAGTCGAGGCGCACGTGATCCATCCGGCGAGCATCCCGGTGTCGCGCGAGCACCGGCGGGCGAAGACGGACCGGCTGCGGTTTGTGCGAGAGCAGATCGGCGAGATCGAGGCGGCGCGCCTGGAGCGGCTGGAGCGGGCAACCGGAGAGGGGTCGAACGCGATGGTCTGTCTGCTGGCCCGCGTCGTCGGGGTCGGCCTCGAGACGGCGGACATGCTGGTGCACGAGGTGCTGTCGCGCCCCTTGCGCGACCGGCGCGCGGTGGGGCGCTACGCGGGGCTGACCGGGGCACCGGACGAGAGCGGGGCCAAGCGCCGCGAGAAGGGCCTAGCCAAGGCCGGCAACGCGCGGGTGCGCCGGGGCATGATCCAGTTGGCCTGGCGCTTCCTGCTGTTCCAGAAGGAGAGCGCGCTGGCGCAATGGTATCGCGCACGCACCGCGGACGCTCGCGGGAGCACGCGCAGGACCATGATCGTGGCGCTGGCGAGGAAGCTCCTGGTCGCTTTGTGGCGGTTCGGGGCAACCGGCGAGGCGCCGGAGGGCGTCGTCCTGCGCCCGGCAGCATGAACCGCCTGCTCGGCGCCGGCCGCAGGCGACCACTTCCGTAGGCTGTCCACACCCGACGGCTTGCGGACCACGATCCGAGGTGGCGGTGATCCGATTGCAACCATGGCTGTCACGCCGCACTACAGAATGGGCCCGCCGCCCGGAGCTTTGCCGCCGATGCGCATGACTGCATCATGGTCTGGACCCGCAAGGTCCAACCGAATACAAGTTCGTGGCGCGATGATCCGCGCCCTATGGCGAGCTTTCCTCGGCCATCGTGATCCAATCGAGATCAGCCTACCATCAATAGAGAGCAGCGTGGAGAAAAGGAGAACGCCAAGCAAGATTTCTGCTTGACACCAAGCACCCCATACAAGTTGTGGAAACCATCTCTAGCTGTTCGGCCGCGGAAGGTTGTCGGGACCCGGTCGGCCTGGCGCTGCTGCACTAGGCTCCTTGGACTATGCTCCTTGGTTCGAGCGGCTCCTTGGTTCGAGCGGCTGAACGCGGCGCGATCGAGAGGCAGGACCCGGCGGGAGATCCTGCCAGCAGGCCGTTGCTCGCTTTCCTCCTGACCCAGGCTGGGCCGCGCGGTGCCGCCGCAAGACACGAGGTCTGACCGATGCTGCGGATCCACCCCAACGCCCGCACCACGCCCATCATCCGCTTCCTGCGCGAGGCTGCGACGGCGTTTCCGTTCCGCCTCACCCACGTGCTGACCGACAACAAGAGCTGCTTCACCCCGGCGTTCGCCCGCGCCTGTGCCGCCCTCGGCGCAGAGCATCGCCACAGCCGCCCGCGCACGCCGCAGACCACCGCCATGGTCGAGCGCTGCAACGGTCGCCTCAGCAGTGAGGTGCTCGGCATCACTCTCGCCTCGCACCGCGCGCTCGAGCAACTCCTGCACGGCTGCAACGCCGCCTACAACGCCCGCCGCCAGCGCGTGCTGGACGGCAAGGCACCCGATCAGGTCACAGCCGAGCGCCGCTCGGCTCGGCCCGAACTCGCCAACGCTGAACCGCACGGACGCGCAGGCCCCCGCGACACCACCCAGGCGCGCCGCATCGCCGAAACCGCCAAAAAGACCTCACAACCAGACAGCTAATCGAACGGTAGAGGTCAGGCGACGCAGGCTTCCTCTTCCTCTTGCCAGAGCGAGCCGCCGTCGGTGAAGTAGTCCCATGCCGCCGGGCGCTCGCGCTTGATGCGCGCCAGCACGGTGCTGATCCGGCCGAAGGAGGGCTGGCGCAACCCACGGTGCTCGATGGCGGGGCCGAGCGGGTGGAAGTGGATCGCGCTGACGCGCAGCAGGCGCAGTAGTGTGTGCTCCATGACGGCGCACCAGTGGGTGAGGCCCATATCCACGCTGAGCCGCAGGATGCCCTGCATCAGCCCGAGCCGCAGCAGGGCGTTGTTGGCGCAGCCCACGTCCCGCAGGTCTTTCGAGATCGAGAAGCGGCTGATCTCGCCTGTGCTGCCGTGCGGCAGCATCCGGAACACGTCGGGACTACAGAACCGGTGCATCGGAAGGTCTGCCCCTGCGCCGTGCAGCGACGGCGCTACGACGCGCACCGTGCCGACCACCCGGCCCGTGCTGCGTTGCGTGAGCAGCGCGTGGCCGGCGCGCGCGTCGAACCGGTCTGTCTCAAGTGCGCCGTCGCCCTGCTCATAGCCGCGCTCGACGCAATAGACCTGGTGCCGCAAGCGATATGCCGCCTCAAGCCGCTCCCGAGTGTCCGCCACAGCGACCTCGAAATCGCGTGCCGCTTCCCGGATTCTTTCACACCCTGACGCCATCAGCCAAAGCCTCCGCCTCACGAGTTCGTGCGGAGACTACTATTCGACAAAGCCGTAAAGCAACCCTTACCCATGTTCTTGATCACGATCTCTTGATTGAGACTAAATCGGTAAATATTCCTCTAAAACGCGAACCAATGGTGCCTCATTAGCACCTATGATGATGCGGTCATTCATCCTCTTTCCACCTAACGAGGCAGCGAGACGGATCAGCGATGCTTCAAAATCTTTGCGAAACGTTATCGCTACAGCTTTCGGGCCTATCTCTACCGAAACGATGCCGCGCACGCCCGCAACTAATCGCAGCCGTGCATGAGTGAGCAGCGCGGCTGTCTCGGGCGGCGGCTCCCCGAAGCGGTCCGCTAGCTCGCCGGCAAACTCGTCGAGTGCCGCTGGGTCGCGGAGACGCGCGAGGCGGCGGAGCAGGGCAAGCCGGAGGTTCTCCTCGGGTACCCACGCGTCCGGAAACCGCCCGGCCGGCATTCCATGGACAGCGGCCGGCGGCAACGGCGGTGCCGCGCCGCGTCGGGCGGCGAGCGCCTGGGCCAGCAGCTCCTGATACATCCCCGTGCCGACCCGGCGCAGGTGCCCGGCCTGCTCGCTGCCGAACAGGTCGCCGCCCCCGCGCAGGTCGAGGTCGGCGGCGGATAGCGCCGCCCCGGCTCCGAGGTCGGTGAGCGCCTCCAGCGTGCGCAGCCGTGCCATCGTCGCCGCGGCCAGGCGCCGTCCTGGCGCCGCCATGAAGTAGGCGGCGCCCCGCCTGGACCCGCGCCCGACGCGTCCACGAAGTTGGTGGAGCTGGGCGAGACCGAAGTGCTCGGCCTCACGCACCAGGATCAAGTTCGCCCGCGGGATGTCGAGGCCTGCCTCGATGATGTTGGTGGCGAGCAGCACATCGCCCTCGCCGCGCGCGAAGCCCGTCACCGCCTCGTCCAGCGCCTCGGGCGCCAGCTTGCCGTGCGCGATCCGGAGGTGCAGTTCCGGCACCAGCTCGCGCAGCTCCTCCTCCATTCGGCGCAGCGCCTCGATCCGGGGCACGACGACGAAGCCTTGCCCGCCCCGCGCCGTCTCCCGCAGCAGCGCCGCGCGGGCCACGGCCGGGTCCCACGGCAGCACGAAGGTCCGCGTCGGCTGCCGCCGCACCGGTGCCGTCGCGATCACGGAGCAGTCACGCAGCCCGACCAGTGCCGCTTGCAGCGTGCGCGGGATCGGCGTCGCGGTCATGGTGAGCAGGTGGACGCCTTGGGCAAGACCGGCGAGCCGATCCTTCACCGCCTCGCCGAATCGCTGCTCCTCGTCCACGACTACGAGGCCGAGGCGCTTGAAGCGGATGCCCTCGGCGGCGAGTGCCTGCGTGCCGACGACGATTCCGATGCTGCCGTCGGCGAGACCCTTGCGCACGCGCCGCCCTTCCGGCGTGGTCGTGCCGCGGATCAGGCCCTCGACGCGCACGCCCGTGCCGGCGAAGCGGCGGCGGAACCCGTCGAGGTGCTGCCGGGCGAGGACGGTGGTGGGCGCCGCGACCGCGACCTGCCAGCCTGCAAGCGCGGCGGCTGCGGCGGCTGCGGCGGCGCGGAGCGCGACCTCGGTCTTGCCGAAGCCCACGTCGCCGCAGACGAGCCGGTTCATCGGCCGCCCCGAGGCGAGATCGGCGAGCACCGCGTCGAACGCCGCCTGCTGGTCCGGGCTGGGCGCATAGGCGAAGCGGTGCACGAGGCGGACATAGGCTGGTCCAGTCTCGATACGCGGGGCCGTCTCGCGCCCCCGTACCTCGGCGAGCTTGGCGAGCCGCTCCGCCGTGGCGGCGACCTCTGCCTGCAACTCCGCGCGCGTGCGCTGCCACGCTTCGCCGCCCAGCCGATCCGGCGCCATCCGTGCCGCTTCGCCGCCGAGGCGCCAGGTACGGTCCATCTCCCACGGCTCGGCCAGCAGGTCGGCTCCGTCCGCGTAGTCGAGCGCGACGCGCTCCTCGCCCTCGACCAAGGACAGCCCGCGCAGCCGAGCGACGCCGTGCTCCGCGTGGACGACCAGGTCGCCCACCCGCGGCCCTTCCTCGACCTCAAGAGCGGGCGCACGACCTAGCTGCCCTCGCACGGCATGGACGAGGCCGGCCATCGGCAAGACGAGCAACCCCGGCCGCGCCAATCCCGCTGCCACGTCCAGGTGCATCGCGGTGATCCCGCCGGCGGTCGCCTCCCGCCAGCACGACGCTGCGCGCGCCGCGACGCCCCGGCGCGCGAGCGAGCGCACGAGCGGCGCGGGATCGCCTGGGCAGGCGAGCACCACCGCACCCGCCTCTTCGCGCGCCTCTAGGTTTCGCAGGCGGGCGAGCAGCGCGGCCGTATTCCGCGGCGCCTCGGCCGGGCCGCCGTCCGGCACTGCCTCGACCTGCTCCTTCGCTGCCGCACGCTTGGCCTGCTCCGGCGTCACGTAGAGGCGCGATGGCCTTGGCAGGACGCCGCCCCCGGCCGCTGCCGTCACCCGGCGGGCCTTGCTGGTCGCGGCATAGGCATCCTCAATCTGCTCGGCGAAGGCGTGCCATCGTTCCTCGACCTCGGGATCGAGCACCCAGGTGGCACCGGGGAGGCGGTCGGCGAGCGGTAGCAGCCGTGCCGGCGGCTCGGGCGGGGGTGCCTCGTCCTCGGCGCGGAGCAGGTGGGCGGCCTCGTCCTGGTCCGGCGGGAACTCGACGGACGGGAGCAGGCGCACGGCATTCACAGCCCCGCCGCTCCGTTGCGAGAGCGGGTCGAAGAGGCGCATCGCGGCGATGCGCCCGTCCGCCACGTCGAGCCGCACCGGCTCCGCGCCGCCCGCAGGCCAGAGATCCACGACCTCGCCGCGCAGGGCGGCCTCGCCCGGCTCGTGGATCTCCTCGTCGGCGCGGTAGCCTAGGACTGCGAGCCGGCGACGCAGGTTCTCCGGGTCAAAGGCCTCGCCGACGCGCAACTCGAATACCGCACCGTCCCAGGTACCTGGCGGCGGCACGCGCTGGAGGACCGCATCTGCGCTGGTCAGGACGAGCCGAGGCCGCAGGCGGGGCTGGGCGAGGGTGAGCAGAGTTGCGAGGCGCTGACCGACGACCGCGGCGGAAGGACGCATGGGATCGTAGGGCAGCACGTCCCAACCTGGCAGCGGCAGCACCTCGACCGCATCGCCCGCGAACGCCTGCGCCGGGCCAAGGAGACGGGCGAGCCGGACGTCGCTGCGGGCGACGTGGACGAGGAGGCCGCCCCTTCGCGCGGCCTCCTCGTCGAGCCAGAGGGCGAGGAGGGATTCAGGGATGTGGTCCTTCATGGCCGATCTAACCGGCCTGGGGCATCCCCGGTTGCCGTGTGGTCCGTTCAGTCGGGCTTGTTGACCGTGCCGGGGCTGTTGACGGTGGCACGCCATTCCGGCTCGCGATCCCGGCTCGTCTCGGACAGCGCGCGTCGTACGCCTTTGGTCCCACCCGTGATCAGCGCGACTTTCCCGTCGAGGCGATGAGGCATGTTGGAGTCCGATGAGGGGGGTTGGCAGCGACGGGGGGATCAGCCCGGCGAAGGGTAGTGGTCGGTGAAGCGGCCGACATGGCAACTGTAGCCTTCGGGCGGCGGCGTCAGCCTGAAGCTGGCTACGCTCGAGCCCTTCGGGTGGGAGATCAGCGTCTTCAGCGCCCAGCTGTTGAACGCCTGGGTGTTCACTTGCGGCCACATGTGGCCGTCCTGCACGGTGCAGGCGACGCTCACCACGTCCGGCTGCGAGCTGTAGTAGTTGGACGCCGCTTGCGTGGTCGGCCGGTAGTCGGAGCAGAGGCCGATGGGCGGCCCGCAGTCCCACTTGTCGTTGTCGCCGCCCCAGACCGTGATCACGATCATTGGTCCGAGCCGCTGCGGAAGGGGATAGGGCCCGACCCGGCCCTGGAAGATCTTGTCCGGATGCGCCGCCACGAAGGCGCGCGCCTCGTTAAAGGACAGGCCCGAGCCGTCGTCCTTCGTCACATACCACTCGCCGGAGATGGGCATGCCGCCGGCCCAGAAGGAGGAGTCGAACAGGAGCGCCCGATTGGTCATGGTGGCGCCCGAGGAGATGCCGCCGATGTAGAAGCGGCTTGGGTCGAGCTTCCACTTGGTCCCGACGCAGCTTATGGCGGCCTTGAAGAAGCTGGCGTCCGGCCCCGCGTCCGTCTTCCATCGGTCTCCGGCGGCGGTGGGGACCCGACCCTCGTTCCAGGGCTTCCAGGTCCAGCCGTCGGAGCCCGGGCCGTTGCACTTGGGCCCGCGATAGGCGGCGTCGCCGTCGGCGCACTGCCGCACGGGGCCGATCACCATGATCCCCTGCTTGGCCAGGAGCGCATTAGCGCCGCTGCGCGCCACCGTGAGATTGTCGTCGGTGAACTCGACCGTCCCCGTGAGCGGAACCCAGACCGGCGCCGGGCCTGAGGCGTTCTCGGGCGGATAAACCCAGAAGGATCGCTTCAGCTCCTGGTGAGGGAAATTGACGTTCAGGCCCGCGTGGACCTGGTAACCGTCCGGGCAATGCCAGTCCGCAGGCGCCGGCGCGGCGCTCGCGGCCCGTATCAGGACGAGCATTGCCAGGGCGGTGAACGTCGGCGCGAAGAGCTTCATCATCGGCTCCTTTCCGTTAGCTGCTCGCTGCGACGCCTCGTTTGCCGGAGCCTCGTCAGCTGCAGCTTTGACCGCACCCTGTGCCATCGGGCCGGGTCGGGTCAAGGGACCTGTTGCAGAATTTCAGGCAGAGGTTAGGCAGGATGGCGCCGAGAATGCTCTAGTTTTTGCCGTAGTATGACGCGTTTCTGTGGCATGGGTATCCTTCGGTGCTTGACCTCGGAGGGAGAGGGCAGCAGGCTCGCTGGAGAGTAGAGGCCGTTCCGAGGCGGCCCGGTCGTGGAGGAGCGACGACGATGAGCGAAGCTCAGGCCGCCGAAATGTTCATCAGCTTGCCGGACCGCATCCGCGCTCAGGCGGCGGCACGCCCAGAGCACGCGGCGCTGATCCAGGGCGGCGACTCCGTCAGCTACGGCGCGCTCGACCGGATGATGGACCGGGTCGCCGCCACGCTGCAACGAGCGGCCCTTGAGCCGCAGGACACGGTCGCCATCTGCGCGGCGAGCTCGATCAGCTATGTGGAGGCCTTCTGCGGCGCCCTTCGCGCAGGCCTGGCGGTGGCCCCGCTCGCGCCCTCCTCCACGGCCGAGAGCCTGGTGGGCATGATCGCGGACTGCGGCGCCAAGGTCCTGTTCGTTGACAGGGAGGTCGGCGACAGGCTCGCCCCCGTGCGCGACCGTCTCGACTTTGACCTCGCCTGGGTGTCCTTGGACGGGTCGGACGCCGGGCGGCCCCTCGCCGAGTGGCTGGCGGCCGAGGGTGCCGCGCCGGCGGCCATCGAGATCGACCCGCAATGGGCATTCAACATCATCTACTCGTCTGGCACCACCGGCACGCCCAAGGGCATCGTCCAGCCGCACGTCATGCGCACGCCGCCCGCACCCGCCGACGCGCCGTTCGGCTACGGGCCGGACGCCGTGGCCGTCATCTCCACTGGGCTCTACTCCAACACCACGCTGGTGAGCCTTTTCCCCGCGCTCGGCGGCGGGGCAACCGTCGTCCTCATGGCGAAGTTCGAGGCGCGCGCCTTCCTGGCGCTTGCCGCGCGGCATCGCGCGACCCACGCCATGCTCGTGCCTGTCCAGTACCAGCGGATCATGGCCGTGCCGGACTTCGGCAGCTTCGATCTCAGCGCATTCCGGATGAAGTTCAGCACCAGCGCTCCCCTGAGCGCCGCCCTCAAGACCGAGTTGCTCCAGCGCTGGCCGGGGGGGTTGACCGAATACTACGGCATGACTGAAGGCGGCGGCGGGACCGTGCTGTTCGCGCACGAGACGCCGCACAAGCTGCACACGGTCGGCCAGCCCTGGCCATGGACAGACGTGCGTCTGATCGACGACAACGGCGAGGAGGTCGGTCCCGGCGAGATCGGCGAGGTCGTCGGCCGCTCGGAGCAGCAGATGATGACGGGCTATCACAACCAACCCGAGAAAACCGCCGAAGCGACCTGGCATGACAAGGAGGGCCGGCGCTTCATCCGCAACGGCGACCTGGGCCGCTTCGACGAGGACGGCTTCCTGATCCTGATGGACCGCAAGAAGGACATGATCATCTCTGGCGGGTTCAACATCTACCCGTCCGACCTCGAGGCGGTGCTGCTTGAGCATTCCGACGCCGTGGAGGCGGCGGTCGTGGGCGTGGCGTCCGAGACATGGGGCGAGACGCCCGTAGCCTTCGTGGTGCTCAAGCCGGGCTCCCACATTTCGGCCGAAGACCTGCGCGCCTGGGCCAACGCGCGCCTCGGCAAGACGCAGCGGATCTCCGACGTGCAGCTCATGGACGCCCTGCCGCGCAGCCACATCGGCAAGATCCTCAAGCGGCATCTCAGGGACGGCTACCGGCCCGCGACCGCCGCCTGATCCGAGCATGGAGATCAGCCTTGAGGGCTACGCGAGCCCGCCTGCAAACCGAGGGCCGAAAAACGGGGTTGCGCTCGTCGATAGGCGCGCGTCGCCGGCTGTTCAGCCCTCCGCGGCTACACTGCGGGACGGCTCCGCGACCGCCGCGGCGAGCCCCGGCCGGAAAACACCCGTGAAGAGCGGACAGGCGTAGATCTCTGCGGCGTTCGCCTCGGTCACGCCCGGCGCCCAGTGATGCAGCTCAGCGCTGGCGTTGATCAGGGCGGTGATCGCCTGGGCGGCCACGTTGGTGTCCACCGGCCGGATCGAGCCGTCGGCCACCCCGTCGCTGATCACGCTGGCCAGACGCGCCGAGAACCGGTCGAACCGCCGCACGAGCTGCGCCTGCATCTCCTGGGGAACCGTCGTCAGGGCCGACGTGCGCAGGAGCGGGACCTCGCCCGAGACATCGCGCCGGATCATGAAGGCCGTGAGCGACGCTAGGTTGTCAAAGCCGGTGTGAGTGCTGGCATCGGCCGCGAGCTGCGAGGAGCGCATGACGTCCAAGGTGCGGTCGAAGCACTGCTCCACCAGCGCGTCCTTGGCTTCGATATGGTGGTAGAAGGACCCTTTGGTGAGCTTCAGCCGCGCGGCTATGCGCGACACCGACGCGTTGACGTAACCGTGCTCGTTCAGCATCTCCGTGGCCGCCCTGAGGAATGCCTCGCGCGACCCGCCCGGGGTCTCCACGGCAGGGCGCGGGGTGGCCAGCTCGACGGGCGCCCAGGCCGTGCCCGGCGTCGCCAGGCCGTTGACGAGCAGATCGAACAGCCGGTCGATCATGCGGCGGTAATCCGCGGGGTCGTAGTTCTGCAGCCACAGCACGGCCCAGAACACCTGGGAGATGAGCAGGTGCGTGCGGGCGTTCTGTTGTAAGCGCACGGGCTCGCTGATCGGCTTCAGGGTGAAGATCCGTCGAATTCGCCGAAACATATCCGTATAGGCGGCGTTCACCGCCGGATCGCTGATGGCGCGCACATCGTTGAAGACTGCTACCGGCTCGGCGCAACCACTCTGAACCGCCGCCATGTAGTCCGTGAAATCCTCCAGGAACGCTCTGAGCTTCTCCTCGGGCGTGGCCACCAGATCGGATCGCGCCATCAGGCTGTTATACTTTCCGATGGCCTGCATGAAGCAGGCCGCCGCCAGTTCCTCCTTGCCCTTGAAATAGTAATTGACGGCGGTCGGAACGAGGCCGAGCTTCTCGGCCACATCGCCCAAGGTCATGCCCTGCACACCCTTGGTGTTCATGACATCGACGGCAGCGCGCAGGATCACGGCCTTGCGGCGCTTATATTTCGGCCGGACCGCGGGTTCGGGTTCAGTCATCACGGGTTTACCTGAATGCTCCTCGGGTTTCCCTGACCATGTCGGCTGCAGCCGTCGCGATGGTGGCTAACGCGCCGGGGATCGCATCGCAAGGTCGAGCGAGCCAGGAACGCGGCTTGCGGCCCGTCGGCAGACCGATCGATTAAATTCGCGCTGAAACAGCTTGACGGCACCGGGCCGCGGGTTTGCAGAATGCCGCAGCCGGCGGGCGCTCTGCAAGGCGCACGAGCGAAACTGAAGGATGCGCAGCCATGAGGGAAGCAGTGATCGTCTCCACGGCACGTCCGTTGCGCGGCAAGGCTCCGGGCCGGCGGCATCGCGGACCGGGGAGGCGCCGATGATCGTGGCGGAAGGAGTGGCGTTCGGCGAGGGGCCGCGCTGGCGTGACGGAACGCTGTGGTGGTCCGACATGCACGGCCACGAGGTCTGCCGGCTCGTTGATGGCGAGACGCGCAGGGTCTGCGCCGTGCCGCAGCGCCCCTCCGGCCTGGGATGGCTGCCAGATGGCCGGCTCCTCGTGGTGTCCATGACCGACAGGCGCGTGCTGCGGATGGAGCCGGACGGCGCGCTCGTCACCCACGCGGACCTATCGGGGCTGGCCCCCCGCCGGTGCAACGACATGACCGTTGACCGGCGGGGCCGCGCGTATGTCGGCAATTTCGGCTTCGAGCTCCATCCGGCGGAGGCGCCCCGGCCCACCGTGCTCGTGCGGGTCGATCCGGACGGCTCCGCCCGCGTGGCAGCCGAGGAGCTCTGGTTCCCCAACGGCATGGCGATCACCGACGGCGGCGCCGTCCTCATCGTCGCCGAGACCTGGGCGGAGCGGCTGACCGCCTTCGACGTCGAAGCCGACGGTGGACTGTCCAACCGTCGCGTCTGGGCGCAGCTGCCCGACGACTTCCACCCCGACGGGATTTGCCTGGATGCAGAGGGCGCGGTGTGGGCCGCCTCGCCCACGAGGCGCGGCTGCGGGCGCGTGCGCGAAGGCGGGGAGCTGCTGGAGTGGATCGACACCGGCCGCGGTGCCTTCGCCTGCATGCTGGGGGGCGACGACCGGCGCACCCTCTTCGTCTGCACCGCCGACTTCCACGACCCCGAGCGGCAGCGCGCCGAGCGGAACGGGCGCATCGAGGCCTTTCCCGTGACGGCGCCGGGCGCGGGCCTGCCCTAGCCTGCCCGCCGCGCTATCGCGCGCTGGGCAGGCTAGGTGATTGCTTCGGCGAGCACACCATCCGCCCGAGCGATTCCGCTCGGACGGAAAGTGCTCTAGCGGGCAGCTGACCCTATCAACTTCGAGGAGAGCGGACGTGGCGATCAATCTGATGGGGTGGGTGGCCATCGTAGCGGGCGCAGGGGGCGGCCTCGGGCGTCCCACGCCCTGCTCCTGGCCAAGCGCGGCGCCAGGGTGGTCGTGAACGACCTCGGCGGCGGCCTCAGCGGCGCGGGGAGCTCGCTCTCCGCCGCCCAGGCGGTGGCCGACGAGATCGCGCAGGCCGGCGGCGAGGCGATCGCCGACGGAGCCTCGGTGCCGGACATGGCCCAGGTCGAGGCGGTGATCGCCTCCGCCATGTCGAGGTGAGGTCGCGTCGATATCCTGGTCAACAACGCCGGCATTCTGCGTGACAAGACATTCGCCAAGATGGACATGGCCGACTTCCGCGCGGTGATCGACGTGCATCTCATGGGATCGGCCTACTGCGCCAAGGCGGTGTGGGACATCATGCGCGTCCAGGCCTACGGCCGCATCGTGATGACCACCTCCTCCTCGGGCCTGTACGGCACCTTCGGCCAGCCCAACTACGGCGCCGCCAAGATGGCGGTGGTCGGGCTGATGCAGACGCTGTCGCTTGAGGGAGCGAAGCATAACATCCGGGTGAACTGCTTGGCCCCACCGCCGCCACCCGCATGATGGACGGGCTGCTCGCGCCCGAGGCGGTGGAGGCGCTCAGGCCCGAGGCCGTGAGCCCGGCCGTCCTCGCCCTCGTCGTCGAGGATGCGCCCACGCGCGCCATCCTTTGCGCGGGCGCCGGCAGCTTCGAGCAGGCCTATGTCACCCTGACGCGCGGCATTATCTGGGCACGGGCGAGGACGTCGCCGAACAGCTCGTTGCCCGCTGGGACGAGGTCGGCGACCCGGCCGGCGCCGTCGTGCCAGAGGGCTCGTGGGTGCAGGGCAAGAGCGAGCTCGAGAGGGCGGGCGTCGCCGCAGAGTGAGTGCAAGCTCCGGCGGACCTGCACCCGGTCTGCGCGAGCGTCGTCACTCCGCCCCGGCCGCCTTCTCCGCTGGGGGCCGTAGGTCCGGTCCCCAGGTGTGGACCGGCGGGTTCTCGGTCTTCAAAATGGGGCTTAAGAATCTCTCAAGAAAAGGATCGCTCTCGCCGTAGAAGACGTAGAAGCGGTCGTTCAGGACCGCTTCCAAGGTGGCCTCGGCGATCCGTTCGGGCTCGACGCCGCTGCCCTGGAACACGTCTGAGTTCGCCCGAAACTGCGGGTCGTTCCACTCGCGGTCGCTCCACGGCCGGTCGCCCACCGGACGGTTTCGCCAGGAGCGGTGGATGTCGGTGGCGACCATGCCGGGACAGACCACGGAGACGCCGATCCGGGTGTTCGCCGCGATCAGCTCCGAGTAGAGCGACTGGCTGATGGACAGGCAGGCGGCCTTGGACGAGGAGTAGGGCGCATGCTCGCCCGTGCCGACGAAGGAGGCCAGCGAGGCGGTGTTGACCATGTGCCCGGGCTCGCCCTGCTCGATCAGGATGGGGGTGAACGCCTTGATCCCGTGGACGACACCCCAGAAATTCACATCGTATACCCAGCGCCAGTCGTCGAGCGACATCCTCCAGGTGGGGCCAGTGATAGAGACGCCGGCATTGTTGACGACGAGGTGCACCTTGCCGAAGGCGTCCAGCGTCGTCCGCGCCAGCGCCTCGACGTCCGCGTACTTGGCGACGTCGGTCCGCACGCCGATGGCGTCTAGGCCTTTCGCCTTCAGGCCCGCTACGGCCCGCTCGATCGCGTCCTCCTGGATGTCGGCGATCACCAGCTTCACGCCCTCGCGCCCGAAGCGCTCCGCCATGGCGAGGCCGATCCCGCTCGCGCCGCCGGTAATCACTCCCACCTTGCCGTTCAGGTCCCGCATCACTCACCCTCCGCTTCAGACGACTGAGAAACCCCGTTCATACGTGCTTGGTGAACCAATCGAGCGCCAGCTTCAGCGAAGGACCGTGAAACCGGTCGTACACCTCGTAATGGGTGCATGGAAACGTGTGCCGCTCGGCGACGGCGTTTCGCTTGACGATCTCGTACGCCGCGCCGCCCTGGAGTGCTGGTTCATTGTATTCCTCGTTTTCCGCGTCGATGAACAGCGTGGGCACGCGGACTCGCTCGGCAGCCTGGAGCGGCGCGTAGCCGAACTGGCGCGCCACGTCCGGTGTGCCCCGCAGGCCGGGCGCCTGATCGACGCCCTGCGGGATCGGCGGGTCGAGCAGGCCGCGCGTCTTGTCGGCCATGCGCTTGCGGGCGAGCTCGGCATACCAGGCCTCGCGCGGGTGGCCGTAGCCGCCGATCTGCGCGACCACCGCTTTCACCCGGTCCTCGCTCCCCGCCACGGAGACGACGTGGCCGCCGCCGTAGCTCGTGCCCCAGAGTCCCACGCGGGCCGGATCGACGCCGTCTTCCGAGAGGAGCCAGGCGAAGGCGGCACGGATGTCCGCCACCTGGTCCAGCGGATTCACTACCTCGCGCACCACGCGCACCCTCACCGTCCGCTCACCGGCCTCGGTCAGCAGGGGCTCACCCGCATCCGGGATCAGCCGCCCGTCCGAGCCGCCCCAGCCGCGGTAATCGAACACGAGGCAGGCAAAGCCCGCCTCAGCGAAGGGCTTGGCGTATCGCTCCGCCAAGTGCTCCTTCAGCCCGCCCCAGCCGTGGCACAGGAGGATCGCCGGTCGCGCCCCACCCGCATCCAAGGGCTTGAACACCTCAGCCGCAAGCCGGGATCCCTCGCTCCAGAGCGTTACCGGGCGGCGGTCAATCTCGTAGGCCATGATCACCTCGCAGCAGCATTGCTCAGGTCGTCAGCGTTCCAGCCCGGTCCCGCCCGCCCGCCGTCCCTGAACATGACGACGCTGCCGCTGCATAGAGATGGCACGCGACGACGTGGCCCGGCGTGATCTCGCGCGGCCGCGGCGCGACGGTGCTGCACACGGACATCGCGTGCGGGCAGCGTGGATGCAGACGGCAGCCGGTAGGAGGGTTGAGCGGGCTTGGTACTTCGCCGTGGAGCAGCGTGCGGGTGCGCCGCGCCTCGACGCTACGGTCCGGCACAGGCACCGCGGCGATGAGTGCCCGCGTATAAGGGTGGAGCGGATTGTCGTAGAGGCTGCGCTTGGGCGCGATCTCGACGATCTCGCCCAAGTACATCACCGCGACGCGATCGCTCAGGTGGCGAACCACCGCGAGGTCGTGCGCGACGAACAGGTAGGTCAGCCCGAGCCGCTCGCGCAGCTCCTCGAGCAGATTGACGATCTGAGCCTGGATCGACACGTCGAGCGCGGAAACCGGCTCGTCGCACACGATGAAGCTCGGCGAGGCCGCCAGGGCCCGGGCCACGCCGACGCGCTGGCGCTGCCCGCCGCTGAACTCGTGCGGATAGCGGCTGGCCATACGCGGATCGAGACGCACTAGAGCAGAATCCGATCACTCTGGCTCATACCCTGCGGCCTTGAAGAGGTTGGCGCATTCCTCGGGCGTGAACTGAGGCAGTGCGTCGCGGATCGCGTCCCAGAGGCTCGGGATGGTGCGGGCGGCAGCCTTGCGCAGGATCGCCTTGAGCTTGGCGAACGCGTTCTCGATCGGGTTGAAGTCGGGCGAGTAGGGCGGCAACAGCCAGAGCCGGGCGCCTGTCGCCTGGATGGCTATCCGCACGCCTGCGACCTTATGGGCGGGCAGGTTGTCCATCACGACGATTTGGCCGGGACGCAGCGTGGGGACGAGCATCTGCTCGACATAGGCGAGGAAGGCGGGGCCGTTCATCGGCCCATCGAGCACCATAGGCGCGGTCAAGCCGCAGAGCGTCAGCGCCGCGACGAAGGTGACCGTTTTCCAGTGTCCATGCGGGATTGGCGCTCGGCATCGTTGGCCGCGCGGCGCACGCCCGCGCAGTCGAGCCATCTTTGTCGAGGCTCCGGTTTCGTCGATGAACACCAGGTCCTCGGGAGCGAGGTCAGGCTGCGCGTCGAACCAAGCCTGTCGCCGGGCGGCGACATCGGGCCGCTCTTGCTCGCTGGCGTGCGCCGTTTTTTCTGAAGGTGAGATCATGGCGATCGAGAAAACGCCAGACCGTGCTGAGCGCGAACGAGGTGCCGTGCTCGCGATGGAGCAGCTCGGCGATCTCGACCAGTGTGATGTCCACCTCGGCTTCGACCGCCGCCAGGATCACGTCGCGATAGGCCTCGATGTGGTGCGACCGCAAGTCGCCGCCCTGCGGCAAGGCCGTCGCACGCCCCTCGGCACGCCAGGCGCGCACCCACCGCACGGCGCTCGACACCGCGATGCCGAAGCGTGCCGCCGCCGCATTGCAGGACATGCCACCTGCAACCACCGCGATCACCCGAGAGCGAAGATCCTGCGACAGTGATCGTGCCATGCATGCTGGCCTCCTCTCCAGCTTGCAAGGTGAATCACATCGCGTCGCGTCGGGGAAAGAAATTTCGAGTCGGCGCGTTCGGATCGTGCTCTAGGTTCGGGGCTCACGAGACTGGGGGTGGACTGGTGGCGAATTTGATGTGGCGGGTGAAGCTGGTGACCGAGCGGCAGCCTGGCATGACCACCGAAACCGAGCTCGGCTGCATCGAGCGTGAGGAGCAGGCCGGCTTGGCTGAGCTCGGGCTGCGGCTCGACGAAGCCAAGCAGCTCACGGCGGCGCTACAGGCTCAGATCGTGCCGGCGCAGATGACCGCCTTGGGCGAGTGCCCTCGCGCGTGCAGGGCGTGCGGGCGCAAGCTGGCGAGCAAGGGTCACTACGGGGCGCGGTTCCGCTCGCTGTTCGGCGACGTGCCGGTGCGCGTCCAACGGCTGCTCGCCTGCCCCTGTCAGGACGCGGGCGAGGCGAAGAGCTTTGCCGTGCTCGACTTCGGCAAGGATGCGGTCGCACCCGAGCTCGCCTACGTCACAGATCCCATGGGGGCGGATAGCAGCCCGTTCCCTGGCAGAGTGAGGTTGCAGGCCCCCCACTTTGGAGACGACGATGCGAGCTGCCGATCAGCAATCTCACGACCCCACGGCCATCCACGCCGACCTTGGCGCGATTGCCGTCTCGTTGGAACTGAGTTGTTCAACCTGGCTGGTCACCTCCCTCTCGCCGGGCGGCGGGGAGAAGATGTCGAGGCATTCGGTTGCGGGCGGCGACATTGCCGGACTGCTGCAGCGGTTCTCGCAACTGCAGGACAAGGCAGAATGGCGAACGGGACGACGCGTCCCGATCATCGTCATCCAGGAGGCTGGACTGGACGGGTTCTGGATCCATCGAATGCTGGAGCAAGAGGGGATCAAAAGCCACGTTGTCGATGCCGCCTCGATTGCGACGTTGCGTCGACGCCGGCGGGCGAAGACGGACCGGATCGACGGCGAGGCGCTGGTGCGAACGTTGCTGGCCTACAAGCGCGGCGAACCGCGCGTCTGTGCGATGGTGCGTGTGCCGACACCCGAGGAGGAGGACCGCCGGCGGCTCTCGCGCGAACGCAAGACGCTGACGGCCGAGCGGGTCGGGCACGTGAACCGGATCAAGGGCCTGCTGTTCGCGCAAGGCGTCGAATATGAGCCGCTGCACCGCAATCGACGGCAGCGGCTGCAGGCGCTGCGGACCAGCGACGGCCGGCCGCTGCCAGAGCATCTGGAGCGGCAGATCAGTCGCGAGCTCGACCGCCTGGAGCTGCTTCTCGAGCAGATCAGGGCGGTCGAAGCCGAACGCGATGCCCTGTTCACCGCAGCGAAGGAGGCAAGTGTTCCGACGCCGGCGGCGATGTTGATGGGCCTCAAGGGCATCGGCGCGGAGTTTGCCATGGTCCTCTGGTCGGAAGGGTTGTTCCGGGCATTCGGCAACCGGCGGCAGGTCGCAACCTATGCCGGACTGGCGCCGACGCCGTGGCAAAGTGGGACGATCGACCGGGAACAGGGCATCGGCAAGTCTGGGAACCCGCGGTTGCGATCGACCATGCTCCAGCTCGCGTGGCTGTGGTTGCGACACCAGCCAGGGTCTGCGCTCAGCCGGTGGTTCCAGGAGCGCGTCAGCCGCAACGGCGGGCGCTTGCGCAAGACGCTGATCGTGGCGCTGGCGAGGAAGCTCCTGGTGACGTTCTGGACAATATTGCGAATTTCTTGCCTGGGTTGGTGCTGATCCTCTCGTGTGAGGGGCTGCGTGCGCCGGTTCGGCAGGCACGTGCAGCACCTGAGGCACCCATATCTCGATCCCGGCGGCACAGGCTGGGCGGGGATGGAGGCGGACATGACCCGGCGGTGCAGGACGGACCCGCGGCTCAGCCTGGAGGTGGGGTTCGAGCCGCGGCGGGGTGGTCAGGACGCGCTGGCGCACGCCTATCGGCGGCTGCTGCCGACGCTGTCGCGCCCGGTCCGCCCTGCTCCGGAAGCGCGGCTGAGAGAGGAGGCAAGTGATGCAACGACACGCAGCGGCCTCGGCGCGGGTGCGCGCTACCGCCCCGATCCGGGCGGCGCTCTACGCCAGGGTGTCATCCGATCAGCAGGCTGAGCGCCACACCATCGCCAGCCAGGTCGCAGCGTTGCTGGCACGCGCGGCCGAGGACGGCCACGAGATCGCGCCCGAGCTGCGCTTCCTCGACGACGGCCACAGCGGTGCGAGCCTGATCCGGCCCGCCCCGGAGCGCCTGCGCGACCTCGCGGCTATGTCCGCCATCGACGTCATCTACGTGCACGCGCCCGACCGCCTGGCCCGCTCGTATGCGCATCAGGCGGTGCTGGTCGAGGAGTTCGCGCGCGCCAGCGCCGAGGTGGTGTTCCTCAATCGCCCGATCGGCCAGACGCCAGAGGACACCCTCTTGCTGCAACTACAAGGGATGTTTGCTGAATACGAGAGGGCGCGCATCGTCGAGCGCAGCCGGCGGGGCAAGCGCCACCTCGCGCAAGCCGGCGCCGTCAGCGTGCTCACCCGGGCACCGTACGGCTACCGCTTCGTCGGCCGCCGCGAGGCCGAGGACGGCGTGGCACGCTTCGAGGTAGTCGAGGACAAGGCCGCGGTGGTGCGCCGCATCTTCGCCTGGATCGGGGAGGAGCGCGTCAGCCTGGCCGGGGACGGCTTCGCCGTCCTTGTCTCCGACGGATCGCCTTCGGCGATGGTCTCTCAGCGGCTGTTCGAGGCCGGCGTGCCCAGCCCGACCGGCAATGCCCGCTGGAGCCGCAGCATGATCGGGGTGCTGCTGTCCAACTCTGCCTACGCTGGCCAGGCGCGCTTCGGCAAGAACGCCTCCATTCCCTGGCAGCCGCCGCTACGCCCGGCGCGCGGCCGTGCCCCGATCCCCACGCGCCCGTTCCGCCAGGTCCCGGCCCCGCCCGAGCAGTGGATCACCATCCCGGTCCCAGCATTGATTGACGCCGCCCTGTTCGCGGGCGTGCAGGAGCAACTCGATGAGAACCGGCGACGCAACCGCCGGCGCGCGGATAGCATACGCTACCTGCTCCAGGGTTTGCTGGTCTGCCAAGCCTGCGGTTACGCGTTCTGCGGCTACGGGCAGGCGCACCGTGCCGGCCCGTCGGGGTCTGGGCATCACTACTATCGCTGCACCGGGACGGAGGCGAGCCGCTACGGCGGCCAGCGCCGGTGCGACGCCCGGCCGCTCTTGGGCGAGCCGCTGGACGCGGCGGTCTGGATAGAGATCTGCCGGTTGCTCCAGGATCCGGCCCGCGTCGCGGCGGAATACCAGCGCCGCCTACAGGTCCTGCGCACCGGGCCGCGCCGGCCCGAGCTGGAGACGGTCGAGCGCCAGCTCGCCAAGCTGCGCGCCGGCATCGGCCGGCTGATCGACAGCTACGCCGAGGGCGTGATCAGCAAGGCCGAGTTCGAGCCGCGGCTGGCGGGCATGCGCCGACGCGTTACCAAGCTCGAGGCCGAAGCCACCACACTTCAGGACGCCGCCGAGCAGGCGCGCTCGCTGCAACTCGTCATCGGCAAGCTGGAGCTATTCGCTGCCCTGGTCCGGGATCGGCTGGACGAGGCGGACCGGGACACCAAGCGCGACATCGTCCGCACCCTGGTGCGACGGGTCGAGATCGGCGAGCACCACGTCCGGGTCGTCTTCCGCGTCGACCCCGGACCGCAGGGCGGCTCAAGCGCGCGCCGGATTGCGCAATATTGTCCAGAACGTCGTCGCACTCTGGAAGTATGTGACCACCGGGGTGGTTATCGAAGGCGCCACAGTGCGGGCTGCCTGACCGCAGCGCGCAATCCAACTCCGCCATCTACCGGGATCTGATCAGTCCCGGCAGATCCAGGTGGGCGACCGTGATAGCGACATGGCCTGAACAGCCAATTCACAGATTGGTCTCGCCCTCCTGAGCCCCTGCCCGCCGCAAGCGGGATGTTGGTGCAGCCGTCATCACGGCGACCGTATGTGAGCTTGACACGTGCACCGGAACGGGCGCGGGTCACAGAACGGGCTCAGACCTTGGATCTGAAGCAACACCTGGGAGCATCACCGATGACACCAATATTCCGGCAATTCTGTACATAAGAAAGCAACCACCACATGATGTGGGCCAAGACCGCTGTGGTCGCTTTTCGGGCACAACATATAGGGCTTGCTTTCTCATCTACCTAATTGCCCGACAAGCTGTGGCGCCGCGATTTCAGCCGAACAGTTCGCAGATGTTCACCCCGCCAAGGGCCGCACAGAGGCAGCGACAAAGGTTTAGTCCAAGACCGAATCGTCGCCATGGTCCTAGGCGAGTAAAGCTCCACGCGCCTGGCCAGGCTTGCAACCTCTCCCTCCGGCCCGACGTTCGCCTATGCAACCAGGGGGCCAGCATGGGCGACACGACCGTGATCAAGGTGGACAGCAGTCACTCGCCCAAGGGACCGGATGGCCAGGTTTACCTCGCCACCGGGAAGCACATCGCCATGCGCATGTGGCGGAATGTAGCGCCAGGCGGCGATCAGGCGCCGGTGCGGCGGGACTATGACTGTGCCGGCTACGCCATCAGCGGCCGGGCCGAGCTGCACACGGAGGGCCAGGTCATCCTGCTCAACCCCGGCAACTCCTGGATCGTGCCGCGCGGCGCCGAGCACAGCTACAAGATCCTGGAGGCGTTCACGGCCGTCGAGGCGACGGCACCTCCGGCCGCGGTGCATGGTCGGGACGAACCAGCCTGAGAACCGAGACCATCCCGCTCGCCAGTCCAGGAACTGGCTCGCGCTCGGCCGGGCATGGACCTGGCGCAGCGACCCGCACAGGCGCCCGCCGGAACACCTCGCGCTGCGAGCGGCCGTCATGGGTTGCGTCGCCAGACCTCCTCTTGCAGCACGCTCGCGAACAGCACCCAGCCGAGCAGAGGCAGGTCGGCCCAGGCGGCCCGGCGATCCACGGACACCGCCGTCGCCGCGGCTGCCGCCGACGCGGCGACCATACCGGCCGTCACCTCCAGTGCCTCATCCAGCCGCTTGCGCCCGAACAGCACCCAGGAGAACCCGGCCACGCCAAGCAGGTTCAGCGCCCACGCCCCGAGCGCGAGGGTGCGCCGCGGCGATGGCCCCGCCGTGAGCAGCCGGTAGCCCGAGTAGCCCAGCAAGGCGTCGAGCCCCGTCCAGGCGACGGCGAACACCGGGCCGGGCGGCGTGTAGGACGGCTTACGCAGGGCTGCGTACCAGGCGGCCGTGCGCGGGTGGTCAGGGATCGGGCCATAGCGTCGCCCGTTGATCTGGGCCGCGATCACGGCCGCGCCCGCCAGGACGGCGGCTGAAGCCTTGCGCATCGAGGTCTTCTCCTCCTTGCTTCGGGCTGTGTGAACGCCCGTGGTGCGGACGCCGCCTTATGCACCCTCATTGGCACCCTTCGCCAGCGCGCGCGGCGTGCCGTCCTCGTCGAGCGGTCTCGATCTTCACCGCCACCGAGACGTCGCCCGTGTGCTCGACCGAGCAGTAGCAGCTTACCTCGTCGCCTGCCTCAACGGGGCGCAGGAAGCGCATGGCCTCGACGCTGACGGCGGCCACTCGGCCCTCCGCGCGCTGGGATACCGTCGCTACCGTGCGTTTTCGCGTCGCTGGGCCTCCTGCCCCTTATGGGCGTTCAATGGGCGTTCAGGGTCAGGGGATCGAGTGCGTGCCGGGCGCGCCTGACAACTGCGTCAAGATGCGTCATCGCCTCCTCAAGCGCGCCGTAATCGAAAAGCCGCCGTTCGATCGGCGACAGGGGCGGTAGCGGAGGAACCTCCGCCTCGGCCGCGTCCTGGACGATCTCGTGCCGGGGCCGCCCAGGCCCCCGGTTCGGCTCGGGCCGATACGGCGGCCGCACCACCTCGCGGAGCGGGGCAAGGCCGGGGTTCTCGTCATCTCCGTATCAAAAGTGACGATAAGCAATCTCTTGATAGTGCTCGTAGGCCTCTCCGCCGCGCTATGCTAATGTATTGATTGTCCTAGATTTCCTGCTTTTCGTTCCGAATTACGCACTTTCGGACTGGATTGGCCTGGTGTCACCCGAGACGAGCTCTGGGATGCGAACCGATTCTGATGGTGAACGTCCCGCTGGCGTCGATTTGGGGCTGCGCGACCCCCATGGTCTGCCACCGGACACGGGGTGGCGATGCTAATGAACATTGTCCCTGCAGCGGCACAGGGTTAAACCAACTTTGTGACGGCAGATAAGCGATTCCAATGATATCAGCGCGTTACAGTGAAGGTCTGGGGACTTTCCTAATCAGGTCAATGGGTTACTTAACGTCACTTTTGGCACGGAGATGACGAGAACCCCAGCTCAGGCCTGTCATGGGCGGAGGCGGCGTAGTCCCCCAACCGCTGGACAGTCCCCCTTGCAGCCGGCCACGAGTGCGGCGTTCACCGCCATCTACCAGGGCCGCACGACAGCGAACTGGGTCGAGTTCCTGGGCCAGGTCGAGGGCTGGATCGACCCAGAGATCGAGCGCATCTACGCCGTGATGGACAACGTCAACACGCACAGCGCCACCAACGTGCTCTTGTTCGCGCTCGCCCACCCGCGTTGGGAGTTCGTGTTCCAGCCCAAGTACGCAGCCTACCTGAACCTAATCGAGCCGTGGTGGAAGATCCTGCGCTCGCTGGCGCTCAAGGGGCGCCGGTTCGACGCCTGGGCCGAGATCGAGCACGCCGTCCGGCGTGCCACCACGTACTGGAACGCGCACAAGCACCTCTTCGCTCGGGATCGCCGGCGCAGGCACCACATCTCGCGCCGTCTCAGCATCGTGGCAGCGCCGAATGCCACACTCATTTAGCGGATGCACCAGTTAGGCGGAAGCCAACATCGGTGCACACGAGGCCCGTCATGACCCCTGTCCGGCGTGCGGCGCCATGTGGAATCAGCCGACCGATGGAATTTCCAGCGTGTAGGGACGTGCGACCGCCAGGAAGCACGTCCCTGCCGCCGCGGGTTGCCTAGCTCCGGCGCTTGGCCGTCGGCCTCTTTACCGTCGTCGGCTTGCCCTCTCCGTCCTCCCCGCCCGGCTCCTCGTCCTCGTCGGGTTCCTTGCCCCCATCATCCTCGCCAGCTTCGGCGGACGCTTCGACGTTGACATCGCCCTCAGCAATCTTGGTGAGCGCCTGGTCGTCGGCGCGGGCTGCATCGCGCAACATCTCCAGATCCTTGATGGCGTCGTCCAGGCCCATCTGCCGCGCAAACGCCAGCAATGAGCCGTAGCGGGTGATCTTGTACTTCTTGATGCCCTGCAGGCAGGCGATCAGGGCGGCATCGAGCACCGGGCCGCTCCACCCTCCTCGATCGCCTCGTGCATTCGGCCAGGAGGCCGTTCATGGCCTCGCACGCCTTGCCGCGGGGGCGCTTGTCGACCGCCTCGAACACCCGGTCGAGCGCCTCGATCGGCTTGTTCGCGTGGTCCTTGGCCTTTTGCAGGATCTCACGAACCTGCTCGTTCCTCGCGGCCTTCATGATCCTGCCAGAGGACTT